>NZ_LZJZ01000015.1 GCF_001667585.1 Mycobacterium sp. E2733
GCGCTGGCCATGGCGACCGTGCGCATCGCCCTCGATGACTGGCTCAGCCGCGGGGGCTCCCTACCGGATCGGGGGCGGCGTCCGCAGATGCGCCACCGGGGGCGGTGGCGGAATCTCCGGTGGGGTTGGCGGGGTCATATCTCCGGAAGGAAGCGCTCTGGTATGCGAGGCAAGGGCCGTGCCGCGCGCGTCACCGTCCGATGGTTCGCGCACGTAGCGGCCGGCGCCGAAAGCGCCGCCTGCCATGAAGAGTGGTGGTCCCGCGCGCTCAGTGCTCGGGGGTATCTGCCCCGGGTCACCCGCGGCGCTGTGCAGATACGCGGCCGCGGGCTGCGCCGGCCCATTTGATGCCGGCGCGGGATTAGCCAGGACGGGAGCTATCTTGCTTTGATTTCGCGGACAGTAGGCCCCGACTGACGCGGTGATGAATCGTCTCATGGTGGATTCGAGGCGGCCCAGAGGGTAGAGACGCTCGACCGGATCCTGGGTGTACGCATTGTTCAGCATCGCGCCCACGATGGTGTCCACCGATATGCCGCGGTCGAGTACGAGGCAAATTTTGTGGGCGGTGTCGATGAGGCTTGGTACGCCTTCTTCGGCGGGAATGTCCTCTTGGTTGAGAAGTGCCTTGAACTGCTCGTCCTGGTTTGGGTCGGCCGTTGCTGCGCCACCACGCAGGGTTGCGCCGCCGATAAGGACCAGGATGCTGGCGACCAGAGCGCCAACGTGGCCAGTAATGCCGGTGAACATGAGAGGTTTCCGTTTCTGCCAGTGCCGTCAGCTGACGGGCTTTGGATCGTGATTTGCGCCGCGGGCGTGGGCGTCTGGCAGTTTCCGGCGCGTGGGCGAAATCAGCGAGCGTTGGCATGCCGGTCGGATAGCGGCCCCACACCTGGCTCGCGGCGGCAGTTCCGTCGACGAAGCAGATCGGAATGCACGACTATCCGTAGAACTCGCCTCAATCGTTGACGCGCAGAATGTTTGGATGCCACAGCGCTGGATTCGCCATTCTGACGAATCGTCGGCGACAGCCGTCAACGGAAGGGTCAGTGGCCAATCTCATGAGCGCTTCGCGGCAGGGCAACCCGGAAAGTTGGGCGGGGTACTCCTCGCTCATTCCGCCAGATCCCAACAGCCGCTGGATGCTGCCTCCAGCAGTGGGCACGCCGTTTGAACACGGCATGCCTTGAGCGTACCGCCGCGTTCGGCCTGCGGCATGGGCATATCCTGAGTTTCAGCTGCTAACTGGCTGTTAGCCAACGAACGCAGCAGTATCCCGTACACGAAAAGCGTACTTGCGAAGACTCATTCAGTGCACCGGTGTACTCGCCGATGTCGGCCCGCGCTGCGGGGCCGGCGGCCACCCGGCGAATGACGTGCTGGCCGCTGCTCAGCATGGCGCCAGTGTGCTGCAACGCATTTCGCGTCAAGGTTCGTCGCATCCGGGCACAACCACCGCGGCACTGAGCAGCCCGTCTTCGGCGGCACCGCGCCGAAAATTACCAGGGAGCGTTGAGTGGCAACCCGATCAGATCAGCGGTGCCATGCTCCCGGCTACAGCCGCGCGTAAGATCAACGCGAAGCGACAGGACAACATCGGCGGAGCGGTTGCCCGCAAGGCGCGTGAAGACTCCTGCACCGCAACGCCTTAGGAGCGGCCATGGACGAAGACTGCCTGAAGCTCACCACCTACCTGGCCGAGCGCCGGCGGACCGACGACGGCTTTGTCTCCGACGTGCTGCTCGATCTTTATGCCCGGCATCGCATCGCCTGCGGCGTGGTGCTGCGAGGCATCGGCGGCTTCGGATCCGG
Source organism: Mycobacterium sp. E2733 (assembly GCF_001667585.1). GTDB lineage: Bacteria > Actinomycetota > Actinomycetes > Mycobacteriales > Mycobacteriaceae > Mycobacterium. Next base: position 1,813 of record NZ_LZJZ01000015.1, read on the forward strand.
GCGCCACCTCAGGACGGACGAGTCGCTGACGTTGTCCGAGGATCCGCCCGTCGCGATCATCGCGGTCGACACCAAGACGAACGTCGAGGCCGTGCTCGACCCGGTGCTCGCCGTCAAGCAGCGCGGCCTGGTCACCCTGGAGCGGGCGCGGCTGCTACGCGACGGCGGGGCACCTCTGGCGCCGCTGCAACTCCCCGACGAATTGCGGGAAGCCGTCAAGCTGACCGTCTATGTCGGCCGCAAGGAACGTGTCAACGGCGCACCCGCCTACGTCGCCGTCTGCGATCTGTTACATCGGCGGCGGATAGCGGGCGCATCGGTGCTGCTGGGGGTCGACGGCGTCACCGACGGACAGCGGCACCGTGCACGCTTTTTCGGTCGTAACGCCAACGTCCCGATGATGATCGTCGCCGTCGGATCGGGCGAGCGCATCGCAGGGGTGTTGCCGGAGCTGACAGGGCGGCTGCGCCAACCCATGGTCACGCTGGAGCGGGTCCGAGTGTGCAAACGCGACGGCGAACTCCTGGAACGGCCGCACGCCCTCCCGGGGGTCGACGAACGCGGTTTGCCGCTGTTCCAGAAGTTGACGATCTACACGTCCGAGTCGGCTCTACACGGCGGGGTGCCGATTCATCGCGCGATCGTGCAGCGGCTCCGTCAGCGCGAAGCACCCGACGGCGCGACGGTGGTGCGGGGCATCTGGGGCTACCACGGCGACCATCAACCGCACGGCGACAGGTTGCTCTCGCTGCGCCGTCGCGTCCCCGTGGTGACCATCGTCGTCGACACCCCGGCCAATATCGCCGAATCCTTCGACGTGATCGACGAATTGACGCGCGACGAGGGATTGGTGACGAGCGAGATGGTGCCCGCGCTGGTGTCGGACGAACGTGACGCCGGCGACGGCCCGCCCCGCATGGCCGACCACCGCTATTAGCTCAGCCGGCGACCGAGGCGTCGTAGATCGACTGGATCGCCTTGTCCAGCGTGGCGTTGAACTGCTCGTCGGACTGGTCGACGGTGAGCCCCTCGGTCAGTGCGCGGCTGAAGCTGGCGATCAGCCCGGTGTTCTTCGCCAGCAGCTCGTTGGCCTCCTCGCGGGAGTAGCCGCCGGAGAGCGCGACCACCCGCATCACCTTCGGGTGCTCGATCAGGGGGCGGTAGAAGTTGACCTCGGTGGGCAGGCTCAGCTTGAGCATCACGCGCTGACCATCGGGCACGTTCTCGAGTTGCTTGGTGATCTCGTCGCGCAGGATGCCCTCGGCCTCGGCCTTGTCCGAGATCGAGATGGTGACCTCGGGCTCGATGATGGGCACCAGGCCGTGCGAGAGCACCTGATGGGCGAGCTCGAACTGCTGGGCGACCACGGCGGCGATGCCCTTGGCGTTGGCGCCACCGATCACCGACCGTTCCTTGGTGCCGAAGACGCCCTTGATCACGGCGCGCTCCAGGAGCTCGTCCAGTCCTGGAATCGGCTTCATCAGCTGCACGTCGTCGGACGCCTCGGCCAGGCCCTTGTCGATCTTGAGGATGGGCACCACGCCCTTGGTGTCCCACAGATAGGTGGTCGACGGGGTGCCCTCGATCTCGCGGTCCATGGTCTGCTCGAACAGGATCGCGGCCAGGACGCGGTCACCGGTGAACGCCGGGGAGGTGATGATCCGCGAGCGCATCTGGTGGATGAGGTCGAACATCTCCTCTTCGGAGGAGTACGCGTCGTCCTGGATGCCGTAGAGGCGCAGCGCCTTGGGCGTCGAGCCGCCGCTCTGGTCGAGCGCCGCGATGAATCCCTTCCCCGACGTCATCCGGTCCGCTTGCTTCTCGTTCGGCATGGAAGTTCTCCACTCCTTCGTGGTTCCGTATGGTCACGGCGCCTACGGTGCTCAGCACCCTGCGCTAACCGTGCCGATCATATTCGCCCGATCAGAGCTTTGGGACGCAGGTCGTTACAGCTCGGCCTGGTCTGGCTGCGCTGCGCTGGGTCCGACGCGCCACAGCGCCATGCGATCAAGGAGCCGGTCGCGCAGAACGAGCGTATGAAAGAGCACCGCGCACATGTGGGCTGTGAATGTCAGGAACAACAATAACGCCAGGGCGCCGTGGCACTCGCGCAGCACCGCGAACACATCGATGCTGTGCGGCGCGATGCCGGGCAGCCGCAGCCGCCCGATCAGCGTGACCGGGTACCGTGCCGCCGACAGCATGGCCCACCCGGTCAGGGGCTGCACCAGCAACAGTGCGTAGAGCAGGTATTCCGACCACGTGGCGATGCGTCGTTCGGCGCCGCTCATGGTGGACAGAAACGGTGGGGGGCGGTGCCCGAGCCGATTCGCCAGCCGCACCACGGCGAACACCAGAATCAGCACGCCCAGCGGCCGATGGATGGTCAGCAGCAGCGGGTAGTAGCTCAGCGCTGCGACCATGGTGACGCCTATGAGCAGCTGCGCGACGACCATCGGCGCCATCAGCCAGTGCAGCAGGCGGGACGGGAGCGCGAACCGGGTCGCGGCGGTGCCTTCCTTCACCGGAGCACCCGGGAGACGTCGACTTCGCTGGGAGACTTTGGTTCCTCGGCGCGGCGGGTGAACGAGCGGGCATATACCGCCGATCTCGCGGCCAGCAGCGGGTCGTCGGAAGTCGTGATGCCGTCCGGCAGCACCAGCGGGTCGAAGTTGATATCGCGGGCGTTTCCGGGCGCCTCGGTCTGTACCGCCGTGATGGTGATGGTGCCGGCGTCGACGGTGCGGCGCGACCGCGGCCAGGGTTTCGTGGCGTCGTGGGTCGGGTCACCCGGCTCCGCGACCGTGAGTACGAGCCGCCAACTCAGTGGTCGCCGCGCGGCCGCGCGGACAAGGTCGTCGAACAGGTAGTCCTTGCCGGCCGCCGGCACCTGGGCGCCCGCCGGTTCCTGCGGAATGGCGGCCCAGCGCACCGGAACCGTCGCGCCGGAGCCGTTGGTGAACCGGAATGCATTCAGACCGTAGAACGCGCTGTCGGCGAACCCCGCGCTCGGCGCGGCCTGTTTGATCAACTTCATCGCCGCGACCGTTTCGGGATGGCGATCGAGGAAGGCGGCCATCTTCTCCGGGTCCGCCTTGCCCGTCCCGGCCACGGGTCTGGACGCGAGGAGCCGGTCGTAGAACCCTTGCGGCGTGCTGTCCGGGAAGACGGGGATGTTGACCATCGCGGTGCGCCATTGCTGGCCGTCGGGGCCCTGGAAGAGCAGGCCGAGTCCGCGGACCGTGGCGGGCGCATCGGGCTGATCCGGGAGGCCACCCGACAGGGAGAACCGCCCGATCACCGGCACGCTCCCGGGCCGGAAGACCGCGGCCCGGCAGATCGCCGCCCCTGCCCCGGTGCTCGCGAACGTGCCGACCGCGCTGAGCCCCTTGGCGTGATTCCGGCGAAATCCGTCGTGGCGTCCGTAGACGTGTTCGAAGCGGTCGGCGAACCGGGGCGGCGTCAGCGCGTCGGGCCGCAGCCAGCCGCCCGCATAGGCGAAGCCACCGACATCGACTGCGGCGATGCCGGCCACCGCTCCGATGCCCACCAATGCGCGCCGCCGTGTCACTGCGTCCGCACGGGGCCCGGTGGGCTCGACCTCGGCCTGCGGGTCTTCCCGCTGGGCATCGCGATCACCGGGCTCCACGCCGACCGTCCTCCCGCGTTTGTGCAGGCCATGAAGCCCAGGCTGGACACGAATTCGGTGGAGGCGGTTCACGCATGGGCGAATGCCATGCGCGACTTTCACGGGGGGCGTCGCACACACTCACAGGACGTCACGCCGGCGCGATTCGTTCACTCGTTTTGGGTGTGGTTCGCCGCGTGTCATACCATCGAATAAACAACTTGCGGCTGCATCTGTAGCTAGGGCGCGGATCGACGGAGTGTCTCTCCTCCGAAGGGCAAGCGCTTTCCGTGGGGTTGAACAAGCAGCCCCCGGGGTTGGCAGTAGCTATTTTATGAGCTAACAGTGTCCCGCCTGGGACCGAATGTGAGTGATAGACCATGGGCGAACTAACCAACGATCCAATCGATCCGACGGCTTTCTCAGTAGGAAAACAGCAGGTAGACGAGGCGGTCGTGCTGACCGTTTCGGGTGAAGTGGACATGCTCAGCTCGCCGCACCTGGCCGAGGCGATCCAGACCGCGATGGCGACCAAGCCCGCCGCGCTAGTCGTTGACCTGTCGAAAGTGGACTTCTTGGCGTCAGCCGGGATGACCGTGCTCGTCACGGCGCAGGCCGAGACCCAGCCGCCGACGAAATTCGCGGTCGTTGCCAATGGCTCGGCCACGAGCAGACCGATCAAACTGATGGGAATCGACAGCGTGCTCGCACTCTACAGCTCGCTTGACGACGCACTGAGCGGCATTGCTGGTGGGTGAACCTCGAGATGGGGGCACAACTGGAAACGATGGGGCGCTCTGATCCTCAACCGCATGGCGTGTCGAATACCGATAACCGATCCCGCTTCGCGCGGAATCGGGTCGCCGCCGACCCGCGTAGCGCCGCTCGGGCCCGTGCCGAGTTCGGGGCCTGGCTCGAAACGCATTTCACTCTCGGTTCCGACCGGTTCAGTGACGTCCTGCTGGCGGTAAACGAAGCCATAGCCAACGCCGCGGAATTCGCTTACTGCGAGACCCCACAGCGCGGGACGCTGGATGTGAGCGCGGCCTATGACGGGCCGTCCGACACTTTGTCCGTCATCGTCGACGATCGCGGCCGTTGGCGTCAGAAGGTTCCGGCCCGATACCAGCAGCAGCTCCGTGGGCGCGGTATCCCGTTGATGGAGACACTTGCCGACGAAGTGAGCATCGACCGCACGCCGCGCGGAACCCGCGTCACCTTGACCTGGACCGATCTGACACGACGCCCAAGCGCTTGAATCCGCGCCCTACGTGGCATGCGTCCCGATGTGCTTTATTCGCAACGGAATCCGCTGTTATGCAGAACGGACCCCGTAACATCTGCGCGATGGAACCGAGTCGCCGGTGGGGCGACGACCGCGCGATCCTCGACGACGAGGAGGCCCGCAGGCGCATCCTGGACGCCGCGGCCCGCTGCATTGTGCAGCGCGGCAACACTCAGTTCCGGATGGGCGAGGTGGCCGACGAGGCAGGGGTATCACGGTCCACGGTCTACCGGTATTTTCCCGGCCGCGATGACGTCCTGCTGGGCCTGATGCTGATGCGGGTCGACCACGCACTCGACGAGTTGGTCCGCTCGCTGGCCGCTCCCGACGATCCGGTCCGGTCTGTGCCCGAGATGGTCCTGGCCCGGGTCGAGTCGGTCGACGGCGACCCACTGAACGAGGCGTTGTTCGCTGCCGAGAGCACCGCTGTGGCGACGGCCCTCGAGAGGGGTTCGGAGCCCATCGTGGAGACGCTATTGCGGCACTACCAACCGCTGCTGGATCGGTGGAAGGCGGCGGGCCGCCTGCACGCCGATGTCGACCCGCGGTCGGTCGTCCAATGGCTGCACGCGACCACGTTGTTTCTCCTGGCGCCCTCGTGGCGGTACCGCCCGGCCGCCGACAAGCGGCAGTTCGTCGAGCAGTTCGTGGTGAGGGCGCTGGTGCCGCAGATCAGACAATAACGACGTATTGTCTGATATTCAGACGTTCGGGTATTTTTGTCTGACCCCGTGCCGCGACGTCCGAACGGCTCGCGGTGCGGGTGACACGTCCTCACCTAGAAACGGACGGCTATGAATAACCCTCTGGCGCAGGCTCTTTCGGCCCTCGGCTTGGCCGCTCACCTCGGCCGGGGAGTGGGCCGCGTGGCCACCGACGCGGTGGTCGGTGGCCGATTGGGGTTGCCCCGGCGGGTGGAAGACATCGACGCGGCGGTGCTCTCCAAGGTGATGGGCACCACCGTCAGATCGGTCCGTGTCCTGGGCAGCGACGCTGGGACATCGTCGCGCGCGCGGCTGGTCCTGACCGGGAAGAACGTCCCCGACTCGGTGTTCGTCAAGCTCGCGGCGAAGACGGCGGCGACCCGGCTGATGGGTGAGTTGGGCCGGCTCGGGCATACGGAGGTCCGGTTCTACCGCCAGCTCGCGCCGCAGGTCGTCGGCGCCCCGTATGCCTACGGCGCGGCGTTCGATTCGTGGACGGGGCGCTACCTGTTGGTGCTGGAGGACCTGCCCGCCGAGGCATGCGAGTTCCCCGACACCCTGCACCCGCTTTCGCCCGAGCAGGCCAGCCTCATGGTTGAGCTGCTCGCCGACCTGCACGCCACCTTCTGGCAACGACTCCCCCGCGACCGACGCGGTCCGCTGGGCTGGCTCTACACGCCATCCGGCGACGTCACCTCCTTGCTGACCGGCTCGCTCATGCACGCCTCGATCAAGCGACTTGCCGAGCGCACCGAGATCCCGGTCGACAGCGGTCGTTTCATTGCCGACAACTACCGGGCCGTCGCCGCCCTCATCGACACTCCCCCGCACACCGTCATGCATGGCGACGCCCATCCCGGCAACATGTACTTCCACGGCGGCAAGGCCGGACTGCTGGACTGGCAGGCGGTTCGGCGCGGGCACCCGTCGCGCGAGTTGGCCTACACCCTGATCACCAGCCTCACCCCCGAAGATCGCCGGGCGACCCAGCGCGAGTTACTCGACGACTACCGCCGCTCGCTCGCCGCGGCCGGCGGGCCCGAACTGGACCGCGACGAACTGTGGCTGCGCTTCCGCCAGGCCGCGCTCTACGCGTACGTGGCGCCGCTCATCACCGCGGGCATGGGCGGCATGCAGGTCGAAGACATCGCCATCGAAGGGCTTCGGCGCGGCGTCGCGGCGCTCGACGATCTGGAAACGGTCGCGGCGCTGAAGAGTTCCCTCTGAGGCACGCAAGTTAGGCCGAACCTATTGCGGTGGCCGCAGCAAGAGTTACGCTACCTCCCGTAGCGTAATGCTGCGGGTCTTTTGCGTCTTCAGCCCCTGGCGGCAAGGAGAGTCTCATGTTCGACCTGAAGATCATCGGTGGCACCGTCGTCGACGGCACCGGCGCGGAGCGCTACCGCGCTGACGTCGGCATCAAGGACGGCAAGATCGTCGACGTCGTCCGCCGCGCCGCCGCTGACCCCGCGATGGGCGGCCTGCAGACGGCTGAAGCCTCCGAAACCATCGACGCCACAGGGCGGGTGGTGGCCCCCGGTTTCGTCGACATCCACACCCACTACGACGGCCAGGTGAGTTGGGACAGCCTCCTCGAACCGTCGAGCGGTCACGGGGTCACCACGGTGGTCACCGGAAACTGCGGCGTCGGCTTCGCCCCGGTCCGGCCCGGCACCGAGCAGTGGCTGATCGAGCTGATGGAAGGCGTGGAGGACATCCCCGGCACCGCGCTCACCGAGGGCATCACCTGGGGCTGGGAGACCTACCCCGAGTACCTCGACGCCATCGGCAAGCACAAGTTCGCCGTCGACGTCGGCAGCCAGGTCGCCCACGGCGCCATCCGCGCGTATGCGATGGGCGAGCGCGGCGCCCGCAACGAGCCGGCTACCCCCGACGACATCGAGGCGATGGGCCGGCTGGTACGGGAAGCGATCGAGGCCGGCGCGCTCGGATTCTCCACCTCCCGCACGATGGGGCACCGCGCCATGGACGGCGAACCGGTCCCCGGCACCTACGCGGCCGAGGATGAACTGTTCGGCCTCGGGCGGGCCATGGCCGCCGGCGGGCAAGCGGTGTTCGAGCTCGCCCCCCAGGGCGCCGCGGGCGAGGACATCGTCGCCCCCAAGAAGGAACTGGAGTGGATGCGCCGGTTGGGCGCCGAGATCGACCGTCCGGTGTCGTTCGCCCTCATCCAGGTCGACGCCGACCCGAACCTGTGGCGCGAGATGCTGGATCTGTCCGCGGACGCGCACGCGGCGGGCGCCCGCCTGTACCCCCAGATCGCCGCGCGCCCCTTCGGCATGATGATCGGATTCCAGGGCCACCACGGCTTCAGCCACCGGCCCACCTACCGCCGGCTGCAGGCCGAATGTAGCCGCGAGGAACTCGCGCAGCGCCTGGCCGACCCCGCGGTGAAGGCCGCGATCCTGTCCGAGGACGACCTGCCGCCCGACCCGACCCTGTTGTTCGACGGCATGTTCGCCCTGGTTCAGCACTCGCTCGGCCGGCTGTACGCGCTCGGCGATCCGCCCGACTACGAGCCCACCCCGGACCGCACCGTCGCTGCCATCGCCAAGGCCCGCGGCGAGGACCCGCTGTCCACCCTCTACGACCTGATGCTCGAGTCGGACGCGACCGCCATGCTGATGCTGCCGCTCTATAACTACGCCGACGGCAACTGCGATGCCATCCGCGAGATGCTGTTGCACCCCGCCGGGGTGCTCGGCCTGTCCGACGGCGGCGCCCACTGCGGAATGATCTGTGACGCTTCGTATCCCACGTTCCTGCTGACCCACTGGGCGCGGGACCGCCGCCGCGGCGAGAAGCTGTCGCTGGAATACGTGATCCGCAAGCAGGCCCGCGACACCGCCCACCTCTTCGGCCTCACCGATCGCGGCACCATCGAACCGGGCAAGAAGGCCGACATCAACGTCATTGACATGGACGCCCTCACCCTGCATCCCGCGGCGATGGCGTGGGACCTGCCCGCCGGAGGCAACCGGATCCTACAGGGAGCCAGCGGATATGCGGCCATGGTCGTGAGCGGTACCGTGACCCGGCGCGACGACGTCGACACCGGGGCGCGTCCGGGGCGTTTGGTGCGCGGAGCGCGTTAAGGCTCCGGGTATGAACGCGCCCGCCGGCAACCCGACCCGCAGCCGCGACGAGGACGCCATCGGCACTCCGCCGGAAAGCCCCACCCTGGTGCCGGCGCAGCGGTATTACTCGCCCGAGTTCGCCGCGCTCGAGGTCGAACGGATGTGGCCGAAGGTCTGGCAGCTCGCCTGCATGGTCGGCCACGTCGCCGAGCCGGGCGACTACTTCGAATACCGCTGCGGCCCATACGGCGTACTGATCGTGCGCGGTGACGACGGGGTGCTGCGCGCCTTCCAGAACGCCTGCCGCCACCGCGGCAACTCGGTCTGCGTGGGCTCCGGTTCGGGCCTGCGGGAGCTCAAGTGCGGCTATCACGGGTGGACCTGGGATTTGGCGGGCATGCTCAAGCGGGTGCCCAACCGCAAGGGTTTCGGGTCGCTGAAAATGTCCGACTTCCCGCTGGTGCCGGTCCGGGTGGATACCTGGGAGGAACTCGTTTTTGTCAATCTCGACCTCGAGGCGATGCCGCTGGCCGAGTACCTGGAGGCGTTGCCCGGGGACATCGCCTGGTGCCGGCTGAGCGACTTCCGCTGCTATGCCACGCTGACCGTGGAGGTCGACGCGAACTGGAAGACGATCGCCGACGGCTACAGCGAGACCTACCACATTCAGACGCTGCACCCGGAATTGCTGCGTTGTGTCGACGACATCCATGCGCCCCAACAGATCTGGGGTCACACCGGAAAGTCCGACCAACCCTACGGCGTGCAGAGTCCACGCTTCGACGGGGCGCTGAGCGACGAAGAGGTTTGGGACGCCTACGTTTACACGCAGGGGGCGCTCATGGGCGCCGCCGAAGGCACCCCTTTTCCCAGCGGCGAACGCCGGCCCGGGCAGACGGTCCAGGACCTGATCGCCGCGTACACCAGGGCATTCGCCGCCACCCGCGGGGTGGACCTCGATTGGGCCGACACGGACCGGATCACCCGCCTCCACCAGTACAACGTCTTCCCGAACATGACCCTGCTGGCCAACGCCGATCACCTGACGGTCATGTGCTCGCGCCCCGGCCCGGATCCCGATAGGGGCGAGTTGGTCATGTTCTTGAACACGCGGGTGCCGCCGGGCGCCGCGCGCGCCAAGCCGACGGATGTCCGGGTCACCGCCGGTGAGGCCGAGCCCGGCGTCGTGCTCACCCAGGACATCCAGGTGCTCGCGGGCCTGCAGCGCGGCATGCATCAGCCGGGTTTCACCCATCTGGTGTTGTCCAGCGAGGAACGGCGCGTCATCAACATGCACCGCAACCTGGAGCGTTATCTGGACCTACCCCAGTCTGAGCGGATGAGCGCTCAATCGTGACGTGCCGCCTCTTGGGCGAGTTGGACGCGGGAAGAAAGACCAAGCTTGGTGTAGACGTGCGTGAGGTGGGTTTCGACGGTGCGTGGTGAAATGAAAAGCCTTGCGGCGATGTCCTTGTTGCCCAAGCCCGTACTGACGAGCCGGACGACATCCAGCTCGGTAGGGGTGAGCGAAGCCCAGCCGGTAGACGGGCGTTTGCGTTCGCCGCGGCCGCGCTGGGCGTAGGCGATCGCTTCCTTGGTCACCAACGCGGCGCCCTCGGCATATGCGGTGTCGAAGTCGTTCTGGCCCAGAGCATCCCGGAGTGTGGCGTCCGACGCTTCGCGGTCGGCGCGGTAGATCTCATACGCCACCTCGCCGGTGCGCTTCCGGAGGGCCTCCGCCGCGCCGAGAAACCGGGCCGCCTCGCGGTAGCTTTCGGCATGCGCGGCGAGCCGAGCAAGAAGGTCGAAGATGTCGGGCACACCCAGCTGAGCTCCGATGTCGTTTGCGCATGCGAGCGCCTCTTGCAGATCACGCTCCGCCGCTTCCGCGTCGCCCTCGGCGAACGCCACCCGAGCACGGACAATCAGCGCCTTCATCCGGAAGAATCCGGCGGTCGCCGACACGGCTTGATCGGCGGAGGGCCGAGCCGCAACGACATTGCCTGCCGCAAGCTCGGTTTCGGCTCTCCATCCCATGTTCGTCATCAGAAACCCGACGTCCGGTAGGCGGCCGTAGGCCTGTGTAAGCGCGTCCTTGGCGGCCGCGACGTCGCCGCCGACCAGGTGTGCGTTACTCAACGTCAGATAGCCGAGTCCCTCGATCACCGTTCCGAGCTCGTCGGCGGACTCGATGGCGGCCTCCGCTGCAGCTCGCGCCGCGGCCGTCTTGCCCTGCCACCCAAGGTTGAAGCTCATCGTGATGAGTGCGTTAAACCTGCACAACGGGTCGCCGGCCGCATCGGCGTCGGCAATCGACTCCCGTAACCCCACTTCGGCGCCGGCCAGGTCGCCCAACACCGCGCGCGCCCCGCCTATACCCCACACGCGGCACTGCCCCGAGGCAAACCGGTCACCGATCGCATCGGCTAGGTCGCGTCCTTCTTCCCCGGCAGCTAGCGCGGCTCTCGCATCGCCGGCCATCATCGCCGCGTACGCCTGAAAGCCCAGCAGCTGGCTCAGCCTCCATTTGTCCTCCAGGGCCCGTGCCAGCTCGATGGCCTCGGCGAAGTAGGTTGCCGCTTCTTCGGCATCGAAGGCGGCTGTACCACAGCAGGCGGTGAGGGCGCGGAGCAGCAAGGCGGGGTCGTCCAGTTGACGAGCGATGGCCAGGGCTTCGTTGGCTTGCTCCTTACGCTCGGGCACGCCCACCCAGCCGTCGAGCAGAGCCGCGTCGGCCAGCGCTCGCGCCAGCACCGCAGGCGCGACGCCGCGGTCAACGGTGTCAAGGTCGACCAGTGCCGAATCGAGCCAACTCAGCCCTTCGCGCAGCCGTCCCCGAGTTAGCCACAAAGGCTGCAATGACGACGCCATCTGTAATGCCGGCTCAATGTCAAAGTTGTCCCGGCTCCAGGCGAAAGCGGCCCGTAAATTGTCGATCTCGGTTTCTACTTGCTCGACGCGTCGCTGGTGGCCTGTGGCCGCCGGCGCATCAAGCTGGGCGGCTACGGCCGTGTAGTAGTCGCGGTGACGTGAGCGCACGGTGTCGGCGTCACCGGACTCCCCGAGCTTTTCCAAGGCGTACTGGCGCACGGTCTCTAGCAGCCGATACCGCGTTCGACCGCCGGTGTTGTCCGCCACCACCAGCGACTTGTCCACCAGCAACGTGAGCTGATCGAGCACCTGGTAGCGCTCCACCTCGGTGCCGCCGGCGACGGCTCGGGCGGCGGAGAGGTCAAATCCGCCCATGAACGGCGCGAGCCGTCGGAACAACACACGCTCGGATTCGGTCAACAACGCGTGCGACCAATCGACCGAAGCGCGCAATGTCTGCTGGCGGCGGACCGAGGTGCGCCCCCCTCCGGTCAACAACCGGAACCGGTCATTCAGGCTCGTGACGATCTCTTCGAGCGACAACGCCCGCACTCGGGCCGCGGCCAGTTCGATGGCCAGCGGCATGCCGTCGATGCGACGGCAAATCTCCCTTACTGTATCGACGGCGTCTTCGGTCATGGTGAAATCGGATCTCGTCCGGTGGGCCCGGTCGACGAACAACTCGATGGCCTCGTCCTCCAAAGAGAGGGACGGCACCCGCCGAATCACCTCGCCGGCCACCCCGATCGGCTCACGACTCGTTGCCAGCAGCGTCAGTTCCGGGCAGGCGCTCAGTACGGCGGTGGCCAGTTCGGCGACGGCGTCCAAAAGATGCTCACAGTTGTCGAGCAGCACCAACATCCGGCGCTCTCCTACGAACCGCGTGACCATGTCGGTAGTGGAGCGACCTGGCTGATCCACGAGGCCGAGGGCATCGGTCATCGCAACCGGCACCAAGTAGGGGTCGGCGATCGGAGCCAGGTCGACGTACCACACACCATCGCCGAACTCGGAGGCGATCTGGCCCGCTACCTGTATAGCGAGCCGGGTTTTGCCCACACCTCCCGTGCCGGTCAAGGTCACCAACCGATTGGCGGCCAAAATCTCGCGCACGTCATCGATCTCCGTGCCGCGGCCGACGAAACTCGTCAGCTGTACCGGCAAATGCTCAGCGGCAACGGCTTTCGTCCGAAGCGGCGGGAAGTCGTTGCGGATATCCGGGTGGCACAGCTGCATCACCCGTTCGGGACGGGCGACGCCGCGAAGTTCGTGCCTGCCGAGATCGGTCAGCCACGCGTCTAGCGGAAGCGCGTCGACGACCAAATCCTCGGTGGTGCCGGACAGCACTGTTTGGCCTCCGTGCGCGAGATCGCGCAGCCGGGCAGTCCTGTTGATCGTCGGACCGATGTAGTTGCCTTCATCGCGCAACTGAACCTCGCCGGTGTGCAATCCGATGCGTAATCGGATCGGCGACAACGGCGCACGCTGCAACTCCAAAGCGAAGGCAGCCGCCTCGCTCGCCCGGGCGAACGCGACAACGAAGCTGTCGCCCTCACCCTGTTCGACCGGCCGCACCCCGCCATATACGGCCAACAGGTCGGTAAGCGTGCGGTCCAACCGAGCGACGGCAGCCGTCATATCCTCGGGTTTGGTCTCCCACAGCCGGGTCGAGCCCTCGACATCGGCCAGCAGCAGCGTCACCGTCCCGGTCGGCAGCTCGCTCACGCCCAACTCACTCCGTTGATCAGTTTCGGTCATGCTAGCCAGCATCGCGGGCCCGAGCGTCGCAAACATCAGGGAAATCTCGTAACCCGTCGCCGCTGACCAGTCGGTTTGCCCAAGCCCACTACGCCACCGCCCAGTGGCAGCCGGGATCGCGGGTCAGAGAATGGACCGCCCTTTTCCGAGTTCTCCCCGATGGAGTGTCACTCCGCAAATCGCATTGTCGAGGGGACGAGGTCCGATCAGGAGGAACGCCATGACCACCGCCGTCGACCGATCGAGTTGCCCGAGCGTTTTCGACGCCGGGCTACCGACGATCAACTACGGGGATGCCCAGCATCCCGACGAAGCCCACGCGATCATCAGTGCGGCCCGCGAGAACGCGCCGATCGCGATCGGGCCATACGGGCCCGAGCTGCTGACCTACGATCTCGTGCACACCGCGCTCCGCGACCCGCGATTCCGGGTGCCACAAGGGATGTTCCTTGCCGCGCAAGGCATCACCAGCGGCCCACTATGGGACCGCCTTGCCACCAACATCCTCAGTCTCGACGGCCAAGAGCATCACCGGCTGCGCCGCCTGGTCTCCAAAGCCTTCACCCCCAGGGCGACCGAACGGCTGCGCACGACGATCATCGACATCATCAGCGGACTCGTTGACCGCCACAGCGCCAAGGGCCACTGCGACGTGGTCACCGACATCGCCCGCCAATATCCGATTCCGGTCATCTGCGCGCTACTTGGCGCACCACCCGAGGACTGGGAACTGTTCTCCGACTGGACCGACGACATCTTGGAGGCCTTCGGCTGGAACGCGGAAAGCCAGACACCCACGATCCTGGCCTCCTGGGCAGCCCTTGACGCCTACATCGACGACATGATCGCGCGGCGGCGCCACACATTGACCGATGACCTGATCTCCGAGCTGATACGCGCCGAAGACGACGGCGATCGCCTCAGCACCGACGAACTCCGCATGCTCGTCGCCTCGCTACTAATGGCGGGCACCGACACCACCCGCCTCCAACTGGGTGGCGCGGTGCACGCGCTGTGCGATCACCCCGACCAATGGGCACTCCTGGGCCGGCATCCAGAGCTCGCAGTCAGTGCCGTCCGTGAGCTCATACGCCATTCACCCATTACATTCGTCACATTGCGCGTCGCCACCGAGGATGTCGAACTCGCCGGCATCAAGATCCCCGCCGGAACAATAGTCGTCGTCAACACCGGCGCGGCCAACCGCGACCCAGCCGTCTGCGACAACCCCGACCGTCTCGACATCAGCCGCACAGGTGCCCCACCGATCCAGACGTTCGGTGGCGGAATGCACTACTGCCTGGGAGCCAACCTTGCCCGCCTCGAGTTGGCCGAAGCGCTGATTGTGATTACGCGGCGCATGCCCAACGCCCGCCGCACCGGTGCGGCCCCTTGGAAACCGGTGAACGCGCTAGGCGGGCCCATCACCTTGCCCATCGAATTCGATGTCGCGCACTGAGCCCGGCTGTACTCTGGGCGCGGTATCCGCGGGGTACCTCGACCTACCGACGTCCCGCAACGACGCGACGAAGTGCCACTCGACGAAGATAATTCGTGTAGACACGCCGTAATCGGCCCGATGCGATTTAGAATCCGTTTCGTGATGACCCCGTCAAACCCGTGGGGGGACGACAGAGGGCAACTCGCGCATCATCTGCAGATGCGATATCAACCACTCGCGCGACGACGCGCGCGGCGAATGTGCCAGAACTTCGAGCGCGTCGGCGTCCGGACGGCGCCCGACCGCGTGCAGGAGATGCTGGCGGGTGCGCCGCTTGCGGCAGATGAAGTAGTGGACGTCAATTTCGCGCTGATAGCGCTGCGGTTCGACCGTGAAACGCGCGCCGCGCGATACAAGCGGCTGAAGCGGCAGGGCACCCGCTCGATGTTGTTCGCCGGCTTGGTCCTGGTGGTGTTGAACCTCCTGATGTGCATGGCTTACGTTCTGCTGAATCTGGCGGAGCAGGGCACGCCTCTGTGATCCGCCGAAGTCTCCTTCAGCGCGGGACGACGATGCCGTTGTCGTATGCGTAGACGATCGCCGCGGCGCGGTCCCGCAGGTCGAGCTTTCCGAAGATCCGGCCGATATGGCTCTTGACCGTGACGCCGGAGATGCAGAGTTGGTCGGCGATCTCGGCGTTGGAAAGGCCCCTGCCTATCAAGGTCAGAACGTCGAGCTCGCGAGTGGTCAACTCGCCGATAGCGGTGCCACGCGGCCCCGGTGCGGCTTTGCGGTAGGTGGTGAGGACGCGCGCGGTGACCGCGGGATCGAGATAGCTGTCGCCCCGGGCGACCGCGCGCACGGCGCGAATCAGTTCCTCGGCGGACGAGTCCTTGAGCACAAACCCGGCCGCACCCGAGCGCAGCGCCTCGGACAGCAGCTCGTCCTCGTTGAATGTGGTCAGCGCCAGCACCGGCGGCGTGCCTCCGAGCCTGCGAGTCGCCTCGATGCCGTCGACTCGGCGCATGCGCAGATCCATCACCACGACGTCGGGTCGGTGTTCGGCCACCGCGGCCGGCACCTCGTCACCGTCGGAGCATTCAGCGACGATGACGAAGCCGTCCTTGCGCCTCAAGATCCGGCGCAGTCCCGAGCGCACCAAGTCTTGGTCGTCGACGAGCAGGACGGTGATCTCGGGGGTCTCCGGGCTATGCGGGATCACGCCTTGCACCACCACGGGCGCCAGCCGGCGTCACCTTCGTCCAGCGGTATGTCGGCGCGCACCGACCATCCGTCGTGCGTCGGGCCGGCGTCGATGGCCCCGCCCAGCAGCTCGACGCGCTGGCGCATGCCACGCAGCCCGCGCCCCTCGGCAGAACGCGGGGCGGCGATCGCCACCGGTAATCGGTTGTCGACCGTGAGGCTCGCCGATGCCGCCGAGATATTAAGCGCCACTGTGGATTTCGAGTCCGGCGCGTGTTTGGCGATGTTAGTCAGGGATTCTTGGGTGATGCGGTAAAGCGCTAGGCCGACCGCCGCCGAGACGCGTTCGGTGGGCCCGTCGATGCGCAGCACGACCTCCAGGCCGGCGCGCTGAAAATCCGCGACGAGGACAGCGACGTCGTCGATGCCGGGTTCGGGCGTGGTCTGGGCGGATTTCGTCGGTGAGCTGTCCAGAAGTCCAACGGTGCGCCGGATGTCGGCCATTGCCTGCCGGCCCAGGCGTTCGGCCTGTTCGAGCGCCTCGACCGCGTCGTCGACGTCGCGGTCCTGCTGCAGTCCGCGCCGCGCACCCGTCACGTGCAGCAAGGTGATGCTGAGCGAGTGGGCGATAACGTCGTGCACTTCACGGGCGATGCGTCGGCGCTCGTCGGCGGCGGCGTGCTCGGCGAGCATCTTCTGCGCCCCGATCTGTTCGGCCAGCAGCAACCGTTGCCCGCGCATGAGGTAGCCGAGCAGCCAGCCCGCCGCCACAAATCCCAAATACAGCACCACCGCGTCCAAGCGGTGAAGTGCGGACGCGGCGAGCAGCAGTGCCGTGGCCGACGCGGCGGACAACAAGCCGGCCGCAACGGAACTCAACGTCGTCACCGACAAAACCATCAGCACCATCAGCGCCGGGGCGAAATCGGCGTGAATGGGCGTCGACGTCCCGAACAGCATCATGGCGGTGGCCGTCGACCAGGTCCCCCACATCAACAGCGGGCTGAGCTTCATGTTCAGGAAGAAGAACATCAGCGTCGGTGAGATGCACACCGCGAACGCGGCCAGTGCGATGGGCAGGTCGGCGGTGGGTCGCTGCAGGATCGCGATCACGCCGCCGACCACCTCGGTTGCGTCGACGGTGATCAGCGCCGCCCAGGTGATGCCGACGGGTATCAATTCGCTTCGCCGGCGAAACTGTTCGCGCAAGTATCTCGTTGCGGTGCGCAACATCGTCCAATCTTAAGAGAGCGCGCCACCTGCCCACATCATGCCGTGGGCGGCACTTGCCTCCGCCCGTGGTAGGAGGCGAAGACTGCACTTCGGCACGACGCGCAGGCGCGGCCGATTTCCTAGCGTCGAGTCATGACATGGACACTGCTGCACGACCGAATGGCCTTCATGGCCGATGTGATCAAAGCCGCCGATACCGATCCCGAGGCGGCACTTGCGTTAATGGACAACTCATCCGAGGTAGCCCGGTTGTTCGGTGATGACGAGGGGCTGCTGCTTTCGCTGGGACAGCGCTGGATCACCATGCTGGTGGCCAAGCTGGATCAGGCGGCGCACGAGGGCGTGGCGGCGGAACAGGTGCGAGCCGACCTCGAGGCCGCCGAGCCCGGCCTGCACGCCTTGGTGCGGATCGGATCCCGGAGGTCGCTGCGGGTGCGCTCGCTGTCCCGGGGCGAGCACGTCGCCGTTGGCCTCTTCGGCGGACCGACCGGCGATCGGCAGACCGTTGCATGACGGAAAGGGACTGCTGACACGGCTTACCGGCCGTTATGCGATTCTGATCGTCGGCCTGTGGGTCCTGGCGGCGGCCGGTGCGAACCTGGCGGTCCCGCAACTGGAGCGAGTCGTCGACTCGCACGCCCGATCCTTCATGCCGACCGATGCGCCGAGCGCCGTCGCCGCCTCGCACGCCGCCCAGCTGTTCGATCAGACGCCCAGCAACAACTTCGTTTACGTTGTGCTGGAACGCAATCACAAGTTGACGCCACGCGACCGTCAGTTCTACGACGCGGTGACGGCGGCGCTGGGTTCCGATCACCGGCACGTGTACGCGGTGACCGACCTGTGGTCGCAGCCCGCCACGGCCGCCGGCGCGCAGAGTGCGGACGGGCGGGCCGTCAGCGTCATGGCGCGGCTGGCCGGGATGCTCGGCACCGCGCAGGCACGCGATTCGGTGAACGCTGTCCGCGACACCGTCCAGAAACTCTC
This sequence comes from Mycobacterium sp. E2733, assembly GCF_001667585.1. Taxonomy (GTDB): domain Bacteria; phylum Actinomycetota; class Actinomycetes; order Mycobacteriales; family Mycobacteriaceae; genus Mycobacterium. The sequence continues at coordinate 20,021 of NZ_LZJZ01000015.1, forward strand.
ACCGCCGGCCGGCCTGGAAGTCCATGTCACCGGGCCGGGCGCCACGATCGTCGACGAATTCTCCGCGATCGATCGACAGATGCTCGGAATCACCGCCGCCACCATCGGTCTCATCCTGCTTTTGCTACTGGCGGTGTACCGATCGCCGATCGCGGCTGCGATTCCGCTGGTCTCGGTCGGGCTCGCGCTGGCGCTGGCCCGCGCCGTCGTCGCCGCGCTCGGCCAGTCCAATGTCGTTGAAGTGTCGCTGTTTTCGGTGGCACTGATGGCGGCCATGACGCTGGGCGCAGGTACCGACTACGCGATCTTCCTGGTCGGTCGCTATCACGAGGGCCGCCGCCACGGCGTCGCGCCGGGCCAAGCGTTGACGGAGGCCTACCGTTCCATCGCGCCCGTGGTGATCGGGTCGGCGCTGACCGTGTCCGTGGCACTGGCCTGCCTGGTGTTCGCGCAGGTGGGCTCGTTCCGGAGCGCAGGATTGCCCTGCGCCATCGGCATTTTGGTTACCATGGTGGCGGCGCTGACCTTGACGCCCGCGCTCATGTCCCTGGCCATCCGCCGGGGGTATCTCGAACCGCACCCGTCGAAGACGGCACGACGCTGGCGCCGCGTGGGGACGGCGGTGGCGCGCTGGCCCGGGCCGATCCTGATCACCGCGGGCGCGCTGACCCTGCTGGTCGCGCTGCCGCTGAGTACCATGCGGGTCGGCTTCAGCGAACCCGCCGCCACGCCGTCTGCCACGGACTCCAACCGCGGCTATGTCAGCGCAGACCGGCATTTCGCCGCCAATTCGCTGTTGCCCGATGTCGTTGCGATCCAGGCGGACCACGACCTGCGCAACCCGGCCGGCCTGATCGCCATCGAGCGAATCACGCGCCACATCATGGCCGTACCGGGTGTGCGTGCGGTGCAATCCGCCAGCCGCCCCGACGGCAAGGTCCCGGAACAGGCAACGTTGAGCTATCAGGCCGGCGTGCTCGGCCGTCAGTTCGGGGACACCATAGACTCGCTGACTGAACGCCTGAAGCGGGTATCCCAGCTGGACGCCGCGCTGGCGCGAACCGAGCTCGCGGTGGACGGCCTGGGGAACGGGTTGCGCGGTGGCAGTGCGGGGTTAGCCGACATGTCCGGCGCCGCCGACGACATGCGCGCCGGCATGGACGGGTTGCGGCGCAACGTCACTACGGTGTCGGGTTACCTCGACCCGTTGCGCGACTTCGTCGGCCGAACCCCCGACTGCGCCGTCAATCCGATCTGCTCGACGGTGGACCGAGTGCTCCAGCCGGTCGATAGCCTGGTCCAAACGTCGTCGCGCCTCGACGCCGGCGCCGCGGAGCTGACCAGCGGCTCGAGCGCGGCCGCCACCGCGATGGCCGGTCTGCCGCAAAGCGTGAACGCGATCAAAGGCGCGTTGGGGCAGGCCCGTTCGGCCACACGCGACCTACTGGGCCTGACCGACACGCTCGGACCCCAGATGCGTCAGTTGACCGACTACCTGAACGAGATGGCGACACAGTTTCAGGGCAGTGCGGCGGCGGACTTCTATATGCCGCAGCGGGCGCTGATCGATCCGCGGTACACCGCCGCATTGAGCCACCTGATCTCCGAGAACGGCCGCGCCGCTTACCTACTGGTCTACGGCGACGGCTCGGAGTGGGGCGGCGACGGCGCCAAGCGGGCAGACCAGGTGCGCGCCGCCATCAAGGAGGCCACCAAGGAAGGCACCCTGACGCCGGTCGAGGTCGACCTTGCCGGCGTCGGTCCGGTGACTGCGGATCTGCAGCGCTTCGTCGCGGGTGACACCAGGCTGCTCGTGGGCGCCGCGTTGGTCCTCATCTTTTTGATCGTCACGGCGATGCTGCGCAGCCCGGTCGCGGGCCTGGTGGTGGTCGGGACCGTCGTCACCTCGTACGCATCGGCTATCGGGGCCAGTGTGCTGATTTGGCAACACCTGCTGCACCAGGATCTGCACTGGGCCGTCGCCCCGATCGCGTTCATCGCCCTGATCGCCGTCGGCGCGGACTACAACCTGTTGCTGGCGTTGCGCATCAAACAGGAAGCGGCGGCGGGCCTGAAGACCGGGATCATTCGCGCCTTCGGCGGCACCGGCGGGGTGGTCACCGTTGCCGGCATAGTCTTCGGGCTCACCATGCTGGCGTTGTTGAGCAGCAGCGTGCTCAGCATCGCCCAGATCGGCACGACGATCGCGGTGGGGCTGCTGTTGGACACCCTGGTCGTACGGGCGTTCATCGTGCCGTCAATCGTGGCGCTGCTGGACCGGTGGTTCTGGTGGCCGTACCCGTTCCCCCGCCGAGCCAGTGCCAACGCGAGAAAGCCTGAGCCGCGGCCTCTTCGGGTCGCTACGGTGGTGGGACCGCGGACGTAGACGGCATTCCGACCAACACGCCCTCGACGTCGCCGTCGGCGCTCACCAGCAGGCCTCGGCCCGGCGGGAGCGCCTGGGCGCGGACCGAGCGGTTGATCCGGTTTTGCGGGTCGTTGTCCATGTAGAGCTGCGCCACCTTCGCCGAGTTCTGGAACCTCATCCACGGATCCATCTGCAGCGTCGCCCAGTTCGCGCTGTTGCGGGTGGTGAACACGTGCAGGCCGATCTGCCGGGCGCGTTCCATCAGCTTCCACAACGCCGCGCCCACCGGTGGCTTGGGCGGGTAGCTTTGATCCGGGCGCAGGTCCTGGACATCGTCGATCAGCACGAAGTGCCGGGCGCCCTCCCACGGCTTGAGCGCTCGCAGCTCCTCCTGGCTCAAGCCCTTGGGGGGCAGTCGGGGCAGCAGGATCTGTTGTGCGAGTTGGGTGATCACCTCGTCGATCTCGTCTTGGTCATAGGCGTACGCACGCACATAGCCCGGCCCGCTCAGATCCCGCAGACCGTGCGGGGCCGTTTTCGGGTCGATCAGCGTCAGCTGCGCCTCCTCGGGGCCGAACCGGTTCATGATCGCCTCACCGATCGACACGAGCGAAAGCGTCTTGCCGCAGCCCTGCCGGCCCAGGATCATCAAGCCCGGGCTTTCCCGGAGCTTGAGCGGCACCGGGCCCAGTTCGTGGCGCTCACCGATGGCGAACGCGATCGACAGGTCGTCATCGCATCGATGCGCGGCGTCGTACTCCAGGATCGCCCGCAACTCCACCCGCTGCGGAAGCCGCTGCAACGTCGCGTGTTTGGTCACGCCCGCGACGTCAGCGATCTGCGCGCCGACATCGACGATGCTCACCAGCGCACCGGTGGCCGGATCGGCCAGCGCCGGGACACCGACTCGCAGCTCGTGCAAGCTGTCCGTCAGACCGAAGCCCGGACGGTTCAGGGTCCGTCTTGCGGCGTCACGCGACTCGAGCGACGAGTGCCCCATCTGGCTCTCGCTGGGGTCGGCCAGTCGCAATTGGATTCGCGCCGTGGCGTTCTGCAACAGGCTCTGCCGCTGCCCGTGGATCCAGCCGCCGGCGCTGCACATCACGTGGACCCCATACTCGGGACCGCGGCTGCTCAACGAGATGATCCGATCACCCAGGACGGTGTCTTTCGAATAAACGTCGTCGTAGTCGTCCACCACCACGAACACGTCGCCGAAGGGGTCGCTGGGGTCGGTACCGCCCAGCCCGTCGCTGCCCGGTCCGAACCGGCGCTCACGGAAGCCGTCGAGGTCGATCTTCAGCCGCCGGAACGAGTCCTCGCGCGCATCGATCAACGCGTCCATGCTGCTCAAGATGCGCTCGATGCCCTCGGCGTCCTTCGGCGACACGATGTCGGTGACGTGCGGCAGCGACGCCACCTGGGCCAGGGTCGCACCGCCGATGCAGAAGAACGTCACGCGCGCCGGACTGTACATCGTTGCGGCCGAGCACATCAGCGTCATCAGGGCGGTCGTCTTGCCGCGCTGCTTGGCCCCCACCACGATGACATTGCTGCGCAGCGCATCGATCGCGTGCACGATCTGCTTGGACTCCTCCGGGATGTCCATGACGCCCACCGGAAACATCAGGCCCGCGTTCTGCCCGTAGTCGACATGCCACGGCTTGCCGCGGTAGGCCGACACCAGAACGTCGACGGGCTCAGGGTCCTCCAGCGGTTCGAGCCACGGCCGCCGCGGCGACCGGTGGGGAACGTCGTGCAACGACTCCCGCAGGACGTCGACGATCTTCTTCCGCTTGAAACCGTCCTCGTGGTACAGGAATTCGTCCGGTTCGGTGTCGGCGGCAGCGGCCGCTTTCAACGCCGCCGCGTCCGCCGCCTCGAGCGGCTGGAACTGCCAGTTGTACAGCCGCGGCTTGGTCAGGGTCATGTCGACGGTGGTCGCGACCTCCTTGCCTTTGGGCACTACGAAGGGAGCCGAGAGGTAGAAGCAGCGGAACGGTTCGAGGTCGCGCGGACCCACCTTCAGCAGGGCGAAGCCGTTCTCCTTCGACGGCAGGTGGTAGGCGGCGTCCGATCCGATCACCTCGCGGCTGTCGTCACCGGACTCCGCGCGCAGTGCGATCCGGAAGGCGATGTTGGACTTGACCTTCTGCAACGACGACAGGTCCAGCCGCTGCCCGCCCAACATGAAGAAGACGTTGGCGCCGCGGCCTTCCTGGCCGATGTGGATGATCAGGTTGATCCACTTCTCATGATTGGCAAAGAGTTCCAGGTACTCGTCGACGATGACGAGCAGGACGGGCACCGGCGGCAGGTCCCGTCCGGCCAGCCGGATCTCTTCGTAGTCATTGGCGTCGCGCGCGCCCACCGAGGTGAACAGCTCATAGCGTTGCTTGATCTCGCCGTCGATGACCCGGCGCATCCGTTCGGCCAGATGCCGCTCGTCCTTGCCGAGGTTCGACAGGGCGGCAACCACATGCGGCAGACCCAAGATGTCCTGGGCCGCCGATTCGAACTTCATGTCGACGAAGATGACGTTGAATGTCTCCGGCGAGTGTGTCAGCGCGATGCCGTACACCAACGACAGGAAGAACTCCGATTTTCCCGAGCCACTGGTACCGATGACCACGGAGTGGAAACCGAAGCCCCCGAAGTCTTTCGCGCGGATGATGATGTTCTGCAGCTCGCCGGTCGGTTTGGCGCCGACGGGGATTTCACACCATCTCTCGTCACCTCGGCCGCGCCGCTCAGCCCACAACCGGTCGACGTCCAGTTGGCGGGGGTCGACGATGCCAAGCGCGCGCAGCAGTTCGGTGGCGCCGCCGCTCGAATCGGCGATCACGCTGCGCGTGGTCGGTGACCACCGCGCCATCGCCCGCGCATATCGGTAGGCGCGGTGGATCGACAGTTGGTCGGCGTGGGCGAAGAATTTGTCGCGCACCCGTAGCAGGGGCGCCGGGCGGCCGTCTTCGCCGTCGGCGTCAAAGCCGTTGCGGCCGAATTTGACTTCGCCAGCGACCGACGCGTTGTGCCGCTCACCCATCTCGAAAACCTGGTCCTGCGCGAAACCCACGCCGGTGCCGACCCGGGATGCGATGCGCAGCAAGGTGATTCCGGCCTTGCCCACCTGCCCGACCACGCTCTCCCACGCGTCGGGACTGCCGGTGTTGTCGTCGACGATCACCAGGTGTGGCCCCAGATCCACCGTGTCGGAGCCGGTTTCGAGGGCCGAGCCCATCGCGGTCGGACTGGCCGCCGCCGGCGGCGTCCACGCGCCACGCTTCCCCTTCATGTGCAGCTCGGCGCCGAGGGTCTCCTCCAGCTCCTCCGGCGTGGTGAACACCAGGCGCCGCCAGCCGCACGCGTCGAACAGCTCGTCGTGCAGGTTGTGCGGGAGCCACACCATCCACGACCACACCTCGGGATTGCGGGTCACCACCATCAATTTCACGTCGCGCGGGTTGTGGAACACCGCCAGCGAGCACAACAGCGACCGCATCAGCGAGCGCAGCCGGTCCAGGTCGTCGCCGACGAAGCTGAACCCCGGTGCCGACCGCAAGTTGACCACCTTGGCGATGTCACGAATCTTGCGCTGCTCCAGGATGAAATCGCGCAGTGCCTGGCCGGTGACGGGTTCGAGCTCTTCATCGGAGGCGATGTCGGGCCACGTCACCGACAACACCGAGTCGGGCGCATGCTGCACCCCGGTGCCCAGCCGCACCTCCAGGAAGTCCACGTCGCCGCGGCCGCGCTCCCACATCCGCGGCCCGCCGATGATGGCCCCGAGCCCCCGCGGGTCGGAGTGCAACGCGTTCTGCCATTCCCGCTGCGCACACACGGCGGTTTGGATTTCGTCTCGGTTCGTGTCGAGGTCGCGCAAGTACCGGCGGCGACCCTTCTCCATTTCGCCCCAGGTGATCTTGCGCGCACGCCCGAAGCGGCCGGAAAACGCCAGCATGCTGAATGCGCCGATACCCATCAAGGGGAAGAACCCGGTGGAGAGGCTTCGGACCCCGGACACGTAGAGCATGACGATGGTGCCGATGAGCGCGACGATCAGCGCCGGCACCCCGATCATCACCCAGATGTTGCGGGGCTCGCGCTCCGGCAGGGCAATCGGCGCATTCGGCGCTACCCGAACGGGTTTCGGCGGCTCGAGCTTGACCCGGTTGATGGGAAACGCTTTCTTTGACATCCCCTAGCCTCCCGCCTTCGCCGATGTCGTCACCACGGCCGCCTTGCCGAGTGCCGGCACGGTGTCGCGTGCCACGAGTGCCGCCTCGCGCGACAAGGCCGGGCCCGCAGCGAAAGTCCGCAGCAACGGCCACGGCGCCTGCACCGCCGAGGCCGGGTCGAGCCCGAGCGCGCGCATCGTGTCGTCGTTGGCGGCGATGCCGAATCGAACGCCGTTGTCGGATACCCAGAACAACGATTCGCGCGAATCCGACGTGATCACACCGCTGGTCGAGGTGACGAAGTTGGCCGCCCCCGGCAGCACCAGCACCTGGTTGGCAACTACCGATGCCGGGTCCCGGTCGTCGCGCACCAGGTGCACGATCCGGTCGTCCAGGTACGAGTACACCGGAAGGCCTCGCCCGTTGTAGATCACGACTCGCGCCTGCGGATCCGTGGAGCCCTTCTCCCAGCCGACACAGGTCGTCGGATTAGCAGCCGTGTCAACGAAATTCAGCCGCTTCGTCGGGTAGTAGTCCACGGCCAGCGAGTTCACCTGGGGGATGTTGACCAACACGTCGGGGGTCACCACCCGCGGCGCCGTCGACCCGTACGAGTTCGCGCTGCGGAGCAGATCGGCGACGAAGCTGGTGATCTTCTGCACCCCGTCCGGCAGGAGCACGTAGAACTGCTTGCCGCCGCCGGCGGTCTGGGCCTGCAGCACCGCGCCCACCTGCGAACCGGAGACCCACGTCGACGACGCGCCCGCCTGAGGTACGTCGGGGACGCGCAGCGGCTCGGTTGCGGGGAGTCCGTCGTAGAGCGAGCGCGAAATCTCCACTGGCGACGTCACTCCGGGATCCAGCCCCAGGCTGAGGGTGATGGCCCTGCTCGCCGGGTCGACCTGCGAGCGCTTGCCGCCCCAGATCACATAAGTGTTGCCCTCGAACGTCACGAGCACGCCGGCATCGTCGGCCAGCGGGGCCGCGCGGCCGCCGCCGTCGAGCGTGCCCGCTATTGACGTGACGACCGGCTTCTCGCCGCTGCGCGGCCGCCCGGCCGTATCGCACACGGCCCACGCCGAAATGGCGCCGCGATTCACCGGCATCGCCGCCGGCGCACCCGGAATGCCGATGAGCGGTCCGGTCGGATACTTCGCGATTTCGCTGCGCCTCACCCACGTTGGTGGGTTCGCCGTTCCGGTGGCCAGCCGGGCGGACGTCAGGTTCAGGGCCGGATAGAGCCGGCCGTCGATACGGGCGTAAATCGCGCCCGAGTCGCGATCACCGATGATCGCTGATTCGCCCACTGCGCCAGTCGGTTTCAGGACGTTCAGCAGCATCATCCACCCAGCGATGATGGCCACTAATAAAATCGACAGCACCAGCGCGGCGGTCTGCTTGCGGTCGTCATGCTTCATCCGCACCGAGAAGCGGGCAGTCGCCGCGCGCAGCCGTCGGTTGTAGAACAGGTGACCGGAATTCTGGTCGCGGTTCGACAAACTCAGCGGCATGCTCAATACCCCTTAGGAGATCGGCGAGGATCGGCCTGCTGAATCCGATCGGCCAAATTCGAGGCGTCCGCGGCGACGTGATAGCGGCCCATCGCATAGTTGATGAACGCGCACGCCTGCGCTACCAGATTGTGGATGTCGCGTGGCGTTCCCGGCTGGTGATAGGCCGCGAATGTGGGCTCGATGAACTGCCAGGCGCCCCTGCTCGGGGTGCCACGCGCCGCGTTGGAGTCCCAGTCGTTGACGGCGTTGGCGTTGTAGTTGGACTCGCGGCGAGCCACCAGATCCATGCCGCGCTCCCAGCGGGCGCGCGCCGCCGGGTCGTGAATTCCCTTGATATCCAAGGCTTTGCGGATCGCCGCCAGGACCGCCGCCCGGCCGCTGCCCTGGTCGCCTCGCATCGTCGCCCGCCTTTGTCGGTAGCGCAACCGCCTTATTCGAAGCGCCAGGAGCCGTGCCCGCCGGCGCGAGTTCAGGATGTGCCGGTGCTGAGTGCGCAGCCTCGCCGCCATCCGCGCCATCGCCTCGCGCCGTGCCATCGGCGTATCGGCCGGGGTGCTGTCAGTCTTCGCGTCTTCCAAGACCGCCCTCGTGGCCGTCCTTGCCTGCGCGTGGTCGTCCCGCGCCGCCGCCATGATGCGTGCCAGCGCGCGGTCGGTGTCGGCGGACCGGCGGACTTCGTTCAGCGAGCTCGTCGACCTCGTGGCTGCGGCGTAGGGCAGGCCGGCGGTTATGACGCCGGGATGTTCGCGCGTGGTGACGATGCGTGCGGTAATGGGCTCGCCGGCGAACAGGTTGTGTCCGCGGGACAATGTCGTCACCGTCTGTATCAGCGGATCAGTCAAGGACTGCCCCACCCTGATCCCCTTTTTCCCACACCCTCTGGCCGCGAAAATCCGTACTCAATAGCATGCACGAACGGGCAGTTGCGCTGTCAATAACGAGCGATTACGTAGCGACCCTACTGCCGGGCGCGCGGACCGACCACTCACCGTGGGGTGGAGTGGGAATGGCTTGCGGTGGCGCCTATTCCTTTGCCTCGTCCTCGCTGGGCATGATGACGATTCGCCGATTCGGCCGGTTGCTGACGACCGTTGGTTTTTCCTCGCCGGGCTTGGGCCCCGGCGGACTAGGCGGCATCGTCAGGCGGCCCTTGACGGGCTGGCCGTTGGGAACACCCGGCGCCGAGATGCGCTTCTCGGGGGGCTTCTCTTTGTTTCCGTCGCCGCCTGCTCCGATCGCGCCCGGCGGCATCATGCCCATACCACCCATGCCCGTCTGCCCCGACGTGATCGGGGCGCCACTAACGGGGGGCAGCATGGCCGCCTTCGCGGCTCCGGCCGGGGTCGTCGGCGGGGACGATGTCGGCACCGGTGGCGGGCCCAGCGAGCTGGCCGGCGTGGTGCCCCCGCCGCCACCGAGGCCCGCACCGCCGCCCGAGCCGCCGCCGGCTCCGACTCCGGAGCCTGGGCCGACGCTGTCGACAAGATGGGCGTCGCTGGCGAGGCCCGCGCCGTGGGCACCCTGAACCGCGCTCATCAGCGGCTGGATAGCGCTCTGGCCGGCCTGCATCGCTTGCTGTGGCAGCTGCGTCAGCGGCTGCATGATGCCGCCGACCGCGCCGCCGAGCGCGCCGGTGATGCTTTGCAGCATCTGCGGGGCTTGCTGACCGACGTTCTGCATCTGCTGCTGCGATTCAGCTTCGTTCACAGGGAATTTCGCGGCCGCGTCGGCGGCGTGCGCGCGGCGATCCGCGTCCGCGGCAGCGGCGTCTGCCGCGTCTTTTGGCACGCCGGCGTTGCCGGCAGCTTCAAGTGCTCCCCGAAACCCGTCGGCCGGGCTGGTTCCACCTGCGGACAGAGGAAACGGCGTAGGCGGTGGCGCTTCCGGCGCGCTGACCAACCCTCCTAATACGGCTGGAGCGCTTTTGACGGTGCCATCGCCCCCGGTCATAGCCTCACCTCCGCCCCGCGTGTAGAACTGCCTGGTGCTAACTGCGGCACCAGATCGGCTATCGCATCATTTTGGCACAGTGCGTTGGGATCGGTATTCACCTCGCAGTCGGCGGCCTCGCAACGCCCTATGCGGCACTTTGATGGCTGATTACGTCGAACCACGCCATGTGGTAATTCGCGAGGTACTCATGCCCATCGATCAGGGCCTCAATTGCCGCAAGTAGCATCCAATCGCCCACAGCGGCCGAGGCGTAATCCGGGTACGCCGTGAGCACCGAATTCTGAATTTCGGCAATGCGGCTGCGCAGGAGTTCAGCTTCGCTTTCAAGTACGCCGGTATGTCGTACCGCCGGCGCCGCGATAGCCTGCGCAATTCGCGGCAGTCCATCGCGACGGCGCACAGCTTCCACAAGGGCAGGTCCCAGTTCATCTACCGGCGGGGCGGCTGCCGATCGGGCCGGTCGATCACCGGTCAGCGTGGGGGCCTCGGGGTCCGATTCGGCCACGTAAGTGTTGTGCTCATGAGCGGCAGCGACCACGACGGCCCCCAGCAAGTCCACCACGCTCGCATCGCGGCGGCGCGCGGCCGGCTCGAGCAGGGTCACATGGGCCGGCAGCCGGACATGAGGCGGAATCCATCCGCCGGCGAGGTCGGTGACCAGCAGGCTGGTGGTGCCGTCGTCGCGCAGACCGGCCGCCCAGGACAATCGCGGCTCCTGGCGGGCCACCGCATCGACGAGCCGCTGCAGCCGCTGCTGCTCGGCCGCTCTACTGGACACCGCACCGGCGGTCGCGCCGGTTGCCGCGGACATTGCTGACGCGCCGGCCATGCTCGACGAGCTCGCGCCCGCTTGCCCGGCGGTTCCTGAAGCCGCGCGTTCCACCGGAGAAACCACCGGTCCGCCCGCGGACGGGGAGGATGCGGCGGAGGGTGCGACCGGCGCGCCCGAGACGGGCCCCGTGGGTACCGAAGGCATTGCAGCGGGCGCTGCGCCCGATGGGCGCAGGTCGGAGCCGTAGGCGGGCAGCGGCCCGGCGGGGATGCTCGGGCCGCCGGCTACCGGCGCTGCCGATCCCGACCAAGATCCCCCCGTCACTACTGGGGCGACTGGGGCGGCTCCTCCAGTGGTCGGCGGTGCGGGAGCGGCCGGTGGGGGCATGTCGGCCGGAGTGCCCGTCGGAATGAAAACCCCGGCGCTAGGTGCGGTCGGTGTCACCGGCGGCGGCGTCCCTGCAGGTGGTTCGGCCTGAGGCGTAGCGGCTCCGGGTTCCATTGCGTTGATAGCGCTTGACGACAGCCCTTGAGCGCCGGCGCCGGCCGGCTGCCCCGTTGCCATGCCGGATGCGAACGACTGCGCCAGGTTGGGTGACGCGCCGCCCTGGCCAAGTCCGGCTGGTGACATCGTCATGGGGCTGCCAGATGCACCTGGCGTTCCAGGCGACACCGATCCACCACCGCTGGGCAGGTGGACTCCGGGCGATGGCGCAACTCCTGGACCGCTTGGTACGGAGCCGCCCCCAAATCCTGTCCCTGGAACACCATTACCCGGTACCGGCGCATTAGGCGCCGAACCACCTCCAACCGCTGCCGGCGACGCTCCCGGTGAGTGGCCGTGAGGTGCCGACGCATTATGCACAGAACCCCCGCCGACAGACGGCGGGCTGGACGATCCTAAATCCTCACCGCTAAGCAGGTGCGGCGGTGAAGCATCGTCCATATTGAAGCCGCGTTCACGCGCCCAGGTTCGGGCGTCCCCCCCGACGCCTTCAGCGTCCAAAATCTTCTGAGTCGCCATCAGAAGTTTGTCGACCGCCGTCATGCTCGCGTTGGCGGCATCGCCGTTGCAACGCAACTGGACCGCCTGCACCTCTGCGACCTTCTCTTGCAGCGGCTTTTTCGACGCGAGAATTTGATCGATCTCTTTATTACCTGTATTCGCTATGTCTGCCAATCGACTCCGTAGATAGTCGACTGAATCAGCGCCCGAATTAAATGCTCCTGCTTTCGCCTGGTACTTCTCGGCGAGATCCAGATGAAACTTTTCTCCTTCTTGGTATCTGGATATAAGGTCGTCCGCCGTGTGGCCTTGATTATGTGCCGCGATCACTGTCCACTGATTGCGCAGGTCCTGCGAAAATAACTGCTGCTCGGCACACGCCTGGCTCCAGTGCTGAACACCGGCGCGTAGACCGGTCGACGGCGCCGGCCACCAGGGTCCAATTAGCGCCGGAGTCCACTTACCCGGCGGAAGATCAACCGCCACTGCATTCCTTTTTCATCGCGCCATCCTTGGCGATGACGTTATCTAGCGCGGGGTGAAAATCGGTGTTCGTAGCAACGCCGTAGCTGCTCTTCACGGCCACCGTTGGGCAATCAACTTCCAACACGCACGCGGCATCGCGGTGGTTGGAGTCGAGGACCGGAGCCGCACCAGACCCCCAAGACCGGCTCCCCGCCATCCACCCCTCCTCGAAGCCAACGAACCCGATTGGACGCGGTTCTCCGATTATGTCTGCCGCCTTCCACTCCATAGTGGAACAGGCAACCGGGGGGCGAGCAATTCACCGGCGTTGCGCGCTGGTGCGTGCGTACAACCCACGATTCGATGCGCCGTATACGTTGTAACTCACCATTAGGGCGTCATGTCTTCAAGCACGCGCTCTAGCCCTACCCCATGGGCCTCTCGGACGGCTTCTGATCCGGCTACGGTTCGATGCGAACGCGAGGTGTCGAATACACCGTCTATGGCCGGCCTAGCTATGCATCGCGCGGTCACCCGCCACCGCAAACCCTCTTCATCGCAGCGTCTTTATTGTTGACATCACTGATCGTTGACTGCCATAACGGATCATCACGTTGCTGCACCGTGGCGGCCGTCGCCTGGGAATTGCTGTAAGCCTCAGCCAGTGCAAGTGCCGTGTCCCGGTCGCCAGGCGGCATTGCCGGATTCACAGCCACCACGTGTTCCAGCATTACCGCTCCATTGACAACGGCAATGCCGGACAACGCCGGATTGTCGCCGTTCGTTTCTATCTGGACGGCACGCGCGGCCACGGTGTAGACGTCGCAGAGCTTTTTGTGCGCGGCCGCCGATTCCGCGGCGTTATACGCGGGTGCGGCTGAGGTGGTCGGTGAGCCTTGCGTGGAGTTATTCGTAGACCGTGTAGCCGCCACCACTAGGGCAACAGCTCCCAGCAGAACAGCGATCAATGCCAGTGCAATCGCCGGCCAAGTTCGTGGACGCTTCAAAGGTTGGGGTGGGTAGGCCGGCTGCCACTGAGCCGGCGGCGGGACAATTGGCGGTTCCCCACCGAAGTTCGGAGGCACATCCCCCATGCAGCCCTCCTCAACTTGCTTATCCCGTAAGAGACCTTCTGTTGAATTATCCACGTGCGCTGCACATCAACACCGTAAGAGACCGGGTCAATGCGATTCCTCACGAACTAACACTGCTGCCCGCAGCCAGAGCCGACAAGGCTAAAGCGATCAGACCCGCGGCGTCGACGTACCGGAACCCGGCCGCACCGCCTGCATTTCGCTGGCGTTGTTCTCGTCCATGCTGGTGAATCCTTTGGCCGCGTGATGCGCCTTCGAACCCACATCGGTCAGCGTCTGCCGGTGGCCCTGCAGGGTCTGCATGTGTTGCGTGTGCGCGGCGGTGACCGCGGAATGGAACGCATCGGCGGCGGCGAAGTCACCGAACATCCCCGACCCCAGCGGTCCCCGCGCGAGCTGATCAGCTCCCTCTTGCGCGTGCCCACCTGCGCGATGCGAATCGTTGCCCCCGGAGTGCAGCAGCGCTGTGTTGACGAACATTGCCACCCCTTCCGATCGATCGCAGCGATACCCGCGCCACTCTTAACCAGGCTAAATACCCCCGCAGCAGTGGTCAATTCACCTTGCCCGCTGTCAGCCCTTACAGCGTGCTGGCGCCGTCGGCGAGACCGTCACCGTCGGAATCACTCAGCCGGACATTCCACTTGCCATCGCCGTCGGTGTCGACGTATCCGGTGACGCCACCCTCATCGGTGCACAGCACCCGGTCGGCCAGTCCGTCGCCGTCGAGATCGAAGAGTTGATCGTCGGCGCGGCCGTGGCCGTCGAAATCGACCAGCGGGCCTCCGGTGTGCTCGAGGCCATCGAGCCCGAACCATCGCAATTGCCGGCCTTGGTCCGTAACTATGCCCCACGTCCCGGATCCGTCGTCGGTGAAGTACGCCTCGGGCGTGCCGTCGTTGTCGAGGTCGAGCACCGCGTGATCGGCGATGCCGTCGCCATCAAGATCTGCGAGTGCATCGTCGTGCAACCCGTCACCGTCGAAGTCCAGCCCGAAAGCATCGAGCCGGCCGTCGCCATCCAGGTCAAGGTCGAGGTCCCGGTGCCACATATCCGCCGCGCCATCATCGCCAGCCATGCAATAGTCCACGAAAGATGGGACGCGAGACCGCAGCTACGGGTTCCTGCGCGATTGCCACCAGTTCAGCAGTTCGGCGGTTGCCTCGTCGGCCGTCAACGGCCCGCGCTCCAACCGCAGGTCTTTCAGGAAGCGCCATGCCTCGCCGACCTGTGGGCCCGCCGGGATGTCGAGCAGCTTCATGATCTGGTTGCCATCCAGGTCCGGACGTACGCGGGCCAGATCCTCTTGCGCGGCGAGCTCGCCGATCCGCGCCTCCAACCGGTCATAGCTGGCCTGCAGCCGCGCGGCCCGGCGCTTATTGCGGGTCGTGCAGTCGGCGCGCACCAGCTTGTGTAGCCGCGGCAGCAGCGGCCCGGCATCGGTGACGTATCGGCGCACCGCGGAATCGGTCCACTTCCCCTCGCCGTACCCGTGGAACCGCAGATGCAGATACACCAGCTGCGAGACGTCCTCGACCATCTGCTTCGAATACTTCAACGCCCGCAACCGTTTTCGGGCCATCTTGGCGCCGACCACTTCGTGGTGGTGGAAGCTCACGCCGCCGTTGGCTTCGTGCCGCCTGGTGGCGGGCTTGCCAATGTCGTGCAGCAGCGCGGCCCAGCGCAGCACCAGATCCGGCCCGTCGTCCTCCAGGGCGATCGCCTGCCGTAACACCGTCAGCGAATGCTGGTAGACGTCCTTGTGTTGATGGTGTTCGTCGATGGCCATTTGCATGCCGCCGACCTCGGGCAGCACTACCCCACCCATGCCGGTCTGCACCAGCAGGTCGATGCCGGACACCGGGTCGTCGCCGAGAAGCAGCTTGTCCAGCTCGGCGGCCACCCGCTCGGCGCTGATCCGGGCCAGCTCCGGTGCCATCTCCTCGATCGCCTCGCGCACCCGCGGGGCGACGGCGAAGCCGAGCTGCGAAACGAACCGCGCGGCGCGCAGCATCCGCAGGGGGTCATCGCCGAAGGACACCGACGGAGCCGCCGGCGTGTCGAGCACCCGCTCACGCAGCGCCGCCAAACCGCCGAGGGGATCAAGGAATTCACCCGGTCCGTCTGGCGTGATACGCACGGCCATGGCGTTGGCGGTGAAATCGCGGCGCACCAAATCGTCTTCCAGGCGTTCGCCGTACTGCACCGCAGGTTTCCGGGAGACCTGGTCGTAGGCGTCGGCGCGGAAAGTGGTGATTTCCAAGCGATGCTCGCCCTTGCCGACACCGACGGTGCCGAAGTCGATGCCGGTGTCCCACAGGTTATCGGCCCATCGGCGCAGGATCTCTTGAACCTGCTCGGGGCGGGCATCGGTGGTGAAGTCCAAGTCGGGACTCAGCCTGCCCAGCACGGCATCTCGCACCGAGCCACCGACGAGGTACAACTCGCGGCCCGCGGCGTCGAACGCGAAGCCCAACTCGCGCAACATGGGCGCATGTTGATTCAGGGCAACCGCGGCGGCGGCAAGCAGCTCGACATCGGCTTCGGACACGTTCGATCAGCCTAGTCGGACGCGCCCGAAAGGCCCGTGTGCGGAGCCTCGCACGTGCTGGCGGTGAATTGACCGGCCGACGTCCGGCCGTGGCGTTACGGAAGGACTCGAAAGCAACCGCGTGTCGAGTTCTGAGCGAGTGAACTTCCTCCACGCCCGCGCCTGGCGTTCGGCGACATGGTCGGCACCTTTTGTCGTCCAACTGATCCTGGCAACCTCGCTTGTCGCCATGTGGCTGCTGGGTAGATGGCCGTTCGACGCGCATAGCGCGTACGCCGGTGAGCGCGCATGGATGCTGCCCGCCACCGTGCTAGTCGGAACGTCGAACAATCGCCATGGGCCGCTGACTTTCAGCAGTAGCGATAGTCCACGTCTTCGTGGGGGATTTCGTCACCTGGCTGTTTGTTCTACCGATGTGGCCCTTGGTATTTATCGTTCTCCCGGTAATGGCGGCGTCAGCGCAGTCGTCGCGGAATGATGATTGGCAACCCGCCCGGGCCGCTCTCCCTCCTGATCTTCATTCCTGCTTTCGTTATCGCCGGAGCGATCGGCGCGATCTGATCAGAAACATTCGGCCGGAACCTTCGCGCGCCCGCTAGCGGCGAGTATGTCCTGGGAGACTATGGCGTGCCAGCTACTATCGCTTGGGTGTCGGACGGCGAACAAGGCAAGCCACGTAGGCGCCGGGGGCGGCGGCGCGGTCGCAGCGCTGCCGGTTCGACCGAGAACCAGACGAACGGCCAAGCCCCCGCCGACTCGACGGCGACGAAATCGCGCCGATCCCGTTCGCCGCGCCGCGGACCGGACCGGCTGCGGACCGTGCACGAAACCTCCGCCGGAGGACTGGTCATCGACGGCCTCGACGGGCCCCGCGACTCTCAGGTCGCGGCGCTTATCGGCCGCATCGATCGCCGGGGCCGAATGCTGTGGTCGCTGCCCAAGGGACACATCGAACTCGGTGAGACCGCAGAGCAGACCGCTATAAGAGAAGTCGCCGAAGAGACCGGCATCCGCGGCAGCGTGCTGGCCGCGCTCGGACGCATCGACTACTGGTTCGTCACCGACGGCCGCCGGGTCCACAAGACCGTGCACCACTATTTGATGCGCTTCTCCGGCGGCGAGTTGTCCGACGAGGACCTCGAAGTGGCCGAGGTGGCCTGGGTGCCGATGCACGAACTGCCGTCGAAGCTGGCCTACGCCGACGAACGTCGACTCGCCCGGGTGGCCCACGAGCTGATCGACAAGCTCCAAAACCACGGCCCCGCCGCTCTGCCGCCGCTGCCGCCCAGTTCTCCCCGGCGCCGCCCGCAGACGCACTCGCGCACCCGGCACGCCGACAAGCCGGCGACCAGCCGGAAGAACGGCCACGGGCCAGGGCCGTGACGGCGCCCCGCCTCTGCTTGTTGCGCCTCGCGGCAGTGATCGGCATCGTGGCCGGGTTCGCGATGCTCACCGCGCCCGTCATGCCGCGCGCGGCCGCGGGCGAGCCGGGCGTGACACCGTTCGTCCGCGTCCGCATCGACCAAGTCACCCCAGATGTGGTCACCACGTCCAGCCAACCCGTCGTCACCGTCAGCGGCATGGTGACCAACATCGGCGACCGCCCCGTCCGCGACGTCATGGTTCGGCTCGAACACGCCGGGGCGATCACCGCGTCCGCGGGATTGCGGACCACCCTGGACGGCGAGACCGACGGGTATCAGGCGGCCGCCGATTTCCTCACGGTCGCTCCCGAACTGCAGCGCGGGCAGGAAGCCGGCTTCACCCTGTCCGCGCCGCTGCGCTCGTTGACCAAACAGTCCTTGGGGATCAGCAAGCCGGGCATCTATCCGGTCCTGGTCAACGTGAACGGCACACCCGACTACGGCGCCCCCGCCCGCCTCGACAACGCACGATTCCTGTTGCCGGTGGTCGGTGTACCCCCCGATCAGGGCGGTGATCTGGGCTCCGCCGTCGCGCCCGACACCTCCAAACCCGTGTGGATCACCATGTTGTGGCCCCTGGCAGACCGGCCCCGGCTGGCCCCCGGGGTGCCCGGCGGCACCATTCCGGTGCGTCTGGTCGACGACGACCTCGCCACCTCGCTGGCCAGCGGCGGCCGGCTCGACATTTTGCTGTCCGCGGCCGAGGTCGCCACCAGCCACGACGTCGACCCGGACGGCGCGGTCGGCCGGGCGTTGTGCCTGGCCGTCGACCCCGACCTGCTCGTTACCGTCAACGCGATGACCGCGGGCTACGTGGTGTCCGATTCGCCCGAGGGCCCCGCCCAGCTACCGGGCACCCCGACCCATCCGGGCGCCGGGCAGGCCGCCGCGGCCGAGTGGCTCAACCGGCTGCGCGCCCTGGCGCACCGCACCTGCGTCGCGCCGCTCCCCTACGCGCAAGCCGACCTGGACGCCCTGCAACGCGTCAACGATCGAGGGCTCAGCGCCGCCGCCACCACCGGCGTCAACAGCATCGTCGACCGCATTCTGGACGTCGCCTCCGTCCGCGGCGCGACGCTGTTGCCCGACGGCCCGCTGACCAACCGCGCGGTCAGCCTGCTGGGCGGCAACGAAAGCACCGTCGCCGTTGCCGCCGCCGAACTGTCCGCCGGGGAAGCGCAGGGATCCGCCGACGCGACCGTCGACACCGCGCCGCGGCGGCTGTCCGCGCAGGTGGTGGTTGCGCCGTTCGATCCGGCGGTGGGCGCCGCGCTGGCCGGGGCGGGAAGTTCCCCCTCCGCCCCCACCTACCTGGACCCGTCGCTGACCGTCCGGCTCGCGCACGACTCGGTCACCGCGCGCCGCCAGGACGCCTTGGGTTCGATGTTCTGGCACGCCTTGCGCCACGACGACGCGCCCCGCACCCAAGTCTTGGTCCCCCCGGCGACATGGAACCTGCAGGCCGACGACGCCCACGTCATCTTGACCGCCCTCACCACCTCCATCCGGTCCGGTCTTGCGGTACCGCGACCGCTTCCGGCGGTGGTCGCCGAAGCCGCGGCCCGCACCGAGCAGTCCGAGCCGGCGGGGGCTTACGCCTCCGTGCGCGGCCGATTCGGCGACGACGTCGCCGCCGCGGTGGCCGCTCAGGTCGGCCGGCTCTGGGGCCTGACGTCGGCGCTGAGCACCGACGAGCGCACTGGGCTGACCGGCATCCAGTACACCGCCCCGCTGCGCGAAGACATGCTGCGCGCGCTGAGCCAATCCGAACCGCCCGACACCCGTAACGGAATGGCCCAGCAGCGCCTGGCCGTCGTGGGCAAGACGATCAGCGACCTGTTCGGCGCGGTCACGATCGTCAACCCGGGCGGCTCCTACACCCTGGCCACCGAGCACAGTCCCCTACCGCTGGCGTTGCACAACGGCCTGGCGGTTCCCATCCGCGTGCGGTTACAGGTCGACGCCCCGCCGGGGATGTCGGTCACCGACGTAGGCCAGATCGAATTGCCGCCGGGATACCTACCGCTGCGGGTGCCGATCGAAGTGAATTTCACCCAGCGCGTCGCCATCGACGTGACGCTGCGAACTCCGGAGGGCATGCGCCTGGGCGAGCCGGTTCGGCTGTCGGTGCATTCCAACGCCTACGGCAAGGTGCTGTTCGCGATCACCATGACGGCAGCGGCCGTGCTGGTATTGCTGGCCGGGCGGCGCCTGTGGCACCGCTTCCGCGGCCAGCCCGACCGCGCCGACCTGGACCGGCCGGACCCACCCGGAGCCAGATTTACGCACGTGGACGGGCAGAACGACGATCGGGTCGAGCAAGAGCACCGAGTATGAATTCCGCCCGCCGGCAGGCCGCGCCGCACCACCACCGCCCGCCACAGGCGCCGCGGCCACCCCGAATCCCGGGCTCGCCGCCCACGGGACCGCTGCCGCCCGTCCCCGCGGGGATCGATCGCCGGCGACCCGAGTTGTCCGACGCCGCCCTCGTATCGCGGTCGTGGGCGATGGCGTTCGCTACGCTGGTCAGCCGGCTGACCGGCTTCGCCCGGATCGTACTGCTGGCGGCCATCCTCGGCGCCGCGCTGTCCAGCGCTTTCTCGGTGGCCAATCAACTGCCGAACCTGGTGGCCGCGCTGGTACTCGAGGCGACCTTCACCGCCATTTTCGTGCCGGTTCTGGCCCGCGCCGAACAGAACGACCCCGACGGCGGCGCCGCCTTCGTGCGGCGGCTGGTCACGCTGACGACCGCGCTGCTGGTGCTGGCGACCGCGTTGTCGGTGCTTGCCGCGCCGCTGCTGGTGCGGCTCATGCTCGGCCGCGCCCCGCAGGTCAACCAGCCACTGACCACCGCGTTCGCCTACTTGTTGCTCCCCCAGGTGCTGGCCTACGGCCTGACGTCGGTGTTCATGGCGATCCTCAACACCCGCAACGTGTTCGGGCCGACCGCATGGGCGCCGGTGGTCAACAACGTCGTCGCCCTCGCGACCTTGGCCGTCTACGCGGCCGTCCCCGGTGAGTTGTCCGTCGATCCGGTTCGGATGGGCAACACCAAGCTGCTGGTCCTGGGCATCGGCACCACGCTGGGCGTCTTCGCCCAGACCGCGGTGCTTCTGGTGGCGCTGCGCCGCCAGCGTGTTGACCTGCGGCCCCTGTGGGGAATCGACGAGCGACTCAAGCGTTTCGGCACGATGGCCGCCGCGATGGTGCTCTACGTGTTGATCAGCCAGCTCGGTCTGGTGGTCGGCAACCAGATCGCCAGCACGGCGGCGGCCTCGGGCCCCGCGATCTACAACTACACCTGGCTGGTCCTCATGCTGCCGTTCGGCATGATCGGCGTGACCGTGCTGACCGTGGTGATGCCGCGGCTGAGCCGCAACGCCGCCGCCGACGACACCAAGGCCGTGCTTGCCGACCTGTCGCTGGCCACCCGCCTGACGCTGATCACGCTGATCCCGATCGTCGCGTTCATGACCGTCGGCGGTCCGGCGATCGGTAGCGCACTGTTCGCCTACGGCCACTTCGGCGGGGTCGACGCCGGGTACCTCGGGGCCGCGATCGCCCTGTCGGCGTTCACGCTGATCCCGTACGGGCTGGTGCTGCTACAGCTACGCGTCTTCTACGCGCGCGAGCAGCCCTGGACGCCGATCGTGATCATCCTCGTCATCACGGCCGTCAAGATCGTCGGATCCGTGCTGGCGCCGCACCTCACCGGCGATCCCAAGCTGGTGGCCGGTTATCTGGGGCTGGCAAACGGCATCGGGTTTCTGGCCGGCGCGGTCATCGGTTACCTCTTGCTGCGGCACGCCCTGCTGCCGCAGGGCGGCCACCTGATTGGCAAAGACGAGCTGCGCACCATCCTGGTGACGATCACCGCCTCGATGCTGGCTGGTTTGGTGGCCCATGTGGCCGACCGCCTGTTGCGACTCGACCTGCTGACCGCGCATGCCGGCGGCGCGGGCTCGTTGCTGCGCCTGCTCATCCTGGCAGTGATCATGCTGCCGATCATGGCGACGGTGATGCTCCGCGCGCGTGTCCCGGAGGCGCAGGCTGCACTGGACGCCGTCAGACGCCGCCTCGGAGACCGTGCGGCGGTTACCCGCAAACCGATGACCCCGGATCGATCGTCCGGGCGGTCCCCGGTCACGTACCCTGAGCAGAGGAATTCGTCCCCGCCTGGGGTAAATGCGGTCCAGGAGCCGATCCGGCGCAGACCTCCGGAGCGGGCAATGCCAGCCCGGATAGCGAAAGGACCGGAGGTGACCGACCGCCCTGTCGAGAGTGCCGCGTCGGGTGCCGAGCTGCCACGACCGGTTGCCGACGACTTCCAACCCGACATCCCCGCCGACCACCCGCCCGAGCAGGCGGCCTCGCGCCCGTCCGACAAGCGCAACGGCGACGTTGCGCCCGAGTCGCGGGGCGGGCCGGCCCCCTTTGACGCGCCCCGCGACCGCGGCGGGGACCCGGCCGGAGACGACGTCCATTTGGTTCCCGGCGCTCGCATCGCCGGCGGCCGGTATCGCCTGCTGGTCTTCCACGGCGGCGCGCCGCCCCTGCAGTTCTGGCAGGCGCTGGACACCGCGCTGGATCGGCAGGTGGCGCTGACCTTCGTCGACCCCGACGGTGCATTGCCCGACGAGGTGCTGCAGGAAATCCTGTCCCGCACTCTGCGGCTCAGCCGCATCGACAAGCCCGGCGTCGCCCGGGTGCTCGACGTGGTCCACACCGGGCACGGTGGCCTGGTCGTCTCGGAGTGGGTGCGGGGCGGTTCGCTGCAGGAGGTGGCGGACACCGCGCCGTCGCCCGTCGGCGCCGTCCGGGCCATGCAGTCGTTGGCGGCGGCTGCCGACGCCGCCCACCGCGCCGGCGTCGCGTTGTCGATCGACCACCCGAGCCGGGTGCGCGTCAGCATCGAGGGCGACGTCGTGCTGGCGTATCCGGCGACCATGCCGGAGGCCAACCCGCAGGGCGACATCCGCGGGATCGGTGCCGCGCTGTATGCGCTGCTGGTCAACCGGTGGCCGCTCGCGGAGTCGAGCGTGCGCAGCGGGCTCGCCCCGGCGGGACGCGATTCGACGGGCCAGCCCGTGGAGCCGATGGTCATCGACCGCAGCATTCCCTTCCAGATCTCGGCCGTCGCGGTCCGCGCGGTTCAGGAGGACGGCGGGATACGCAGCGCGTCAACGCTTTTGAATCTCCTGCAACAAGCGACGGCGGTCGCCGACCGGACCGAGGTGCTTGGTCCGATCGACGATTCGCCGGCGCCGGCCACCGCCCGCGCGTCCGCGGGTCAGGACGAGGCGACCCTGGCGCGCCGACGCCGCAACGTGGTCATCGGCGTGGGTGCGGGACTTGTCGTCATCGTGGTGGCCCTGTTGGTGCTCGCGTCGGTGGTGAGCAAGATCTTCGGCAACGTCGGCGGCGGCCTCAACAAAGACGAGCTCGGACTGAACGGCCCCTCCTCCTCCACCTCGTCATCGGCCCCCAGTTCCGCGGCCGCAGGCAGTGTCGTCAAGCCGACCAAGGCCACGGTCTACGCCCCCGACGGGGATGCCGACAACGCCGGCACGGCCGGGCAGGCGATCGACGGCGACCCCTCCACCGCATGGGCGACCGAGGTCTACACCGACGCGGTCCCGTTCCCCAGCTTCAAGCAGGGTGAAGGGCTAATGCTGCAGCTGCCCAGCGCCACCGTGGTCGGGCAGGTCACCATCGACACGCCCAGCAGCGGGACCAAGGTCGAGATTCGCTCGTCGGCCACGGCCTCCCCGGCGGCGCTGAACGACACCACGGTGCTGGCGCCCGCCTTCACGCTCAAGCCGGGTCACAACGTCATCCCGGTCCGCGCCGGTGCGCCGACGTCAAACCTCTTGGTGTGGATCTCCACGCTGGGAACCACCAACGGTAAGAGCCAGGCCGGCTTCTTCGAGATCACGGTCCAGGCCGCTTCCTGACCGCGCTCACAGCGCCCCGCCGCGGTGAAGTGCCGCCCCGCAGCCGATTGGTTACTGTCCGGCCGTGGGCTCCCGGCGAGACATCCAGCGCGAACGCAGTGATGCCGAGCTGCTGGCAGCCCACGTCGCCGGCGACCGGCACGCCTTCGGCGAGTTGTTCCTACGTCACCAGCGACAGCTGCACCGGCTGGCCCGGCTCACCACGCGCACTGCCGAGGATGCCGAGGACGCGCTGCAGGACGCCATGCTCTCGGCGCACCGCGGCGCCGGGGCGTTTCGGCATGACGCCGCGGTCGGCAGCTGGCTGCACCGCATCGTCGTCAACGCCTGCCTGGACCGGCTGCGGCGCACCAAGGCCCATCCGACCGTCCCGCTCGAAGACGTCTACCCGGTGGCCGATCGCACGGCCCAGGTCGAGAACGCGATCGCGGTGCAACGCGCCTTGATGCGCCTTCCCGTCGAGCAGCGGGCCGCCGTGGTGGCCGTCGACATGCAGGGCTACTCGGTGGCCGACACCGCCGCCCTGCTCGGCGTCGCCGAGGGCACCGTCAAGAGCCGATGCGCCCGGGCCCGCATGCGCCTCGCCGAGCTGCTGGGCTACCTCAAAGCCACGCCCGACCCGGGGCCACCCATGGCCGTCAAGCAGCGCATGACGGACACTGGGGCGGATGAGTGAAGCCGACGACGAAGCCGACGAGCCGCCCCTGACGGTTGAGCTTCTCGCCGACCTGCAAGCCGGGCTGCTGGACGACGAATCCGCCGCCCGCGTACGTCGACGGGTCCGCGATGACCCGCAGGCCGAGCAGATTCTGCGCGCCCTCACCCGGGCGCGCTGCGACGTCGCCACGCTGCGGGCCGGCCCGGCACCCGAAGTCCCGCCCGAGGTCACCGCACGCATCTCGGCAGCCCTGGCCTCGGCGGAGGCAAATGAGCCGGTCGCCCACTCGGCCCGGCCCCGGGTCCGGCCCGCGCGGGTCGTCGCCATGGTGGCGGGCGTGGGCGCGCTGCTCGCGGCGGTGGGGGTGGGCACCGCGGCGCTGATCACCGCCCCGGAGCCCGCTCCCAGCACCCCGGTCACCGCCGAGCACATCACCGTGTCGACCCCGCCGATGGTGGTCCCGCTGTCGCAGGACGAGATCCTGGGCCTGCTCAACCAGAGCCCGGATTACGGCCCCCTCGACGACCCGGCCCGGCGCGCCTCCTGCCTCACCGGCCTGGGCTACCCGGCATCCACGCAGGTGCTCGGCGCGCGCCGGGTCGAGATCAACGCCCGCCCTGGCGTCGTGCTGGTGGTGGCCGGCGATACTCCCCACAGCCTGGCGGTCTACGCGGTCGCGCTGAACTGCAGCGCCGCCGATACCGGCTTGTTGGCCAACACCGAAGTCCCCCGCCCCTAGTGTGGTGCCATGGGTTGTCCGACACCCGGGAACAGCCGTGCCTACGCTGGCGTTTGTACGAATCCAGGGACGATCGTTTGAAAGGGTTCTATGACCGCCGACACTGTGCACGACGTGATCATCATTGGTTCAGGTCCCGCTGGATACACCGCGGCGTTGTATGCGGCGCGGGCGCAGTTGGCGCCGGTGGTGTTCGAAGGGACGTCGTTTGGTGGTGCGCTGATGACCACCACCGAGGTGGAGAATTTCCCGGGTTTTCGTGACGGCATCACCGGTCCTGAGTTGATGGACCAGATGCGCGAGCAGGCGCTGCGGTTCGGGGCCGATCTGCGGATGGAAGACGTCGAGTCGGTGTCGCTGGAGGGGCCGGTCAAGTCGGTGACGACCGCCGAGGGAGAAACCGTCCGCGCCCGGGCGGTCATCTTGGCCATGGGCGCGGCGGCGCGGTACCTGGGGGTGCCCGGTGAGCAGGAGTTGCTAGGCCGTGGCGTGAGTTCGTGCGCGACCTGTGACGGGTTCTTCTTCAGGGACCAAGACATCGCGGTCATCGGTGGCGGTGACTCGGCGATGGAGGAAGCCACCTTTTTGACCCGGTTCGCGCGCAGCGTCACCCTGGTGCACCGCCGCGACGAGTTCCGCGCCTCGCGCATCATGCTCGAACGCGCCCGGGCCAACGACAAAATCACCTTTGCGACCAACAAGGCCGTGCTAGGCGTCGAAGGCGACCAGACGGTGACGGGTTTGCGAATAGGCGACTCCCTCACCGGGGAGGAATCCACGCTGCCCGTGACGGGAGTCTTCGTGGCGATCGGTCACGACCCGCGCTCGGAGTTGGTGCGCGATGTTCTCGACACCGACCCCGACGGCTACGTGCTAGTCCAAGGCCGCACCACGGCCACCTCGATCGAGGGCGTGTTCGCCGCAGGGGACCTGGTGGATCGTACGTACCGCCAGGCGATCACCGCCGCCGGCAGCGGCTGCTCAGCGGCCATCGACGCCGAACGGTGGCTGGCCGAACATGTCGAATCGAGCTCGGCCGCTCAAAGCGACGCAACTGAATTTCCTGGCAGTACCGAGATGATTGGAGCACCTCAATGACCGACTCCGAAAAAGCCGGGGCCACAATCGAAGTCTCTGACGCGTCGTTCTCCACGGAGGTATTGTCCAGCAATAAGCCTGTGCTGGTTGACTTTTGGGCGACCTGGTGCGGGCCGTGCAAGATGGTCGCGCCGGTTCTCGAGGAAATTGCGAGCGAGCGCGCCGAGCAGCTCACCGTCGCGAAGCTCGATGTGGATGCCAATCCGGAGACCGCGCGCGACTTCCAAGTCGTCTCCATCCCCACCATGATTCTGTTCAAAGACGGCCAGCCGGTGAAGCGGATCGTCGGCGCCAAGGGTAAGGCGGCCTTGCTGCGGGAGCTCTCGGACGCGGTTCCCAACCTGAGCTGATCGTGATCTAAGTTCGCCGCACCACGCCCCGGCGTTCAGCCTGGGGTTTTCCCGAATATGCGAAGCATCTGCGACAATTGCTGTTAGCTGTTGCTCAGATGCGAGCCTGTCAGTGTGTCCCGGAGGGCCTTTGGTATGTCGAGTCCGCGCCGTGAATACGGCGATGCGCTGCGCTGCGGTGACCGTAGTGCAGCTGTGACCGAAATCCGGGCTACATTGTCAGCGCTAGGGCTGCTGGACGGCGCCGAGGACGATCTCACCACCGGTCGACACGTACCCCTCGAGCTCTTCGATGTCGAACTCGACCAGGCGGTGCGCGCTTTCCAGCAGCAACGCGGACTGCTGGTGGACGGCATCGTAGGCGAGGCCACCTACCGGGCGCTGAAGGAGGCGTCGTACCGGCTCGGCGCGCGCACGCTGTATCACCAATTCGGTGCCCCGCTCTACGGTGACGACGTCGCCACATTGCAGGCCCGGCTCCAGGACCTGGGTTTCTACACCGGCCTGGTCGACGGCCACTTCGGGTTGCAGACGCACAACGCGTTGATGTCCTACCAACGTGAGTACGGGCTCGCCGCCGACGGTATCTGCGGTCCAGAGACATTGCGCTCCTTGTACTTTCTGAGCTCTCGAGTCACCGGTGGCTCGCCGCACGCGATCCGCGAGGAGGAGCTGGTCCGCCGATCAGGACCCAAGCTGTCGGGCAAGCGGATCATCATCGATCCGGGTCGCGGCGGCACGGATCACGGCGAGCTCATGCAGGGTCCGTCCGGACCGGTCAGCGAAGCGGATGTGCTGTGGGACTTGGCAAGCCGCCTGGAGGGACGGATGACGGCCATCGGCATGGAAACCTTCCTGTCGCGGCCGGTCAATCGCAGTCCGTCCGACGCAGAACGCGCCGCCACGGCCAACAACGTCGGGGCGGACCTGATGATCAGCTTGCGCTGCGAGAACCAGCCCAGCCCCGCCGCCAACGGCGTCGCTTCCTTTCATTTCGGAAATTCGCACGGCTCGGTGTCCACGATCGGGCGCAATCTGGCGGACTTCATTCAACGAGAAGTGGTGGCCCGCACGGGGTTACGGGATTGCCGGACGCATGGCCGGACGTGGGATCTGTTGCGCCTGACTCGGATGCCGACGGTGCAGGTGGACGTCGGCTATATCACCAATCCGCATGATCGCGCGATGCTGATCTCGACGCAGACCCGCGACGCCATCGCCGAAGGTATCCTCGCCGCGGTCAAGCGGCTCTACCTCCTCGGCAAGAACGACCGGCCCACCGGCACTTTCACCTTCGCCGAGCTGCTGGCCCATGAATTGTCCGTCGAACGCGCCAGCCGGCTCGGCGGCTCTTAGCCGATTTCGGCTCCCCGCAACGTATTTCCTGACGCGGAACCGGCTCCGACCGGCTCTTGCAACTGTGCGTTTTCCAGCAGGCGCTCCAAGGCAGCCTCGACTTCGGCCTTCCACCCGAGGCCTTTGTCCAGCTCGAGACGCAGCCGCGGAAAGTACGGGTGGGGCGCCACCACAACGAAACCCGCGTCCTGCAGGAACTCCGCGTCGATGACGCAGTGGTCCACCGAGCAGTCGCCGACGGCCTCCAACACCGGCAGCACATCCGGGGCCGCCGCGAGCGGGTCCTGCAACTCCGACGCGGCCGGCGTGCGGCCGAAGGCTTCCAGCGCCCGGACTCCACGCCGGACCAGCTCGTCGATCACCCGGGCCAGCAGCCCGTGCAGCAGATCGTCGGCGGCCTGCCCCGGCTCGATGCCCATCGAAGTCAGCAGGACCGCGTCCGCGGAGACCGGCGCGGTCGGAAACCGCTGCGCCCGCGGCACCGCCCGCGGCGGCGCGTAGAACACATAGCCCAGACACGGGGGTTCACTCTGGCTTCTGTCGTCGACGGCCGCGGTCGCCACCTGACCGCACGACCCCCACTCCAGCATGACCATCGAGAGCCAGGCTTCCTTCTCGAATTCCGGATCGGCGAGGTGGTCCTGATTACCGAGCGTCGCCGGGTCGACCTCCCAATACACGCAGCGGCGCGCGTGCTTGGGAAGCTGTTCGAAGGCCTCTAGGCGCAGGGGGGTGATTCGAACGGACACTAGCCTCCTGGCTCCTGTGCGGTACTGCAGCCAATGGCACCGGCAACCCCTCCAGGATAGGAGAGGAGGTCGCAATCCGGCCAGCTTTGTCGTCGAGCCACCGATCACGGCGCCGGAACGCTCAGCGCGTTACCGTCCGGGCCCAGTCGTTACCGAAAATCCTTGAAAACCACGCGCTTTCGCAAATGCGACGGTGCCGTCGGCCCGGTGTTGCCGATCCGTAACCGCTCCGGTGTCACAGTGACGTAATTACAGGGTATGGCGGCTCACGCGTTCGCGGTGGTCATCATGTCGACTATTCGCTGCAAATCGTCGACGGAGCCGAACTCGACGACGATCTTCCCCTTGCGTTTGCCCAGGCTGACCGACACCCGGGTATCGAAGGCGTTTGACAGCCGGTCGGCGACTTCCTGCAGGCCGGGCATCTGGATCGGCTTCCGCCGCTGGGGCACCGGAGCGGTCGCGCCGCTCCGGTTCGCCAGCGTCACCGCCTCTTCGGTCGCCCGCACCGACAATCCCTCCGCGACGATCCGGCTGGCCAGCTCCTCCTGCGCCTCGGGCCCCGCCTCCAGCGACAGCAGGGCGCGGGCGTGGCCGGCCGACAGCACGCCCGCGGCCACCCGCCGCTGCACCGGGATCGGCAGCTTGAGCAACCGGATCATGTTGCTGATCAACGGCCGCGAACGGCCGATGCGCGAGGCGAGTTCATCGTGAGTGACGCCGAATTCGTCGAGCAGCTGCTGGTATGCCGCCGCTTCTTCCAAGGGGTTGAGCTGTACCCGGTGGATGTTCTCCAGGAGGGCGTCACGGAGCAGGTTGTCGTCACCCGTCTCGCGGACGATGGTGGGGATGGTCGCGAGTCCCGCCTCTTGGGCGGCGCGCCAGCGCCGCTCCCCCATGACGATCTGATACCGCGGGCCGGTCTTGGCTCCCGGGACGGCCCGCACCACGATCGGCTGCAGCAGACCGAACTCGCGGATGGAGTGCACCAGCTCGGAGAGCGCCTCGTCGTCGAACACCTGCCGCGGCTGGCGCGGGTTGGGCTCGATGTCGGCCGGCGCGATTTCGCGATACACCGCGCCCGCCGGGGCGAGGTCCGGACCCGGACCGCCGATCAGCACGTCGGCCGCCGCATCCCCCATCCGCGGGCCGAGGGTCGCGGGGCCCGAGTCGCCTTCCGCGGGACCGGTCGGGATCAGCGAAGCCAGGCCCCGGCCGAGGCCGCCCTTCTTGCGTAACGGCTGCGTCATGGTTGTCCCTTCACGGATGGTGGTCAATCGCGTTCGGCGAGCTCGCGGCTCGCGTCCAGATAGCTCATCGCCCCCCGAGAACCGGGGTCGTAGTCGATGATGGTCATGCTGTAACCCGGAGCCTCCGAGACTTTGACGCTGCGTGGGATCACCGTGCGCAGCACCTTGGTTCCGAAGTACCGGCGCACCTCTTCGGCGACCTGGTCGGCGAGCTTGGTCCGACCGTCGTACATGGTGAGGACGACGGTGCTGACGTCGAGCCCTGGGTTGAGGTGGGCCTTCACCATCTCGATGTTGCGCATCAACTGCGACACACCCTCAAGCGCGTAGTACTCGCACTGGATCGGGATCATCACCTCCGGCGCGGCGACGAGCGCATTGATCGTCAGTAGTCCCAGCGACGGCGGGCAGTCGATGAAGACGTAGTCCAAGTCGAGGTCGTCCAGTTCGGCCAGGGCGGTCCGCAACCGATTTTCGCGCGCCACCATGCTGACCAATTCGATCTCGGCGCCCGCCAGGTCGATGGTCGCCGGGACACAGAACAGTCGCTCGTTATGCGGGCTGCGCCGCAGCGCGTCCTTGACGGCCACCTCGCCGATGAGCACCTCGTACGACGAGGGTGTGCCCGATTGCCGGTCGGTGATACCGAGCGCTGTGCTGGCATTGCCCTGCGGGTCGAGATCGATGACCAACGTCTTGAGGCCCTGCAGCGCCAGGGCCGCGGCGAGATTCACCGCGGTGGTGGTCTTGCCGACACCACCCTTCTGATTGGCAACGGTCAGGACCCGGCGGTGGCTCGGTCGGCGCAGCGGCGGATATGTGGTGTGGAGGACCCGCATCGCCCGCTCGGCGGCGGCGCCTATGGGGGTATCGAATTCGTCCGCTGTTTCACGTGAAACATTCGCCGCTGGATCCCCCATGGCGTCGGGTGCGACGGGCGCCTGTACGGGCGCGGTGCTCGGGGCCGACCCCGAGGGTGCCGGCGAGTCTCCCGGATTGCTCATCGGTTCCCGGCCTTCCCGATCCGTGTCGACTGGCCGCGCGGCTCCCTCCCGCGTCGGGCTACCACTACGGTCGCGGGGGGACGCAAATAGGTCGCGCCACATGTCACCACCCTGGCATCAACGGCGCCCGATGCAGCCATCACACGCCGGTACTGTTCAACTTCGTCGCGGCCGCGCTCGCCCTTGATCGCAAGCATCCGACCGCCGGGCCGCAGCAGCGGCATGCTCCACTTCGCCAACTTGTCCAACGACGCAACCGCTCTTGACACCGCAGCATCCCTTTCCCCGAACTGGTGACGTACCCACAGTTCCTCGGCACGGCCGCGGACCACTTCGACGGCTAACCCTAGTTGCTCGACGACCTCGGTGAGAAATTCGCTGCGGCGCAACAACGGTTCGAGCAACACCATCTCGAGATCGGGACGCGCAAGCGCTAATGGAATGCCGGGCAACCCCGCGCCGCTACCGATGTCGATCACCCGCTCCCCCGCCTCGAGAAGCTCGGCGACCGCAGCGCTGTTGAGTACATGGCGGTCCCAGATTCGCTCCACTTCGCGCGGACCCAGCAGCCCCCGTTCCACGCCGGGGCCGGCCAACAGTTCCGCGTACCGACGCGCGAGGTCGAGGCGTGGACCGAAGATCGCCACCGCGGCGTCCGGCTCGGACGAAGCAGGCTGGTCCGCGTCGGGGTCGACCGGGCCGACATGTTTCACGTGAAACATCCTCCGCATCGCCTGACGCGCGATCGCCCGCGCCGGAACTACACCGCTGTAACTCGGCTAGTCGTGCAGGACCACGACCCGCCGCGCGGGCTCCACGCCTTCGCTTTCGCTGTGCACGCCGGGCACCGCCGCAACGGCATCGTGGACGATCTTGCGCTCGAACGGCGTCATGGGGGCGAGCTCTTCGCGTTCCCCGGATTCGAGTACTCGCCGCGCCACCTTGTCGCCCAGCGCGGCCAGTTCCTCACGACGTCGGCGGCGCCAACTGGCGATGTCGAGCATCAGCCGGCTGCGGACGCCCGTCTTCTGGTGCACCGCCAGTCGGGTGAGCTCCTGCAGCGCATCGAGCACCTCACCGCCGCGGCCCACCAACTTGTTCAAGTCGTCGCTACCGTCGATGCTCACGACCGCCCGGTTGCCCTCGACGTCCAGATCGATGTCGCCGTCGAAGTCCAACAGGTCCAACAACTCTTCCAAGTAGTCGCCGGCAATCTCGCCCTCGGCGACCAATCGCTCCTCCTGGTCGTCGAAGTCGTCCGGGCCTTCCTCGGCCGGCCGCTCGGCGTCGAGTTCGGTATCGATTTCGGTGGTGTCTGCGTCGGTCATGTCTTTCACTCCCTCATCCACGGGTCCCTGCCAATCGGGGTCACCCTCCTAGGGCAGCCCGGTACGGCGATGTCTCCCTTGTCAGCGTTTGCGTTTCTTGGGTCGCGCGCCCGGCCGCGGGGTGCGGTTGGGCGCGCCACCGTTTTGTCCACTCGGCTTGTCCGCCTGAGGCTTCGCCGCCGGGGCTTCCCCGTCGGGCGCCTTGGAGTCCGCCTCCCCCTCGCCGGCCGTCGCCGAACCGTTGCCGGCTGGCTGCGCCGCCTTGGGATTCCGCTTCGGTTTGGCCCCCGGCGCCGGCGCGTTGGCCGCCCGGCGCTGCAGCGCTTCTTGCTTCTTGGCCTCGTCCTCTTTTTCGATCATGCCGAACACGTAGTGCTGCTGACCGAACGTCCAGATGTTGTTCGCGAACCAGTACAGGATGATCGCGAGAGGAAGGAACGGACCGCCGACGACCACGCCGAGCGGAAATACGTACAGCGCAAGCTTGTTCATCATCGCCGTCTGCGGGTTGGCCGCGGCTTCGGCGCTCTGCCGCGCAACCGACGCCCGGCTGTTGAAGTAGGTCGCGATGCCGGCCAGGATCATCACCGGCGCTCCCACCGCGATCACCGCCGGCCGGCTGAAGAAGGTGAACGCGTCCAACCCGGTCCGCTGCGTCATGAACGCGCCGATCGGTGCCCCGAATAAGTTCGCATCCAGGAAGTGGCCGACGTCGGTGGGAGTGAAGACGTAGTTTCCCGTGAGGCGGTTCTGCGCCACCGACAGGTGCGGTTGACCGAAGCCCCCGGTGGTTCGGTTGAACGATCGCAACACGTGATACAGGCCGATGAACACCGGGATCTGCGCGAGCATCGGCAGGCATCCGAGGATGGGGTTGAACCCGTGCTCGCGTTGCAGCTTCTGCATCTCGAGCGCCATCCGTTGGCGGTCTTTTCCGTATTTCTTCTGCAGCGCCTTGATTTGCGGTTGCAGTTCCTGCATCTGGCGGGTGGTGCGAATCTGGCGCACGAAGGGCTTGTAGAGCAGCGCGCGCAGGGTGAAAACCAGGAACATCACCGACAGCGCCCACGCAAAGAAGTTCGACGGTCCCAGCATCGCGGCGAACAGCTTGTACCAAGCCCACATGATCCACGACACCGGGTAGTAGACGAAGTCGAGGCTAAAGAAATCAAACAAGAGTTCCACTCTCCCCTCGCGCCGCCGGGCGGGCCCAAGCGTCGCTGGCATCTTCGAAGTTCACGTGACATCCGGGGCGTTCCGGTATCGGATCCCATCCACCCCGATGCCATGGTCCGCACTTGGCGAGCCTGAACACAGCCAACCAACTCCCCCGCATCAAGCCGTACTCGGTCAGCGCGTCGACCGCATACTGGCTGCACGTCGGCACGAAGCGACATGTCGCCGGCCGCAGGGGCGAAACCATGTGCCGGTACAGCTGGATCAGAAAAATCAAGCCCCGCGCGGCGACCGCGCCCAGCGTGTGGATGGCGGCCCGCTCCGGCCCGGTCACCCCGGCCGTCCTGCCGACGCGAGCGCACGCCGCAAACCCCGGCGCAGCTCCTGTCCCAACCGCTCCGACGATGCGGTTCGGCTGCCCGGCAGCGCCCGGATCACGAGCCGATCAGAAGACTGAAGGTCGGCCAAAACGGAACGCGCGACATGTCGCAGCCGCCGCGACACCCGATGGCGTTCCACGGCCGAGCCCACCGACTTGCCGACGATCAATCCGACCCGCGGGGCCACCGCCTCGTCGTGCTCGTTCACCCGCCGGAGATGCACCACGATGTCCGGCTGCGCCGCGCGGGTCCCATGCTTCACCGTCGCGTCAAACTCCGTTGATCGCCTCATGCGGTTGCGTGCGGAAAGCACCGCCGAAAAACCCGACGTTGCGATCAGGCAGATAGGGCCCGGCGCCCCTTACGGCGCCGGCTCGACACAATCGAGCGTCCAGCGCGGGTGCGCATGCGCAACCGGAAGCCATGCACGCGGGCTCGGCGCCGGTTATTCGGCTGGAAGGTCCGCTTGCCCTTGGCCACGACGTTCTCCTCGTTGTGTCTCGCATTTCCATCCGGCCGGCCAGACGTCTCGCTCAGGTTCGTCTGCGGGTCGGTCGGAGGTAATCTTGCTGCTGGCCGGCGCGGTCCCCAGGCGGACCTGGGTCGCAGCCGCATCGCCGACTTTCGGGCGACTGTTTGAGGGTACTGACCACGCTTCGCCTGGTCAAACCTGGCCTGGCCCAACGCACACCACGGTGACGAGTCGAACGGGGCCCAAGGAACCCTAAACAACCCGATTGGAATGCAGCAGAACGGTTGGCAGCCGCACGGAAAACTGTTAGCTTCTGCCAGTGTCGTTTTAGACTGCAACGACGCTCCACAACGAAGCGAGGATGGTGGGTCGACTAGCTGCCTAGACAGCCGTCAACGGTTTTCTTCCAGCACGGAGATCGCGAGCCGTCGCCGGTAGGTTCTGGCTCGCATACGCTCATCCTGTCCACACCTGTGTATAACTATGTGGACAGTTGCTTTGTCACCAAGCGTGGTTGTTGCTCGACCCGGGATGCTCGAGAACCAGGGGGATGCGTCGTTGACCGATGACCCCGGTTCAGGTTTCACAACCGTGTGGAACGCGGTTGTTTCCGAGCTCAATGGCGAATCCAGCCCCGACGGGGTAGCCGCCAACCGCACCACGCTCATCGCTCCCCTCACACCGCAGCAACGCGCCTGGCTCAACCTGGTGCAGCCGTTGACCATCGTCGAGGGATTCGCCTTGTTGTCGGTGCCCAGCAGTTTCGTCCAGAACGAGATCGAACGTCACCTCCGCGCCCCGATCACCGACGCCCTCAGCCGCCGCCTTGGACAGCAGATTCAGCTCGGGGTGCGCATCGCACCGCCCGACGACGAGGGCAACGATGTTGTCATCGCCCAAGGCGATCCGCTTCCTCAAGCCGAAGCGGCCTTCGCGGAAGACGACACGGTCGAAACCGACGACGCAGACGAGAACGGCGAAGGGGCCGACGCCGCACCCGAGAGTTGGCCGAACTACTTCACCGAGCGTCCGCATGCCGCCGATCCGGCGGTCGCCGGCGGTACGAGCCTGAACCGCCGTTACACCTTCGACACGTTCGTCATCGGAGCCTCCAATCGCTTCGCGCACGCCGCGGCTCTAGCAATCGCCGAAGCACCGGCCCGCGCTTACAACCCACTCTTCATCTGGGGTGAATCCGGTCTCGGCAAGACGCACCTGTTGCACGCCGCCGGTAACTACGCGCAGCGATTGTTCCCCGGGATGCGGGTCAAGTACGTCTCCACCGAGGAATTCACCAACGACTTCATCAACTCGCTGCGCGACGATCGCAAGGTCGCCTTCAAGCGCAGCTACCGCGACGTCGACGTGCTGCTGGTCGATGACATTCAGTTCATCGAGGGCAAGGAAGGTATTCAGGAAGAGTTCTTCCATACCTTCAACACGCTGCACAACGCGAACAAACAGATCGTCATCTCGTCGGACCGCCCGCCCAAACAGCTCGCCACCCTGGAAGACCGCCTGCGCACCCGGTTCGAGTGGGGCTTGATCACCGACGTCCAGCCCCCCGAACTCGAGACCCGCATCGCCATCTTGCGCAAGAAGGCACAGATGGAACGGCTTGCGGTGCCCGACGACGTCCTGGAGCTCATCGCCAGCAGCATCGAACGCAACATCCGCGAACTCGAGGGCGCCCTCATCCGCGTGACCGCGTTCGCCTCGCTGAACAAGACGCCGATCGACAAGGCCCTGGCCGAGATCGTGCTACGCGACCTCATCGCCGACGCCAGCACGATGCAGATCAGCGCGGCGACCATCATGGCCGCCACCGCCGAATACTTCGACACCACCGTGGAAGAACTACGCGGGCCCGGCAAGACGCGCGCATTGGCACAGTCCCGCCAGATCGCGATGTACCTCTGCCGCGAGTTGACCGACCTCTCGCTGCCCAAGATCGGCCAGGCATTCGGGCGTGACCACACCACGGTGATGTACGCGCAGCGCAAGATTTTGTCCGAGATGGCCGAACGGCGTGAGGTCTTCGATCACGTCAAAGAGCTCACCACTCGCATCCGCCAACGCTCAAAGCGCTGACGCCACGGTGCCCTGGCCCCATTTCCGCGCCACAAATTCCAAAAAACTTCTCGCACGTCTGTCACAGGCGCCACAGCCAAGGGTTGTGCGCAGGACTGTGCACAACACAATCAAACAGCCGTGTAGTAAGCGGCGCCGCGTGCACAGCCATGCTTCCTCCCCAACAGCTCAACACGCGACACACAGTTGTCCACGCAGTGATCCACAGCCCGATCCCTCCCCTAGCTGCATCGAACCGCCGCTGTCCCCAGATTGCACAGCCCTTATTACTAGTACTGAGATCTATTCGTCGTTTCTTCTTTGAAATACAGCGCTGGGGACGCACGGTCGGCCGGGCGTCGAGGATCCGCCGGTAACCGGGCTTGTCGGGCTTCGCGATTAGCTTTAAAGATGGCCCCGGACGATCTACGGTTGTTCTTCGACTGCCGTTGCGGTCGCCGGTGGCATGACATGTCGGTGGCGTTCGCGGCGGAACCCCGTGCTAGCGGGGAGAGGCTGGCCACTGACTTTGAAAACGCTTGGTAGGTGAAGGGACGCTATGGACGCGGCGACGACAAGAGCGGGCCTCAGCGACTTGAAGTTCCGTTTGGTGCGGGAGTCCTTCGCCGACGCGGTGTCGTGGGTGGCGAAGAATCTGCCGACGCGCCCGGCGGTGCCGGTGTTGTCGGGAGTGTTGTTATCCGGGTCCGATGAGGGATTGACGATCTCCGGATTCGACTACGAGGTTTCCGCCGAAGCGCAGGTTGCCGCGGAAATTGCTTCTCCGGGAAGTGTTTTGGTGTCGGGGCGGCTGTTGTCGGACATCACCCGGGCGTTGCCGAACAAGGCCGTCGACTTCTATGTCGACGGTAATCGCGTCGCGCTGAACTGCGGCAGCGCCAGATTCTCGCTGCCGACGATGGCGGTCGAGGATTACCCGACGCTGCCCAGCTTGCCGGAAGAGACCGGGACGCTGCCCGCCGAGCTTTTCGCCGAAGCGATCAGCCAGGTGGCCATTGCGGCCGGCCGCGATGACACGTTGCCGATGTTGACCGGGATCCGGGTTGAGATCTCAGGCAACACGGTCGTTTTGGCTGCCACCGACCGGTTCCGGTTGGCGGTGCGCGAGTTGACTTGGTCCGCGTCGTCTCCCGACATCGAAGCGGCGGTGCTGGTGCCTGCCAAAACGTTGGCGGAGGCCGCGAGGGCCGGCGCGGACGGTTCCGAGGTCCGGTTGTCGCTGGGCGCCGGTAGCGGAGTCGGCAAAGACGGGCTGCTCGGCATCAGCGGGAACGGCAAGCGGAGTACGACACGGCTCCTCGATGCGGAGTTCCCGAAGTTCCGCCAATTGTTGCCCGCCGAGCACACGGCGGTGGCCACCATCAACGTGGCCGAGCTGACCGAGGCGATCAAGCTCGTTGCGTTGGTGGCCGATCGGGGCGCCCAGGTGCGAATGGAATTCTCCGAAGGCTCGCTGCGGTTGTCCGCCGGCGCCGACGATGTCGGTCGGGCGGAGGAAGACCTTGCCGTCGACTTCGTCGGCGAGCCGTTGACGATCGCGTTCAACCCGACTTACCTGACCGACGGCCTGGCCGCGGTCCATTCGGAGCGGGTGTCGTTCGGTTTCACGACGCCGGGCAAGCCGGCGCTGCTGCGGCCGGCCTCGGCGGATGACAGTCCGCCCACCGGGAACGGACCCTTCGGGGCGCTGCCGACTGATTATGTCTATCTGTTGATGCCAGTTCGGTTGCCCGGATAGGTGTACGTCCGGCATTTGGGACTGCGCGATTTCCGGTCCTGGGCGCACGCCGACCTCGAACTGCAGCCGGGTCGGACGGTGTTCGTGGGTTCCAACGGTTTCGGTAAGACGAATCTCATTGAGGCGCTGTGGTTTTCGACCACCTTGGGATCGCATCGGGTAGGCACCGATACACCGCTGATCCGGGCCGGCGCCGACCGCGCGGTGGTTTCGACCATCGTGGTCAACGAGGGCAGGGAATGCGCGATCGACCTGGAGATCGCGGCCGGGCGGGCGAACAAGGCGCGGTTGAATCGGTCACCGGTGCGCAGCACGCGTGAGGTGATCGGCGTTTTGCGCGCGGTGCTTTTTGCTCCCGAGGACTTGGCGTTGGTGCGCGGGGACCCCGGGGAGCGGCGCCGCTACCTGGATGACCTGGCGACGGTTCGGCGGCCGGCGGTCGCCGGGTTGCGCGCGGATTACGAGAAGGTGCTGCGCCAGCGCACCGCGTTGTTGAAGTCCGCCGCCGGGATCCGGCACCGGGGTGACCGCGGCGTCCTGGACACCCTCGACGTGTGGGACAGCCGGTTGGCGCAGCACGGTGCCGAGTTGATGGCGGCGCGCATCGACCTGGTCAACCAGTTGGCGCCGGAGGTGGAGAAGGCCTATCAGCTGCTGGCCCCGGCGTCCCGGCCGGCGGCGATCGGGTATCGCACCAGCCTCGGTGCGCATGCCGGCGTGGGCAGCGGAGGTAATGACCGCGAGTTTCTCGAGGCCGCGTTGTTGGCAGCGTTGGCCGAACGCCGTGAGGCGGAGTTGGAACGCGGCATGTGTCTGGTCGGCCCGCATCGTGACGACCTCGAGCTGTGGCTGGGTGATCAACCCGCGAAAGGCTTTGCCAGCCACGGGGAATCGTGGTCTTTCGCGGTGGCTCTCCGGCTGGCGGCGTATGAATTATTGCGGGCCGACGGCAGTGAACCCGTGTTGTTGCTTGACGACGTGTTCGCCGAACTCGACGTGGCCCGCCGCCGAGCGTTGGCGACGGTGGCCGAATCGGCGGAGCAGGTGCTGGTGACGGCCGCGGTCCTGGAAGACATTCCCGCGGGGTGGGCCGCCACGCAGGTGCACATCGATTTGCGCGACGACGATCTCGGTCGGGTGTCGGCGGTGCGGTCATGAGCGACAGCGACGAACAAGATTCCGCCGCCGTGCAACCCGGTCGCCTGCACGGCATCGACCTGGTCAGGCGCACCCTCGAGGAAGCCCGCGCCGCGGCCCGCGCACAAGGCAAGGACGCCGGGCGGGGCCGATCGATTCCGCCGCCCACCCGACGAGTCGCGGGGCAGCGCCGGAGCTGGTCGGGCCCCGGACCCGATGTCCGCGATCCGCAACCGTTGGGCAAGTTGGCGCGCGACCTGGCGAAGAAACGCGGTTGGTCGACGCAGGTCGCCGAGGGCACGGTGCTCGGCAACTGGCCGTCGGTGGTAGGCCAGCAGATCGCCGACCATGCCACCCCGACTGCGCTGAGTGACGGGGTGCTCAGCGTGGCCGCCGAATCCACCGCCTGGGCCACGCAGCTGCGGATGATCCAGTCGCAGCTGCTGGCCAAGATCGCCGCAGCGGTCGGCAACGGGGTGGTCACGTCGCTGAAAATCACCGGCCCCGCCGCGCCGTCGTGGCGCAAGGGGCCCCGTCACATCGCGGGGAGGGGTCCGCGCGACACCTACGGCTAGCGCCTCGACCGGCGCCGACGATCCCCAGACGCCCCTTCACTAACAGGCCGCTCAAAGCCGCTAAGACGACGTGAAGTGCCTTGACGCACGTCGGGACGCGGCGGGAATAGAAAAATCGCCCGCACGGCGCGCTTAGCTGGGTAGAAACGCGCCCAGAGAATCGGTACGGACGCCTCATCACGGTAGACTGGCGGCATGCGGCTGATGCGGTGACTGGAACCGCCCGCATGAATTCCCAAGGAGAGCATTCCGACCGTGGCTGCCCAGAAGAAGAAGGCGCAAGACGAATACGGCGCTTCAGCGATCACCGTGCTCGAGGGGCTGGAGGCCGTCCGCAAACGCCCCGGGATGTACATCGGGTCCACCGGTGAGCGTGGGCTGCACCATCTCATCTGGGAGGTGGTCGACAACTCGGTCGACGAGGCGATGGCCGGGTACGCCACCAAGGTCGATGTGCGGCTTCTCGACGACGGCAGCGTGGAGGTGATCGACGACGGGCGCGGCATTCCGGTGGCGATGCACGCCACCGGCGCCCCCACCGTCGACGTCGTGATGACCCAGCTGCACGCCGGCGGCAAGTTCGGTGGCGAGAACAGTGGCTACACCGTCAGCGGCGGGCTCCACGGCGTCGGTGTCTCGGTGGTCAAC
This sequence comes from Mycobacterium sp. E2733, assembly GCF_001667585.1. Classification (GTDB taxonomy): domain Bacteria; phylum Actinomycetota; class Actinomycetes; order Mycobacteriales; family Mycobacteriaceae; genus Mycobacterium. The sequence continues at coordinate 60,048 of NZ_LZJZ01000015.1, forward strand.
GCGCTGTCCACCCGCCTGGAAGTCAACATCAAACGCGATGGCCACGAGTGGTTCCAGTACTACGACCGCGCCGTGCCCGGCACCCTCAAGCAGGGCGAGGCCACCAAGAAGACCGGCACCACGATCCGGTTCTGGGCCGATCCCGAGATCTTCGAGACCACGCAATACGACTTCGAAACCGTGGCGCGGCGCCTGCAGGAGATGGCGTTCCTGAACAAAGGTCTCACGATCAATCTCGTCGACGAACGAGTAGAGCAGGACGAGGTCGTCGACGAGGTGGTCAGCGACACGGCCGAGGCGCCCAAGTCCGCCGAGGAGAAGGCGGCGGAATCGACTGCGCCGCACAAGGTCAAGCACCGCACGTTCCACTACCCCGGCGGCCTGGTCGACTTCGTCAAGCACATCAACCGCACCAAGAGCCCGATCCAGCAGAGCGTGATCGACTTCGACGGAAAGGGCCCCGGCCACGAAGTCGAAATCGCCATGCAGTGGAACGGCGGCTACTCGGAGTCGGTGCACACCTTCGCCAACACCATCAACACCCACGAGGGCGGAACTCACGAGGAGGGCTTCCGGAGCGCCTTGACGTCGGTGGTGAACAAGTACGCCAAGGACAAGAAGCTGCTGAAGGACAAGGACCCCAACCTCACCGGTGACGATATCCGCGAAGGCTTGGCGGCGGTCATCTCGGTCAAGGTCGCCGAGCCGCAGTTCGAGGGCCAGACCAAGACGAAACTGGGCAACACCGAGGTCAAGTCGTTCGTGCAGAGGGTGTGCAACGAACAGCTGACGCACTGGTTCGAGGCCAACCCGTCGGAGGCCAAAACCGTTGTGAACAAGGCGGTGTCGTCGGCACAGGCCCGGATCGCGGCACGCAAGGCGCGAGAGCTGGTGCGCCGCAAGAGCGCGACCGACCTCGGCGGACTGCCCGGCAAGCTCGCAGACTGCCGCTCCACCGACCCGCGCAAGTCGGAACTCTATGTGGTGGAGGGTGATTCGGCCGGCGGCTCGGCCAAGAGCGGCCGCGACTCGATGTTCCAGGCGATCCTGCCGTTGCGCGGCAAGATCATCAACGTCGAGAAGGCGCGCATCGACCGGGTGCTGAAGAACACCGAAGTCCAGGCGATCATCACCGCGCTGGGTACCGGGATTCACGACGAGTTCGACCTCGCCAAGCTGCGCTATCACAAGATCGTGCTGATGGCCGACGCCGACGTGGACGGCCAGCACATCTCGACCCTGCTGTTGACGCTGTTGTTCCGGTTCATGCGGCCGCTCATCGAGAACGGGCACGTGTTCTTGGCCCAACCGCCGTTGTACAAGTTGAAGTGGCAGCGCTCCGACCCCGAGTTCGCCTATTCCGACCGCGAGCGCGACGGCCTGCTCGAAGCGGGGCTGAAGGCCGGCAAGAAGATCAACAAAGAGGACGGCATCCAGCGGTACAAGGGTCTGGGCGAAATGGACGCGAAGGAGTTGTGGGAAACCACGATGGACCCGTCGGTGCGGGTGCTGCGCCAGGTCACCCTCGACGACGCCGCGGCGGCCGACGAGCTGTTCTCCATTCTGATGGGCGAAGACGTCGACGCCCGCCGCAGCTTCATCACCCGCAACGCCAAAGACGTTCGTTTCCTGGATGTCTGACCCAGTCAGGCACGCCAACCCACAAAGGGGAATAGATGACTGACACCACGCTGCCACCGGGCGACGAGGCGGGCGACCGCATCGAGCCGGTCGACATTCAGCAGGAGATGCAGCGCAGCTACATCGATTACGCGATGAGCGTGATCGTGGGGCGCGCCCTGCCGGAGGTGCGCGACGGCCTCAAGCCGGTACACCGCCGCGTGCTGTACGCGATGTACGACTCGGGCTTCCGCCCGGACCGCAGCCACGCCAAGTCGGCGCGGTCGGTCGCCGAGACGATGGGTAACTACCATCCGCACGGTGACGCGTCGATCTACGACACCCTGGTGCGCATGGCGCAGCCCTGGTCGCTGCGCTACCCACTGGTCGACGGCCAGGGCAACTTCGGCTCGCCCGGCAACGACCCGCCGGCCGCGATGCGATACACCGAGGCGCGGCTGACTCCGCTCGCGATGGAGATGCTGCGTGAAATCGACGAGGAGACAGTCGATTTCATCCCGAACTATGACGGCCGGGTGCAGGAGCCGACGGTTCTGCCGAGCCGGTTCCCCAACCTGCTGGCCAACGGCTCCGGCGGCATCGCGGTCGGCATGGCGACCAACATTCCCCCGCACAATCTGCGGGAGCTTGCCGAGGCCGTGTTCTGGTGCCTGGAGAACCACGAGGCCGACGAGGAAGCCACCCTGGCCGCGTGCATGGAACGCGTCAAGGGCCCCGACTTCCCCACCGCCGGCCTGATCGTCGGAACGACGGGCATCGCCGACGCCTACAAGACCGGCCGCGGGTCGATCCGGATGCGCGGCGTGGTGGAGGTCGAAGAGACCAGGGGCCGAACGTCTTTGGTGATCACCGAATTGCCGTACCAGGTCAACCACGACAACTTCATCACCTCCATCGCCGAGCAGGTCCGCGACGGCCGGCTCGCCGGCATCTCCAACGTCGAGGACCAGGGCAGCGACCGCGTCGGTGTGCGCATCGTCGTGGAGATCAAGCGCGACGCGGTGGCCAAGGTGGTGCTGAACAACCTCTACAAGCACACCCAGCTGCAGACCAGCTTCGGTGCCAACATGCTGTCCATCGTCGACGGGGTCCCGCGCACGCTGCGGCTCGACCAGATGATCCGTCATTACGTCGCGCACCAACTCGACGTCATCGTCCGCCGCACCACCTACCGGCTGCGCAAGGCAAACGAACGGGCCCACATCCTGCGCGGTCTGGTCAAGGCGCTCGACGCGCTCGACGAGGTGATCGCGCTGATCCGGGCGTCGGAAACGGTCGACATCGCCCGGGCCGGGCTGATCGAACTGCTCGACATCGACGAGATCCAGGCCCAGGCGATCCTGGACATGCAGCTTCGCCGGCTGGCGGCCCTGGAGCGCCAGCGCATCATCGACGACCTGGCCAAGATCGAGGCCGAGATCGCCGATCTGGAAGACATTTTGGCCAAGCCGGAGCGCCAGCGTGGCATCGTGCGCGACGAACTCGCCGAGATCGTCGAGAAGCACGGCGACGACCGCCGCACCCGGATCGTCGCGGCCGACGGCGAGGTCAGTGACGAGGACCTGATCGCCCGCGAGGACGTCGTCGTCACCATCACCGAGACCGGTTACGCGAAACGCACCAAGACCGACCTGTACCGCAGCCAGAAACGTGGCGGCAAGGGCGTGCAAGGCGCCGGCCTCAAGCAAGACGACATCGTGAAGCACTTCTTCGTCAGCTCGACGCACGACTGGATCCTCTTCTTCACCACACAGGGCCGGGTCTATCGCGCCAAGGCCTACGAACTGCCCGAGGCGTCCAGGACCGCCCGCGGCCAGCACGTCGCCAACCTGCTGGCCTTCCAGCCCGAGGAGCGCATCGCACAGGTCATCCAGATCCGCGGCTACGAGGACGCCCCCTACTTGGTGCTGGCCACCCGCAACGGCCTGGTGAAGAAGACCAAGCTCACCGACTTCGACTCAAACCGGTCCGGTGGAATCGTGGCGATCAACCTGCGCGACAACGACGAATTGGTCGGCGCGGTGCTGTGCTCGGCGGAGGACGACCTGCTGCTGGTGTCGGCCAACGGCCAATCCATCCGGTTCTCGGCGACCGACGAGGCGCTGCGCCCGATGGGACGCGCCACCTCCGGCGTGCAGGGCATGCGGTTCAACACCGACGATTACCTGCTGTCGCTCAACGTGGTTCGCGAGGGCACCTACCTGTTGGTGGCGACATCCGGCGGCTACGCCAAGCGCACCGCAATCGAGGAGTATCCGGTGCAGGGCCGCGGCGGCAAGGGCGTGCTGACGGTGATGTTCGACCGGCGGCGCGGCAAGCTGGTGGGCGCGCTGATCGTCGATGACGACAGCGAGCTGTACGCCATCACCTCCGGAGGCGGGGTCATCCGCACCGCGGCGAGGCAGGTCCGCAAGGCGGGCCGGCAGACCAAGGGCGTTCGCCTGATGAACCTGGGTGACGACAACACATTGCTGGCCATCGCGCGCAACGCCGAGGAAAACGCGGACGAAGTCGTCGAGGAAGCGGAAGGCACCGCTGACTCGGACGGCTAGTCGGTGACAATCCCGGGGGTCCGGGGAACAGCCGGGCAATTAGACTCGGCCCGACCAGACAAAATGTGACTGCCATCGCCCCGGGGGTCGTGGCAGGAGATCAAAGGAGTCGGGGTGAGCTCACCGAACGAGCCGGGCGCCCCCAAAAAGGGTGATGGCCTCAATGGGGATGGTTCGGCCGAGCGCGCCGGCGTACACCGCGCGACGCCGCCCGCACAGCCCGGTCGCGCCCCGGATGCCCCGGATTCACCGCAGTGGCAGCGTGGCGGGCCCAGGCCCTCGCAGGCGCCGCAGCGGCAGACCGAGCCGCCGACCGAGGCCCGGCCTTCGGGGCCGCCCACCGGCGTGGAGGCGCGGCTGAACCGCTTCATCTCCGGCACCGCGGCCCCAGGCGCCGGCGCGCCCCCGCAGGCGAAGAACCAACCGCACGAGACCGACGCCCCGCCGGCGCGCGGGGACGGGCCGCCGGCGGAGGCCTATGCCAGCGAGTTGCCGGACTTGTCCGGCCCGACGCCGCGTGGGCCGCAGCGCAAGACGCCGCCCGACCGCACGCCGGAGGCTGCGAGCCCGCTGGGGTCCGGCCGTTCGTCGGGCTCCGAAAGCCGGGAGGGCCGCGAAGGCCGCGAAAGCCACACCCAGGTGTCCCGGCGGCCGCGCGGCCCTGTGCGGGCCAGCATGCAGATCCGCCGGATCGATCCGTGGAGCACGCTCAAGGTCTCCCTGCTGCTCTCGGTTGCCCTGTTCTTCGTCTGGATGATCGCCGTCGCGTTCCTGTACCTCGTGCTCGGCGGCATGGGCGTCTGGTCGAAGCTGAACAGCAACGTCGGCGACCTGCTGAACAACACCAGCGGCAGCAGCGGCGAGCTGGTCTCGAGCGGCACCATCTTCGGCGGCGCCGTGTTGATCGGTTTGGTCAACATCGTGTTGCTGACCGCGATGGCCACCATCGCCGCCTTCGTCTACAACCTGACCACCGATCTCATCGGCGGCATCGAAGTGACGTTGGCCGACCGCGACTAGCGTTTTTGGGGGTGGGGCGGCGATTGCGGTAATCTCGTCGCTCGGCCGTACCCCGAGTACGGGCCTATAGCTCAGGCGGTTAGAGCGCTTCGCTGATAACGAAGAGGTCGGAGGTTCGAGTCCTCCTAGGCCCACAACCATGTGCCCGTCAAGACGTTGCGTAAGACTTGCCCTGCCCATCACACTGATCGCTGTGGTGGCGGCGGTGGTGGTGCGGTCCCGACGCGGAGTCGAGGTCTGGCACGTGGCGGTGGACGACACGACCGGTCAGCCACCCAGTCACGTTGAGGGGCCTTAGCTCAGTTGGTAGAGCACCGCCTTTGCAAGGCGGGTGTCAGGGGTTCGATTCCCCTAGGCTCCACAGATCGCGGACGCCCGGTCGTCGGGCATGGCGAAAGAGCATCGTAGGAGTCGGCATAACGGCCCGGCCGAAACCGATTTCAGGTAACTCACGCCACGCCGGGAATCGTCGCGCGTTTAACGTCCCGGTCGATAGTGATCCCGCTAACATGTGAAAACACCGATCGCGTGACCGGTGTATCGCAGCCGCTGTGGGGCGGCTGACCTGCGAGAAAGCCCAAGCCCGACCACACACCCCAAAGATCGACGTCGCAGTAGGCAACCCGGCGACGGCGAGGGTGCCAGCCAGCGATGAGGCGGCCCACGACGCATCTGCACCTTTGCCGCGAGGAGGAAATTGCTTTGTTCGGGCCAATATCGAGCGGGGTGCGGACTGAGGATGGGCAATGTCTTCGGGTCCGTTAGTCACTCCCGTTGCCGTCATCGGCATGGCTTGCCGGCTGCCCGGAGGCATCGACTCACCAGAACGGTTATGGGAGGCGTTGCTCCGCGGTGACGACCTGGTCACCGAAATTCCGCCGGATCGTTGGGACGCCGACGAGTTCTACGACCCGCAGCCCGGCGTGCCTGGCCGGTCGCTGTCGAAATGGGGCGCATTCCTGGACGACGTCGCCGGTTTCGATCCCGAGTTTTTCGGCATCACCGAAAACGAAGCGACCGCGATGGATCCGCAGCACCGTTTGCTGCTGGAGACCTCCTGGGAGGCGATGGAGCACGCCGGTCTGACTCGCAACGCGCTGGCCGGATCGCGGACCGGCGTCTTCATGGGACTGATGCATGACGACTACCAGTTCGTGCACGCCGAGGCCAACGCCCTGGAGGGGCCGTACGGCTACATGGGCAACAGCTTCGCCATGGGCTCCGGCCGGATCGCCTACACGATGGGGCTGCGCGGCCCGGCGATGACCGTGGATACGGCTTGCTCATCCGGCCTGGCGGCGGTGCATCTGGCTTGCCGCAGCCTGCATGACGATGAGAGCGATATCGCCCTGGCGGGTGGAGCCTCGGTGTCATTCGAACCACGCAAATCCTGTTCGGGTTCAGCCATCGGAATGCTCTCTGCGACAGGGCGCTGCCATGCGTTCGACGTCGCCGCCGACGGGTTTGTTGCCGGGGAGGGCTGCGCCGTGCTTCTCCTCAAGCGGTTGCCGGATGCGCTTCGCGACGGCGACCGGATCTTGGCCGTGCTCCGGGGCACGGCCGCTAACCAGGATGGCCGCACGGTGAATATTGTGACGCCATCGCACGCCGCACAGGTCGAGGCCTACCGGGCCGCGTTGGCCCTGGCGGATGTGGACGCCCGTACCGTCGGCATGGTCGAGGCGCACGGCCCCGGCACGCCGGTGGGTGACCCGATCGAATACGCCAGCCTGGCAGAGGTATACGGCCTCGACGGGCCGTGCGCGCTCGCATCGGTGAAGACCAACTTCGGGCACACCCAGTCGGCCGCCGGAGCGCTGGGGCTGATGAAGGCGGTCCTCGCGGTGCAGCACGGTGTGATTCCGCGCAATCTGCACTTCACCCGGCTGCCCGATGAAATGGCCCAAATCGAAACCAACCTCTTTGTGCCACAAGACAATACGTCGTGGCCCAGCAACGGCCACCACGGACCCCGCCGCGCGGCGGTGTCGTCGTACGGATTCTCGGGGACCAACGTGCACGCGATCGTGGAGCAAGCTCCCGGCGGGAACGTACCCGAATACGCGCCGGCCTCGGCCGGCATCGCGGGCCCGCTGCTTTTCCCGCTGTCAGCCACCTCGGCCGCCGGACTGCGGCGAACCGCGGGGCGGCTCGCCGACTGGATCGACGCACACCCCCAGGGGTTGACGGCATCCGATCTGGCGTACACCCTTGCTCGCCGACGTGCGCCCCGGCCGGTGCGCACGTCGGTTATCGCGGACAATCTCGAAGAGCTGACTCGGGGCTTGGCCGAGGTCGCCGAAGGAGACTTCCCATACCAGCCAACGGTCGGGCAGGACGACCGAGGACCGGTATGGCTGTTCTCCGGGCAGGGTTCGCAGTGGGCCGCGATGGGCGCCGACCTGCTCGCGACCGAACCGGTGTTTGCCGCGACAGTGGCCGAGGTGGAGCCGCTGATCGCCCGGGAGTCGGGATTCTCGGTGGCTGAAGCGATTTCGGCGCCCTCCGCCGTGAGCGGGATCGACCGGATCCAGCCCGCCCTGTTCACCATGCAGGTCGCGCTGGCGGCCACGATGAGCGCCTACGGGGTGCGGCCGGGCGCCGTGATCGGTCACTCGATGGGCGAGGCCGCGGCCGCGGTTGTGGCGGGAGCGCTATCGCTGGAGGACGGCGTACGCGTCATCTGCCGCCGCTCGCGGCTGATGTCGACGATCGCAGGTTCCGGGGCGATGGCGTCGGTGGAACTGGCGGCCGAGCAAGTGCTGCTGGAGCTGATGGCTCGCGGCGTCGACGACGTCGTGCTGGCAGTGGTGGCCTCGCCGCAGTCCACGGTGATCGGCGGCGCGACCGAGGCGGTGCGCGATCTGGTCGCAGCGTGGGAGCAACGAGACGTGTTGGCCCGCGAGATCGCCGTCGATGTCGCCTCGCACTCCCCACAGGTCGACCCGATCCTCGACGAGCTGTCCGACGTGCTGGCGGAGCTCAGACCCATGACACCCGAGGTGCCCTTCTACTCCGCGACCGCGTTCGACCCGCGCGAGGAACCCGTGTGCGACGCCTGGTATTGGTCGGACAATCTCCGCCACATGGTGCGCTTCGCCGCAGCCGTGCAGGCGGCGTTGGAGGACGGCTACCGGGTATTCGCGGAGTTGGCTCCGCATCCCCTACTGACCCACGCGGTCGAGCAGACTGCCGCCGGACTCGGCATGCCGCTGGCCGCACTCGCCGCCATGCGCCGGGATCAGGAGCTGCCGCACGGACTGCGCGGATTCCTCGCGGATCTGCACAGTGCCGGCGCCGCAATCGATTTCTCGGTGACCTGCCCGGGGGGACGGCTGGTGGACGCGCCACTACCGACGTGGAACCACCGCCCGCTGCTGTTGACCCGCAACGGTCAGGTGTCGCGGGCACGCGGTGTTTGCACCGTCCCGGTGCACCCATTGATGGGGCCGCATGTTCGATTGCACGAGCCGGAGCGCCATGTTTGGCAGGGTGAGGTCGGCACCGCGGCGCAACCCTGGCTGGGCGACCACCGGATCCACAATGTCCCGGTCCTGCCGGGAGCGGCCTATTGCGAGATGGCATGGGCCGCTGCCCATAACGTCCTCGGCGAGCAATCCGAGGTCCGGGATATCACTTTCGAGGCGACGCTGCTCCTGGACGACGAGACGCCGATATCCGCGGCCGCGTCGGTGACCTCGCCGGGCGTCGTCGATTTCGTTGTGGAGACCTTCCAGGCCGGCTCCCGGACCCGACGGGCGACGGCAGTGCTGCATGTTGCAGCGGATGAGGACGCGCCGGCTTACGACATGCCCGCCCTGCTCGCGGCCCACTCGCGCCGGCTGGAGGGGGCCGAGTTGCGGAAGCAGTTCGACGAGCACGGTTTGCAGTACGGTGCGGCTTTCGCCGGACTGGCCGCGGTGCACCGCGCGGACGAGGGGGTGGGCACGCTGCTGGCCGAGGTCGGGCTGCCCGGCCCGATCCGCTCGCAACAGAGCGCCTACGGCGCGCATCCCGCCTTGCTGGATGCGTGCTTCCAGTCGGTGGCGGCACATTCCGCCGCCCGGGCCGCGGGTAGCTCCGGCCTGCTGCTGCCCCTGCGCGTACGCCGGATCCGTGCCTACGCTCCCGCCCGCACCGCGCGCTACTGCTATACGAGGGTGACATGTGGTAGCGGGCCCGGGTTGGAGGCCGACCTCGATGTGCTCGATGAGCACGGGACCGTCCTCGTCGCGGTGCGCGGGCTGCAAGTCGGCACCGGCGCCTCCGAGGAGGCCAACCGTGATCGCGTGCTGAACGAACGGCTGCTGACCATCGAGTGGGAACAGCGGACGCTGCCCGCTGTGGACCAGGTAGGACCGGGAGCCTGCTTGTTGATCAGCACTTCTGCGACGGCAGCGGTCATGGCCACGAGCCTGACCGATGCGTTGAAAGCCGAAGGCGCCGGCTGCATAACCATGACGTGGCCGCAGCATTCGGACCACCGGGCCAACGCCGAATCGCTCGCCTCCCATCTGGCTGGCCACGGGGTCGCCGGCGTAGTCATACTCACCGGTCCCCGGAACGGCAACCCGGACGAGGAGTGTGCCCTGCGCGGCGGGGACTACGTGCGTCACCTGGTGCGAATCACCCGGGAGATCACCGAATTCGACTCGGAACCGCCGCGCCTGTACGTGGTGACCCGCGCCGCCCAGGCGGTGCTGCCCGGGGTTACGACGAACCTGGAGCAGGCCGGGCTCCGCGGCCTGGTGCGAGCGATCAGCACTGAATATCCGCATCTGCGAGCCGCCCACATCGACATGGATGAGAACACCGACGCCCAGCAGCTGGCACGCCAGCTGCTGGGGCCCTCGCAGGAGGACGAGACCGCCTGGCGCAACGGCCAGTGGTACGTGGCGCGCCTGACGCCCGCCCCGTTACGCCCTGAGGAGCGGCGGACCGCCGTCGTGGACCACACGCGGGCCGGAATGCGCGTACAGATCCGCACGCCTGGCGACCTGGAAACAATGGAACTGGCTGCGTTCCAACGCGTTCCGCCCGTGCCCGGAGAGATCGAGATCGCGGTGACCGCATCCAGCATCAACTTCGCCGATCTCCTCTTCGCCTCGGGACAGGACTCCGGTAGCGACGGGGATGCACCACAGCTCGGCAAGGATTTTGCCGGCATTGTGAGCGCGGTCGGCCCGGACGTGACAACTCACCGGGTGGGCGACCATGTCGGCGGGTTCTCCGAAAACGGCTGCTGGGCAACATTTGTCACCTGTGACGCCCGCCTCGCGGTGACGTTGCCACCCGGCCTCGCGGATGACCAGGCGGCCGCCGTGAGCACACCGCACGCCATCGCCTGGTACGGGCTACACGATCAGGCGAGGATCGCCGCCGGCGACCGTGTCCTGATCCACTGCGCCACCGGTAGTGTCGGGCAGGCTGCGATCGCGATCGCCCGTGCCGCAGGAGCGGAGATCTTTGCCACCGCCGGCAGCGAGGAGCGGCGAAGGCTATTGCGCGACGGGGGCATCCAGCACGTCTACGACTCGCACGGCACCGCATTCGCTCAGCAGGTACGCCGCGACACCGACGGCGAGGGCGTGGACATCGTGCTCAACTCACTCACCGGCCCCGCGCAGCGGGCAGGGCTGGACGCGCTGGCGGCCGGCGGGCGATTCGTGGAGATCGGTAAGCACGATGGCCATGCGAACACGCAGCCGGTCCCCTTCCCGTTACACCGCAACATGACGCTTCATCACATCGATCTGACAAGGCTGTCCGAGAGTCACCCGAACCGGATCAACGAACTGTTGGCCACGGTGTACCGCCACGTGGCAGACGGTGAATCGCCGTTACCTGAGATCATTCACTACCCGATGGCCGCTGCGGCCACGGCTCTGCGCGTGAAGAGCGACGCGGAGCGCACGGGCAAGTTCGTGCTCGACGCGCCCCAGTCCGGGCACACCAGAGTCGTGGTACCGCCCGAGCACGTCCCGGCGTTCCGTCCTGACGGCTCTTACATCATCACCGGCGGTTTGGGCGGCATCGGCGTTTTCCTCGCCGAGAAGATGGCCGCCGCGGGTTGCGGCCGCATCGTGCTCAGTTCGCGCGGCCAGCCCAATTCCAAGACGCTGGAAACGATCGAGTTCATGCGGGCGATGGGCACCGACATCGACGTGGAGTGCGGCGACATCACCGAAGCCGGCACGGCGGCGCGCCTGGTCGCCGCCGCGACCGCGACCGGGCTTCCGTTGCGCGGGGTCCTGCACGCGGCAGCGGTGTTCGAAAACGCAATGCTGGCCAACATGACCGACGATCTGATCGACCGCAATTGGGCGCCAAAGGTCCACGGAGCGTGGAACTTACACCAAGCCACGGTCGCTCTTGACCTGGACTGGTTCTGCTTGTTCTCCTCGGCGGTAGGTCTGGTGGGCTCGCCCGGGCAGGCGGCCTACGCGGCGGCCAACGGCTGGTTGGACGCATTCGCGCGGTGGCGGCGCACCCAGGGGCTGCCCGCCACCGCGATCGGTTGGGCGTTGTGGGGCGAGGTGGGTCAGGCCACCGAGCGCCGAGCCGAGGCCGGTGACGATGTGGGTCCCGGACAGGGCGGCGAAGGCACCGCCCTGGCGCACTGGCGTGACACCGCTTTCACCGCCGACGAGGGGGCCCACGCGTTCCAGGCCCTGCTGTGCCACGACCGCCCGTATTCCGGATACGCAAGGATGACGGGAACGCCGTGGTTTGCCGCCTACGCGCAGCGCAGCAAGTTCGCCGAACTATTCCGGTCCAAGGACCAGACATCCGCGGGCAAGGGCGAATTGCTCAGCGAGTTGTGCGCGCTGCCACCAGAGGAGCGGCCTATCCGCCTTCGCCGGATGATCTCCGACGCGGTCAGCCTGATCCTGCGGCGAACCATCGATCCGGATCACCCCCTCTCCGAATATGGCCTCGACTCGATGGGCAACCTCGAGTTGCGCACCCGCATCGAGGCCGAGACAGGGATACGCGTCACCACCAACGACATCACCACGATTCGGGGCCTGGCCGGGCTGCTATCCGAGACGCTGGAATCTCAATGGCCGGCAGACGACGGCCCCGACACACTGCACGTCGACATGTCCGCTCGCCCAAGGAATTGAAGGGACAAGAGTGTTCGTAGGTGCAGGCCCAGCGCGCGGGCTGTTCGTGGGAACGGTGCGTGACTGGGTACCAGAGCCGGGCAGGGTCGTGTCTTGGCGAGCGTCGCCGGCCTCGGTTGAGAAAGTCTTGCAGGCCCCGATCAGCGACGTTCCGCTCAGTGCCATGCAAGAAGCCCACCTGCGCGGCTTTTCACGGTATGCGGCCCGGGGCCTCAACTACGCCCGGCTAGTGATCGGCTCTGGCGACGAACCCGGGCGGTGCGATATCCGAGCCATGAGTTACGTCATCAACGCACACCTTCGCCGGCACAAGACGTATCACAGTTGGTTCGTGTACCAAGATGCGGAAACCATTGTCCGGCATACCATCGACGATCCCGCCGACATCGAATTCATGCCCGTCCGGCACGAGGAGATGACGACAAGCGAGTGGCACCAGTTCGTGCTGTCCACCCCTGATCCGGTGCAATGGGATTGCTTCAGGTTCGGCATCATTCAGCGTGCGGACCACTTCACGTTTTTCTCGATCGTCGATCACATCCACTGTGACCCGACGATCCTCTCGGGCTTGTATACCGAGATCCTGATGAACTACCGCGTCCTGGTTAAGGGCGGGGCGCTCGTTCAGTCACCACCCCCGGCCAGTCACGACGATTTCTGCATTCGGGAAAAGCAGCGACTGTCGGCCTTGAGCCCGGCCTCCCCTGAGGTTCGCAAGTGGATCGAGTTCGCCGAAGACAACGGCGGGACCCTGCCGGACTTCCCCCTCCCTCTCGGTGACTTGTCGGTACCCACTGGTGGTGACCTCGCGGTGGAGCGGCTGATGGATCAGGACCAGACAGCCGAATTCGAATCCCTTTGCACGCAAGCAGGGGCCCGGTTCAGCGGCGGTTTGTTCGCCTGCGTGGCGCTAGCCGAATATGCGATCACCGGTGCGCCAACATATTACGGACTTACTCCGACCGACAAGCGCAGGTCGTTGGCGGAGTTCTCCACGATGGGGTGGTTCACCGGCGTGGTTCCGTTGACTGTCCCCGTCAATCCGACCTCTTTTGAAGAGACCGCCCGTGCGGCGCAGGGTTCCTTCGATTCGAATCTCGATCTGGCGGATGTGTCATTCAACGACGTATTGAAGTTGGCGCCGTGGCTCAGACCGTGGGGTCCCAACTGCACCATGGTCAACTACATGGATACGGGGCTGCCGCCGTTCTCCGCGACCGTCGCCTCGCACATGAAGGATGCGAACATCCGGATCTACTGCGACCCAAGGGATCCGGCGCACGTGTATATCTCGGTGATTCGCCTCTTCGACGAGGTGTCGATATGGGTGAATTTTCCCAACAATCCCATGGCAAGGGACTCGGTGACCCGATACCTGAATGCGTTGAAATCCGTCTTCAGCCGAGTCGTGAACGGCCGTCCCGGAGGTGCACCTATGGCTGAAGTCACGGACCTCGCCTACGCGGACGACGACTGACGGGCCGGGCCGCGCCGATGAAGGTTGTCTTGGCCGCCCACGGCACCCGAGGCGACGTCGAGCCCTGCGCCGCCATGGGTCTGGAGCTGCTGCGACGAGGGCACGAAGTGCGCATGGCCGTTCCGCCCAACCTGGTGGACTTCGTGGAATCGGCCGGGCTTGGTGCGGTGGGGTACGGGCCGGATTCGGATAAGCAGGTTAACGCGCTCGCGGATTTTCATCACCATGTCTTCACGCTGCAGAATCCGGTCAACCTGGTCCGCGACGTCAGGGAACTGTTCATCGAGGGCTGGGCGCAGATGAGCACGACGCTGACTTCACTCGCGGACGGGGCCGACCTGCTGGTCACCGGCCAGACGTACCATGGGGTCGTCGCCAATGTCGCCGAGTACTACGACGTTCCGTGTGCGGCACTCCACCACATGCCGATCTGCGTCAATGGCCGGCTCGCCCTTCCGTCGATACCCTCGCCGGCTCCCCTGGTCCGCTCCACGTTGAGGGCGGCTTGGTGGCTGTATTGGCGAATCACCAAGGACGTCGACGACGCGCAACGTCGTGAATTGGGCCTACCCCGGACAGCGGCCCCCGCGGTGCAACGGATGGCGGAGCGCGGATCGCTCGAAATCCAGGCCTACGACGCGGTTTGCTTCCCGGGGCTCACGGCGGAGTGGAAAGGCCGGCGACCCTTCGTGGGCGCGCTGACCATGGACCTGCCGACGGATGCCGACGGTGAGGTGGCTTCGTGGATCGCCGCGGGAACGCCGCCCATCTACTTCGGTTTCGGCAGCACACCGGTTCAAGCCCCCGCCGACACGATCACCATGATTGCCACGGTGTGCGCTGAGCTCGGCGAACGGGCCTTGATCTATTCCGGCGCGAGCGGCTCCCGCTGCAGCTTGGATCCCGAACAGGTAAGGCTAGTGGGCCCGCTGAACTATACGGCCGTCCTTCCGATCTGCCGCGCGATCGTCCACCACGGTGGCGGAGGCACCACGGCCGCGGGCCTGCGGGCGGGGATTCCTACGTTGATCCTCTGGGACGTGGCCGAACAGCCGCTATGGGCGGCCCAGGTCATACGAATGCGAGTCGGCCGCGCCCGGCGCCTATCGACCACCACCGGGGGATCGCTGGCCGCGCACCTCCGCAAGCTGCTTGCGCCGCAATACGCGAACCGAGCCCGTGAAATCGCCAGGCACATGACCAAGCCTGCCGAAAGCGTCGCAGCCGCAGCCGATCTCCTTGAAGACGCCGCCCTCGGGGTGGGCGTCAGATGATGTGGGGCACGTTGTTGGCGATCGCACTTTGGGTGTCGCTCGACCCGACGCGGCTTGTCATCGGCGGAGTCTTGATGTCACGACCCCGGCCCCGGCACAACCTACTTGCATACTGGGTGGGCGGCCTGGCAGCGGGCATTGCTCCAGGCTTTGCCGCCTTTGCACTGCTCGGCAATTCCCTACCGGCGGTTATGGAAGGTATGAGGTCCACGGTCGCGCGCTTCACGGGCGGCTATTTCCAAATCGCCATCGGCGTGCTCGCCCTATTGATCGCGGCAGGAGCATCGGCGTACGCGGGCGGCCCGCCGGCGCCGGCCGTCAAACCGCTCACACTAAGCGCACCGGCACGTTTCAGGGCCCGCGTCCGTCATGCGTTGCAAGGTGGGAATCCGTGGGTGGCGTTTGCAGTCGGCCTGCTATCGACGGTGCCACCTGTCGACTATCTCGTCGTGCTCATCATGATCGTCTCCTCGAGGGCCGCGATCGGCACCCAACTTGGGGCAGTCGTGATATTCACCCTCGTGGTGCTTGTTCTCGTCGAGGTCCCGCTCGTCAGCTATTTGGTGATGCCGGCGAAAACTCAGGCGGCCATGGTGCAGCTGGAGAAATGGGCTGTCGCTCATCGGCGGCGGATTCTCGTCGTCGTCCCCGCTGTCGTGGGGCTAATGCTGGTAGTTGCGGGTGTAAGCAGCATCTGAGCTGACGGCGTCGTTCATGTTGAACCGGCAGTCCTGGCCGAAAAGCGTTCGCGCGCTTCAGGGCGTCTCCAACTGGCCGTCGGGCGGGCATAGCCGCTGAACAGGGAGGGCGCTGTCCGGCCGAGTCTGTCGACGTTCGATTGGATCAGTTGGAAAGGATAGGCGGTGTGTTGCTCGATGACGTCGCGCAGGTGCGACATGGACGCATGCCACGGCATGTCATAGCGCGCCAGGTTCGCCTTGAGGAACGGGAATCGGAAGTCCTCGATGAGGCTGTCCCACAAGTAAAGGGTGCCGTTGTTTCGCGCGGACCGTCTGCGGGCCCACGGATATGCCGAGGGGCAGGGGTAGGCGGCTTCGATGGCGCCGGCGGACACGAACGGTTTGACGCTCAGCCCTGCTCTGCGAGCACGCGCGGAGATGCCGATCTCGTACCGAAATATGACCATGCCTTTGTGGACGACATACTGAAAATCATCCCAAAATTGGTTGAGGAACGGGCGGGTGCGCGAGTTGAGATCCCAAGCCAGGAAAAATGATTGGAGATGGGTGACCATTTGGGTGTTTTCGATGGCACCGTACATGTCCGCGTCGTGGAATGAGCCCCACATCTCTTGAAGGGGAAAGAGCGGACCGAACACGCTGTCGTTGGCGACGACGAAACGGTCGAACTGATCGAGCGACCAGCCGTGCTGCGTGAGGATGGACCATGCGAGGTGCCACGAGCCGAAGTCGAAAGACAGCGTGCGGCGGGTGTAAATCCCGGCACACAGGGAGCGGATGGAAGCGACCGATTCCGGCGTGAGGGTGGGCGAGCCGGAGACGAAGACGATGGTCGCCCCGAGGTCGTGCAGCGCCGTGAGGTAATGGGCGACGTACGGATCGACGATCCCCTGGGGGTCGAAGTGAGCGAAGAAAACGAGGGTGCGGCGATCGGCCGGAGGCTGCGGAGGAAGCTGCAGGTGGGTTTCGCAAATGAAGTGAGAAGTGTTGCGGTGTAGGCGGTGCCGGACGGCGGCGACGGTGCGCTCCGATTCGGTGCGCACCAGGTTCGGAAACTTCACAACAACCCCGCGGTGCTAGGCGTCCAGACGAGCGAACTCATTTTGCCGGTAGCGTTCGACGCACGCCGCCCTCCGGACCTTGCCGCTGGTGGTGATGGGAATCGAACCGGGCGCTACCACAACGAGATCGGCGACGCTCAGGCCGTGCACGTTGGATATCGCAGAGGTGACTTTGCGTTTCACGGCGTCGAAGGCGTCAACCGCCGCCTCGTTGGAGTCGGTCCGACCCTTGAACTCGATTATTGCGACGAGCTTTTCCGTGCCATCGTCCGGAACCGAGATCGCCGCGCACCGCCCCGGCGCGATGCTCTGGATCGTCGCCTCGAGGTCGTCGGGAGAATGGTTACGCCCGTAGACGATCAGCAGATCCTTGATCCGGCCGATGATGAAAAGTTCTCCGTCGGAGAGGAATCCCATATCTCCGGTTCGTAGCCACGGCCCTTCGGGGGTGCCGGCCGACGGAGCGACGAGCGTTGCGCCGAATGTCTTCTCGGACTCGTGGGGTTTTTGCCAATAGCCCGCTCCGACATTGCCGCCGTGCACCCAAATCTCGCCGGTCGTCCCCCCCGGGCACTCGTAGCGGGTCTCGGGATCGACGATGCGGACCATTGGTGACCGGGGCGCGCCGTAACTGACCAGGGGCGTGCCGGTTCCGCTGGGGCAGCGCTTCGCGTGGCCGACGGTCAGCGTTTCGGATTCAAAATCAACAACTCGGGGTGATTGACCCGCTTCGCGGGTCGCGACATAGAGCGTCGCTTCTGCCATCCCGTATGAGGGCCGCAACACTCGGTCGCGGAGGTTGAAGGAGGCGAACCGCTCGCTGAAGCGCTGCAGTGTCGCCGGCTGTACCCGCTCACTGCCGTTGAGGATGCTGAGCACACTGCCGAGATCAAGCCCGGCCAGGTCGTCGTCGGATGTCTTCCGAGCCGCCAGATCGAAAGCGAAGTTGGGCCCAGCCGACAAGGCGTGAATGTTGTTCGCCAGCAATTGCATCCACCGGGCCGGCCGCTGCAGGAACGAGACCGGACTGGTGAGCACGGTGTGGAATCCCGTCAGAATGGGAAAGATGATTCCGAGATGCAAACCCATGTCGTGGTAGAACGGCAGCCAGGACACCACCGTGGTATCCG
This sequence comes from Mycobacterium sp. E2733, assembly GCF_001667585.1. GTDB lineage: Bacteria > Actinomycetota > Actinomycetes > Mycobacteriales > Mycobacteriaceae > Mycobacterium. The sequence continues at coordinate 78,031 of NZ_LZJZ01000015.1, forward strand.
GTGGGGCAACACCCCCGTGGTCTCCGAAGAAGCCGGCATTGATCTGCTCGAAATTGGCCATGATGTTTGCGTACGAAACCATAACGCCCGCGGGGGTGCGGGTCGAGCCGGACGTGTACTGCAAATAGGCGGTGTCCGCCGAAATGTCGAACCGCGCCGCGGGCCGTTTCTTCGAGTCGAGTTCCAGCGAGTCGATCTCGATAATCGATGGAGCGGATTCACTGGACATCGAGCCGGCATGCTGGGCGAGATCGGCCGCGACGCTGGACGTCGTGAGAACGACGGAGGGCGATGCGTCTCGCAGCACCGCACCAACGCGTTCGTCGCTGGCGCCACCGAGGGGAACCGCGATGAGCCCAGCCTGTAGTGCGCCAAGAAACGCGCTGATGTAGTCGAGTCCCTGCGGCGCCAAAATCACGGCGCGGTCACCTCTTGACCCGTGAAGCCTGAGCTCCTGCGCGACGTTGAGCGCGCGGCGATACAACTGCGCCCACGTCACGCTCTCGGCAATGCCGGCCTGGTCTTGTTCGTAATTCATAAAGGTGAACGCCGTCCGGTTGGGCTGCAGACTGGCGCGTTCACCCAGCAGTGTCGGGATGGGACACTTAAGCATGGGCGTCAGGTTACCTCGGCCATTCCCACCGCGCCGGGCTTGCGTTGAAGACGACGACCGGCTGCGACGTACAGCAACCGAGAGCCTGATCGAGCGGCTGAACCGCAATCCAATCTCGCTGCAGCTCTTGGATTTGCGCTTCAAATACGGTTATCGGTTGCTCAGCCGCCTGCTCACCAGGGACGACGTGCTGTTCCTCAATTACGGATACGAGGAGGATCCGCCCATGGCCTTGCCGCTGGCGGCCTCCGACGAGCCGGACCGATACCCCATTCAGCTCTACCACCGCACGGCGACCCAAGCGGATCTCACCGGGAAACAGGTGCTGGAGGTCAGTTGCGGCCACGGCGGCGGCGCTTCATATCTGATGCGGACCCTGCACCCGGCCTCCTACACCGGCCTGGATCTCAACACGGTCGGCATAGAGTTCTGCCGCAAGCGGCACAAGCTACCCGGTCTGGACTTCGTGCAGGGAAACGCCGAGAGCCTGCCCTTCCCCGATCGCTCCTTCGACGCGGTGATCAATGTCGAAGCCGCGATCAACTACCGAAACGTCCCCCGGTTCTTCGCCGAGGTCGCACGGGTGCTGCGGCCGGGAGGGGACTTCCTGTACGCCGACATCCGCTACGCCGACCAGATCGCCGCCTGGGAGGCGGACCTCACCGCCATCCCCTTGCGCCTGATTTCGGGGAACGCCATCAACGCGGAGGTCATGCGCGGCCTGGAGAAGAACCGGTTCTTCGACCAGATCATCCGGCGCCTCCCGAACATCGCCGTTCTGCGCGGCATAGCCCACGACTACGCAGGCGGACCGGGCTCGTTGATTTACCGCCGTCTGGAAAACGGGGAGGCCTCGTACCGGCTGTTCCGCTTTGCTAAGGATTGAGGCGGCCGACGCTTGATCCCGCGCGCCGGCGTCACCCGGAGTGAAGCCAACACTCCCTCGCGGAGCGTCCAACGGCCTATTCTTTGAGAACCCCGGCAAACGCGGGGCCCGGATTGGCGGAGGGGTCGGATGACGGCCGTAGCAGCATGCGAGGCGTGCGGCATCGATCTCCCCGAGAATGCGCGGTTCTGCCACGGATGCGGCGCGCCGGTTGCCGAGCCCGCCGCGCATGCGGAGTACAAGCAAGTGTCGGTGCTGTTCGCGGACGTCGTGCACTCCATGGACATCGCCACCGCCGTTGGTCCGGAGCGGTTGCGCGAGATCATGGCCGAACTGGTCAACCGTTGCACGGAGGTGGTGCACCGCTACGGGGGCACGGTGGACAAGTTCACCGGCGACGGAATCATGGCGGTATTCGGTGCGCCCGTAGCAATGGAAGACCACGCCGTTCGCGCCTGCCTGGCGGCTCTGGGTATTCAGGACGAGATCAAGCGGCTCGCTGTCGAGGTCCGGGAGCGCGACGCGGTGGAGCTGCAGTTGCGGGTGGGCCTGAACTCCGGTCAGGTGATCGCCGGTGAAATCGGTTCCGGACCGTTCCGTTACACCGCAATCGGTGAACAGGTCGGAATGGCCCAACGGATGGAATCGGTGGCGCCGCCGGGCGGAGTGATGCTCAGCGAATCCACCGCTCGACTCGTTCAGTACGCCACCGTGCTCGCCGACGCCGAGGAGGTTCACTTAAAGGGCAGCGACGTCCCGGTGCTGGCCCGCCGTCTGCTGAGCATTTCCGGCGGGCATGACGAAAGCGGCCAGCTGCGAGCCGCGTTGGTGGGGCGAGACCTCGAACTCACCACGCTCACCGGCCTTTTGGATCGATCAGTGAGTGGCCGGGGATGCGTGGTTTGTGTTGTCGGACCGGCGGGCATCGGCAAGACGCGACTCGCTGGCGAGGCTGTCTCGATGGCCCGCCAGCGTGGTGTCGAGGTGTCGTCGGTGTTCTGCGAGTCGCATACCAGCGATGTCCCCTTCCTCGTGGCGGCGGGCCTGCTGCGCGACGTCGCCCGGATAACCGAGCTCGACGACGAGGCGGCGCGCGCACAGGTGCGCGCCAGCGTGCCCGATGCGTCCGATGAAGATGTGCTGCTGCTGTATGACCTGATGGGAATTAGAGACCCGGAGACGCCGCCCCCCACGATCCGTCCCGACGCGCGGCGCCGGCGGCTGACGGCACTGATCAACTCAATCTCGTTGACCCGCACCCAACCGGTTCTCTACGTCGTCGAGGATGCGCATTGGATCGATGAGGTCAGCGAGTCGCTGCTGGCCGAATTGCTCAGCGTCATCCCCCAAACGCCGTCGATGGTGCTGATCACGTACCGCCCCGAGTACCGCGGTGTGCTCGCCAATGTACCTGGCGCGCAGACGATCTCGTTGGCGCCGTTGAGCGAGTCGGAAACCGCAACGTTGCTCGACGAGTTGTTGGGCGCCGATCCGTCGGTCACCGGGATCAAGTCGATTCTTGCCGAACGGGCCGGCGGGAACCCGTTCTTCGCACAGGAGATGGTCCGCGAACTCGCCGAGCGCGGCGTGCTCGAGGGCGACCGCGGCGGTTTCACGTGCGCCACAGACCTCGCCGACGTCACCGTTCCGGCGAACCTGCAGGCCACCATCGCCGCGCGCATCGACCGTCTGGATCCCGCTGCCAAGCAGACGCTGAATGCCGCCGCGGTGATCGGTTCGCGCTTCACGCCCGAGTTGCTCGCCGCGGTCGGCAATGCCCCTGCCCTCGACGGGCTCCTCAGCGCCGCGCTGATTGATCAGGTCCGTTTCACTCCGGGAGCCGAGTTCGCGTTCCGCCACCCGCTGATCCGCACCGTGGCCTACGAATCACAACTGAAATCCGACCGCGCCCAGATGCACCGGCGTCTGGCCGCCGCCATCGAGGCCCGCGAGCCGGAATCGGCCGACCAGAACGCGGCACTGATCGCCGAACACCTCGAAGCCGCGGGCGACCTGCGGGATGCCTACGGGTGGCACATGCGCGCGGCGATGTGGGCGACTTACCGCGACATCGCCGCGGCGCGTCTGGGTTGGGAAAGTGCCAGAAAGATCGCCGATGCGTTACCCGCCGAGGACCCGGACCGAGCAGCCATGCGCATCGCACCGCGCACTATGTTGTGCGCGACCGCCTGGCGCGTCCGTATGAGTGTGGCTGGCGATCGCTTCGACGAATTGCGGAGGTTGTGCAACGCCGCAGGCGACAAGGCGTCACTGGCCATCGCCATGGCAGCGCTAGTGGCGGATCACACGTACCAGGACCGGGTGCCCGAGGCGTCGCGGCTGGCTTCGGAGGCCGTGACCCTCGTCGAGTCCATCGGCGATCCCACGTTGACGGTAGGGCTGTCCTTCACGCCGATCCGCGCCAAGATGGCAAGCGGCGAGTGGTCTGAGATGCTTCGCCTGTCCCAGCGGGTCATCGACCTGGCCGCCGGTGACCCCGCCAAGGGCAACCTCCTTTTCGGGTCTCCCCTGGCGCTCGGCTTCGCGCAGCGCGCCATCGCCCGCTATGCCCTGGGTCGTTCGGGATGGCAGGAGGACCTGCGGCGCGGCCTGGCCGTGGCGCACGGCGCCGACTCGCTGTCCTACGTCACCCTCGTCAGCTACGTCTACTCCGCGGGGATACCGTCCGGCGCGCTGCGGCCCGACGATTCCGCGGTGCGGGAGATCGAGGATGCGTTGACCATTGCCGAACGGTCCGGCGACAACCTGCAGTTGGGCTTCGCCTGGTTGACCCTGGGGCTTGCGCTGGTGCACCGCCACACGGACAGCGAGCGTGACCGCGGGCAGGAGCTGCTGGCGGAAGTCCACGAAGTGTTCCTGCGCGGCGGGCACTTCTTGTGCGATCTACCGCTACTTGACGCATACGTGGCGCGTGAGGCGGCCCGCCGAGGGGATCGCGACCTAGCGATACCGCAGATGTGCGCCGCCGTCGACCACCTCGCCCGCGGCGGACAGATGCTCTCATGGGGCATTCCGACTACGGGCATTCTGGTGGAGACCTTGCTCGACCGGGGGACCGAACGTGACGTCGCCGAAGCAGAGTCCGCAATCGAGCGGTTAGCGGTCGCGCCGGCCGATGGGGGTCTGGCGATACGTGAGATTTGGCTGCAGCGGATGCGCGCACTTCTGGCGCGGGCTCGATGCGATAGGGAGGCGTACTCGCATTTCAGAGATCGCTACCGGGAGATGGCGAGAACGCTTGGCCTCGAAGGGCACATCGACTGGGCCGACGCGATGCCGTAGGAGAGGCCGGTCTTTCAGGGGCGCGGCTGCACGTCGACGCTGGGCGGCCGCGACTGGGGTTCCTGAGGCTTCGCCTGCACCGAGCGCCGCACCAAGCTGAACGCGACGGCGCCGCCGGCGAGCACCGCGACAGCGACTCCCGTGATAACCCACGGGCGCCTGCCGCGCCGCTGCCCCCGCCGGGCGTCCTGAAGCGCCTGAGGCAGTCCCGCGACCACTTCCTGCGCGGCGGCCAGCTCTTGGGCGAGCGTCTCTTGGGCCGCGGCGAGTTCCCTGGCCAGGCGCCCTTCTTGGTATTTGCGGCGGATCTGCGATGCGGTCGACTGCGCCGACTGGACACCCAGGCCGACGACTCCCCGGGTGACGTCCACCGGACCCAGTGTCGAGTAGGTCAGCCCGCGAGCCAGTCGCTCCCGCGGGGTCAGCCGGGATTCCGCCCTTGCGCTCATCTGCCGCCTTTCTGTGCGTGCTGAACAGACTGCCAGCATAAGGACGTCGACGGAACCGTTATGCGCGCGACGCAGTTTCGGCGGCGGCTCCGCTTGAGTGACACCGGGTGCGGGCATGCCCGCGCGTAGTGGCAGACTCACATGCCGTGACCAACAGCCCCCATCAGACCGCGACCGCCACGCTCCACACCAATCGCGGCGACATCAAAGTCGCCTTGTTCGGAAACCACGCGCCGAAGACCGTCGCCAACTTCGTTGGCCTGGCGCAGGGCACCAAGGAGTACTCGACCCAGAACGCGTCGGGCGGGTCCTCCGGTCCGTTCTACGATGGCGCGGTTTTTCACCGGGTGATCCAGGGCTTCATGATTCAGGGCGGCGACCCGACCGGCACCGGGCGTGGCGGCCCGGGCTACAAGTTCGCCGACGAGTTCCACCCCGAACTGCAATTCGACAAGCCGTACCTGCTGGCGATGGCGAACGCGGGTCCGGGCACCAACGGCTCCCAGTTCTTCATCACGGTCGGCAAGACGCCCCACCTGAACCGGCGGCACACGATCTTCGGCGAAGTGACGGACCCCGAATCGCAGCGGGTGGTCGAGGCGATCGCGACGACGTCCACCGACAGCAACGACCGCCCCACCGAGCCGGTCGTCATCGAGTCGATCACCATCTCGTAGGCCGGCTCGCCGGACGCCGCGGTCAGTGCGGGTGACGTCCCGCGTAACCGGCGGCGGTCAATGCGTCGAGCACCTCCAGCGGGTCCGTCCCGAGGTCCCAGCGGGAGAAGAGCACCAGGCCGCCGTCGGCCGCCTCCACCTCGAGGAGCCGGACCTTGCGGCCATAGCGGCGGAACTCGGTGATCCGGATGATCTTGATGTCGTCGGGTCGTAATACCTGCGTCCGGAACCATCCCCGCAGCAGCAAGCCGTCGGCGGTAATTGCCAGCTTCGGTCGCGCGCGCCACGTCGCGCCCGCAAACAAGACCAGACCCACCGCGGCAATCCCCGTCAGAATCCGCCCCGGCGCGTCTGTGACCACGGTCACACTCGCGATAGCCATCAGTACACCGGCGGCCCCGCAACCAGCGATTCCCGTCGTCCTGGGCTCCCATTGCGTTTGCTGCACGCGCGACTCAGCCCCTCCCACCACGGCCTATGGAGTTATCCACAGACGCTATCAACAGTGGGGATAAATCACACGCGTGTGATTGGGGGGTAGGAATTTTGCTGGCGCAGTAACGGAGCAACCTGAAAATGAATTCATTCCGCGGCGGGCGTCGCTCAGTGCCAGCGCATCGTCAGCAACAAACCGGTGATCATGAAAGCGAAGGCGATGGCGTAGTTCCACGGGCCCAGCTGCGCCATCCAGTTAAGGGCGGTCGGTGCCTGGCTGCCGACAGCGGCCAGCTGAAACACCATCAGCCAGACGAGTCCGATCAGCATGAGGCCGACGAACAAGGCAACGAACCACACGCTCGACGGTCCGACCTTCACCTTCACCGGCGTGCGGCTGACCGCGCTGACGGCGAAGTCGTTCTTCTTGCGGACCTTGGACTTGGGCATGATTACCTCAACAAGACGGTGAGTGGACGGGGTGCAACGATAAAGACCGCAGCTGCACGCACAGCTTGGCTACGAGACTAACTCACCTGGCACGCCGACCAGGAAATTGGAGAGCAGAATGAGCGACGGACGCCGGTCACCATGGCGCTTCGGCGTCCCGGTGGTGTGCCTGTCGGCCGGCCTGCTCCTCGCTGCCACCCACGGGGTGTCCGGCGGCGCCGAGATTCGCCGCAGTGACGCCCCGCGGCTGGTCGATCTGGTTCGCGAGGCCCAAGCGTCGGTGAATCATCTCAACGCCCAACGCGACTCGTTGGCCGGCAAGATCGATGCCGCGCACGGACGGTCCTCGGATCTGGCGTTGGCGGCGATGCTGCGACGCTCCGCCGAGCTCGCCGCCGAGGCGGACATGAACCCGGTGCACGGGCCGGGCCTCACTGTCACCTTGGACGACGCCCAACGGGACGCCAACGGCCGTTTCCCGCGCGATGCATCCCCCGACGACCTGGTGGTGCACCAGCAAGACATCGAAGCCGTCCTCAACGCGTTGTGGAGCGCCGGCGCCGAGGCGATCCAGATGCAGGACCAGCGGATCATCGCCACCTCGGTGCCCCGCTGCGTCGGCAACACCCTGTTGCTCAACGGGCGCACCTACAGCCCGCCCTACACGGTCACCGCGATCGGCAACGCAGCCGCCATGCAGGCCGCCCTGGCCGCCGCTCCCTTGGTCATCCTGTACCGCCAGTACGTGGTCCGATTCGGGCTCGGCTATCGGGAAGAGGTCAAGCCCGACGTGCAGATCGTCGGCCACACCGAGCCGGACCGGCTGCATTTCGCGCAGCCCATGGGAACCATCGGCTATTGATTTTCGGCGGACGGTAACCTGACACGGTGCGGATCCTGGTCGTCGACAACTACGACAGCTTCGTGTTCAACCTGGTGCAGTACCTCGGCCAGCTGGGCGTCGAGGCCGAGGTGTGGCGCAACGACGACACCAGACTCTCCGACGAGGCCGCCGTCGCGACGCGGTTCGACGGTGTGCTGCTCAGCCCCGGTCCGGGTACCCCGGAGCGCGCGGGCGCTTCGATCGGTCTGGTGGGCGCGTGTGCCGCCGAGCGCACCCCCCTGCTCGGGGTCTGCCTCGGGCACCAAGCCATCGGCGTCGCCTTCGGGGCCACGGTGGACCGCGCGCCCGAACTGTTGCACGGCAAGACCAGCAGCGTCTTCCACACCAATACCGGTGTGCTGCAAGGACTTCCGGATCCGTTCACCGCGACCCGTTACCACTCGCTGACCATAATTCCAGAGTCGCTGCCCCCGGTGCTGGAGGTGACGGCGCGCACCCGCGGCGGCGTCATCATGGGGGTGCGGCACAGCGAGCTACCGATTCACGGTGTCCAGTTCCATCCGGAGTCGATCCTGACCGAGGGCGGGCATCGGATGCTCGCCAACTGGCTCGCCTACTGCGGGTGGGCGCGCGACGACACGCTGGTCCGCCGGCTCGAGAACGAGGTGCGGACGGCGGTGCAGCCCTATTTCCCGGCCGAGCCGGCGGCTACTGGCCGAACTTCAGCGTGATGATCCCGTCCCGGTTGCAACCGGTGCCGGCCGGCGGATTCTGATACACCACCCGGTGGGACTGGGAGCCGCCGGCGTCCACGTCGGGCCCCTTGTCCAGCACCCCGGTCCAACCCAGCGCTCGTAACCGCGGCTCGGCATCCGTCCAGAACATGCCGCTCAGGTCGGGCATGACGAACTGGTTGCCCTTGGACACCTGCAGCTCGATCACCGAATCCACCGGGACCATCTGGCCCTTAGGCGGATTGGTGCCGATCACCTCACCGGCCGGCTGGTTGCTGTCCACCTGTGCCTGCGTGACCTTGGTGAAGCCATAGACGGTGAGATTCTTCTGCGCGACGTCGACGGTCTGGCCCGCTACGTCGGGCACCTGCTTGGTCTCCGGTCCCGAGCCGACGATCACGGTGATCACGTTTGTGATCGCCGACGTCTGGTTGGCCGGCGGGTTGGTGCCGATCACCTTGCCCAGCAATTCCGGGCTCGACGGCGAATTGGCCTGCTTGAACTTGCTGAAGCCGGCGGCCTTGAGCTTGCTGACCGCGTCGGCGTAACCCAGCGAGGAGACGTCGGGCACTTCCCGCTGTTCGGGACCGGTAGAGACGTTGATGGTGATCTCATCGCCCGCGCTGACCGACGCGTTGGCGCCGGGGTCGGTGCTGATGACGTGGTCGGGCGGGATCGTCGAATCGGGCTTTTGCAGGGTGCGCGTTTTGAAGCCGCGATTCTGTAGCGCGGCAATGGCGTCGGCGGAGACTTGGCCCCGCATGTCGGGCACCTGCACATCGCGGGTGGTGCCGCCGAAGGTGTTGAAGGCGATGACGACGACGATCGTCAGCACCGCCAGCGCAGCGACCGCGACGATCCAGCGTCCGACCGAGGCGCCGTTGCGGTCGTCGATACGGCTGAGGGGTTGCCGGGGCAGCGCGTCGGTGCGCGGGCCAGGGGCGTTCCCGCCCGCGGCGAGCAGCGAGCTCCGGTCGGCATCGGTGAGCACCTTGGGCGCCTCGGGCGGTTCGCCGTTGTGCACCCGCACCAGATCGGCGCGCATCTCGGCGGCGGTCTGATAGCGGTTGTCCGGGTTTTTGGCCAGCGCTTTGAGCACGACGGCGTCGAGGTCGGCGGAGATGCCCTCGTGCCGGTGCGACGGCGGAATCGGATCCTCCCGCACGTGCTGGTAGGCGACCGCGACCGGCGAGTCTCCGGTGAAAGGCGGTTCGCCCGTGAGGATTTCGTAGAGCACGCAACCCAGCGAGTAGACGTCGGACCGGGCGTCCACGCTGTCGCCGCGGGCCTGCTCGGGCGACAGATACTGGGCCGTCCCGATCACCGCCGCGGTCTGGGTGACGCTGTTGCCGCTGTCGGCGATCGCGCGCGCGATGCCGAAGTCCATCACCTTGACCGCATTGGTGCTGCTGATCATGATGTTCGCCGGCTTGACGTCGCGGTGGATGATGCCGTTCTGGTGACTGAAGTTCAGTGCCTGGCATGCGTCGGCGATGATCTCGATGGCCCGGCGCGGGGGTAGCGGGCCGTCGGTGTGCACGATGTCGCGCAGCGTGACGCCGTCGACGTACTCCATGACGATGTAAGGCAGCGGCCCCGTCGGGGTCTCGGCCTCGCCGGTGTCGTAGACCGCGACGATCGAGGGGTGATTGAGCGCGGCGGCGTTTTGCGCCTCGCGGCGGAACCGCAGATAGAAGCTGGGATCGCGGGCCAGGTCGGCGCGCAGCACTTTGACCGCGACATCGCGGTGTAAGCGGACGTCGCGGGCCAGGTGAACCTCGGACATACCCCCGAATCCGAGGATTTCGCCCAGTTCATAGCGGTCAGACAGGTGCTGAGGGGTGGTCATCTTGGCATCTCGTGTCGGGCCGGAGACGCGCTGAGCGTTAGTGGTTCACCCCACCCGTGCTCGGCCGGCCCGCGTTGCAGTCCAGAATTACTTATCGTCCCGCGATCCGTCCAATTGAGCCGTGGCGCCAAGCCGCCGGGGGTGTTGCTCGCCGGCGGCGCGGGCGGGCTCCCGGTGTCGGTCACCGTCGGCGGCGGGGGCTGCTGCTGGGTGTCCGCGCGGGAATTGATGACGATGAGCACCGCGATGATGATGGCCAGCGCTCCGAGCACCCCGGCGGCCCACAGCAATGCGCGCTGACCCGACGAAAAGGTGCGCCGGGCCGGGGGCGGGCGATGGCCGCCGGTGGACGGCCGGGATCGGCGGGGCGCCGCGCCCCGGGTGCTCGACACGGCGGCCGCCCGGGTCGTCGGGCTGGACGGAATGGCGGCCGGCGATGCCCGGCCGGGAGGCGGGGACTGGCTTGGGCGCGGCGGACGGCGTCCGGCGCGCACCGCCGCCACGGCGTCGGCGAAGGGCCCGCCGCTGCGGTAGCGCATCGCGGGGTTCTTGACCAGGGTGATCTCGATGAGCTCCCGCACGTTGGGCGGCAACTCGGCGGGCAGCGGCGGCGGGGGCTCCTTGATGTGCTTCATCGCCACGGTCAGGGCGCCGTCACCGCTGAAGGGCCGCTTGCCCGACACCACCTCGTAGCCGACGACGCCCAGCGAGTAGACGTCGCTGGCGGGCGTCGCGTCGTGCCCGAGGGCCTGCTCGGGGGCGATGTACTGGGCGGTGCCCATCACCATCCCCGTCTGGGTGACCGGCGCGGCGTCGACGGCCTTGGCGATTCCGAAGTCGGTGATCTTCACCTGGCCGGTCGGGGTGATCAGGATGTTGCCCGGCTTGACGTCGCGGTGCACCAAGCCGGCGGCGTGCGCGACCTGCAGGGCCCGGCCGGTCTGCTCGAGCATGTCCAGCGCGTGCCGGAGCGACAGCCGGCCGGTGCGCTTGAGGACCGAGTTCAGCGGCTCGCCGTTCACCAGCTCCATCACCAGGTAGGCAGTGCGGCCCTCACCGTCCAACTGGCTCTCGCCGTAGTCGTGCACCTGGGCGATGCCGGGGTGATTGAGCATCGCGGTGGTGCGTGCCTCGGCGCGGAACCGCTCGATGAACTCCGGGTCCTGGGAGAACTCCTGTTTTAGTACCTTGACCGCGACGCGCCGGCCGAGCCGGCTGTCCACCGCCTCCCAGACCTGGCCCATGCCGCCGGTGGCGATCAGGCGCTGCAGGCGGTACCTGCCCGACAGCGTCACACCAACTCGCGGGCTCATGGTCCTCCCTGTAGCGCGGCTTGGATCACAGCCCGTCCGATCGGCGCGGCGAGTGCACCTCCCGTCGCGGACAGGCGGTCGCCGCCATTCTCTACCAACACTGCCACGGCGACTTTCGGCGTCTGCGCGGGCGCGAAGGCGATGTACCACGCGTGCGGCGGCGTATTACGCGGATCGGTGCCATGCTCTGCGGTACCCGTCTTGGATGCGATCTGCACGCCGGGAATGGCCCCTTTCTGCTGTGCGACCTTCTCGGCGCCGACCATCAGCTCTGTTAGCTTAGCGGCGACCTGGGGTGACACCGCGCGGCGCTGCTCATAGGGAACGGTGGTGCTGATGTTGGCCAGGTCGGGGCCCTTGAGGCTGTCGATCAGGTAGGGCTGCATCGTGACGCCGCCGTTCGCGATGGTCGCGGCGACCTGGGCGTTCTCCAGCGGTGTCAGCGCGACGTCCTTCTGGCCGATGCTGGTCATGCCCAGCGCCGCGGCGTCGGGGATGATCCCGACGGTTGATTCGGCGACCTGGAGCGGGATAACGCTCGGGGTGGTGTCCAGGCCGAACGACCGCGCCATGCTGCGCAGCGCATCGGATCCGGTGTGCATGCCGAGCTGGACGAACGCGGTGTTGCACGACAGGGCGAACGCTTGCTTGAGCGACACCGTGGGCTCGCTGCCGCAGGGTTGGCCCCCGTAGTTCTCCAAGGTCGCGGTGCTGTCGGGCAGCACAATCGAGGACGCCGCCGTCAACTGTTCGGCGTCGGTCGCGCCGGCCTGCAGCGCGGCCGCAGTGGTGATCACCTTGAACGTCGACCCGGGCGGGTAGGTCTCCGAGAGGGCGCGGTTGGTCATCGGATTGTCGGGGTCGTCACGCAGGCGCTGCCATGCCTGCGCCTGCACCTGGGGATCGTGCGACGCCAGCAGGTTGGGGTCATAGGACGGCGATGACACCATGGCCAAGATCTTGCCGCTGGACGGTTCGAGGGCGACCACGGCGCCCTTGCACGGCGGTCCACCGCACCCCTGCTGCATCGCGTCCCAACCGGCCTGCTGGACCCGCGGTCTGATGGTCGTGTCGACGTTGCCGCCGCGCGGATCGCGACCGGTGAAGAAATCGGCCAGCCGGCGCCCGAACAGCCGCTCGTCGGACCCGTTCAACAGCGGGTCCTCGGCGCGCTCCAGGCCCGTGCTGGAATAGCGCAGCGAGTAGAAGCCGGTGAGCGGCGCATAGACGGCCGGGTTCGGGTAGACCCGCAGAAAGCGGAAGCGACTGTCGGTGGCCACCGAATACGCGAGCAATTGGCCGCCGGCGACGATCTGGCCGCGCTGACGCGAATACTCGTCGAGCAGGACGCGCTGATTGCGCGGGTCGGCGCGTAGTGAGTCGGCGGCGAACACCTGCGTCATCGTGGCGTTGAGGAGCAGCAGCACGATCAACGCCATGACGGTGATCGAGATGCGGCGCAGAGAGGTGTTCATACCTTCTCGATTACCTCGGTCTTGGCCGCCGCGATCGGCGAATCTTTGCGCTCACGGCCACGCAGGGGATGCCGGGCGCTGTTGGAGATGCGGGCGAGGATGGCCAGCAACACATAGTTCGCCAGCAACGACGATCCACCGTAAGACATCCACGGTGTGGTCAGCCCGGTCAGCGGGATGAGTTGCGTTACGCCGCCGACGACGATGAACAGCTGGATGGCCAGGGTGGAAGCCAGGCCCGCGGCCAGCAGCTTGCCGAAGCTGTCCCGGGTCGCGATCGCGGTGCGCATGCCGCGGACGATGATGATGGTGTAGAGCATCAAGATGCTGGCGAGCCCGACGAGCCCGAGTTCTTCACCGAACGCGGCGATGATGAAGTCGGTCGACGCGGCCGGCACGGTATCGGGTTGGCCGTTTCCCAGCCCGGTGCCGAAGATGCCGCCGGTGGCGAAACTGAACAGCGACTGCACGATCTGGTAGCCGCTGCCGTCGGGGTCGGAGAACGGGTCCCACCACATCTGCACGCGGACCCGGACGTGCGCGAAGACGAAATAGGCGATGACGCTGCCCACCGCGAAGAGGACAAGGCCGATGACCACCCAGCTGAACCGTTGTGTCGCAAGGTAAACCACCACCAGGAACGACGCGTAGAGCAGCAGCGAGGTACCGAGATCCTTCTCGAAGACCATCACACCAATCGAGATCACCCAGGCGGCCAGCAGAGGCGCGAGGTCGCGCGGGCGCGGCAGGGTCAGGCCCATGAAATGCTTGCCGACGCTGGTGAATAGGCCCCGCTTGGCGATCAGCACGGCGGAGAAGAAGATCAGCAACAAGATCTTTGAGAATTCGGCCGGCTGAATCGAGAAGCCGGGGAGTCGAATCCAGATTTTTGCGCCGTTCTGTTCGGACAGCGATGCCGGCAGCAGGGCGGGGATCACCAGCAGCACCAGGCCGGTGATTCCGCAGATGTAGCCGTACCGCGCCAGCTGCCGATGGTCTTTGAGGAATGTGACTACGAGCGCGAACGTGACGACCCCGACGAGGGTCCACATCATCTGCTGGGTGGCGCTCGGGTGATGGCGGCCGCTGAGCTGCTTGTCGACGAGGTCGAGCCGATGGATCATCACGAGGCCAAGTCCGTTGAGCAACGCCACAATTGGCAACAACAGCGGATCGGTATAGGGCGCGAAGCGCCTGATGGCCAGGTGCGCCGACCCGAACACGAGCAGGAAAACCAGTCCGTAGCTGATGACGTTCCAACGCAATACGCGGTCCTGGTTTGCCTCCACGATCAGCAACGCGGCGACGGTGATCGCCGCGGCGAAGCACAGCAGCAGCAGCTCGGCGTTGCGACGGGTGGGCAGCGGAGGCGTGACCGCGACCGGCGGCTGGAGTTGTGTCGTCATGCCACCGTCCGGCAGTCGATGCCCGGTTGCAGTGGAGGCGCTGGAAGCGCGGTGACAGTTTGAGAAGTGGTGGTGGGGCCCACCGGCGACGGAGTCGCGGGGCCGCTGGTGGTGCTGGTAGAGGTGGGGCCGCTGGGCCCGGAAGAAGCGGTGGTCGGTGCTGGCGGAGCCGCGACAGTTGACTCGGGGGTGCCGCTCCCGGTGCGCGGAGAGCCAGGCGGCGACGTTGCGCGCGGCGACGGACAGGTGGGCAGCAGGTACTCGGCCAGCAACTGCCGTAACTGGGACTCGGCCTGGTCCAGGCTGCCGCCCGGCAGCCCGGCCTGAACCTGAACCTGGCCGGGACGGCGCAGGTCCCGCAGCGTCATCAGCTGGCAGTTCGAGTGACTCGATTCGCCGTAGCCGATGAGGGACAGTTCGTTTCGGGCACTCAGGCAGCCCACCAAGTAGGGCTTCTGCAGGGGCACGCCCAACAAGGACCCCTGGATGCCGCGGACGACTGACACCTTGCCGTCGTATTCGGCCACATAGTAGTTGCGCTGGATGACCCACCACCCGATGGCAAGGCCCGACAGAGCGAACAACGCCGCCAGTGTCACGACGAAGAACATGCGCCGCCGCGGCCACCGCGGTCGGCTCGGCGTTTCTGGTTGCGGCGCAACACGTTTGGCGGCCTCGTCGCGAGGCCTGATCGCGGAGGCACGGCCTGCGGACGTGTTGGGTAACGTCATCTGGTCGTCGTCGCCGGAAACCGCGCCCGCGAGAATCGGCTGAGTTTGGCCGTAGTCGTAGTCGACGACGTCGGCGACAACCACGGTCACGTTGTCCGGGCCGCCGCCGCGCAGCGCCAGCTCGATGAGGCGGTAGGCGGCTTCGGCCACGTCGGGAATCTGCAGCGCCTCGAGGATGGTCTCGTCGCTCACCGGATCGCTGAGCCCGTCGGAGCAGAGCAGGTAGCGGTCACCGGCCCGCGCCTCGCGCATGGTCAGGGTCGGCTCGACCTCGTGACCGGTCAGTGCGCGCATGATCAGCGACCGCTGCGGGTGGCTGTGTGCCTCTTCGCGGGTGATCCGGCCTTCGTCGACCAAGGTCTGAACGAACGTGTCGTCCTTGGTGATCTGGGTGAGTTCGCCGTCGCGCAGCAGATACCCGCGCGAGTCGCCGATGTGTACCAATCCAATCCGGTCCCCCGCGAACAGGATTGCGGTGAGCGTGGTGCCCATCCCCTCGAGCTCGGGCTCGGCCTCCACCTGCGCGGCGATCGCCGCGTTGCCGGAGCGCACCGCGGCGTCGAGCTTGGCGAGCAGGTCGCCGCCGGGCTCGTCGTCGTCGAGATGAGCGAGCGCGGCGATCACCAGCTGGGAGGCCACTTCGCCTGCGGCGTGGCCGCCCATGCCGTCGGCGAGGGCGAGCAGCCGCGCACCGGCGTATACGGAGTCTTCGTTATTGGCGCGCACCAAGCCGCGATCGCTGCGCGCGGCATATCGCAGAACCAGCGTCACGGGCGCCACTCTCCCCCGCGAGTGGGAGGTGCCCCCACGATCCCGGCTGCGCCGGCATCATCGTCGTGAGCGCGGGTCACGGGCGCAACTCGATCGCCGTTTTGCCGATCCGAATCGGCGTTCCTATTGGAACTCGTACCGCAGTGGTCACCTTTGCCCTGTCAAGGTAAGTGCCGTTGGTCGATCCTAGATCCTCGACATACCATTCCGAACCGCGCTGAGATAGCCGGGCGTGCCGAGTCGAAGCGTAATCGTCGGTGAGAACCAAGGTGGAGTCGTCGGCTCTTCCGATCAATACCGGCTGCCCGCTGAGTGTGATGCGCGCCCCCGCCAACGCCCCCTCGGTCACCACCAGGTAGCGAGCGGCATGCCGGCGTTGCCGCGACGGCAGCAGGGTGCTGCGCAGGGCCAAACCCCGGCGCACCATGACTGCGCCGGTGGGCGCGTAGATATCTGTCCGCAAAATCCGCAACACGGACCAGATGAATACCCACAACAACATCAAAAATCCGGCACGCGTCAGCTGCAGTACGAGTCCCTGCATCTGGCGTCCTTTCCGTCCTGCGCCGTCCCCCTGGCGCCCGTGACCCCGAGCACATCGGCAACGTCACGATACTTGGACGGCGGTCGACGCGGGGCGAAGCACGGCAGCGTTGAGCCCAGCGGGTCTAGTGGATCCGGACGATGATCTCCGAGTGGCCCAGACGGATCACGTCGCCGTCCGCCAACTGCCACTCCTGCACGGGCGCGTTGTTCACGGTGGTCCCATTGGTCGAGTTCAGGTCCGAAAGGAGCGCCACCTGCCCGTCCCACCGGATCTCGAGGTGACGCCGTGACACCCCGGTGTCGGGCAACCGGAACTGCGCGTCTTGTCCACGGCCCACGATGTTGGAGCCCTCACGCAACTGGTAAGTCCGGCCGCTGCCGTCATCGAGCTGGAGGGTGACCGTCGTTCCGGCCGCGCCGTAGCCGCCACCGTAACCGCCATAGCCGCCGGCGGGCTGCCCGTAGTCGACGGGCTGGCCGTACTCACTCGGCTGGGCGTACTCGGCCTGCTGGCCATAGTCGTAGTCGCGTTGGGCGGGCTCGCCGTAGCCGCCGCCCTGACCGGGGTATCCCCCGCCCGGGACGTTCTCGGCGTACTGCGTGTAGTCGCCGGGGCCGTAGTCCTGCCGACCGTATCCGCCGCCCTGCTGGTACCCCTGCTCGTACCCGGCGCCCTGCTCGTACCCACCGGCCTGCTCGTAACCGCCGCCCTGTTCGGGGTAGGCGGGCCGCTGCTCGGGCGGAGCGTAACCGGCCTCTTCGGGGCGGGCCGGTCCGCGCCCGTAGTCGCCATACCCGCCGTAGCCCTGTTGCCCGCCGCCGGGCTGAGCTCCGGCGGGTGGGCCGTATCCACCGCCCTGGTAGCCCTGGTCATAGCCTTGGCCGCCGTACCCGCCGGGTGCGGGGGGACGCTGCTCGTACATCGGCGGGTAACCGCCCTGGCCCTGCTCGGGGTAGCCGCCCTGGCCGCCTTGGTAGCCGCGTTGGTCGGGGTAGCCGCCCTGGCCGCCTTGGTACCCGCGCTGTTCGGGGTAGCCACCCGGCCCTTGGTAGCCCCCTTGTTCGGGGTAGCCGCCCTGCTCGGGGTGGCGGGGCGGCGGGTAGCCCTGCTGCGGCGGATAGCCGCTCTGCTCGGGCGGATACCCGCCGCGTTGCTCAGGTCCCCCCTGCGGTTCCGCGCCACCCTCTTGCGGACGCCCGTAGCGGTCGTCGTAATACTCATCGCTGGGCCGCCCCGGCCCCTGAGCCCCGCGGTAGCTCGAATCGTCAGTCATTGGTGCTACTCCTCGTTCTGCGCCGAACGCACTATTTGATTGTGGCCGGACGGGATCGTCGACCGTCGGGCGGGGCTGCACATCGGGGTTGACAGCACCGCGGGCGCGGTACTGGCCGGTCCGCAGGTTCGACGACTGCTCGAACCGGACGACCACCTCACCATACGTTTGCCACCCCTGTTCATGGATATAGTCGGCCAAGTACCTAGCGAAAGCGCCCGACGTGAGATCAGGGTCGGCGCCCACCTTCTCGAAGTCGTGCCTACCGAGGGTAATGATGTATTCGTTGGGGGCCAAAAGGCGATTGCCCTGCAGCGTCTGGACACCGTCGCGCGCTTCGCGGCGCAGCAGGGCCTCGACTTCCTGCGGAACGATCGACCCGCCGAAGACCCGGGCGAAGGCGTTGTCGACGGTCGCCTCGAGCTTGCGCTCGATCCGCGCCGCCAGCCCCCGTTGGCTACTCATGCGCTCGCGTTCGCCCGCACTTGCCGCGGCATGTCGCTGGCGCGCGGCAAACGATTCGCACGTTGACCTCTCACTCCAGCATGGTATCGGGACAGCATGATGTCGCGGCACCGTCGAAACTCTGAGAACTGCGTCGGCCCTGTTCAGAGGCGTTGTCCCGCAGCGCCCCACGGCTTCGAGGCCCGAACAGGGGGGTTGGGGAATGCGGCTATTAGAGTGGTATGGTCCATCGGTTGTTTTTCCGGGCGAGTGGCGGAATGGCAGACGCGCTGGCTTCAGGTGCCAGTGTCCTTCGGGACGTGGGGGTTCAAGTCCCCCTTCGCCCACATCTGAGCGGTTCTCCGAGCCGCCGGCGCTGAGGTCACGAACTCCGCAAGGGGCTCGTGGCCTTTGTGCTTTCCGGGTGTCGTGGTGGGAGCGTCAGCGCACCCCGCCACCGTCGTGGTCCTCGCCGTCGTCCTCCCAGTGGGCCCACTCGGGAAGCGGCGTATTCGGCATGGCGCCGTGCGCCGACGCCTCGTACCCAGGTTCGGAGCCGTGGGCCTTCCACCGCGTCCCCCTAAACCCGTGCCGGCGTAGTGAATTGACGTCCGAATCCGCATTAGTAGCGTAATTGCCAGCTCAGGAGGGGTGGCAATGTTCGTCACGGCGTGTGACGCTGCGCAGCTACGGGTGGTGCGATGCAGCTGCGTTACATAAGCATCGGGGCGTTGATTGCCGAGGCCGGCGGTGACCCGTGGGCGATCAACAGAAGCTTGCAATCGGGCAGCCCCGGGCAGATCTCTTCTCTGGCGGAGGCCTTCCACCGAGCGGGCCGATGCACCTCTGAGGCCCAGCACGCCTTCGAGCAAGCCCGCAACCGCTTCGGCGCAGCGTGGAACCGCCAAGGCGGCGGCCATCCGATCAACGACGCCGCCGAAGTGCAGCGGGTCACGCAGTCGCTCGGTGCGCAGTCTTTGCAGCTGCCCAGGATCGGCGTTGACCTGGAAAACATCGCCGCCTCTTTGGCCGAGGCGCAGAAGGCCGCGGCCGGACAAATCGCGGCGCTTGAGAATCAGCTGCAAACGCTCGACGGCTTGATCGGCCAAGCGGTCGAAATGGAGAACGACAGCCACCTCAGTGCGGCTGACAGGCACACCCTCGATGTGCTCATCCACAATTGTGAGAGAGATGCCATCGATGACACCAAAGGAGCGCTGGCACAACTTCATTCGATACGCAATGGCTACTCCGACGGCTTACGGAATTCGCTCAGCAACCTGCGAACCGACGGATACGATCCCGCCCCCCTTCATGATGTTGACGCCGACGGTTCGCCGAAGCCTTCCGAGCTTCAGACGCAAGCGCTAGCTGACCTGCGCCAGATCACCAACCAAGCGGTGGTGGATCAGATGGGCAAGGTGCGCGCCGCGCAGGAGGCGCTGAACAAGGCCATGGCCGACCTCTATACCCATGGCCCGGGGTCACCCGAAGGCGAGGCGGCCAGCGCGAGCCTGCCCAAGCTGAAAGCCGACCTGGCCCACGCGATCGATGATCTGGGCAAGATTCCCGACTACAAAAACATCGACCCCGCATCGATAACCACCACTGCTGACGGCCGTTTCACGTTCACCTACAACGTGGATGGACAGCCCGTGCAGGTCTTCGGGCAGCTCAAGAACGGCGCGGGCGAATTCTTCGACCAAGCCACGGGCACGTCCTATGCGTTCAGCGGCGGCAAGTTGACCGGCATGCGCACACCGGATCCCGGAAAGGTAGAAGCCACCCCCGAACCGCTATGGAGCGCCATCACCTTGGCCGTCGGCGGCCCCGAACTCAAGGCCGGCGGGGAGGTGGCCTGGCAAGGCCTGAAGACACTCTTCAGTCGCGAAGCGCTGCAAGGTCTTTCCGCCGACAATGTCCTCCCCCGCGCGCTGAGCGCGGCCGAGATGCGCGCGGCGATCGCGGAAGCGGATCTTCCACCGCATGGCTCGCCAATTCCGGACGTCAGCGGACAACCGGTGCCGGGCGCCGCCCACCCTGGTTCGCCACCCGTCGTCGAGCACGCGCCCCACCCGGGCGGTGGGACTGGTGAGCTCCCGCCGGACCCTGGGCCCGCGGGTCCGCATGTGCCGGTGGCGCCGGACGGTCTTCCGCCGCCGGTCGTGGTCGACCCATCGCATCCGGAGTTCGTGCTCCACAATCCGCTCGACTACATGACCCCGGAGTTGCGAGCACTGTCCGAGCAACACCTGACCGGCAGCGGCGAAACCGTCCTCGGCCCATTTAGACCACCGGACGGAGGCCCCTCCTACATTGAGGTCGCGGAACAACGTGGAGCCAGCTACTTCGACCTGGGCCCAGCGTGGAACTCCTTGACCTCCACCGAGCAACTGGCAGCTAATCAGCATGTACTCGACGTGGCTATTGCAAATCGCGATAAGGTCACCTTGTCGGTGCCGTTCTATCGCATTGACCCCAATACGTTCACCGCTGCAGAACTTCGATATCTCGAAGCACACGGGTATCAGCGAGTGGGTGACAATGTACTTCTTCCATCGATCGAAGGGGCACGATAAATAATGAGAACATTGCTACAGTTCTACCTGCAGTACTTTGATTTCCTTTACTTAGATCCCCGCTATCGTATTACCGACTCGTCGACATCCGGCAACCCGACAATCAATGCCTCGCTAACGGTGGCGAGCCCATCACTCAGTTGGCATATTTCCAACGATCGTGGCCAAATTGGGGTTAGTTTCGCCCCAACTAAGTCGGCCGCGGTACCGGACAACTGGTTCCGCGCCTCGCTTATTCGTCAGTATCTGGATAACTATGATGAGACAAACACCGTCTCTCCGGAGGCAATGGTGGCTTGGATTCGCGATAACCTAGAACGCATCGAGGACCTGCTCAGCGATGCAAAGGCAGACGGGTCGTGCGAGAAACTTCTCAACTTGGCAAAGCTCCTCGCCGACAAGTATTTCGGCCCATCGCAAGGTTAGTCGAGGCGTTTGTGCTGCTGAAAACAGAGGCTCCCGACCTTGGTTCGCTAGATCGAGTTCCTGTAGGTGAAAACACTATAGAGTTTTACCTGAAGCGCTTTGATTTCCTGTACCTAGACCCGCGTTACCGGATCACCGATTCGCATGTGGCCGGGCCCGCACCCAGCGCCTCCTTGACGATTATGGGACCCCTCTTGACGTTTTCGCTGATCAACGAGCGAGACCGGATACAAATCTCCGCCGCACCAGCCCAGCTATTGACGCGAAAAAACCACTCCTGGCCTTGCTTGATTAAACAATACGTCGACAATGACGCACAGATCCGATATTTGCCTGCTGCAGATGAGGCGCTCTGGATGCGTGAGAATCTCGGCCGCGTCGAAAAACTGTTTTCCGACGCTTCGCCATTGGAAGCCACCTGTGACGAGCTGAGCACGCTGCGCCGTGCGGGTGCGGAGAGCTACTGGTCAAGCTGGCGAGAGCAGCGAGGGCTTACTTGAGCCCAGGTCCGACGAGGGCCGACGAGCGGACCGCGGACTAGATACGAATCCGCACGTCGATTAGCCGATAGTGTGGAGCCGCAGCGTCTACCGTCGGCTAACTCGACTGCACCCACCGCTGAATCTCTGGCGTGACGGCGTCGGTGATGTCGTCGTACTCGGGGTGCTTCTTGAGCACCGTGCCGATCATCGAGCACACGGGGACGATGCGCTTGCCTTCGTCGCGGGCCTCGTTGAGCGCTTCCTCGACGAGGATGGTCGCCAGGCCGCGTCCGCCGTACGCCGGGTCGATTTCGGTGTGGTAGAAGACGCGCTGGTCGCCGCGGTCGGCGAAGTCGGCGAGGCCGACCTGCTTGCCTTCCACGGCAATGGTGTACCGGCCCTCTTCGAGGTTGACGGTCGCATCTGCTCCGGTCTTATCGGCGGTCATGGTGTTTCCTTTCTTTGCGTTACGGGTCGAGGCCGCAGCCGGGTGGCCGGCAGCGGCGGGGCGGGCAGTCGGGTGAGCGAACCCCGATAGCCGTGGACGGCGCCGAAGCGTTCGTCACCGTCTTCCCACTGTTCGCGGTAACCCACGATGTCGTCGTGGCTTCGCCCGACGAAGTTCCACCACATCACGAGTTCTTCGGTGAACGGAGTGCCGCCGAGCACCAGCACCCGCGCGGGCTCATTCCCGACGTTTCGCAGTTGGAGCGAGGAGCGGCCAGGGTTTAGGTAAGCCAGGGAAGCGACCGTCAGGGCGGTCTCCTCCACACGGACGTCGCCCAGATCGCAGAGCACACCGTGCTCGAAGGCCGCGCCGACAGCGATATCCAGGCAGGCGCCGGCGTCGAGATCGACCTGCGCGCCCAGCAGCGGTGTGAAGGTATGCACCGGTGACCGGCTTCCGGCCAGTCCGCCGAGAAACACCCGCGCCGTCGCGCCCGCAAGCGACACGGGCTCGGGCACGTAGTGGGCGAAGTCGCGGCCGGTGTGGCGATCGGAATCGGGCAGCGCCACCCAGAGCTGGACTCCGTGCAGGGCGGCCGGCGATGTAACCGACACCTCGGAATGACAAATACCGGCACCCGCAGTCATCAGATTCAGCTCACCCGGCCGTACCGCCGCGTGCACACCTGCGCTGTCGTTGTGCTCCACTTCCCCACTGAACAACCAACTGACCGTTTGTAGTCCGGTGTGCGGATGAGGTGGAACGTCCATGCGCTGCGACGTCGGGCCGTAATGGTCGATGAAGCACCATGCCCCGATCAGCGATCGCTGCCGTTGCGGAAGCGTGCGTCGCACGCGCATTGCCCGCGGCCCACCCAGCGGAACCTCCCGGGGCGCCAGTACTTCGGTGCCCGCGCCCGGTGAGGCAGCGCAGGCGACTTCGACTGGTGCCGACTCAAGGTTGCTCATCGTCCACTTGACCGTACCCAGACCTCGTTACTTGCGCGGCGGTCGGAGCACCTTCATGGCCAGCCGCATGACGGGTTCGGGCACCCGGTCCTGCATGGAAAGCGCAGCGTCGGCGGCGCGGGAGCGCAGCGGGGTGCCGCGACCGAAGACCCGGTTCAGCGGACCGCCGGACGGCTCGAGCACCACGTGCAGCGGCGGCGTGCCGACGCTGGCGCCCAGCGCGTTGGCGATCACCATCCGCTGAATCTCGCTCGTGCCCTCGAAAATGGTGTAAAGCTTGGCATCCCGATACCACTTCTCCACCGGGTGATCGGTGATGTACCCCCAGCCGCCCATGGTTTGAATCGCACGTTCGGTGGCCTTGACGGCCACCTCGCTGGCCGCCATCTTCGACATCGAGCCTTCGCCGCGCTCGAAGGGAACGTTGTTGGCCGCCATCCACGACGCCCGCCACGTCAACAGCCGCGCCGCGTCGATCTGGGTGGCCAGCTCCGCCAGCGGGAAGGCGATGCCTTGGTTGTCGATGATGGGTCCGCCGAACGCCTCGCGCTCCGTGGCGTACGCCGTCGCGTATTCGAGCGCGGCGCGCGCGATCCCGATGGCCTGGGCGGCCACCATCGGCCGCGTCTGCTCGAACGTGCCCAATGTCGCCGAGCCCGACCGCTTGGCGCCCGCGACCACTTCGCGCGCTTTCGCGAGCTTGTGCTCCAATTTGTCTTGTCCCCCAAGCAAATTGGCTCCCGGAACACGGACGCCTTCGAACAGCAACTCCGCGGTGTGGGACGCACGGCAGCCCAGCTTGTCCAGCTTGCGCACCAGCTTCAGCCCGGGGGTGCCCCCGGGCACCACAAACAGCGCCTGACCGCGGTGGCCTAGTTCTTCGTCGACCACCGCATTGACCACGTGTACGTTGGCGATCCCCCCGTTGCCGATCCACATCTTGTGGCCGTCGATGATCCAGTCGTCACCGTCGCGGCGCGCGTGGGTGCGCAGATTACGGACGTCGCTGCCGCCCTCGGGCTCCGAGATCGCCAGCGCGGCGAGCTTGAGATCGCCTGGAGTGCCGAAGCATTCGGGAGCCCATTCCAACATCTGCTCCGGAGACGCCGCCTGCCCGATCGCCGACAGTGCCAACGCCGGCATCACGATCGCCAACCCGATCCCGGCGCAGCCCCAAAACAGCTCCTCCATGAACATCGGCAAGGAGAGCCCGGTCCGATCGCCGATCAGATCGCGGTAGAACAACGGGCTGTAGAAGCCGCGCTGGGCCGCCTCCTCCAGGACCGGCCACGGAAACTCCTGCCGTTGGTCGTAGTGGAGCGCCACGGGGCGGATCACTTCTTCGGCGAACTCGTGGGCCCGCCTGGCCAGGTCGTGCTGCGCCGCCGTCGGGGTCAGGTCGAACGTCATGGATCCCGCCTTTGGGTCGACAGACTCGTTCGTGCCGAAGCTCTACCCCGTTGGCTGAGTCAACAAACGGCCGTACAAGGGCGGAGCGTCAGGCCGCGGAACGGGGCCCCACTTGCGCCAGGGGCAGATGCAACACCACCGCGGCCACCGCAACGGCCTCGTGTTCGTGGTTGGCGAGCAGGGCCGCGTTCTCCGGTAGCTGGCGCGAGTTGATCTCGCCTGACGCGATGCGTCGCAGGACGTCGTGGGCCTGGGCCAGCTGCTCGCGCTTGCGGTATTGGCCGCCGGGGAGTTTGACGCCGGCCCACACTCCGTACTCCTCGCGGTGCGCGATGGCATGTTGGGCGCACCGGCGCTGCTGCGCCAACGGGCAGCGCCGCAGGCATTGGATGCGCGCCTCGACGGCCGATCGCTCGTACGCACGGGCCTTGGCCGCACCGTCGCCACCGTCGTCGTCGGGGTAGCCGAACCACAGTTCCGGGTTGGTAGCGCAGGGGTGTCCCATGTCGGTCTCCTTGTCGAGCCTGAAACGTAGGCAAAAGCGTATACAACCACAGCGGCGGAACGCAAGAGAAACGAGACGAAAACGTATATTCAGAGGGATACGCTGCGGCCTGTGTACTATCCGGCCTATGGCCGGAGCCTGCGGTGAGCCGTGAATCGGCCGGTGCGGCGATCCGCGCGTTGCGAGAGTCGCGAGACTGGTCGCTAGCCGACCTCGCCGCCGCGACCGGTGTCAGCATCATGGGGTTGAGCTTTCTGGAGCGCGGTACCCGCAAGCCGCACAAAAGCACAGTTCAGAAGGTCGAGAACGGTCTGGGTCTGCCGCCAGGCACCTATTCCCGACTGTTGGTGGCGGCGGATCCCGCCGCGGAACTGGCCCGGCTGATGGCCGCGCAACCGCCGGCCGCCGTCCCCGCCAGGCGCACCGGGCCTGTGGTCGTGGACCGGCACAGCGACACAGAAGTGCTGGAAGGATATGCCGAAGCCCAACTGGAAGCCCTCAAATCCGTCATCGATCGGTTGCCTGCGACAACATCAAACGAATATGAGACGTATATTCTGTCTGTGATCGCTCAGTGCGTGAAGGCAGAGATGCTCGCCGCCGGCTCGTGGCGGGTCGCCGTGAACGCGGGCGCGGACTCCACGGACCGGCTGATGAAACATCTCCAAGCCCTCGAGGCGACGCGTACGGCCCTGCTGAAACGGATGCCGGCCAGCTTGAGCGCCCGCTTCGACGCGGCATGCGCACAGTCATCGTTGCCCGAGACGGTCATCGCTGCGTTGGTCGGGGTCGACGTCGAGGAGCTCTGGGACATCCGCAACCGCGGGGTGATCCCCCCGGGGGCACTCCCCCGCGTGCGCGCCTTCACCGACGTCGTCGAGTCGGGACGCCAACTGGGCGAGGGGGCGCCGTGAGCCAAAGCGAAATAGAGGTACTGAGCCGCGCTCATGACATATTCGTCGGCAGCACCCGACCGGCGGTGCTGGACGCGGGTACCGGGCATTACCGCAACCTGCTGCACAGAGCGGCCGGACTGAACGACGGAGTGGCGCGCGGTGGCTATCGGCTTGTGGTGGATCACAGCCGGCAACGGCTCGCTGGTGCCGCCGCCACCGACGCTGCCGCGGCGGGCGTCATCGCCAGCGCCCATCGGGATCGGGCCGAGGCCCGTGATCTGACCGGGGGCGTCCTTGACGAAGCCCGCGCCGACGCGGTCGTTCCGGCGACGCCGATGGCCCAGCGTGAGGCGATGCGCCGTCGGGTGGCGCGGCTGCGGGCTCAACACGCACACGTCCTGTCGGCGCGCTTCCGGGCGCGTCGACGCCTCGCCGAACTGCGGACGCTGCGTTACCAACTTCTGCGCTACCGTCCCGCCGGATCAAACGGGCGTGCCGCCATCGCGGTACGCGCCGCATTGTCGCGCCTGGGCCGACCCTACGTGTGGGGCGCGACCGGGCCCGACCAGTTCGATTGTTCGGGGCTGGTCCAGTGGAGCTACGCGCAAGCGGGAATTCATCTGGACCGCACCACTTATCAACAGATCAACGACGGGATCCCAGTCCCCCGTTCGCAAGTCCGGCCGGGTGACCTCGTGTTCCCACACGCCGGGCATGTCCAGCTGGCCATCGGCAACAACCTGGTAATCGAAGCGCCGTACTCGGGCGCCTCGGTGCGGATCAGCCGGCTAGGCCCCAACGTTGCGATTCGACGACCGCTATGACACACAGGGTGAGCCGATGACGGAACAAGCAGGACCTTCGGTAGCCGCTATGCAGGCGCGGCAGTCGGCCCTGGCCGGCCAGCACGGCACCGCAGCCGACGCCGACCGGGTGCTGGCAGAGGTGCTCAGCAGCGCGCATGCCGCGATGCGCGAGGGCGGCAGGCGTCTGGATGCCATCGCCGAGCAGATCGAGCACGCCACCGTGCACCAGGCGAACCTCGCCGTCGATACGCCCTTGGGGGCTCGCGAATTTCAGAGGTTCCTGCTGGCCAAACAACGCGAGATCACCGAGGTCGTCGAGGGCGCCCGCGAACTCAGCCGAGCGAAAAAGGCGGTGCTGGAAGGCCTTCGAGACCAGTACGCCGCCGGCAACGCCTAGCAAGGCTGCGGTTGCAGTGTCATCCACAGCGGCCCGGCATTGTGAATTGTCGCCAGGCAAAGGCCTGGGTACTGTCGCCGGGCATGGAGGTGTCGCAACGCATCCGGCAAGGACGTGCGTAGCGGATGTCGGCGCACGAGGAGCTGCTCGCCGCGGTGGAATATGTCCGAGACCGTACCGGTGACCCGAACGCGTGGCTGGCGGGTCTGTCGCCCAGTGAGCGGGCCGCGGTGATCACCCCGACGACGCGCCCCGAACACCTGCAGGCGATCGCCGGCAAGATCCGCCAACAAGACGCAGCCGCACCGGATCGGGAGAAGGGCGAGGCAGCGGAAGCGATCGCGCACGCCGAAGTGGCGTTGTCGCACCAGAATTCGGCCAGTTCCCAGCTGGACATGCAGGTGATCACGGCCATCTTGAACGCCCACCTCAACGCCGTCGAGGGCAGCCAAGCGCTGACCAAGTTGCAGCAAGACACCGAAGCCGCGGTGCGAACGCGGTCGGACCTGGACACTCCGGCCGGTGCGCGCGACTTCCAGAGATTTCTGATCGGCAAGCTCAGAGACATTCGTGCGGTGGTTCTCAACGCGAGCCTCGACGACACGTCGAAGTCGGCCCTGATGGCCGCCTGGACATCGCTGTACGACGCATCCAAGGGCCAACCGAACAGTCCCGACGAACGCCCGTCGGCCGCGACGGACGGCGCCGACTCTGCCATGACAGAGGACCCCGGACGGGATCCGCTGCTAAATTCGTTGTTCGCCGACGATCCGGGCCCGGCAACCGATGATCTGCCGGGAGGCGTTGTGCCGGATGTGGCGACCGCTCCGGCGGCGCCCCTGGCTCCTGTGCTGCCGCCGCCAATGCCCAACTTCGCTTCGGGCCTGCCGAGTTTGGGCGCGATACCCAGTGGCCTGCCACTTCCCGACCTGCAGGGTGACGACAGAACGGATCCTGCGCTGCAAGGCCTCGACGACGAAGGCCTACTGGACTCCGCGGAGCATGCGGATCCGAAGCCCGACGCTTCGTCAGATCAACCGAGCGACACTGACGAGGAAGCGGCGGCGGTGGAGGGCGACTCGTCACCTGCTGGTCCGACCACGGTGACCCTGCCCGACGGGGAAACGGTGACGGCTGCCAGCCCCCAGCTGGCAGCTGCGATCAAAGCGGCAGTCGGCGGAACGGCGATACCAGATGCGTTCCAACAGCAGGGAATAACGATCCCGCCGCCAGGAACCGCTGTCACCAACCCTATCGACGCCTCGCACGTCACTCCGGCGGATATCGGGATGTTCATCGACCGACACGCGCTTGCTCTCGGGCCCGGAAAAGCCCTTCTCGATGGCCAAATTCAAGACAGCGCCACCGTGAGCGGCCCGAGCTTTCTAGGCTGGGAACATCCGCCGGCCGCGGCCATGACCGCGCCGGCGAAGCCTGACACACCGACACCCACGCGGCCGGCGACCTCGTCGACCACCTGACAATAGTGATCTCGCCGGTTCGAGCCGGCGGGCGTGAACAGGAGACAGCGGATGGCAGATCCGATCCATGTGGTCCCCGCGCACTTGCGTCAAGCCGCTGCGCGCCATCAGGAAACGTCCGATTACTTGCGCACGGTCCCGTCGTCGCACGCGGCGATCCAGGAAAGCCTCGATTCGCTGGGACCGATCTTCGGTGAACTACGCGATGCCGGGCGGGAACTGCTTGAGCTCAGACGACAGTGCTATGAGCAACAAGCCGCGGACCACGCCGACCTGGCGGACAAATTGTCGGCGTCGGCCGCGATGTGGGAGCAGCACGAGCAGGATGCGGCGCGCGACTTCCGCGGCATTGCTGACCGCGGTCGATGACCGACGCGAACCCCGCTTTTGACACCGTTCACCCGAGTGGGCACATCCTCGTCCGCTCCTGCCGCGGCGGGTACATGCACAGCGTTGCGCTGAGCGAAGAGGCGATGGAGACCGATGCCGAAACGCTGGCACGAGGCATTTTGCTGACCGCTGACGTGTCCTGCCTCAAGGCATTGCTGGAGATTCGGGACGAAATCGTCGCGGCCGGACACACCCCCTCGGCCGAGGTGCCGACCCCGCGAGACCTGGATGCTGCGATCGAGAAGCTACTGGCGCATAAACTGCGGCGCCGTCACAGCGCCATCTAGCAGGCCTACAACAGCCAGGTCTTGGCCGCCTCGGGATCTGGAGCGATATCGGTGGGCGGCTCTACAGGGTTGGGGCCGAACAACTCTCGTGCGCGCGCAAGCAAAGCACGCACTTCGTCGAGTTGCTGCTGCAGGGCAGATTCAGCCATATCTGCACGGTACCGAGGCCGTCACAGCTGCACAATTCACCGACCGAATAAGCCGTTCGTCAGATGCCGGTACGCTTAGCCGGTGGCGATCTTCGGTCGGATGACGGCGCGTCAGCGCCTCCGGAGAGCTACCCGGGAATCATTGGCGATGCCGGCCTTCAGCTCTCCCATCGATTGCACCCCGTGGGTGATCGGTGGGCTTTGGCCTGCCGAGCTGTCGACGATCACCGCCGAAAACGCCTCGCTCGCAGAATATCTGAAGACCGACCTGCAGCGGATCGCCGACAGCGCGAACGAGCAGCTGAAGATGGTCAAGCGGGCGGGTTTGGCCGATCTGTCCCGTCAGGCGGAGGAGGCTCGGGTCATCGACGAAGCGCGCGTCCGCGCCGTGCGCCGAGTCGAATCGACGATTCGCCAGTTGCGCGCGGTGGAGGCCGGGGTGATCGCCGGATATCCCCGCCCTCAGCTCGACGAGCCGTCGGCACGGGACATGGACCGGACCCAGGTCATCCCTGCCGTCACGGAGGGGGAACCCCTGCCCCATGCGTCCACCAGGAGTGTGCGTAAACCGCGCTGGCGGGTCGCCGACAAGCCGGCTCCTTCCGTGCCGCAAGGCGGCGGGGACGAAGTCGAGGCACCTGTCGATGACACTCCTGGCGAACAGACCGCCAGCGCGCCGGATATGGAGCAGACGCAGATCATTCCTGCTGTCACCGGGCTGGGGCCCGTCGCCGACGCGCCGCTCGTCGCCAACGGTCGCCACCACCTGGAGGCCGAAGAGTCGACCACCGAGCAGGACCAACCCGAATGGGGGTCCGACTTCGACGCCGGGGACGACGCCCCGGTGGGGTCGATGGAGGAGACGCAGGTGATTCCCGCGATCACCGAAATCGAGCCCGTGGTTGATGAGCCGGACCGCGTCCCCGGGGACGACCCCGCGGCGGTCTCGATGGAAGAGACGCAGATCATCCCCGCAATCACCGAAAGCGAGCCCGCGATTGGCGCGCCGGCCGAGAATGGTCGCCACCACGCCGTGCCCGAAGAACCGGCCCAGAACGAGGCGCAGCCACCAGAACCCGTCGAGGACTCGGTCGCCTCGATGGAGGAGACGCAGGTCATTCCCGCCATCGCCGAGGCCGAGCCCCTGGTGGATGAGCCGGCCGAACCGGAAGCGGGCCAAGACCAACGAGGGGCAGCTGGGGAACCCGCCGCCCCGACCCGCCAGCAAAAGGACACCGCCGCAACGGGTTTCGAAATTGACCGGCTGAATCGGCTCCTCGAATTCGTGGTCCGCCAAGAGCCGCGGTTGAATTGGGCGGTCGGCGACCTTCTGGACGGCACGACGGTCCTGGTAACCGACCTTGCCCACGGTTGGATACCGGCGGGGATCAACCTTCCAGCGGGCGTGCGGTTGTTGGAGCCCGAGCGACGCACTGGCAGGGTGACCGCCTTGATCGGCGACGCGGCGCGCGTCGTGAGCTACGCGCCCGGCGATTCGCTGCGCCGTTCGCCCGACTTCACCGCGACGAAATCGTCGTTGGAACCGCGCGACCTGCCCGCCATCGAGGATCTCGCCACGGTACTGAGCGGGACCACACGCCGGTTCGACGGACTCCCCCGCATCGTGCAGAGGTTGGCGGACGCTGCCGCCGCGGATGCGGTTGTCATCGATCAAGAGGTCGACGTGTTGCGTGTGCACCTGGATACGGCGCGCTACCAGCTTTTGGTCCAGTATCCGACCGTGAATCCGGCGCTCCTGCTCAAGTGTCTGTTGATGGCCGCCACCGAAGGCATCGCGAGCGGAGACGCGGTATCGGCGAACTATCACCTCGCCTGGTATCAGAAACTCGCCACGCAACCACCCGCCCCCTAGGCCGCTACCGAGCCCGCCGGGCACCTGCGAGTTTGAATTGACGCTGGTTGGAGGGGTCGACATACTGTGATCGTGTCGGGTTCGGGCGGTCGCGCGAATCTCAGTGACAAGGACCTCGTCGAATCAGTTCTTCGCGAACTGAGCGAGGCAGCCGACAAGTGGGAAGCCCTTGTGGCCCAGGCCGAGGCCGTCACCTACAGCGTCGATCTCGGTGACATCTATGCCGTGGCGAACTCCGACGGCCGGTTGCTCGAGTTGACTCTGCACCCCGGCGTGATGACCGGATACGCCCATGGCGAGCTGGCCGACAGGCTGAACCTCGCGATCGCGGCGCTACGCGAAGAGGCCGAGGCTGAGAACCGGGCGAGTTACGGCGGACCGCTGCAGTAATCGCGCGCTCGCGCGCTCATCGACCGGCGCTTGGGTCGGATCGGCGCCGGCTCTCTTCGCGCGCTCGCGCGCTCATCGACCGGCGCCGGGCGGGCCCGCGAAGGCTTGTGCGATCTCCAGCCAGCGCTGCGCGTCGGTCCCTTGGGCGATGATGCCGAGGGAGCTGAGCGGGCGCCGCTGAGTGACCAGGAAGCAGAAGTCTTCGGCAGAACCGGTGACCCGCTGCGCGGCGTCCGGCGGTCCCCAGCTCCACGTGTCGCCGCCGGGTCCGCGCAGCTCGACCAGGAACGGCTCGGCCGGGGCGGGCAGATTGTTGACGAAGAAAGCGTAGTCGCGCGTGCGCACCCCCAGGTGAGCGATCGACCGCAGCCGGTCGGTAGCCGCACGCTTGACGCCCAGCGCATCGGCGACGTCCAATCCGTGCGCCCAGGTCTCCATCAACCGCGCGGTCGCCATCGACGCCGCACTCATCGGCGGCCCGAACCACGGAAGCTTGCGACCGGCGGGAACCCTCAACAGCTCCTCATGCAACCGGCCACGGGTCGCCCGCCAGTCGGCGAGCAGCTCAGCCGGCGCTAGACCCGCCAATTCTTCGGCACCCGCGTCGACGAAGCCCGTCGGGTCCGCGGCGGCGGCCTCGAGCTGTTCGGCAAACCCCGCCTCGTCGGTGACCGAGGTCAGTGCGACCTTGTCGGTCCACAACAGGTGCCCGATCTGATGCGCGATGGTCCAGCCCGGCGCGGGCGTCGGATCGGCCCATCGTTCGGCGGGCAGCGGAGCGACCAGGGCGTCAAGCTCGTCGCTTTCCGCGCGTAAGTCGGCCACGATCGGTTCGGGACCCGCCATCATTGCCTCCGCTCGTCGGTCGCCCCCGCCGGGGAGTGATTATTCGCTTGTTCGCCGCGCCGGCCCAGGACGCCGTGCATGGCCAGCCCGGCCAAATAAAGCCCCGAAGCGACCAGCACGAATGCGGGCGCATGGCCGTCGGCCGGAATCAACGCCGCGGCCACCGTGATCGCGGCGATGAACGCGACCCAGAACAGCGCGTCTTGGACGGCGAACACGTGTCCGCGAAGGGCGTCATCGACGTCCATCTGCATGGCCGAGTCGGCGCACAGCTTGACCATCTGCCCGGTCACACCGAGGAAGAAGCCGCACGCCACCATGATGGGCAGCAGGAGCCCCGCGCCGGCGACCTCGATGACCACCGAGGCCGCGAGCGCACCGTTGACCGTCGCGTAGCGACCCCAGCGACGGACCGCCGGCGGAGTCAGCACGTTGGCCAGAAACGCACCCAGGCCGGTGGCGCCGAAAAACACCAGAGCGGTACCCAGTCCCCCGACCGCGGGGTCGGTCAGGTGGTGTACGAGAAGCAAGACCAACAGAGAGTTGATGCCGACCACCATCCGGTGGGCGGCCAGTCCCGACAGCGTGGCGGCGACCGTCGGCCGCTGGGCCACGGTGCGTGCACCGTGCAGCCAACCGGTGATTACGGCGTAGAAGACCGGTCCGTGGATCGCCCGCTTGGTGTCGTCCGGGCCCAGCACGCGAGAAGCGAACCGCAACGACAGCAGCAAGGCGATCGACACGGGTACAGCGGTGACGAAGATGATCGCCGAGGCGCCCTTGTCCCCCGCGCCGACTAGGAACCGCGGCACGAGCATGAAGTTGGCACCGATGAACGCGGCGATGGCCCCGGACGCGTTGGCTAAGGCGTTCATGGTCACGACCTGTTCGCGAGGCACCACGTGCGGCAGCGAGGCCGACAGTCCGGACGCGACGAACCGCGCCAAGCCATTGGCGAACAGCGCGCCCAAGAGCAGCGGCAGGTCGCCTGCCCTGAGGGCGAGGATCGTGCCGATCGCGGCGATCAGGAGGAGGCGGCCGACGTTGGCGCTGACCAGCACCAGCCGTCGGTCCCAACGGTCCATCAGCGCGCCGGCGAACGGCCCCAGCAGCGAGTACGGCAGGAACAGCACGGTGAACGCCCGTGCGATGGCCATCGGATCGGCGGCCCGGTCCGGATTGAACAGCAACGCTCCGGCCAGGCCGGCCTGAAACAGCCCATCGCCGAATTGACTCGCCATGCGCACCTGCAGCAGCCGCCAGAAGTCTGGCAAACTGCGCACTGACCGCCATATTTCGACGGGTGCGCTTGAGTGCATCCGGGATTGGATCACAAAACCGACTTCCACAATTGGGGCTAGCAAGCTCGTCACCGTCCGAGCCGACTTACCAACACTACAAATCTTCACGCCCGGCGCTTGATTCCCCCGGGCGACAGGCGACGGATGCGATGATGGTTGGGTGCCGCCGCCCGAGGACCCAGAGGACTATGTCGCGCCGGCCGCGCAGCGGGTGCGCGCGGGGACGTTGCTGCTTGCCAACACCGACCTTTTCGAACCGACGTTTCGGCGCAGCGTGATCTACATCGTCGAGCACAACGACGGCGGCACGCTGGGGGTGGTGCTGAACCGCGCCAGCGAGACCGCGGTGTACAACGTGCTGCCGCAGTGGACCAAATTGGCGGCCAAGCCCAAGACGATGTTCATCGGCGGCCCGGTGAAACGGGACGCGGCGCTATGCCTGGCGGCGTTGCGGGTAGGCGCCGATCCGCAGGGCGTGGCCGGGTTGCGGCATGTAGACGGCCGCGTGGTGATGGTCGATCTCGACGCCGACCCCGACACGATCGCTCCACTGGTGGAGGGAGTCCGAATTTTCGCGGGCTACTCCGGTTGGACCATCGGCCAGCTGGAAGGCGAAATCGAACGCGACGACTGGATTGTCTTGTCGGGGTTGCCATCTGACGTCCTGGCGGGGGCGAGGTCCGACCTGTGGGCGCAGGTGCTGCGCCGGCAGCCGTTGCCCCTGTCGTTGCTTGCCACCCACCCGATAGACCTCAGCCGCAACTAGCGGGCCCTCCGCCAGACCTCAGTGGCAAGACTGCGTGCAGCCGGCGCAGGTCCCCGCGCAGGCCGGTGCCGCCGCTTCCCGCCGCAGCGCGAAGCGCGCACTCTGCCATGACCCGGCTGCCACCGTTCCGAAGGCGCCGACTACGCAGACGATCAGCACCACCAGCGCGGTGTGCGGGGAGGCGGCCAGCGCCACCACACCGCCGGCGGCCAGCATGATTGCCGCCGCCAGTTGCGCCGGCGCCATGGACCGCAGCGCGAGCGCGGTGGGGTCGACATTTTGGGTGCGCGCCAATGACCAAGTTCCGAACCCGGCGGAGGCCACCGCCGCACACATGCAGAGCACTCCCGCAATCAGCATGGCCTCACAATACGAGCCCGGACACTGGTCCGTTCAGTCGGCTCCGAGGGAGCCGCTGCACCGCTTAGTGCTGCAGAAACGAGAAATTCGGGAGTGGGGGAAGGCCGGGAACCAGGGCCAACAGGTTCGGTGTGGGCTGTCGGCTGGGCATGGGCGCCGGGGGTAGGCCCACCGGAGCGGTCGCCGAGGTTTGCCGGAGCGGAGCCACGGCGGGAACCTGCGGGGTGGGGGCGGTGACTGGCGCCTGCACCACCGGAGCCGTCGCAGGAATCTGCGGAGCCGGAGCCGTCGCAGGAACCTGTGGAGCCGGAGCCGTCGCAGGAACAGGCGGGGTCGGTGCCTGGGCCGGGGCCAGTCCGACCGGCGAGGCTGCGGGGGTCTGGACCGGCGCCGGCGCCGACGCGCCGGGAACCGTCACACGGAAGCCGTTGACGATGGCGTCGGTGGCCGGCGCGTCGGCGACGGCCACGGCACGATCGGTGGTCACCGCGAGCGACACCAGGTACTTGTCGTGCCCCGAGGTGGCGATGACGTGGCGTCGCGATGTGTTCAGCATCATGTCGCCGTCGCGGTATGTGCCTTCGACGATCGACGAGGGGAAGCCGCCGAAATCGGCCATCGAGGCGTTGGTGGGCTGCCAGGCCGGCAGCTTCTGACTGTCGACGTAGCCGTGGCTGATGGCCTCTCGGGGGTCGAAATCGCCGACGAGCTTGTACACCACCACCTGGGCATTCGAGGAGTAGATGCTGCTGCCCTGCCGGTCGGCGATCACCGCGAACGCGTCGGGCACATTGGGGTCGGGCACCTGAGTCCACCGGGCCGGCACCGGCAGGGTGATGTCAAGTGCCTTGAGCCCCTGGGGGTTTTGCGCCTCGAGCTTAACCCCCTTCGACTGCAGGTATTCACGAATCGTCCCCGAGGCGGCCGGAGCCGGGGTGACCGTGGGGGCCACCGGCACGGCGGGCGCGGCCGCCGGCACGGCCGCACCCGGGGCCGTCGGCGATGCGACGGGATTCGGCGCCGGCGGGGTGGCGAGGAACCGGTTGGTGGGCGCCTGCCCGGGTACCACGGCGGCGTTCTGTGGCGCCGGGATGGCGGGAGCGGGCGACGGCGCGGGAAGTAAGGGGTCCGCCGATGCCTGCGCGCCCGTGAAGACCGCCATGCCCATCAGGCCGGCGACCATACCCCCGAGGAGCGCACGGCGGGCGGGGACGATCTCGATCATCAGCCTCGGTCCTTCCAATGGCGCACTGTCAGGTCGTTAGAGGCCGACTGTAACTACAGGTCAAAGGCTGTGGATAGGCTCGAAATAGAGCTGGGATGAACCCCTGATCGGTGCGCAACGGAACCGAGATCATCCTGTGGCCGGCGGTCGGCCCGAGGCGGTCCTTATACCCTGTTCAGGTGACCGAGCCCCCGACCACCGGCGCCGAGAGCAACTCCGGTGCCGTTCAAACGGACCCCGATGCGCCGACGTATCGCTACACCGCGGCGCTGGCGGGCCGTATCGAAAGCACCTGGCAGGAGAATTGGGCGAAGCTCGGGACGTTCAACGTGCCCAACCCGGTCGGTTCGTTGGCTCCGACCGATGGCACTCCGGTCCCCGCGGACAAGTTGTTCGTGCAGGACATGTTTCCCTATCCCTCGGGCGAGGGACTGCACGTCGGCCACCCGCTGGGTTACATCGCCACCGACGTATACGCCCGCTACTTCCGGATGACTGGACATAACGTCCTGCACGCGTTGGGTTTCGACTCGTTCGGGCTGCCCGCCGAGCAATACGCCGTGCAAACCGGCACCCATCCGCGTACGCGGACCGAGGCCAACGTCGTGAACTTCCGGCGTCAACTGGGCCGGCTGGGCCTCGGCCACGACAGCCGGCGCAGCTTCTCGACCACCGATGTCGAGTTCTACAAGTGGACACAGTGGATCTTTCTGCAGATCTACAACGCCTGGTTCGACACTTCGGCCCGTAAGGCCCGCCCGATCGGCGAGCTGATCGCGGAGTTCGACTCCGGTGCCAGGCCGCTCGAGGACGGTCGGGACTGGGGCACGCTGTCGGCAGGGGAGCGGGCCGAGGTGATCGACGGCCATCGACTGGTCTACCGCGCCGACTCGATGGTGAACTGGTGCCCGGGCCTGGGCACGGTGCTGGCCAACGAAGAGGTCACCGCGGACGGCCGCAGCGACCGCGGCAACTTCCCGGTGTTCCGGAAACGGTTGCGGCAGTGGATGATGCGGATCACGGCATACGCCGACCGGCTGCTCGACGACCTGGAGTTGCTGGACTGGCCGGAGCCGGTCAAAACCATGCAGCGCAACTGGATCGGCCGCTCCACCGGCACCCGGGCGCTGTTCTCGGCGAGCAACGCAGGCGGCGAAGCGGTCGACATCGAGGTGTTCACCACCCGGCCGGACACCATGTTCGGCGCGACCTACCTGGTGCTGGCCCCCGAGCACGACCTGGTCGACGGCCTGGTGGCCGCGAGCTGGCCCGAGGGGACCGACGCCCGTTGGACTTACGGCGCCGCGACGCCGGGGGAGGCGGTGGCCGCCTACCGGCAGGTGATCGCGGCGAAGTCGGATCTCGAGCGCCAGGAGAACAGGGAGAAGACGGGCGTCTTCCTGGGCAGCTACGCGACCAACCCCGCCAACGGCAAGCCGGTGCCCATCTTCATCGCCGATTACGTCCTGGCCGGGTACGGCACCGGCGCGATCATGGCGGTTCCCGGCCACGACCAGCGCGACTGGGACTTCGCCCATGAGCTCGGCCTTCCCATCGTGGAAGTCATTGCCGGCGGCGATATTTCGGAGGCCGCTTACCCGGGCGACGGTGTCCTGGTCAACTCCGGTTACCTCGACGGAATGGACGTGCCGGCAGCCAAGGACGCGATCACCGCCCGCCTCGAAGCTGACGGTCGCGGCTGGGCGCGGATCGAATTCAAGTTGCGCGACTGGCTTTTCGCCCGGCAGCGCTACTGGGGCGAGCCGTTCCCGATCGTCTACGACAGCGACGGACGCGCGCACGCTCTCGACGAGGCCGCGCTGCCGGTCGAGCTGCCCGATGTGCCCGACTATTCGCCGGTGCTGTTCGACCCCGACGACGCCGACAGCGAGCCGTCGCCACCACTGGCCAAGGCGACCGAGTGGGTGCACGTCGAACTGGACCTCGGCGATGGGTTGCAGCCCTACACCCGCGACACCAACGTGATGCCGCAATGGGCCGGCAGCTCCTGGTATGAACTGCGCTACACCGATCCTCACAATTCGGAAAGGTTGTGCGCCAAGGAGAATGAGGCTTATTGGATGGGACCGCGGCCGGCCGAGCACGGTCCGCAGGATCCCGGCGGCGTCGACCTGTATGTCGGCGGCGCCGAACACGCGGTGCTCCACCTCCTGTATGCGCGATTCTGGCACAAGGTGTTATACGACCTGGGCCACGTCAGTTCCCGAGAGCCGTACCGCCGCCTGGTCAACCAGGGCTACATTCAGGCTTTCGCCTACACCGACTCGCGCGGCTCGTATGTGCCGGCCGACGAGGTGGTCGAGCGCGCCGGCCGATTCTTCTACCCGGGCCCCGGCGGCGAGATCGAGGTCTTTCAGGAATTCGGCAAAATCGGTAAAAGCCTGAAGAATTCGATTTCACCCGACGAGATCTGCGACGAGTACGGCGCGGACACGCTGCGGGTGTACGAGATGTCGATGGGTCCGCTGGAGGCCTCCCGCCCGTGGGCCACCAAGGACGTCGTCGGGGCGCACCGCTTCTTGCAGCGTGTGTGGCGGCTGGTGGTCGATGAGCAGACCGGCCAGACCCGGGTGCTCGACGTGGCCGGACAACAAGAGCTTGACGCCGACACCCTGCGAGCGCTGCACCGCACCATCGCCGGAGTTTCGGAAGACTATGCCGCACTGCGCAATAACACCGCGGCAGCCAAGCTGATCGAGTACACCAATCACCTCACCAAAGAGCACCGCGACGCCGTTCCCCGGGCGGCGGTCGAGCCGCTGGTGCTGATGTTGGCGCCGCTGGCCCCGCATATGGCCGAGGAGCTATGGCTGCGGCTGGGTCACACCACTTCCCTGGCGCATGGCCCGTTCCCGCAGGCCGACCCGGCCTACCTGGTCGACGACAGTGTCGAGTACCCGGTCCAGGTCAACGGCAAGCTGCGTGGCCGAGTGGTGGTGGCCGCCGACGCCGACCAGGACACCCTGAAGGCCGCGGCTTTGTCGGACGAGAAGGTCCAGGCATTCTTGGCGGGCGCCAGCCCCCGCAAGGTGATTGTGGTTCCCGGCCGGCTGGTCAACCTGGTCGTCTAGGGGACCCGAGTCACCGGCCCGCCGGCCGCAGAACCACCTCGTGGACGTGACCGTCGGGCGGCGTCGCCACCACGTTGGCGACCGCTGCCGCGACGGTTTCCGGCCTGAGGAACTTCGCCGGGTCGTACGTGCCGCCCTCGAATGCAACGAGTTCGCGCTGCATTTCGGTGTCGGTGCGACCGGGGTAGACCGTCGTCACCCGAAGCTGCGGTTCGTCGGCGCGCAGCGAGTCGGCGAAGGCGCGCAACGCGAACTTACTGGCCGAGTAGGAGGCCATGCCAGGCGAAACATTGCGTCCCGAACCGGAGTTGATGAAGACCACTTGGCCACGGGCGCGCCGCAACGCCGGCAGCAAAGTCAGTGTAAGTGCTACCGGCCCAAGCACATTGACGGCGAAGGTGGCGCGCCACTCATCGACGTCGGTCTCCGCGACATGGCCGGGTATCGACACCCCGGCGTTGTGCACCAGCACATCGAGTTCGTCCACGATCTCGCAGGCGGCCTCGATTTCCGCGGTGTCGGTCAGGTCCAGCGGAAACGTCGTCGCGTCCAGCCTCTCGGCAACGGCGTCGAGCCGCTCAGAGGGCCGACCGGCCAGCAAAAGAGTGTGGGTGGGGGCCAGCGCGGTGGCGATCGCGGAACCGATACCGCCGCCGGCACCGGTGATGAGTGCAGTTGGCATGTACGGCAGTCTACGGGCGCCGCCAAACCCATTGAATGGCTGGTACTTTCACGCCTCTTTACGGGCCGGTGATTCACCCGCGGGTCCGGCCGCCGGTTCACCGCAGGCCAGCCGCTCCAGCGGTGCCAACGCCTGCATCAATGTGCCGAGGTCAGACGCGGGGAGCTGACTGAGCATCGCGGCCAGGGAGGCGCGCCGGTTGGCCAGAGACTCGCCATGAACGGCTCGCCCGCGGGGAGTTATGTCGACGAGTACCGCCCGCAGGTCGGATGGGTCGCGCGAGCGCTTCACCAGGCCCAGCTTCTCCAGCCGGCGGATCGCCACCGTGGTGGTGGGGGTTCGCACGCGTTCGTGGGCCGCCAAGTCGGTCATCCGGATCGGCCCTTGGTCCAGCAAGGTGACGAGGATCGACAGTTGCGCGAGCGTCAACTCGCCCGCGGCCGCGCCGCTCGGGTCCCCGCGACGCAGAATCGAAAACAATTTGGACAGCGCGCGGTGCAAACCTTCCGCAAGCTCGGTCACGTCGGCCGCGGTGGATTCGCTATCCGCCATAAAGGGGGAGTCTAACGCTATATCAGGCGCGTACAAGCTAGCTAACCCTACTAATTAGTAGCAATAGGGCCGTCAAAGTACTTGGGACAAGAAACGCTGCAGCCGTTCGGTCTGCGCGGCTTCGAAAATCTCCTCCGGGGCCCCGGATTCCACCACCTTGCCGCGATCCATGAAGACAACGGCGTCGGATGCCGAGCGGGCAAAGCCCATTTCGTGGGTGACGACGATCATCGTCATGCCGTCGGCGCCGAGGTCGGCGATGAGTTGCAGAATCCCTTTCACCGTTTCCGGGTCCAGCGCCGACGTCGCCTCGTCGAAGAACATCACCTGGGGGGCCATGGCCAGCGCGCGGGCGATGGCGACGCGTTGTTGTTGCCCCCCGGACAGCATGCCGGGCCGGGCATCGGCCTTGTGCTTCAGGCCAACTCGCTCCAATTGGTTCAGCGCCAGGTCGCGGGCCTCGTCGGCCGGCAGGTGCCGCAACTTGCGCGGCGCCATCGCAACGTTTTTCAGCACGCTCAGATGGGGGAAGAGGTTGAAATGCTGAAACACCATCCCGATGCGCTGGCGCAACTCGTTGGGATCGTCGCGTAACACCGATCGACCGTCCAGCAGGATGTCGCCGCTGTCGGGTTCGTACAACCGGTTCAAGGTGCGCAGCAGCGTCGACTTGCCCGAGCCGGACGGTCCGATGACGGCGACGGTGGTGCCCGCCGGAGCTTCGAAATCGACGCCACGGAGCACCTTGTTCCCGCCCAGGGTCTGATGAATGTCCTTGGCGGCCAGAGAAACCGACGGACGGCTTGCGGCGCTCACGTGATCTCCTGGCCGAACTTCGTCGCCAGCATGTCGGCATTGTCGTCGAGGTCGGGGGCACCCCGACCGCGCCGCAGGCGCGCGTCGATGTAATTCACCAAATGCGTTAACGGGATGGTCAATATCAGATAGAAGAGCCCGGCCGCCACCAACGGTGAGAGGCTTCCCGTCTGGGCGTTCAAATCCCGGCCCACTTGAAAGAGCTCCCGCTGATCGGCAATCAGGCCAAGGAAGTACACCAGTGCCGAGGCCTTCAACAACCCGATGAACTGATTGACCAGTGCCGGCAACACGCGCCGTATTCCCTGCGGCACCACCACCAGCCGCATCGCGGTCGTATAGCTGAACCCCAGCGCGCGGGAGGCCTCCAATTGGCCGGGGTCCACGCTTTGTATTCCGGAGCGCAGGATTTCGCCGATGTAGGCGGCGGCCATCAACCCCAACGCGGCAATTCCCAAAGGGTAAGGGTTCTTGTTCGTCAGCCCGCCGACCAACGGCCCGACGCCCATTCCGATCAGCAGAATGATCACCACTTCGGGAAGACCGCGGAAGATGTCGGTGTAGACCCGCGCCGGCCAGCGCAGCCAGCGCCGGTGCGAAATGCCCGCCATGGCCAGCACCATCCCCAGCGCCAGACCGATCACGATGGCGCTGTTGGTCAGGATCAACGTGTTCGGCAACCCCGTCGTGAACAGAACGGGGATGGCGCGCCGGTACATCTCCCAGTCGAAGAATGAATCCCGCAACTGGGCGAGCGTCGACTTGGGCGCCGCTGGACCCTGGGGCGAGCGGGCCGCGTGGTGCCCGCTCGCGGCGATCGCGGCGAAATCCGGGAGGTCCGGGGCGGGCGCCGCTTTGGACCCCGGCTTCCAGCCCGGCGGCAGCGTGCGCGGCACCCATTGGCAGTACAGCTTGGACCAGGTGCCGTCGGCGATCACCGCGTCCAGCCCGGAGTTGAGCGCGTCGATCAGCGGCCTGTTCTCCTTGGCGACCGCAAAACCCACGAAATTGCCTGGGCTGAAAGTGTTCGCGACGGTCACGGCGGGGTCGCCCGGCCGAATGACGCTCGAGGCGAGGGTTCCAGGCGCCACCCACGCGTCGATCTGGCGGGTCTTGAGGCTGGCGTACAGGGTGGCAAAGCCCGGATATTTCACCGGTTGCAGATGCAGGGTGTCGACGACGTACGACTCCTCAACGGTGCCCTGAACGACGCCGATGCGCTGACCGGCCGCCAGATCACTGAACTTGCGGATCGATGAGCCGGGGGGGACCACCAGGGAGTAGAAGCCGAAGTCGTAGCCGTTGGTGAACGCGACGGTGCGGCGACGTTGATCGGTGGCTTTCACCGACGCCGATCCGACGTCGAAGCGCCGGGACGCCACTTGGGCGAGCAGCGCGGAGAAGTCGGTGCTGACGAACCGCAGCTGCAGATGCAGCTTGCCGGCGATGGCGCGCAGCAGCAGGTTGTCGAAGCCGCTGAATTCACCGGTGGGATTGATGCAGATGTTGGGCGGGGCGTCCGACAACGTGCCCACCGTCAGCACACCCGGCGTGCCGAGGCCGAGCGCGCCGACGTCCACCGCGCTGAGCGGTTCGACGGAACTTGTCGTGGCCCGGTCTTCCTGAGGCGTGGGCTGACTCTCGGTCAGATCCTTGGGCAGGGCCCTCGCGCTGTCCAGGCCGGCCGGCGCGCATTGATTCCAGTCGGCAGCCGCGGGCGCTGCCGGCCCGCCTAATGCCATGCCGCACACCAGCACCGTTGTCGCGGCGAGTCCGAACAGCCTTGCGCGGCGCTGGGTGCGCCGGTCCACGCGCGCATTCATCCCTGCCACCGTAACGACAGGGCTGCGGCTTCGTCGGGTGAGCGAGGTCTACAGCGCCAGCGACGGCTCGACGGCCACGGCTTCGGCGTCGGCGAGTACCTCGAGCGGCCCGGCCACGACGGGGCTGACGTCGTCCGGTGCGGTGAACACCCTGCGCCGGGAAAGTTCGGCCAGCATGGTCTGCGCCATCAGGTAGGAGCGGCCGACGCACGCGGCCCGAGCGGCCTCGGGGTCGCGCCGGATGATCGCGGACGTCTCCTCTTCGTAGAACGGCAGCATATCTTCGCGGCTGCCTTGATAAATCAGCCAGAATACCCGGGGCACCAGGTTTTGTGAGGCGCGGATCGTCGCATGCAGCCGCGGTCCGGCGTATTCGTCGTTGATGGTGCGCCGGTATTCCGCGGCGATGTCGCAGAAGGCCCGCGAATCCTTGG
The DNA here is from genome assembly GCF_001667585.1 of Mycobacterium sp. E2733. Classification (GTDB taxonomy): domain Bacteria; phylum Actinomycetota; class Actinomycetes; order Mycobacteriales; family Mycobacteriaceae; genus Mycobacterium. The sequence continues at coordinate 121,615 of NZ_LZJZ01000015.1, forward strand.
CGGTGCGCAGCGACCGCATGAAGGCGTCGAGCTGACCCAGGATCCGCGGTGTCGGACTGGTGGCCGCACGCGCGGACGCGATGCCGTTGAGCAGGCCCTCGATTTCGTGGTGCTCGAGGACGGTGGCTTCGTCGAACCGCTCGACGAACGCCCCGCGGTGATAGCGAGTGGAGACAATGCCGTCGTGTTCGAGTTGCACCAGCGCCTCTTGAATGGGGACGCGGCTTACGCCGAGTCCTAACGCGATCTCATTTCGATCGACGCGGTCGCCGGTGCGCAACTTCCCCGTCAGCAAGAGGTGAAGGACGTGCGAAACAACCAGGTCCTTTTCTTTGACCCCGTATTTCTTTGGCATTTCGTCGTTGAGTCTCTTTCAAACCCGGTTCGGCTATCAGCGCGAGAAGTTTCTCACGAGTGGGCTCGTATTTTCCGGTGTTTCACCGATAAATGGTCAGCGACACTCTTAACGACTATCGCGCCACCGGCACAGCGCTTCCGCGGCGTCGAGGTCGTAATCCGGTCCGTCGCACGCCACGGTCAGCAGCGTGACTCCCAGGCCGACCAGCTTCTCGGCATTGTCGACCAGCTGACCGCGGTCCGGCACGGCGGCCGACCGTTCGATGCTCGCCGGGTCTCGGGCGACGTCGGCGCAGTGCCGGGCCAGGACCTCCGCCTTCGCCGGAAACTCGTCGGCGGAGGTGAAGCTGTGCCATAGGTCGGCGTACTGGGCGACCAGTCGCAGCGTCTTGCGCTCACCGCCCCCGCCGATCAGAACCGGGATGTCCCGGGTCGGCGGGGGATTCAGTTTCGCCAGTCGAGCCTTGATCCGGGGGAGCGCGCCCGCGAGGTCGTCGAGGCGGCTGCCCGCGGTGCCGAATTCGTAGCCGTACTCGTCGTAGTCCTTTTGCTTCCAACCCGAGCCGATTCCCAGCGCGAGCCGGCCGTCGGAAATGTGATCGACCGTCCGGGCCATGTCGGCCAGTAGCTCGGGATTGCGGTACGAGTTGCATGTGACCAGCGCGCCGATCTGGATGCGCGAGGTTTGCTCGGCCCACGCCCCGAGCATGGTCCAGCATTCGAAATGCGCGCCGTCGGGATCGCCGTAAAGGGGGAAGAAGTGATCCCAGTTGAAGGCGATGTCGACGCCGATGTCCTCGCAGCGGCGCACGGCGTCCCGGATTTGGCGGTATTGCGGCGCGTGCTGAGGCTGCAGCTGCACGCCGATGCGGACGGGGCGATCAGGGCTCATTAGTTTCTCCTATGTCAAGCCGTGTTGAGCACCCCGCGCAGCAGGTCGATCAAGGCGAGGGGCTGGTCGCTTTGCACGGAATGTCCGGAATTCTCGACGACGTGCGCCGTGCGGAAATGCTTTGTGCGACGGCTGAGTTCGGCCGCATCGTCGTCGCTGACGAAACCTGACTTGCCGCCGCGGATAAGGGTGATGGGCGCGGAGAGCCGGTCCACGTCCTCCCACAGGACGTCGAAGTCGGGGAACTTGCGGATGGCGTCGTAGCGCCACGTCCAGTTGCCGTTGTCCAGCCGGCGCGAGTTGTGAAACACGCCGCGGCGCAGCGCCTTCACTTCGCGGTGTGGCGCCGCGGCGATCGTCAGGTCCAGCATGGCCTGGAAGCTGGGGAATTCGCGTTCCCCGTGCATCAACGCCACCGTGCCCTGCTGTTCCTTCGTCATCTCCGAGTGCCGCTGCAGCGCCGACGGGGTGACGTCGATCAGCACGAGTTCGTTGACGAGTTCGGGCGCCACGGCGGCCAGCCGCAACGCGGTCAGCCCGCCCAGCGACATGCCCACGACGAGATCGGCGCTGGGCGCGTGCTCGCGCAGCGCGGGCAACAGGGCGTCGGCGTTGATCTGCGGCGAGTAGTCGCCGTCCTCGCGCCATGCCGAATGGCCGTGCCCGGGAAGGTCCACGGCCAGTGCGGGCTCGCCGAGGCCGACGATGACGGTGTCCCAGGTGTGCGCGTTCTGCCCGCCGCCGTGCAGGAAAACGATCCGCGGGGGAGCACCACCCCAGCGCAGCGCGCTGATTTTGCCCTCGGCCATGCCCGATTCGACCCGCTGGACATCGGGCAGCGGGCCCTCGACGCCGGCCTGCTCGGCGTTTTCGCGCAACAGCGAGAACTCAGACAGTCCGTCCAGGTCGTCTCCGGAGATTTCGGTCACGGTCTACAGACATTAGAGGACATAACGACGGCGAATGCCGTGGAATCGCTCCCACATCGCGGCGCTGCGTTCGGCGGGGCTCACCATGGCGGTATCCGCCGGGAGGGCGGCGAGCACGTCGTCGTGCTTGACCGCCCGGGTGTTCAGCGCGGCCGGTTCGCCCTCGAGCATGTGCCGGTAGGTCAAGTTGCCGCACCGGAAGCCCTGGGTGTCGAGCCAATTGTGGACGCCCGGATCGCGATGGGCCATGACGAGCCGAACGCGGCCGTCGGCGTCGATCTTCGTGCGGCTCGGCGTATAGCTCACCGGGCGGTACAGGTAGTCCATGCTGTTGAAGAAGACCCCCATGTTGGTCAGCATCCACAGGCCGTCATGGGCATCGAATTCGACGATCAGCGCCGCATCGTCTGGGAGTTCCCAATACATGTTGGCGGCGGCCCGCCCGCGTTTGTTGTCGGCGCCGGTCGCGTCGATGTGCGGGAAAGCGTTCGGGCGCTTGGCGTCCACGCCGCCGTGGGTGAAGGGGAACTCGGGCCAGTCGGCCATCAGGCCGGTGACGAAATCACCGGCCCACCGCATCGCCCCGACCATCTCGGCGGGGGAGGGCAACGGTTTGGGGGAGTCCATGTCGATTCGCTCGATGCGAAGCTGTGCCGGTAGCTCGTCCCAGCGGTCGAACCCCTGGCGGATAAACAGTTTGCGCGACCCGGCTGTGGTGGGCAGCCAGTTCGGCCCGCGCTGCGGCCCGCCGATGTAGAGCTCGAATGCTCCGTCGCCACCGACGTGGAGCTGATGGCCGAGCAGGTTGGCTTCCGGTATGTCCCCGAACGGTTCGTGCAGCACACCCGGGCCGGGTGTGCGGGGTCCCTGGACCGTCACGTTGAAAAACCGGGCGGTGCCCCGGGTGCCGCTGAGCCGGTACGTCGATCGCCCGTCGATCCACGCCTGCTGGTAGGTGAAGTCGGCGCAGTCACCGCCGAGCTTGCGGGTCGGGCCGCAGAAGGTATGCAGCGCCGGGTAGCGGGTGTCGTGGGTTTCGAGCGCGAGATCGAAGGCTTGGCCGAGGTTTTGGGTGAGAAACCGATAGGCATCGACGCGATGCGTCCCGGATGCGGGATTGGCCTGCTTGAAGACCTGCTCACCGGCTTGCTGCAGCCGCGCGCAGAATTCGGTCCAGGCAGATTGCAGCGCCGCGTCGTCAGGACCGTCACCGAAGGCCATGCTCACGCCTCCAGCTTGTCGAGCATTCCGCCGACCACATCGCACGCGCGCCGGGCGGATTCCAGGCGCCCCTCCCGGTCAATGCGGGGCCCGATCAGTTCCAGGTCGAAACCGTGCGGATAACCGCTGCCGAGCGCTTCGGCGACGAACGCTTCGATCGGAATGGTGCCGTCACCGGGAACCGCCCGGCCCGGCAGCGCCCGGTCACCGAGCACGTAGTCACTCAATTGGATGAGAGCCGTGCGCGGCAGCGCCCGTTGCACCATAGCCTCGAAATCGCCCTCGGCCCAGCAGTGGAACACGTCGAGGCACACGCTCAGGTCGCCCATCTCGGCCAGCGTGACGGTGTCCCGCAACGTGTGGGCGAGGTGGATGTCGGCGTACAGGCTGGAAGCGTTCTCGATGGCCAGCGCCACCCCGGCCGTTTTGGCGTGTGCCACGCACGGGGCCACCAGGGCGCAGAACCGTTCGACGGCCTGTGTCCAGCTGAGGTCACCGCGCCCGCCGGTGAGCAAGTACACGGTGCGCGCGCCGACGGCTGCCGCGGCGTCGATCACGGCACACAGCCCGGCGCGGGCGGCCTCTGGGTCGTTGGAGAGCGCGCCGCCGGCAAACAGGTGGTAGACGGCCTCCACGGTGTAGTCGTTGTGCTGCAGGATGATTGGGAATTCCGGGTCGAGCAGTTGGCTGTCCAGGATGCTTAGCCGGGAGACGCCCAGCGCCGCCCAGTGTCCTTGCAGTTCATGGAGCGAGTCGCCGTAGAAGGTGACGCTGTGCACCGATAGGCGTTGGTGGGTTTCGGTCATGTCAATGCCCGGTTCTCGATGGCGACGCCGAATCGCTCTCGGAACGACCGGAATTCCGCGTGCAGCGCGTCGAGGTCTTCGCCGATGTCGATCAGCAGTTGCGTGGAGTAGCGGAATTTGCCGTAGCGATCGCCGCGATTGCCGGTGAGGTAGGCGCGCATCGCCGATTCGGCGTCGTCCGTCAACTCGCGACCGCAGAACGCATAGTAGCGCCGCACGGTGCCGATGTGGTCGGCGATGAAGTCGGCGTAGCGCATGTGCAGGATGCGGGGGTCGTCCACCAAGGGGTTGCTCATCGTGTTGGCGATGCTGGCGCGGGTCATCTCGAGGTGCTTTTTCGCTTCCGCGTGCAGATCGACCGGACCGACGATGCCTTCGGCGATGTCGGCCATCATCATGGTGCGTGACGCGGCGACCTGTACGGGGTCGCGGTGCAGCCATACCATGTGCGCGTCGGGATAGGTGTCGAACAGCTCCTTTAGGCGGAAGCCGTGAAAACCCTTGAGGACCCACTGCTTTTGCTCTCGGCCGTACTGGAGCTGTTGCAGCATGGCTTTGTGCAGCCGATATTGCGCCGCCGCGTCGGTGGCCAGGCCGCCTACCAGCGACTGCATCGGCACGCGCCACCAGGCGGTGGGTGTCATCACCCGGAAGTCGAACGCCCAGGTGCGCTCGTCTTCGGGCAGACCGTCGCCCAGCATGTCGTTGTAGGGGTGGCTGTGCAGCCACTTGGGCAGCTTGGCGTTGATCTCGCGCCAGTCGGCGTCGGCCCGCCGCCGCCGGTCATCCTCGGTACCGGCCAGACCCGGTGGCGGTGACGGATACATCACTTCCCAGAAGCGCAGCGCCCGCGCCTGCGGATCGACGGACATCAGGGCGTGCATGAGCGTTGTGCCCGAACGGGGTTCGCCCGTCACGAACATCGGCTCCTCGATCACCTCGTCGGCGATCGGGTAGCGGTTGCGGTCTTCGATGAATTCCAGCCGCGACGTCAACAGCCAGCGACACACCTCCGCGGCCTGCCGGTTGCCGTCGGCGTCCATGCCGAGGCCGTTCAGGTGATCGACGGCGATGCGGAAGCGTTGCGGCAGTGTCGGATCGCCGTAGTCGCGCAGTCCGGTTTCGGCCTCCGCGGCGGCGAGCAGCTCGGCGGCGTCCAGGGCAATCGTCACGACGGCCGCCCGCACAGCCGCAACAGTTCGTCTTCGGCGGCGCGGACGTTTGCCGCCGAAGCCTCGGCGTAGCTGAGGGCGCCCATGGCGCCGTAGTCCAGGATCTTGGGCACGCGCAGTCCGGCGTCCACGTACGTCTTGATGATCTTGGCAACCTCCGCCGGCGTCCCATGCGGCACGACGGCCAGCACCATCTCGGGCCGCGCTTTGTCGAGGAACGCGACGATTCGCTCGTGGGTGAGCACCGCCGGGTCGATGTCCAGGAATCCACGCCATCGCTCGCCCATGGGGTGCTCAAATCCGAAGCCGCGCAACGTCTCTGCCGAGACCTGCAGCAGGAACGCCTTGACCAGGGGTGCCCGCAGGATCTCCGCGAGGGCGTCGTCGTCCTCGCCGATCAGACACACCTGGATGAAGCACGGAGTGATCGCCAGCGGATCGCGACCGGCGCGGTCCGCGGATGCCCTTACCGCGGAGAGCATTTCGGCATATTGCTCCGGCGTCCATGCGCCGGCCGGCCACCACCCGTCGGCGTGCCGGCCGGCGATGTCCAGCATGCGCGGGCCGCTGGCGCCGATCCAGATCTGCGGTGCCCGGCCGGCGTAGGGTTCGGTGTCCAGCCGAGCGTGGCGTAGCGAGTAGAACTGGCCGTCGAAATCGACCGGGCCGTCGCTCTCCCAGAGCAGGCGGATCACCGTCAGCGCCTCCTCGAAACGGCTGACCGGTCTCGCGAAGTCGAACCCGTAGGGCACGGTGTTTTCGCTTTCGCCGCTGCCCAGGCCGAGGATGAACCGTCCCTTGGCGAGATGGTCGATGGTCAGCGCCGTCTGGGCCAGCATGCTGGGGTGGCGGCGCACGGTGTCGACCACGGCGGTGACGAGCGGAACGTTCTCGGTCAGGACGGCGGCCGCGGCGGCCACCGCCAGGCCGTCGAGGTGACGGTGCGGCGACGGGGACGCGGTGGCGAGATCGGTGAACTCGGGCGTCCAAATCGAGTCCGGCCAGAAGCTGACCATGTGGTCGGGCAGCCAGATCGAGTGGTACCGGCCGCTGTCCAGTTCTTCGAGCCGCGACAGGTCCAGGGGAAGTGTCGTGCGCAGGAAAGCGGCGGGCTGAACGGTCATCGAGAGATGATGCTAAGCACCTGCCCAGCGTCGTGTGGACGATTTCAAGCTAGGCGTTAGTGAGCACGCGGTTCGTGGCGAGCCATTCGTCGATGTACGCCATGGTTACCGGGAGCGCATTCCCGGAAAAGACGAGGTGGTCCGAGCCGGGAATGTCCACGCAGGTCCCCCGCGGATAGCGCGCGGCCGTCTTAGGGGCGATCTGGGGCGGCACCATACGATCGTGTTCGCCGCGGATCGCAAGCACCGGCGTCGCAATCGCGGCGAAGTCGACGGTGGCGGCTTTGCCCCGGTCCAGAAATGGAAAGACGATCTCGCAATACGCGCGCCCCGATTCGCAGACGAAGCCGGCGAATACCTCACGGGCAACCTCTTCGGTCTGCGCGTTGGCTACCCACCGGCGAAACCGGGGCCACGTAGTGGGATACAGCGGGTTGGCCCACGGTCGCGGCTGTAAAAAGTGCCGCCCGAACACGCTCCCGAAACTGCGCAGCGTTGCAGGAGTCGGAGCGAAGATGCCTGCCGCCGGTGTCGGGCAGGCGGCGATGACGCCGGCATGACGGGTACGTGCGGCGACGAGCTGCGCCAGCAGACCGCCCAGTGACAGTCCCACCAACAGCGGTGGCGAGCCTAGCGAATCGACGAGCGCGACGAGGTCTTCCGTGTAGTCATGCATGCTCAGCGACGCGATTTTCATGGCGCCCTCTGCCAAAGGCAATTCGTGATGGCGGAGCGTCGGGGTGTGCACCGTATAACCGCGTTCCTCGAAGGCCACGCGAGCGGGACCCCAGTGATCGCCGCGGCCCCACGTGCCGTGGATGAGAACGACATGCTTGGCGCCGGACATGGAACAAAGGATGACACCCAAGGGTGTCATCAACGGTCGAATCACTTCGGTAACAAGAATCAGCGCATGTGCCGGTTGTCCGCCTCAGAGCGACTGCCCTTCGCGCGGCTCGGCGCTCACTTGCCGCGTAGTCGCTGTGAGGCGGACACGCAGCACACGCCGACCCTCTTGTGACTCCTGTGAATGACGGCGGCAACCGGCCGCAGCACCGAGCGTCACGCCAGCGTGGCTGCGGTCGCCGAGCGTCACGCTGGCGTGACCGAATGACCGCGCCAAACGAAAGTGCGGTGAAGCCGCAGTAGCGCGACCTCACCGCACAATCGGTGAAAAAGGGTCAGCCCTCGATGATGAACTGTTCGAGCTGTGCACGCGCGATGTCGTCCGGCAGTTGCTTCGGCGGGCTCTTCATCAGGTAGGCCGACGCCGGGATCACCGGTCCGCCGATGCCGCGATCCTTGGCGATCTTGGCCGCCCGCACCGCGTCGATGATGACGCCCGCCGAGTTGGGCGAGTCCCACACCTCGAGCTTGTACTCCAGGTTCAGCGGCACGTCGCCGAACGCGCGGCCCTCGAGCCGGACGTACGCCCACTTGCGGTCGTCGAGCCAGCCGACGTGGTCGGACGGGCCGATGTGCACGTCTTTGGTCTTGAACTCGCGCTGCAGGTTGGAGGTGACGGCCTGCGTCTTGGAGATCTTCTTGGACTCCAGCCGTTCGCGCTCGAGCATGTTGAGGAAGTCCATGTTGCCGCCCACATTGAGCTGCATGGTGCGGTCCAGTTGCACGCCGCGGTCCTCGAACAGCTTGGCCATCACCCGGTGGGTGATGGTGGCGCCGACCTGGCTCTTGATGTCGTCGCCGACGATCGGCACGCCCGCGTCGGCGAACTTCTTCGCCCACACCGGGTCCGAGGCGATGAACACCGGCAGCGCGTTGACGAACGCCACGCCGGCGTCGATGGCGCACTGGGCGTAGAACTTGTCGGCCTCCTCGGAGCCCACCGGCAGGTAGGACACCAGCACGTCGACGTTGTTCTCCTTGAGGACCTTGACCACGTCGACCGGCTCGGCGTCGGACACCTCGATGGTGTCGGCGTAGTACTTGCCGATGCCGTCGAGCGTCGGGCCGCGCTGCACCGTCACATTGGTGGGCGGCACGTCGGCGATCTTGATCGTGTTGTTCTCCGAGGCGAAGATCGCATCGGACAGGTCGAAGCCGACCTTCTTCGCGTCCACGTCGAAGGCCGCGACGAACTTGACGTCGCGCACGTGGTATTGGCCGAACTTCACGTGCATCAGACCGGGCACGGTGCTGTTCTCGTCAGCGTTCTGGTAATACTCGACGCCCTGTACCAGCGAAGAAGCGCAGTTACCGACGCCGACAATGGCGACTCGTACGTCCGACTGCGCCTCTTCCGCCTTCGGCGGCTGGTGCTCACTCATAGGGCGTTCTCCTAACTCCATAACTTTGTGTCGCAGCTGATGGGATTCGTGCAGGGGTTCTACGTCTGCTCGGAGAGGCCGGGCATGGCCCGCTCCGCAGCAATGAGCTCGTTGAGCCACTTCACTTCGCGCTCACTGGACTCGAGCCCCAGTTGGTGAAGTTGGCGGGTGTAGCGGTCGAACGAGTTACTGGCCCGCGCCACGGCCTCGCGCAAGCCCTCCCGCCGCTCCTCGACCTGACGGCGGCGACCTTCCAGGATGCGCATGCGCGCCTCTGCCGGAGTCCGGTTGAAGAACGCCAGGTGTACCCCGAAGCCGTCGTCGGTGTAGTTGTGCGGGCCGGTGTCGGCCACCAGCTCCGCGAAGCGCCGACGGCCCTCGTCGGTTAGCTGGTAGACGCGTCGGGCGCGCCGAACCGGCGTTCCGGCCGGGGCGGCGTCCTCGGCGATCAACCCTTCGGCCTGCATCCGCCGCAGGGCCGGGTAGAGCGAACCGTACGAGAAGGCACGGAACGCACCGAGGAGGCCGGTTAGCCGTTTGCGCAACTCGTAACCATGCATCGGCGATTCGATGAGGAGGCCCAGGATGGCGAGCTCGAGCATCGAATCACCCCCTTTGCATGGTTGGTTACGACGGTCCGACGCCTCGCGTAATCGTATCGTCTCGATATATTCGCCACAACACCACCGAATGTTCGTCCGCTATTAGTCCGGGGACGCGGAATGAAGTCGGGCCGGCTAAGACGGCAGGTTCAGTTGCTTGACGGTGCCGTCACCTGCGAAGACGATGTAGCCACCACCGTAGTCGCTGGAGACATACAGCGATAGCGACAGGGCACCGGGGGTGGTCGGGTCCGTCGCCGGTTCGATGTTCAAGTATTCGGTTTTGATGTCCGACGGCTTCATGTGGAGGGTCTGCGGTGCGCCGCGCATGATGCCCACCGTCGCCGTGACGTCGAACTTGCTCAGGTCGACCGGAAGGGGACCGTCGGCCGAACTTTTGGCCGAGCTGGTCGGGTCGCCCCAGCCGCCGCGGTAGGTGTAGGCCAGCACCCGGCGATCGTCGGAGCGGTCCGGCCGGTCGAGGACGGCGTAGGTCGGGTAGATCACGAGTCGATACCCCACGACGTCGCCGAACCGTTTGCGAGTTTGCTCGATCAGGCCGGTCAGTCCGCCGACCGAATGCAGTTGGGTGGGCGGGGTCAGCACCACGGGGCCGATGCCGTCAGGCTTGGCTCCGGGGTCGGTGGTGAAATCCAGCGGTGACTTGGTGTTGCCGTACATGCCCCAGCCGATGCCGACGCCCAGTAGCACCGAGACGACGAATGCGGCGGCAAGCATGCCCCAGCCGCGCAGCTTCGGCGGCACCGGCCGGGCCTGGGCGACAGGCGTCTGAAGCGCGCTGCTGTCGGTTTGCAGGTCGGTCACCAGGGCCTGCAGATCGCCGAGTGTGACCGCCTTGGTGGCCGCGCTGACCCGTTCGCGGTGCTCCTCCATGGAGAGCTCACCGTCGGTCAGGGCGTTGTCGAGGATCTTGCAGGCGTCCTGCCGGTTGATGTCTTTGGCGCGAGTGCTCGCCGCCACCCCGCCGCCCAGCGACGTCCCGAGCCACTTCGCCACGGGGATGATCGTAGAGTCCGGGCGCCGTTCGGCGCACAATGCCACCGCCCCGGTACCCCGCGCGGGCCGCCACAGGTTTGGTTGCGTATCGGCGGTCCGGATGGCGACGTACTCTGGTGGGCGTGCGACTGCAGCGACAAGTGGTGGACTACGCGCTCCGGCGGCGAGCACTGCTGGCCGAGGTGTACTCGGGCCGCACGGGCGTGTCCGAGGTTTGTGACGCAAACCCTTATCTGCTGCGCGCCGCCAAGTTTCACGGGAAATCGAGCCAGGTCATGTGCCCGATCTGCCGCAAGGAGCAGCTGACTCTGGTGTCGTGGGTGTTCGGCGAACACCTCGGTCCGGTATCAGGCTCGGCACGCACGGCCGAAGAGTTGGTCTTGCTCGCGACTCGCTTCGAGGAGTTCGCTGTCCACGTCGTGGAGGTATGCCGAACCTGCGAGTGGAATCATCTGGTCAAGTCGTACGTGCTCGGAGCGGCGCGCCCGCCCAAGGGCACCCGCGGCACGCGGACGGCGCGAAACGGCGCGCGCACGGCCATTGAATAACGACGGACGCCAGAACCAGTCGTCCGGCGACGCGGATGGGCCGACGACTGAGCGGGCGGGGAAACACGGAAGCGGCGAGCGTCCGCGCGGCGCGTCGTCGGCGGCCGGCCAGCGCCGCGGGGTTCCGCCCGATGACCGGCTGACGACCATCCTTCCGCCGGTCGTCGATGACCGGTCGCCCCGGCGCCCCGATCCCAGCATCGAGGAAGTCAAGGCCGCGCTGGACAGCCCACCGTCGACGCCCTTGCAGCGCGATGCGCTCGAGGAGGTCAAGGCCGCGCTCGACAGCCGGACGCCGCCGCGCCGTGAGCGGCCGACCGCGGGCGGCCGCCCGCCGGAAGGGCCACCACCGCCGCCCGGGCCGGGGGGACGCCCCGGTGGGCCGGATGGCTTCGGGCCCCGGCCGCCGCGTGAGGTCCACTGGACCCAGCAGATCAACTGGTTGTGGGTGCGGCGAGCGGCCTACCTGTCGGCGGCGGTGCTGGTGCTCTTGCCGATCGTCACGTTCACGATGGCCTACTTCATCGTCGACATCCCCAAGCCGGGCGACCTGCGCACCAACCAGGTCTCCACCATCCTGGCCAGCGACGGGTCAGAGATCGCCAAAATCATTCCGCCCGAAGGCAATCGGGTCGACGTCAACATCAACCAAGTGCCGGTGCACGTGCGCCAGGCGGTGATCGCCGCCGAAGACCGCAACTTCTATTCCAACCCGGGGTTCGACTTCAGCGGCTTCGCGCGCGCGGTGAACAACAACCTCTTCGGCAACGGTGACCTGCAGGGCGGGTCGACCATCACCCAGCAATACGTGAAGAACGCGCTGGTGGGGTCGGCTCAACACGGCATAAGCGGTCTGATGCGCAAGGCCAAGGAACTGGTGATCGCGACCAAGATGTCGGGGGAGTGGTCGAAAGACGATGTGCTGCAGGCCTACCTGAACATCATCTACTTCGGCCGGGGCGCGTACGGCATCTCCGCCGCCACCAAGGCTTACTTCAACAAGCCCGTCGAGCAGTTGACCGTCTCGGAGGGGGCGCTGCTGGCGGCGCTGATCCGTCGGCCGTCGGCGCTGGACCCGGCCGTCGATCCGCAGGGCGCGCGGGCCCGTTGGAACTGGGTGCTCGACGGCATGGTGGAGACCAAGGCGCTGTCGCCCAGTGACCGCGCCGCGCAGGAGTTCCCGCAGACGGTGCCACCCGACCAGGCGCGTGCGGAGAACCAGACGACGGGCCCCAACGGGCTCATCGAGCGTCAGGTGACCAAAGAGTTGATGGAGCTGTTCAACATCGACGAGCGCACCCTGAACACCCAGGGCCTGCAGGTCACCACCACCATCGACCCCAAAGCCCAGCAGGCCGCCGAGAAGGCTGTGTCGAAATACCTTGACGGGCAAGACCCCGACATGCGGTCGGCCGTGGTGTCAATCGACCCCCACGACGGGTCGATACGCGCCTACTACGGCGGTACGGACGCCAACGGTTTCGACTTCGCGCAGGCGGGCCTGCAAACTGGGTCGTCGTTCAAGGTGTTTGCCTTGGTCGCCGCGCTCGAGCAGGGGATCGGGCTGGGTTACCAGGTCGACAGTTCGCCGCTGACCGTCGACGGCATCAAGATCACCAACGTGGACGGCGAGGGCTGCGGGACCTGCAACATCGCCCAGGCGCTCAAGCAATCGCTGAACACCTCCTATTACCGGTTGATGCTCAAACTCAAGGGCGGACCGCAGGCCGTCGCCGACGCCGCGCACCAGGCCGGCATCGCGACCAGCTTCCCCGGCGTGGACCACACCCTGTCCGAGGACGGCAAGGGCGGGCCGCCGAACAACGGAGTGGTGCTGGGGCAGTACCAGACCCGCGTCATCGACATGGCCTCGGCGTACGCCACGCTTGCCGCCTCCGGTGTCTACCACCGGCCGCATTTCGTGCAGAAGGTCGTCAACTCCGAAGGCCAGGTGCTCTTCGACGCGAGCAACTCCGACAACAACGGCGAGCAGCGCATCCCCAAGGCGGTGGCCGACAACGTCACCGCGGCCATGGAGCCGATCGCCAGCTATTCGCGCGGCCACTCCTTGTCCGGTGGCAGGCCGTCGGCCGCCAAGACGGGCACCACGCAGCTGGGTGACACCAACGCCGATAAGGACGCCTGGATGGTCGGGTACACGCCGTCGTTGTCGACGGCCGTGTGGGTGGGCACCGCCAAGGGCGACGTGCCGCTCGTAACCGCCTCGGGCGCACCGGTTTACGGCTCCGGACTGCCGTCGGACATCTGGAAGTCCACGATGGACGGCGCCCTGAAGGGCACATCCAACGAATCCTTCCCCAAGCCGACCGAGATCGGCGGTTATGCGGGTGTCCCGGCGCCGCCGCCCCCGCCGCCCGCGCCGTCGGTGACCGTCATTCAGCCCACCGTCGAAGTGGCGCCCGGCATCACCATCCCCGTCGGCCCACCCACGACGGTCACCGTTGGGCCATCACCGCCCGGCGGTGGCGGCCCTGGCGGCCCCGGCGGACCCGGCGGACCCGGCGGACCCGGCGGACCCGAGCCGGGCGTGCCGCCGGGTGGACCACAAGCTCCCCCGTCGTCACCGCCGCCGTGACCGACCCTGAGCGGGGCAGCGCCACCATTTCTCCGGAGCCGCTGGCCGGCGATCTGCGCAGCGTCGACAACCGCGACTGCCCGAGCCGCACCGACGCGTTGGGCGCCGCGCTGGCGGACGTCATCGGGGGACCGGTGGGCAGGCACGCGCTGATCGGCCGCGCCCGGGTGATGACCCCGCTGCGGGTGATGTTCTTGATCGGGCTGGTATTCCTGGCGCTCGGCTGGTCGACGAAGGCGGCCTGCCTGCAAAGCACAGGCGCCGGGACGGGTGACCAACGGGTCGCCAACTGGGAGAACCAACGCGCGTACTACGAGTTGTGCTACTCCGATACGGTTCCGCTGTACGGCGCGGAGTTGTTGAGCCAGGGCAAGTTTCCGTACAAGTCGAGCTGGATCGAGACCGACGGCAGCGGCACCCCCCAGACCCGCTACGACGGCCGGCCCGCGGTGCGCTACATGGAATATCCGGTGCTGACCGGGATGTATCAGTACGTGTCCATGGCGCTGGCGAAGACCTATACCGCGCTGAGTAAGCTCGCTCCGCTCCCGGTGGTCGCCGAGGTGGTGATGTTCTTCAACGTCGCGGCGTTCGGCCTGGCGCTGGCCTGGCTCGCCACCGTTTGGGCGACCGCCGGCCTGGCGGGGCGCCGGATCTGGGACGCGGCCCTGGTGGCCGCATCGCCCCTGCTGATCTTCCAGATCTTCACCAATTTCGACGCGCTGGCAACGGCATTCGCGATGGCCGGGCTGCTGGCGTGGGCGCGGCGCAAACCGGTGTTGGCCGGCGTGCTGATCGGACTGGGCGCCGCGGCCAAGCTGTATCCGCTGTTGTTCCTCGGTCCCATGGTGGTCCTGGCGATCCGGACGGGGCGCTTTCGCGCCCTGGCCCGCACCACCGGGACCGCCGCAGTGACGTGGCTCTTGGTGAACCTGCCGGTGTTGGTGCTGTTTCCGCGCGGGTGGTCGGAATTCTTCCGGCTCAACACCCGGCGCGGCGACGACATGGATTCGCTTTACAACGTGGTGAAGTCGTTCACCGGCTGGCGCGGGTTCGATGCCAAGCTCGGGTTCTGGGAGCCGCCGACCGTGCTGAACACGGTGGTCACGGTTCTGTTTGTAATCGGTTGTGCGGCAATCGCATACGTGGTGATGACGGCCCCCAAGCGGCCGCGTCTGGCGCAGCTCCTGTTCTTGGTGGTGGCGGTTTTCCTGTTGACCAACAAGGTGTGGAGCCCGCAGTTCTCACTCTGGCTGGTGCCGCTGGCGGTGCTGGCCCTGCCGCATCGCCGGATCCTGCTGGCGTGGATGACCATTGATGCGGTGGTGTGGGTGCCGCGGATGTACTACCTATACGGCAACCCGAACCGCTCGCTGCCGGAGCAGTTCTTCACCACGACGGTCTTGCTGCGTGACATCGCCGTCATCGGGCTGTGCGCGTTGGTGATCCGCCAGATCTATCGGCCCGACGAGGACCTGGTGCGCTGGAACGGCCGGGTGGACGACCCCTCGGGCGGCCCCTTCGACCGCGCCCCGGACGCCCCGCCCCGGTGGCTGCCGGACTGGCTAGGACCCGTCGGCATGCGCCCGGCGCCGGACCCCGAGATTGAGTCCGCGGTGCCGGCTGGAGCGGCGCCATGACTCTGGTCGCCATCCCGCTATTCCCCCGGGTGACCGCGCTCGACGCGGTGGGACCTTACGAAGTGTTGCAACGCATCCCGTCGGTCGAGGTGGTGTTCATCGGTCACCGCCGGGGCGAGGTCCGCACGGAGAACGGGATGCTCGGCCTCAGCTGCGATGCGAGATTCGACGAGGTCACCTCACCGGATGTGGTGCTGTTTCCCGGCGGGATCGGCACGCGCCGGCTGATCCACGACCACACCATCCGCGCCTGGCTGCAAGCCGTTCACCCGACCACGAAGTTCACCACGTCGGTGTGCACCGGCGCGCTGCTGCTGGCCGCTGCGGGCCTGCTCGACGGGCTCACCGCCACGACGCACTGGCGGGCCAGGGACCTGCTCAACGAGCTGGGCGCCCAATATGTGCCGGACCGGGTCGTCGAGCACCTGCCGCAGCGGATCATCACCGCCGCCGGGGTCTCCAGCGGCCTCGACATGGCCCTGCGGCTGGTCGAGCTCCTGGTCGACCGCCAGGCCGCGCGGGCCGCTCAGCTGCTCATCGAATACGACCCGCAGCCGCCGTTCGATTCCGGCGCCCTGGCCAAGGCCGATCAAGCGACGGTGGACCGGGCGACCGAATACCTGGACGCCCGGCGATAGCCGGATTGTTCGAGCGCCCGGATTCGTCCCGATTTTGGAGGCCACCCCGCCCATCCGGTAGCCTGATCCGGTTGCCGACGCAGGCGACCCTCCTGCCACGGAACGACCGTGGCCGTTCAGACCAGAGGAGGTGGTGAGGTTTCCATGCGTCCATACGAAATCATGGTCATTCTTGACCCCACGCTCGACGAGCGCACGGTTGCTCCGTCCTTGGAGACGTTCCTGAACGTCGTCCGTAAAGACGGCGGCACCGTCGAAAAGGTCGACATCTGGGGCCGGCGCCGGCTGGCCTACGAGATCGCCAAGCACGCCGAAGGCATCTATGTCGTCGTCGACCTGAAGGCGGAGCCGGCGACGGTCTCCGAGCTCGACCGCCAGCTGAGCCTCAACGAGTCGGTCTTGCGCACCAAGGTCATGCGCACCGACAAGCACTAACACCCGTGACTGAGTCGCGGGCCCACGGTCGGTGGACTTGCGTAGGCTCAGCGAGGATACGTGCCATTCACCGTCGGAGCAGCGAGTAGCAGGGCGGAACGAGGAGGAAATTGTGGCTGGTGACACCACTATCACCGTTGTCGGAAACCTGACAGCCGACCCCGAACTGCGGTTCACTCCGTCCGGCGCCGCCGTCGCGAATTTCACCGTGGCGTCGACACCGCGGATCTATGACCGTCAGAGCGGGGAATGGAAAGACGGCGAGGCGCTCTTCTTGCGATGCAACATCTGGCGGGAAGCCGCCGAGAACGTCGCCGAGAGCCTCACCCGCGGCGCACGTGTGATCGTGACCGGCCGGCTCAAGCAGCGTTCCTTCGAGACGCGCGAAGGCGAGAAGCGCACCGTCGTCGAGGTCGAGGTCGACGAGATCGGGCCCTCGCTGCGGTACGCCACGGCCAAGGTCAACAAGGCCAGCCGCAGCGGTGGCGGTGGTGGCGGCTTCGGTGGCGGCGGTGGGTCCCGTCAGGGATCTGCGCCGGCGAGCAGCGCACCCGCCGACGACCCGTGGGGCAGCGCCCCGGCATCCGGGTCCTTCGGCGGCGGCGACGACGAACCACCGTTCTAAAAACTTCAACAGCAAGAAACGGAAAGAAAGACAGTCATGGCTAAGTCCAGCAAGCGACGTCCGGCTCCGGAAAAGCCGGTCAAGACGCGGAAGTGTGTCTTCTGCGCGAAAAAGGGGCAAGCGATCGATTACAAGGACACCGCGTTGCTGCGCACCTATATCAGTGAGCGCGGCAAGATCCGGGCGCGGCGCGTCACCGGCAACTGCGTGCAGCACCAGCGCGACATCGCGATCGCGGTGAAGAACGCCCGCGAGGTGGCTCTGCTGCCCTTCACCTCCTCGGCGCGATAGCCGCCGAACCCGAAGCGAAAGTACGAAAAGGATGAAGCTGATTCTGACGGCCGACGTCGACCACCTGGGTACCGTCGGCGACACGGTCGAGGTCAAGGACGGCTATGGCCGCAACTTCCTGCTCCCGCGTGGGCTGGCGATCGTCGCCTCGCGCGGCGCGCAGAAGCAGGCCGACGAGATCCGCCGTTCCCGCGAAGGCAAGGCGGTGCGCGACCTCGGGCACGCCCACGAACTCAAGACGGCGATCGAGGCGCTGGGCCCCATCCGGTTGCCGGTGCGGACGGCGGCCGACTCCGGCAAGCTGTTCGGCTCGGTGACGTCCGGTGACGTCGTCGCGGCCATCAAGCAGGCCGGCGGACCCAACCTGGACAAACGAATCGTCCGGTTGCCCAAGTCGCACATCAAGGCGGTCGGCACCCACCCGGTGTCGGTGCACCTGCATCCCGACATCGACGTCGAGGTCGCACTCGAGGTCGTTGCGGAGAGCTAAGCCTCCAGCGTTTGCTCATTCCCGGCGGCGGCCATCATCGGCCGCCGCCGGGCTCAGTTGTGCTGCGGTCACGCGGTCTGGCCGCAGGGCGGGCGGTCGCAGACGCGCGTCCTAGCGAACTATCGCCAGGGGGTCTCCAGAGGACCCTATTTACCCTGCCGTAACGCGGCGAAAATATGGCCGAAAGCCAACACGCCCGGCGCAGTAACCTGCGGCGACACGCCGTAGTGATTCTTGTCCACACGAATTTCGTCGCGTTACATGGCCCTTAACAGCACCGATGTCAGAGCCCCTTGAATTCATACACAGGTTCTCCACACCCCACTCAACACAGGTGTCGACGGATATGCACACACGATGCACAGGTTCATGAACAGCGGCCCTTTCACCTAGTAGCCAGCAACGTCTAACGTCGTCCCGGCGCGAGGCGTGCGAGTGCTGTGGGGCGAAAGTGTCGGCTCCTTGACTTACGCTGACGAGAGCGGTTTTCGAATGTACGTTCGGATGCGTGGCAGGGGAGGAGGGATCCATGGCGGTCGTCGATGACCTGGCGTCGGGCATGGATTCGCCGGCGCCCAGTGAGGACTTCGGCCGTCAGCCACCGCAGGACCTCGCCGCGGAGCAGGCGGTGCTGGGCGGCATGCTGCTGAGTAAGGACGCCATCGCCGATGTGCTGGAACGGCTGCGGCCCGGCGACTTCTACCGCCCCGCGCATCAGAACGTCTACGACGCGATCCTGGACCTCTACGGCCGCGGCGAGCCGGCCGACGCGGTGACGGTGGCCGCGGAACTGGACCGCCGCGGGATGCTGCGGCGCATCGGTGGTGCGCCTTATCTGCACACCCTGATCTCGACCGTGCCGACAGCGGCCAACGCGGGCTACTACGCCACCATCGTGGCCGAGAAGGCGCTGCTGCGCCGACTGGTGGAGGCCGGGACGCGTGTAGTGCAGTACGGCTACGCGGGCGCCGAGGGCGCCGATGTAGCTGAGGTGGTCGACCGGGCGCAGGCGGAGATCTATGAGGTGGCCGAGCGCCGGACGTCGGAGGACTTCGTCCCGTTGGAGGACCTGCTGCAGCCGACGATGGACGAGATCGACGCCATCGCTTCCAACGGCGGAGTCGCGCGCGGTGTGCCCACCGGCTTCACCGAGCTCGACGAGGTGACCAACGGTCTGCACGCCGGGCAGATGATCATCGTGGCGGCCAGGCCCGGGGTGGGCAAATCGACTCTTGGTCTGGATTTCTTGCGGTCCTGCTCGATCAAGCACAGGCTGGCCAGCGTCATCTTCTCGCTGGAGATGAGCAAGTCCGAGATCGTCATGCGGCTGCTTTCGGCGGAAGCGAAGATCAAACTCGCCGATATGCGTTCCGGGCGCATGAGCGACGACGACTGGACGCGGTTGGCGCGGCGGATGAGCGAAATCAGCGAGGCGCCACTGTATATCGACGACTCGCCGAACCTGACCATGATGGAGATCCGCGCCAAGGCGCGCCGGTTGAAGCAGAAGGCCGACTTGCGTCTGGTCGTGGTCGACTATCTGCAGCTGATGTCGTCGGGCAAGAAGGTTGAGTCGCGTCAGCTAGAGGTTTCGGAGTTCTCGCGCCAACTCAAATTGTTGGCCAAGGAACTCGAGGTTCCCGTTGTCGCGATCAGCCAGCTCAACCGCGGCCCCGAGCAGCGCACCGACAAGAAGCCGATGCTCTCTGACCTTCGTGAGTCGGGATCGCTCGAGCAGGACGCCGACATGGTGATCCTGCTCAACCGGCCCGACGCGTTCGAGCGGGACGATCCGCGCGGGGGAGAGGCGGATTTCATTCTCGCCAAACACCGTAACGGCCCGACCAAGACGGTCACCGTCGCGCACCAACTGCACCTGTCACGTTTCTCCAACATGGCGCGGTAGCGCAGAGGTTAGGTCCTCCTGTCAGCGAAAGCGGAGGTGCAACGTCGCCAGGCCAAAGATCTTCCGGCCAGCGGACTTCGCGCCGACAATGACGACACCGGTGCGGGTTGCCGGGTCCAGCGACTTGATCCGGCCGCTGTATTCGATGTCCGCACCCCCGGCGGCCGACACGATCACAGGCTGGGACAGGCGCACCGCGTAGCGGGTCACCGCGCCGGGATCACCCGACCATGCGGAGGCGAATCCGGCACCCAAACCCATGGTGAGCATTCCGTGAGCGATCACATCAGGCTGCCCCGCCAGTTTGGCGAGGTTCTCGTCCCAGTGAAGCGGGTTTGCGTCGCAGGCCACTCCGGCGTAGTTCACCAGGTCGCCGCGGGATAGTCGGGCGTGGTGCACCGGTAACTCGTCGCCGACATTTACGTCATCGAAGGATGGCGTCCCGGGGATACGGGTCGGATCTCCCTGGGCGATGCGAATCTCCCCCTCGGGGCGCACTGTCTTGTGGTAGGCCGCATCGGAGTAGTCGATGCCGGCGAGGTTCACGTCGTGCATCATCACTTGCTGCGCGATCGTCCGGATCGCCGGATCGACATCCTCGGAAGTGACGCCGACGACGGTGGTGTGAAGCGTATGCACGCGCTCGCCGGCAGTGTCGGTGAAAGTGTTGGTCACGGTGATCAGGTCTCTGCCCGCGATTCTGCGCACCGATGACAGCTCGACGTCGATGTGTAGTTCGTCGCCGGCGACGATCGGTCGATGCTGCTCGAAGACTTCTTCGGTCTGCAGGTACATCTCGTAACCGATGACCACCGATTCGAACAGGTGTCGATTGGCTGCCATTGCGGGGGCCGACGTGAATGTCAGCGGCGCCACCAGGCCCGAATATCCCAGCTCAGCGGCAGCGGCGACATTCCAGTGCGCGGGGTGATAGTCCTGCACGGCACGCGCGAACTCGCGTATCTTCTCGCGGCCGACCTGGTATGTGTCGTCGACCTGGTAGTAATGGCCTACCCGCGATTCGAGCACTGACGTTTCTGTTGCTGCGGTCATGAATTGCCCAACTTTTCTACTGGCCTGTTCACGGAGGCCGGCGAACGCACCCTAGCGTGCACGATAGCCCCGACATGACGGCGGCTATGTCGTCGTCAAGCCCATGTCATCGAATTTCGGACCGGTTTCGCGGCCATCGCGCGGAGGCACTAGTTTCCCTAGCGTGATGTCGTCAGCTGCTAGCGCTCTCGCGCGATGGATCGCTCCCGCCCTAACTGTTGCGGTCGTTGCCTGCCTTTGTATCTCTGCCGGCACGCCACATGTCGGCCCCGCCCCGACGGTGCGCTTGACCAGCGACGGGGACCCGCTGGCTGGAGCCCCGTTCTACGTCAATCCCAATTCGGCGGCCATGCGCGCCGCCCAGAGCGCCGACCCGCCGAGCCCCGAGTTGACCGCTATCGCCAACACACCGCAGGCGTACTGGATCGTCCCGGGCTCATCGGCAGGCACGGTCGGAAAGTACGTTGGCGATGCGAACGCCGCCGGCGCCATCCCGGTCCTGGCGATCTATGGGATTCCGCACCGTGATTGCGGCAGCTTCGCCGCGGGTGGGATGGGATCGGGGGCAGAGTACCGAAGCTGGATCGACGGCA
The DNA here is from genome assembly GCF_001667585.1 of Mycobacterium sp. E2733. Classification (GTDB taxonomy): domain Bacteria; phylum Actinomycetota; class Actinomycetes; order Mycobacteriales; family Mycobacteriaceae; genus Mycobacterium. The sequence continues at coordinate 142,838 of NZ_LZJZ01000015.1, forward strand.
TCGCCGCCGGTGCGGGCGGCTCTCGGGTCGCGATCGTCGTCGAACCCGACGCGCTCGCGATGGCCGATTGCCTGTCGGCCGATGAGCGCCAAGAACGCTACGACTTGGTCCGGTACGCCGTCGACACGCTTACGCGCGATCCGAACGCGGCCGTCTACGTCGATGCCGGTCACCTGCGCTGGCATAGCGCCGAGGACATGGCCGGCAGGCTGAAGCAGGCCGGCGTGGACCACGCGCGCGGTTTCAGCCTCAATACGGCGAACTTCTTCACCACCGAGGACGAAATCGGTTACGGCGAAGCGATTTCCGGGCTCACGACCGGATCGCACTACGTGATCGACACGTCGCGCAATGGCGCCGGTCCAGCGCCGGACTCCGGACTCAACTGGTGCAACCCCAGCGGGCGGGCACTGGGCACTCCGCCTACGGCGGCCACCGCGGGCGCCCACGCCGACGCGTACCTGTGGATCAAACGTCCCGGTGAATCGGACGGATCATGCGGCAAAGGTGATCCGGCGGCGGGCACTTTTGTGAGTCAGTACGCCGTCGATCTGGCCCGCAAGGGTGGTCAGTAGCCGGGATTCACGCCGAGGCCACAGCCCTGGGGCGCGATTGGCTGCGTGCTCGGCACTACCGGCACTACCGTGCAAACGCCTCGCAACGTCAGGCCTTCAAGCCCGACAGCACTCGCGGCGAACAATTCCGGCGATCGGTTCGAACCGCCAGCGAGCGTGAATTACTGGCGTTACGCTCGGTGAATCGGCGAGGAGATTCGAGTTAGACATGAGCCATCTTGAGCGTCTCATCGGGGGGTTTGTCGCAGCCGTCGCGTTGATGGTCGCCGCCAGCAACTTCCTCGGGCTACCCACTGCGTCCGCTGATCCCGTCTGCGGTGTGCCTGGAACGCCGCCGTGCGCGGGTCCTGGTCCGTTGACGCCCGAGCAGCAGTGCGCGTTCATCGCGTGGCGATCGATGATGCCGTGTAACTGGCTTGGGGTGCAGGTACCCGCGGGCACACCCGGAAGTTGGGACAACCCGCCAGCACCGCCGCCACCGCCACCTGAGCCCTGACCCCCGTTGAGGCTTTAGATCTTCAAATAGCCCTTGTCGGCGGGGATTTGGGCGGCGGTGACCAACGATGACGCGTCGCTGGCAAGCCAGACCACGATGTCGGAGATGAGACCGGGTGCCGCCAGTGAGTCGGTCGGCAGCGCGCCCGGCGAGAAGCTGTGGATGTAATGCGGGTGGTCCTGGAAGACCTGGTACATCGACAGGTCGTTGCCCATCGGGGTGTCGGTGCCGTACGGGTGCACCGAGTTGACCCGGATGTCGAACTCGCCGAGTTCCACCGCCAACGAGTTGGTGAGGCCGACCACTCCGAATTTGCTCGCGCAGTAGTGCCCGCAGCCCGGGACGGCTTTGATGCCCGCCGCGGAGCTGATGTTGATGATCGATCCGCCGTTGCCGGTCGTGATCATGGGCGGCACTACGGATTTCATGGTGTTCCACAGCCCCGTGAGGTTGGTGTCGATGGTCTCTTGCCACTGCTGTGCCGAAATCTCCCAGAGGCGGCCCCAATTCAGCACGCCGGCGTTGGCGACGACGATGTCGAGTCGGCCGAATTGTTCGATCGTGTTGGCCACGATCCGCTGCTGGCCGGCCAGGTCGCGGACGTCGACCTCAGCGGCGAGGATTTTCCGGCCCTCGCCCTCCACCAGGTTGACGGTCTCGGCAAGGTCTTCCGGGAGCGCGGGCGGATAGCCGTTGTGTTCGGCGACCGGCGCGCAGGCGTCGATCGCGACGATGTCGGCACCGGCCCGAGCCAACCGAACGCAGTGGGAGCGGCCTTGGCCGCGGGCGGCCCCGGTCACGTAAGCGACTTTGCCGGCGAGCGGCACGACGGGATCGGTCATGCCGATAACTCCTCTGCTTGCGGCGCTGGCCCGGAGCGCTTTGCGGCCGATGATAGACATCGTCTTCCCGGGAGTTGACGAAATGGTAGAAAACGCGGCATCGCATGTGCGGGACACCAACCGCGGCCGAGCCCGAGCCGTGCCACAGTTACCGGATGACAAACGTCGCCGTGATCGGCGCCGGGCCGGGCGGGCTGGTGGCGGCCCGCTGGCTGTTGTCGCAAGGATTCGAGCCCACGATCTTCGAGCAGGGTGCGACGTTGGGCGGGCAGTGGGCGGCGTCGAACGAATGCAGCGGCGTATGGCCGGGCATGTACACCAACAGCAGTCGCACCATGACGGCCTTCAGCGACCTCGACCACGACAGTGACGTTGTCTATCAACCGAACCGCGACATCCTCGATTACCTGCATCGCTACGCCGACAAGTTCGGTCTGACGCCACGTATCCGTCTCCGCAACCGGGTCGAATTGGTCAGCCGCGACGACAAGCCAGGATGGCTCCTGCATCAGGCAGACGGGATCGGGCGCTTCGAGCGCGTGGTGGTGGCCAGCGGCAGGTTCAATGCCCCGGCTGTCCCCGCTGTCGCCGGCTTGGAATCATTCTCGGGTTGCGCAGGTGCCCGGACGACATTCGGCTACCGAGACGGCACGGCGTATCGCGGCATGCGCGTTTTGGTGGCCGGCTGCGCCATCAGTGCGCTCGAGATCGCCTCCGAACTCGCGCAACTCGGGGCCGCGCGGGTCGTCGTGACGCAGCGGCGGCAACGATACGTCGTTCCCAAGTTCGTGTCCGGTGTCCCCACGGATTACCTGCTCTACACGCGCTACGGCGCCCTGGCAGAAGAGACCCTCCCGGAGGAGGACGTCGACCGGCAGCTGAAGGAGATTGTGGTCGGCGCGGCCGGAAGCCCCGAACAGTACGGCGCCCCGGCGCCCCACCCGTCGCTCTTCGCGGCCGGCGTGACGCTCAGTCAGCATTATCTTCCGTTGGTGGCCGAAGGCCGAATCTCCGTGCGGCCGTGGATGAAAACGGTGGCCGGCGCGACCGTCGCCTTCGCCGACGACCGGGCGGAGGAGTTCGACGGTATTTTGTTCGGGACCGGTTTCAATTTGCGTCTGCCATTCCTGAGCGCGGAAATTCAGCAGATCCTGAACCTCGACGCGGTGCACCTGGACGCCGACCGGTATACCTTTCATCCGGACCTCCCGGGGCTGGCCTTCATGGGTATGTGGGATCAGGCGGGCGGATACTTTGTGCCGCTGGAACTTCAGGCCAGGTGGATCGCCTACACGTGGGGCGGTGCCATACCGGCGGTGTGCGACGGGGACCAGCGGCTGGCGATCGATGCCTACCGGGCTCGCCGGAGCTTGTCCCAGAAATCGCGATTGAACCTTGCTGCCATCGCCTTCGCCCGAGCCGCGGGTGTGGAGCCGCATCTGGATAACTGGCCGCAGCTGCGCCGCGCGCTGTTGTTCGGTCCACTGGCGCCGAGTTGTTTTCGGCTGGAGGGGCCCGACGCGCTGACCGACGCACCGGAACGGTTCGCGCGCGAGGCCGCGCGGTTCGGTGCGATCACCTCGCATGACCTGACAGAGCGCGAAATCCAGTACTGGGAGGCGCTGCACCGCCGCCGTGGTTAGTCGGCGGCGGCCAGCACGTCACGCGCCGCATCGTCGACCGTGCTCAGCAACTTCGGGTCTATGCCCGCCCGGCCGCGAACCAGAACCGATGCGTTATTGGCCGGCGGCAGTCCCTCGGCCGGGCACAGGCCGTCGGGCAGCTTGCCGATCGTCGGTCTCGGAGTGGCGCTGCTGCCGGGCTTCGCCTGTTGGCTGAACAGCCATCCCACCCGAATCGCGCGCCGAAAAAGAGTGTGGAACCCATCCGGGCGTCAGAGGTGCCCCGGTTGGCCGGCGGCTTCATGCGTCGTGCGGGCCGCCACCGACTTCGTGAAGGCAGCGCTCGGTGGAGCTTCGGATTTGCCACGGTGCCAATCCATTAGGCCGATCGGAGGTGGCGGGCGAACGGCGGCGAGTCGGATTAGTTGCGACGTGGCAGCCGTGTCCGAGAATCGGACCGCCACGCATCCGCGCGGCCGCGCATGGTGCGGCTACGGTGATCTCTATGACGCCGGCCAGCCGTTCCTCCGCAAAGCCGGTAAAGCGGCGCCCGAAAGATCGCAAGGCGCAGATCGCCCGAGCCGCTTCCGATGCTTTCAGCGAACTCGGCTACCACGCGGTCAGCATGGAAAACATCGCGGCTCGGGTGGGGGTCTCGGCGGCGGCGCTGTACCGGCATTCGCACGGCAAATACGATCTGTTCCGTTCCGCGGTCCTGGCCCTCGGCCAGCGGCTCGTGGACGCCACGGAGTTCGCCGATCACCTGCCCGACGATGCCGATCCCGCTGAGACGCTGCGTGCGCTGACCGGATCGCTGATCGATACCGCGATCGTCAACCGCACCGCGGGGGGACTCTATCGGTGGGAAGGCCGCTACCTGCACGGTGCGGACCAGGCCCACTTGGCCGAGCAGGTCAAGTTGGTCAACCGGCGTCTGCAGCGGCCGTTGATCAGGCTGCGACCCAAACTGCAATCACGCCAGCGTTGGGTGCTCTCGGCGGCGGCGCTGAGTGTCATCGGCAGTATCACCGACCATCGTTCCCGCCTGGGCGACGCCGAGATCCGGGCGACGTTGGCCGACATCGCGTCCGCCGTGTTGAGGGCCGACGTGCCAGCGGCGCCGGTGGGCGAATCGGAATCTCAACGGGCAGCGGCGATTCCCAGTGCTGTCGGCAGCTACGAATTGCTGTTGCACGAATCGATACGGTTGTTCAATGAACGGGGTTACCGCGAAACCGGTATGGAGGACATCGCCACGGCTGTCGGCATACCGGTAGCGAGCATCTACCAGTACTTTCCGAGCAAGGCCGCGATACTGGCAGTCGCATACCGGCGCGGTGCTGACCAGGTCTCCGGTGACTTGTCCACTATTTTGGCTGCGGGCGCCAGTCCGGAGCAGTCGTTGGCGCAGCTGATCGACGCCTTCGTCACACGGTCGTTCGCCAACCCGGAACTGGCCCGGGTGTACTACACGGAGCGCCACAACTTGCCCGACACGGACGCGGTACTCCTCTACAACATTCACCGCTCCACCGTAGAATCCTGGGCCCGGCTGGCCGTGGCGGCGCGACCCGACCTCACTCTGGGCCGCGCTCGATACGCCGTGCACGCCGCCCTCGCCCTCGCCGTCGACATCGGCCAGCTCGTCATGACCGGTCCGGGCCGGCCCGCCCGCACGACGGTGCGCCGGCTGATGGAAATCACCCTGCTCGACACAACTGCCACCGCTTCCACCCAGGCCGATCGCGGCGGCAGGCAACGACGCTGAGCCCGCCAGGAGGTAAGCCGACTTCAGGTCCGAATAGCGCTGTACTTGCGCCGGGCGCCACCAATGGGCAACGCCACGCGAGGTATCACTAACGACCTGCCGGAAACGAAAATCGCGAGGCGGATGCATGGCGATGCGGTAACGAACGCTACCAATAAAGCCGAATAGTGATTAACATAATCGCCATCCCGTGCCGGCGCCGCAGCCTCACCGACCGGGCTCTTAAACCGAGGCGCCCGCGGTAGTCCCCGCACGAAAGGCACGCCCCATGCTCAACAGGATCCGGCAGGTACTGGACTACCAGTTGACGATTGCCGAGCTGCTGGGCCTCGCCGTGCTGCTCGGCACGCCGTATCTGATCGTCGGGGTCATCTGGTCGTCCACCCACACAGGGCATCTACGAGACATGCACGGGCTCGACTTGGTGGTGTCTTTTCTAGGTTCGATCGTTTCGTGGCCCGTGCTGATCTTCGCGAACGTGTGCATGACATAGGGGAAGAGATGGTCAAACGCGGGCCTTTGGTTCTCTCAGTGGCCGTAATCGCTTTATTCGCCGGGCTTCTCGCTCTGCGATTTCCTGTGTTCATCGACGCCTACGATCAATTCGGTTGGCAGGTCAAATGCGGAAGCGGTTTCACCACCGATTTGACTCAGGCGTCGAGCGCCGACGAAACATCGAGGACGAATTACGTCGGCCAATGTGACAACGCGCTGATGATGCGGCGCGCGTGGGCGATTCCCGCGGCCGCCCTCGGCGGCCTCACTCTCGTCGGGCTGGCGGCAGTGATCCTCGCTCAGGACCGACGGAGCATCAAGGGCTGAGTATTGTCCGCAAGACGACGGTTGCCCCGTCTGCTAGGGCGCATCATTTAGCGCGTGCTCTCGTCGGGAAGGTCGCGGCGCGACTGGTGCAATCCCGGTGCGTCCGGGTCATCGTGTTGGTGCTCCAGTTGTTCCTGCAACTTGCGTTGTTCCTCGGTCGCCTGCCGGGCGTCCTCGGGGGCGGCCGGCGGGTCGACATTGACTTGCTGATCCACGGGGGTCTCCTCTGACCGTCTGCGCTGCTCCAGTCAGGATCTCCCGAATCCCACACATCGAAACCTGTCCGGCCGCCCGCGCGGGCTAGCCGAGATGCGCGGACAGCAGCCAGGCCCCCATGGACTTGCGGCCGTTGCCCTCGTCGCGGATATTTGCGCCGGCGAACGCCGCGAAGCCTTCCAGGAAGCTGTCGGGCACGTTGGCGTGGATCCGCGCCGGTCGGATCTCGTCGACCACCCAGTACTTGGAGACCACGTCCCGAAGCTCCTCCTCGGTGACCGCGTTGACCGGGCCGTCCGCGGGCATGCCCTCGCGGTCGAAGACCAGCACAAAGTAGGAGGCACCCGGCGTGGCGGCGCGGACGATGGACTTCTGATAGCCCTCGCGCAACTCGACGGGCATCGAGTGAAAGAGGGTGCTGTCGACGATCGTGCCGAAGCGGCCGTCGTAGCCGCTGAAAGCACTGATGTCGGCGACGTCGAATGTGGCGTTGGCCAGGCCGCGCCTGGCTGCCTTCTCACGCGCCAGTTTGATGGCGGTGGGCGACTGGTCCAGGCCCACCGTGGTGAAACCGCGCTCGGCGAGGAACAACGACACCGCCGCCTCGCCGCAGCCCGCATCGAGCACGTCGCCGTGGAACTTCCCGGCCTCGATGAGGGCCGCGATTTCCGGCTGCGGCTCGCCGATGCTCCACGGCGGTCGATTGCCTCCACCCATCTCGGGGGCCTCGCCCCGGTAGGCGGATTCGAACATATCTTGAATCGGCTGAGACATATCCCTTGTATATCAAGCGCGCTGATATATGTCAATGGGCCTGATACATGCGTGTGGCCCAGCGGGCGGCCCGGCCCTTGAAAAGCGATCGCCCGTTGCGCGGCGACTGCCGTCGCCGTCGCTCCGACGCGGGAGGCCAAATCCCACGCGTCGTTCTCGGTGCGGGCCACCCCCGGACTCCACCGTTAATTAGCCCAGTTAAGCGATGTCTGCCACTCAACGCTTCCCCTCGGGGATGACGACGGCGCGACGACATGTTGAGATCAGGTATGGCTGACGACATCGAACTGAGCCCGAGAGATTGGGTACGCGAGCAGACCGAGCAAATCCTGAAGCGAGGCACGACCGACGGTGTCGAGATCCTCGATCGGCCCGTCGTTCTGGTGACGGTAACCGGAGCAAAGACCGGCAAAAAGCGTTACGTGCCAATGATGCGCGTCGAATGCGATGGCTGTTACGCCATGGTCGCGTCCAAAGGCGGTGCCCCAGCGCACCCTTCGTGGTATTTCAACCTGAAGGCCAATCCGGAGGTGATGCTGCAAGATGGCGAGAGGGTCGTCGCGCTGAGGGCACGCGAACTCGACGGATCCGAGCGTGCGCAGTGGTGGCAGCGGGCGGTCGAAGCCTATCCCCCCTATGCCGAATACCAGACCAAGACAACGAGGCAGATACCGGTGTTTGTGCTGGAGCAATAAACCGGGAGCCAATCTATTTCGGTAAATGGCACCGTCGATCGTTTCGTCAGCCGCCCGCGGCAAAAGATTTGCATTCGATATGCGCGCGGCCCGTCACGTTGCGACCCGCTTGGCTGCCCCATAGCTTCGATGCAATAGGCCAGGCACGCTTAGCAGAACAACGATGATCGCAGCGATTGGTAATCGCCGGAGCCACAGGGCTTTACACCGCACTGTCCGGGCGCGTCACGGGCTGATATCCGGCGCGCTTCCTCATGCCCATCCCAGGGAGGGCAGATGCCAGACACCGGGCAGCTAGATCAACAAGACTTCGCGCATGGTCAACCGAATCGTGTTGACCGGTTGCGCGCGGCCATGCAATACGACTTGCCGGCCTCGTTAGTGGTGTTCCTGGTAGCGCTTCCGTTGTCGCTGGGGATCGCGATCGCCTCGGACGCGCCAGTGCTGTCGGGCTTGATAGCGGCGATCGTCGGCGGGATCTTCGCCGGTTGCATCGGTGGATCACCGTTGCAGGTAAGTGGTCCGGCCGCCGGACTGACGGTCGTCGTCGCCGACTTGGTATCCCAGTTCGTCTGGGCGGTAACCTGTTTGATCACCGTTATCGCCGGGACCCTGCAAATCATGTTGGAAATCAGCCGAATTGCGCGCGCCGCCTTGGCAATCTCACCCGTCGTCGTGCACGCGATGCTGGCCGGCGATCAGCGACTGGCAGCGCCTGGACTGCGCCACGGGGGGACTGGTCAAGGTCCATAATGGGCCAATGGAACCCTATGGACGCGTGGGCAAGTCGTCGAAGGGCAACCGTCGCACGGTCCACCTCAGCTTGGTCGAGGCGGACACCGCCTAGTACAGGTCGCCACGCTCAGGACGTGTAGCCGGGGATGGCCGAGCGCCGGTTCGCTACGTCAGGTCGGCGGCGATCCGATTCAGCACGGCGAGGTGATCATCGACGGTCGCGAGGCCGGCGTTCATCGTGTTGACCGACAAGTGGGTGGCGCCCGCGGCGCGCCAGGCCGCGATGTCGGCGGCGGTCTTGTCGGGGTCGCCGGTCCAGCTGACGCGGCCTTCCATCCCGAGGCGATCCGCGTCGCGGCCGAGGGCTGCGGCCGCGCGCCGTACTTGCTCCCGCGCGTGGTCCAGCCCGGGGCCGGGAGCTGTCATCGGGAACCAGCCATCCGCGAGGCGTCCCGCCCGTTCGAGTCCAGGGTCGGAGGCCGCGCCGATCCACACGGGAATCGGGCGCTGAGTGGGTAATGGGGCCAGCCCCGCCGCCGTCACCGTGTGATACTTCCCGTCGAAGGTGACCGATCGTTCGGTCCACAGCCGGCGCATCAGCTCGAGCTGCTCCTCGGAGCGCTTGCCGCGATTGGTGAACTTTTCGCCCAGCGCCTCGTATTCGACCGCGTTCCAGCCCAATCCGACGCCGAGCCGAAACCGCCCACCGGTGAGCAGATCGACTTCGGCGGCCTGCTTGGCGACGAGCGCCGTCTGCCGCTGCGGCAGAATGATGACACCGGTGACGAGTTCCAGCGAGGTGATCGCGGCCAGGTATCCGAAGAGGACAAACGGCTCATGGAACGTCGAGTCGATGTCGTAGGGACCATCCCACCCCCGGTGCACGTTCGGGTCGGCGCCCACCACGTGGTCGTAAGCGAGGATGTGGGTGAACCCCAGTCCTTCGACGCCTTCGCCGTACGCACGGACGACCGCCGGGTCTCCACCAAGCTCGGTTTGCGGGAACACAACTCCGATGCGCATTGGGGTTGCAACCGAGCGGCAACGGAATTGCTTCCCGCGCAGAATGAAAAAGTTTTCCGACGGTGCCGTCTTCGCGCCTCTCGGCAAGTGGTCGCTCGAAGCGACGTTTTGAGGTGGTACCCGGGGGAATGCACGACACCGTCAATCATCACAACGACGGCCGCTGTCCGAATATTTCGCCGACGCTCGATGATGGACGGGTGACGACAAAAGAGATCAGGAACGCACTGCGGGTCGGTGACTTCGAGCCGACGTTCGAAGCCGAGCTGACCGCGCGCTACGCGATTCCGAGGCTTCCCGACGGCCCCGAGCGGGCCGATTTCCTGGCCGAGCATGCGGCCGACATTCGTGTGGTGCTCACGTCGGGGTCGCCCGGCATCGACGCCGAGACGATCGCGGCGCTGCCCCACCTGGAGGCCATCGTCAACAACGGTGCCGGGGTTGACCTGATCGATCTGGCGGCGGCGCGACGCCGCGGCATCGGGGTCAGCAACACGCCCGACGTGCTTTCGGACACCGTGGCGGACACCGCCATCGGTCTGATCCTCATGACCCTGCGCCGTTTCGGCGCCGCGGACCGCTACGTGCGGGCGGGCAGCTGGGTGCGCGACGGCCCATTCCCCTATGCCCGCGACGTCAGCGGCCTGCAGGTCGGGATCTTGGGCCTGGGCCGCATCGGTTCGGCCATAGCGACCAGGCTGGTCGGATTCGACTGTGCCATCGCGTATCACAATCGCCATCGCATCGACGGATCGCCGTACCGCTACGCCGAGTCGGCAGTGGAGCTGGCCGCGTCGGTCGACGTCCTCGTCGTGGCCACCACCGGTGACCCCAAGTCGCGCCATCTGGTCGACCGAGGCGTCCTCGAGGCATTGGGGCCGGACGGTTACCTCATCAACATCGCCCGCGGCAGCGTCGTCGACCAGGACGCGCTGGTGGAGTTGCTGGCCGGCGGCGCCCTGGCCGGCGCGGGGCTGGACGTCTTCGTCGACGAACCCCACGTACCGCCCGAGCTGTTGGGCCTGGACAACGTGGTGTTGTTCCCGCACATCGGCAGCGCCACCGCCCGGACCCGCACGGCGATGGCGCTGCTGGCGATTCGCAACCTCGAGAGTTACCTCGACACCGGTGAGCTGGTGACACCGGTGGTGCGACCGCGCAGGTGACAGCGGGGCGCTCATGTCAGATGTCTCACACCCGATGGTCCGCCGTCCGATTAACGGGTATCAGGCTATCCACCATGAGTGACACGACCCAACGCGAGCTCGGAGACACCGACAGTCCAATCGAGGACGAGCTCGAGGATGCCTTCAGCAGGATGCTGAGCGAGGGCACCCAGCGCCTGCACCGCACTTGGCGCGGCGTGCTGGTGACCGGCTTTTTCGGCGGGACCGAGGTGGGGATCGGGGTGCTCGCCTACCTGTCGGTGTTGGACGCCACCCACCGGCCCCTGTTGGCCGGATTGGCGTTCTCGATCGGCTTCCTGGCCCTGCTGCTGGGTCGCAGCGAGTTGTTCACCGAGGGCTTCATCATTCCCGTCGTGACCGTGGCCGCCAAGCGCGCCAGCTTCGGCCAGCTCGCCAAACTGTGGGGCGGCACCATGTTCGCCAATCTCGTCGGCGGCTGGGTGATCATGTGGCTGATCATGACCGGTTTCCCCGAACTGCACACCCAGACCATCGAGTCCGGCACCCACTTCGCCACCGCGCCGTTGTCGGCGCAAAGCATGGTCCTGGCGATCCTCGGCGGCATGGTCATCACGCTGATGACCCGGATGCAACACGGCACTGATTCCGTGCCGGCCAAGATCGCCGCGGCTGTCGCCGCCGCGTTCCTGCTCGCCGGCCTGCGGTTGTTCCATTCGATCCTTGATTCGCTGCTGATCTTCGGCGCGCTGGTCACCGGGGATGCGCCGTTCGGTTACCTGACGTGGCTGGGCTGGTTCGGCTACACCGTGGTGGGCAACATGATCGGCGGGCTGCTGTTCGTGACGCTGCTGCGGCTCCTGCGGAGTAAGGATCGGCTCGAGGAGGAACGCGCCGACGCGGATTCCCGATGAGCGTCAAAGTATTTGCGGCATAACCTCGCTGGCCAACAGTTCCAGGTGCGCCAAATCGGTTAAGTCCAGCAACTGGGTGTAGGCGCGCTGCACACCGATCTGTTTCCAGGCGCCCAAGTTGTCGACAATCTCTGCGGGTGTGCCGACCAGTGGGCTGTTCGAACGCAATTCGTCAAGGTCGCGGCCGATCGCGGCGGCGCGGCGGGCCACCTCGCGGTCGTGGCGGCCGGCGCAGAGCACGAACGCACTTGAGTAGACCATCGAGTCGGCCTGCCTGGCCACCTCTGCCACCGCATCCGCCACCCGCTGAAATTGCTTCTCGGCCACGTCGATTGGCGCGAACGGAATGTTGAACTCGGCCGCGTACTTCGCCGCCAGCTGCGGGGTGCGTTTGGCGCCGAGGCCGCCGATGACGATCGGTGGGTGCGGGCTCTGCGTCGGTTTGGGCAACGCCGGTGAGCCGGTGATGGTGTAGTGCTTGCCGGCGTAGTCGAAGGTTTCACCCGGCTTCGTCGCCCAAAGCCCCGTGACGATCGCCAGCTGCTCACTGAGCCGGTCGAACCTCTCCCGCAGCGGCGGAAAGGGAATCCCGTATGCCTGGTGCTCCTTCTCGAACCAGCCGCTGCCCAGACCGAATTCGACGCGTCCTGCGCTCATGTCGTCCACTTGCGCCACCGCAATGGCCAGCGGTCCCGGGTAGCGGAATGTTGCGGAGGTCACCAGGGTGCCCAACCGGATGTTCGACGTCTCCCGCGCGATCGCGCCCAGCGTCACCCACGAGTCGGTGGGACCCGGCAGCCCGTCGCCGCTCATCGCCAGGTAGTGGTCGGACCTGAAAAACCCCGAAAAGCCCAGCTGCTCGGCGGTTTGGGCAACGGCGACCTGATCGGCGTAACCGGCGCCCTGTTGCGGCTCGATGAAGGCACGGAACTCCATAGGATCCCTCCGTATGTCGTTGTATGGCAACCCGATTCCGAACGAATACCCGCCTGTGGCCAAAGTGAGACGGGAACGGGTTTAGCACCCCGCCCGTAACTGGGTATGTCCTTAGCATGCCCTCACTGCTTCCACCCATGGTCGTGACGCCCGGGCGGTTGACCTGCACCGGTGCCGCCGACGCCGTTACGGCGGCCGAACTGCGCCGCGCCCTGCGCCGGTGGCTCCAGGAGGTCACTGAGGCTCCGGCTGAAGTGCGCGACGACATCATTCTCGCCGTCAACGAGGCGCTGGCCAACTGCGTCGAGCACGCGTACCGCGACCACACCACCATCGGCACCATGAAATTGCAGGCAAGCTATGACGCCGCCGCCCAATCGCTCAGCGTGTGCGTCAGCGACCGTGGATCCTGGCAGCACCCCTCGCCGCAGCGGCTCAACGATCCCAGGAGGTCCCGCGGCCTCATGCTGATGCACGCGCTCGCCGACCACTGCACCATCAACGCGCGGCCCAACGGCACGACGGTGTGCCTGGACTACACCACCAGGCCCTAGCCGTCAGCCGCTCACCCGCCGACGGCGAGCTCGAGGTCCTTCAACGACGTCTCCAGGTGGCCCAGCAGCCGCTGCAGGTGCGGGACGCTGCGGCGGCACCCCACCAGACCGAAGTCGAGGTTGTCGGCGTTGTTGGTGACCGTGATGTTGACCGCCTGCCCGTCGAGCGGGATGGACAGCGGATAGTTGCCGTCCAACCGGGCGCCACGCCAGTACAGCGGCTCGGAGGGACCGGCCGAGACGTTGGAGATGACGATGTTGAAAGGCGGTGAGGCCGCCGACAGGTACCCGGGGATCAGCCCGAAGAACAGGCCGCCGATGTTGAACGCCGACAGTGCCAGTTGCTGAACCGGCGGCAGTTGCTGGAAAACCTCTTTGGTGTCACGGATCGACGTGCTGACGATCTCGAGCCGCCGCCCCGCATCATCTGAGTCGGTCGCCAGGTTGCACAGGAACGTTCCGACCAGGTTGCCGCCACGGTCGTCGTCGGACTTGCGCAGATTGACCGGCACCATCGCGGTCAGCGGGGCGTCGGGCAGGGCATCCTGCTCCAGGAGGTAGGCGCGCAGGGCCCCGGAGCACATGGCGAGCACGACGTCGTTGACCGTCACCCCGGCCGCGGATTTGATCGCCTTGATCCGGTCCAGCGACCACGACTGGGCGGCCACGCGCCTGGCACCGCCGATTCGGACGTTGAACATGCTGCGCGGCGCCCGGAACGGCAGCGTCAGTTGCTGTTCGAGCAGGGCGGCCCGGGCCAGTTTCAGCGTGGAGGGTGCCAGGGCGAGCGCCGAGCCCGCGGTGCGGCCGGCGCGCTCGAGCAGCGACTGCTGTTTCTGCCCCTTGCTGCGTTTGCGCGGCCCCAGGGCCCACGGCACGCGCACCTCGTCGTCGTCCGGGTCGAGGGTGAACGCGCGCTGCACCAGCCGCATCGCGGACACGCCGTCCATCAGGGAGTGGTGGTACTTCGTGTACACGGCGTACCGGCCGTCCTGAAGCCCCTCGACGAGGTGGGCTTCCCACAGCGGCCGGTGGCGGTCGAGCAGGCTGCCGTGCAGCCGGGACGCGAGCTCCAGCAGATCGCGGACCCGACCGGGCTCCGGGAGGGCCGAGCGGCGCAGGTGGTAGTCGAGCTCGACGTCGTTGTCGAACGACCACGCGAGGTTGGTCACGCCGCCGAAGAAGGCCGGGTGCTTGCGGAACAGCGGCTGCACATCCGTGCACTCGAGCATGGCCTGGTAGGCCTCGCGGACGAAATGGGGCCCGGCATCCTCGGGCGGCTCGAACAGCTGAAGCGATCCCACGTGCATCGGGTGCTCGCGTGATTCGCCGATGAGGAACAGCGCATCCGTCGGCGATATCGGTTCCATGGTCAACCCCGTTCGTCTCGCTGCACCGTCGGCGCGGTACACATCCATCTCCTAGTAGCCGCAGCGAGCGTTTGCTAATCCCGGAGGACCCACCCCGAATCCGGTGCCAGGCCGAAGCGCTTGCGGTCGCCGCCGTTTGGGTACAGGCATGCGAACACTGGCGCACGGGGAGTGACATGTCGGCGGGTCTGGAGTGTCCGAAACGAATGGAGTTCGGACCGTGTGGCGGGGTGCGCCCCGACGGCCAGTGCGAGATGCGTCCGGGTGCGTGCGCGTTCGACGACGTGGTGGCGTGGTCGGGCCATCAACCCGCGACGCGTCCCGTTCGTGCGCCGCTGGTCCTCGCGGACTTCAGTTGCACCCCGTTCGACCGCCGGGACGTCGCCGCGACGGCGGCCGTGCTGGCGCCCGGATGCGACGCCGTCCTGGTCGGGGAGCACCAGAACAAACCCGACTTTCCGCCCACGCTCATGGGGTCGCTGCTGCTCGATGCCGGCGTGACGCCGTGGATCACGTTGTCGTGCCGCGACCGCAACCGCGTGGTGCTCGAGCAGGAACTGCGCGGGTTGCGCAGCATCAACGTGGAGACGGTGTTGTGCGTGACGGGCGACGGGCGCGGCTACGACGTGCGTCCGGACGTCACGCAGACGTTCGACCTCGACGGGCCCCGACTGGTTTCGTTGGCCGCTTCGACGGGAGTGATCGCCGCGGCGCCCGAAACGCCCACCGCCCCGCCCGTACACGCCCGGCCCGCCCGGTTGGTCGAGAAACAACGGGCCGGAGCGAGCCTGGCGGTCCTCAACCACGTGCCCCGTCCCGGCCTGGTCGCCGAATTCGTGACGACGGCTCGCGCGGCGGGCCTGACCATCCCGGTGATCGCGGCCGTCGCGGTGTTCACCGACACCGTCTCCTCGGCGGTGCTGCAGGGCTTGCCGGGCCTGGAACTCGATCAGGCCGCGACGGAGCGGGTATTGGGTGCGCCGGATCCGGTGACCGCCGGGATCGCGGAAGCGGTGGCCGAGGCCCGCGCACTGCTGGCGATCGAAGGCGTCGAGGGCGTCAACTTGTCGGGGCTGGCGTCCGCGTCGAGCCCGCGCATCGGGGCGGAAATCAAGGCCGAGGTCGGTCGTCGAATACGTGAGGAGGGGCGCCGATGACCCGCGCCGCCGACGATGCAGAGCGTAGCGATGATGTGGGGGTACCACCCGCTTGCGGGGGAGAGGGGCGCCGATGACGGAAGCGATGGAGGCGGAGTTCGACACCGTCGCCGAGTGGACGGCGCAGGTGGCCGCCGACCTCGGGCCCGACTATTACGTGCCCGCCGGGTGCCGGGGCAGCGGCAGTCCGGCCGCGCTGGACTGGCTGATAGCGCAGATGGGCCTGGCGCCCGGTGCCACGCTGCTGGACTCCGGGGCGGGCGTCGGGGGCCCCGCGGCCTACGCGGCGCGAGAGCGCTCGGTGCGGCCGGTGCTCGTCGAGCCGGAGACGGGTGCGTGCCGCGCGGCGAAGAAGTTATTCGGCTTTCCGGTCGTGTGCGCGGTGGGATCGGCCCTACCGGTGGCGGAGTCGAGCTTCGACGCCGGGTGGGCACTGGGCGTGTTGAGCACGACACCGGATCACCTCGCAGTGCTCGAGGAGCTGCGGCGCGTCGTCCGACCGGGCGGTCGGATCGGCCTCCTCGTCTTTCTCACCCACGCGGACGAGGCGAACGAGACCCTGGACGGCAACCATTTCCCGACGCCCGGCGGGCTACTCGAGCTGGTCCAGCGAGCCTCGCTGCACGTCGAGCGGCGGCTCGGCACCGCGGAGCTGCCGCCGATTTCGGCCACCTGGAACGAGCGGGTCGACACCGTGACGCGCGCCCTGGGCGACCGGCACGGACACACGGAGGCCTGGCAGCTGGCCGAACGTCAGAGTGCCCAGATCGGGCGGCTGCTCGACGAGGGGGCGTTGACCAGCGAGCTGCTGGCATTGCGGCACGCGTGAGAATCGGTTACCGCGACTCGCGAAAGGCGGAGGTGATCTCCGCGACCCTGGGGTCGGCGCGTAGCTCTTCCAGGGTGTCGGGCAGCGGAAGCCGCCAGTTCGGGTACTCATCGATCGTCCCCGGCAGGTTCGGCTGCCGGGGTTCGGCCAACACGTCGTAAGGCGAAATCAACTTCAGGCGGCTCGGGGTCGCCGCCAGCAACCGGTGCATCGCGGTGATGATCGCGGCCTCGTCCGGATCCGGACCCGTGAGCAGCCCCTCGGACCGCAGCAGCTCCAGCCACTCTGCCCGCTCCTTGTCGGCCACCGACTGCGCGCCGGCGACGTCGTCGAGCAGCCCGAGGTCGGCGCGGGCCCGCACGTGCTCGGCGCGCAAGAAGCCCGCGGCCGTCGGCAGGTCGTGGGTGGACAGGCTGGCGGCCGCCCGCGACGGCCATTTCGCCGGTGCCAGCAGCGGCTCACCGGGGGCGGACTCGTCGCGGGTGAACCAGGACACCGCGCACCCCAGCATCCCGTTGCCTGCCAGCGCCTCCGTCACCTCCGGTTCGACGGTGCCCAGATCCTCGCCGACCACGGTGGCTCCGGCCCGGTGCGCCTCCAGGGCGAGGACCGCGAGCATGACGTTGGCGTCATAGTGCACGTAGGTGCCGCGTTCCGGGCCGTCGCCCGGGGGAATCCACCACAACCGCCAGAGGCCGGCGACGTGGTCGATCCGCAGACCGTCGGCGTAGGTCACGACCGCGCGCAGCATGTCGCGCAGGGCGGCGTAGCCGGTCGCGGCGAGGCGGTCCGGCCGCCACGGCGGCAGTCCCCAGTCCTGCCCGCGGGGAGTGAAGTTGTCCGGCGGCGCCCCGACACCCACCCCGGTGGCGAGCACGTCGGCCAGCGCCCACGCGTCGGCGCCTTCGGCGTCGACGCCGACCGGGAGGTCGTGCAATACCCCAAGGGCCATCCCGGCGGTGCGCGCGGCGTCGCGCACCGCGGCCAGCTGCTCGGCGCAGCGTTCCTGCACCCAGGCGTGGAACGCCACCCGGGGCGCCAGCTCGCGTCGCGCCCCCGCCACGGCCGGCCCCGCGACGTCACGCAGCGGTTCCGGCCAGCGGCTCCACCGGCCGCCGTGCCGCTCGGCCAGCGCGCAATACGTGGCCCAGTCGCGCAAGCCGGCTCCGGCCGCCGACTCGTCCAACGGACTGGGCCGGCCCTCGGCGCGCCAGAGCAGCTCCAGCGCCGACCGTTTGGCCGCCCACACGAGGTCATGGTCGATGCGTTCGGTCGTTGCCGAGACTTTCAGCGCATCCACTTCGGCGCGGGTGTCCGGGTCGGCCCGGCGGTAGGCGTCGAGGTCCTCGACGCGGAGCGCCAGCGGGTTGGCGAACCGTCGGCTGGAGGGGGTATAGGGGGACGGCTGCACCGGATGCGTCGGCCCGGGGGCGCTGAGCGGGTTGAGCAGCACCGCGCCGGCACCGTGCTCGGCGACGGTCCAGTTCATGAATTCGCGCAGATCGCCCAGGTCGCCGATGCCCCAGGAGCCAGCCGATCGGAGGGCGTAGAGCTGCAGCATCCAGCCCCAGGTGGCGGGGGCTGCCGGCACTTGGGGTGGCGCCGCGACCAGGGTGGCCTCCTGCCCGTTACGCAGCTGCAGTCGATACCAGCCCGGGGCCAGCTCGCCGGGCAGCTCGTCGCGCACCTCGGTCCCGTCGCCGTCCTCGCTCACCAACAGGGCCGCCCCGGGCAGCGGGCGGGGACGCCCATCCAGGCGTACGGAAACGGTGGGTGGCAGGGCGCCGGCGCGCTCACGCTCGGCGAGCTTGGCCAACTCGCGGCGACGGTCGGATTCGCCGGCGGCGTGGACGTCGAGCAGGCCGAGCACCCGGATCACGACGTCGGCGTCTACCTCGACAGGCTCCCGCCGCTCGTTGCGGTAGGAGGTGGCCACCCCGTGTGCCGCAGCCAACCGACGCAGGTCATCGGGAACCGGCTTGGGACTCGCCATCAGCGCGCCGGCTCGGGTGGGGAGCCGGCGGGGGCGATGAGACGACGATGACGGGGAGGCACATCGCATATATACCCAAGCCGGGAGTTCTCACACCGGCCACCGAAACCCGTTTGGCGGCAGCCGCTTTCGCCTACGGCCCGGTGGCCCGGAAGATAGTGTGCCGCTTGTCGCGTTGGCCAAGAAGGGCGGTGAAAACGCCTTGCTCCCAACGGCTTTCGAACCCTCGCGATGACTACCTGACGTCGTCGGCAAGCTCACGCGCCTCCCGCTCGCTTTCCACCGCGGGCCCGGACCCGGGCAGCGGCTTCCTGGCGACCTCGGGCGTGAACAGCAGCGTTACGGCGCCCACCAGCCCGCCGAAGATCAGCATGTAGGCGGGTGCCATGACGTTGCCGGTGCCCGACACCAGCGCCTGCGCGATCAGCGGTGTGGTACCGCCGACGGCCGATATCGAGATGTTGTACGAGATGGCCAGCGACCCGTAGCGCACGTTGGTGGGGAACAGGGCCGGCAGCATGGCGGGCGCGGTGCTGTCGAAGCACAGCTCCATCAGCCCGATCAGCAGCACCCCGATGAAGATCACCGGGTAGATGCCGCCGAAGCGGATAAGCAGGAACGCGGGGATGGAACCCACGATCAGCAGTGCACAACCGGTCCACATGATCGGTTTGACGCCGATGCGGTCGGACAGCGCGGCGACGAGCACCACGGTGACCATCAGGATCGCCAACGTGATCACGATCATCACCAGGCCGGCGGTGTGGCCGACGCGCACGAACAGCTTGAGGTATGTCGGCAGGTAGCCGGTCAGCATGAAGTCGGCGACCTGGGAGGTCAGCACCAGCGCCGCGCAGATCAGCAGGCCCCGCCACTGATCCACGACGGTGCGCCGAAATTGCTGCCGGCGCCCGCCCGACGGCTGCGCTCCCTCTGTCGCGTTCTGATAGGCGGACGACTCCTTCAGTCGTAGCCGCAGGAAGAGCGCGAACAGGCCGAACGGCGCGCCCAGCAGCAGGGGAATCCGCCAGCCGTAGGCCAACATGGCGTCATCGGGCAGCCAGGTCTGCAGCCCGGTCACCATCATCCCGGCGAGCACGAAGCCGACCAGATTGCCCATCGGCAAAAACCCGACCATCATCCCGCGTTTGTGGTCGGGGGCCTGCTCGACCAGATAGGTCATGGCGCCCACGTACTCACCGCCGGTCGACAGGCCCTGAAATATGCGGGCGATGACGAGCAGGATCGGCGCCCAGATGCCGATGATGCTGTAGCCGGGCAGCAAACCGGTCACGGTGGTGCTCACCGTCATCATCAGGATGGTGACGACAAGGACCCGGTGCCGTCCGATGCGGTCGCCGAGAGGGCCGAAGATGAACCCGCCGAGCGGACGCACCACGAACGCCGCAGCCAGCGTGCCGAACGTGGCGATGAGGTGGACGCCGCTGACGCTCTTACCCGGATAGAAGACCTGGGCGATGGTGGTGGCGATGTAGCCATAGACGCCGAAGTCGTACCACTCCATGAAGTTGCCGATCGCGGTCCCCATGATGGTTCGGCGCATGGCCGGGTCGGCGACCCTGATGTCTTTGCGTGCCCATTTCCTCCGGCGGCCCCGTGCACTCATCGACGGATTGCGTACCCAGAAGTCTCGTGGGCCGAACAAATCGCACTCCCAACCGGCTCTATCGTCCCCATCGGCCGGTGGCCGATCGTAGCGGCCGGGGCAACGCGGCCGGGAACTCACTGACCTTTCAGGCTGCCGATGCGAAGCGAGAAATCCTCGGGCGCCGGCTGCTCCTTCGGCGTCGACTGCGTGGTGGTCTCGATGTCCTCGACGTAGCGCTGGGGGTCGCGGTCTACGATCGGCAATCCCTCAGTCGTGGGATGTTCCGCCATGAAATCGCTGTATTGCCGCCCCAGCGCTTCGCGAAGGCCGACCGGGGCGGCGCGACGGAAGTCGGACAACCCTTCCCGCTCCTCTTCGCCCATGTGCTCGTCGTTGGCCTCCCGCGTGCGGCCGACCGCGGCCCACCACTGCTCGGTGCCGACCCGGGCCGCGTCGGCGTCGCGCACCCCGTCGCGAATGTCGTTGTGATCCCCGATGGCGTCGAGCGTCTCGCCTTCGGCGTCGTCGGTGCCCCGCTTCAGCAATTGCGGGTAGAAGATCTTCTCTTCGATGTAGGCGTGCACGTCCAGCTTGTCGGCGAGGGGACGCCACACCCGCTCCAGGGCGGTTTCGTCGTTCGGTGTCTGCGCCTGCAGGTAGTCCAGCTTGGCGAACTGTTCGCGGAACCACTCATGGTCGGCGAGGATCAACATGGTGATATCAGCCATCGCGTCGCCCCACCTCCCTCACCGCTACGGTTCGCGGCAATGCTGTCCCAAGAGTGGCGGGCCAGTCAACCGCCCGGGAACGCTCGCGGGGGGCTGCATACACCGTGCGGATACACTAAGTCACCAGCGTGTCGATCGGCCTTGGTCGCACGCCGCAAAAATCCACCACAGTCAGAGGTTGCTTGTGCCTGAGAACCGCAGCGAGCCCGTGAGCCTAGAGCCGCATTTCGACGACGTTCAGGCGCACTACGACCTGTCGGACGAGTTCTTCGCGCTGTTTTTGGACCCGACTCGCACCTACAGCTGCGCCTACTTCGAGCGCGACGACATGACCCTGGAAGAGGCGCAGCTCGCCAAGGTCGACCTGTCGCTCGGCAAGCTCGGTCTGCAAGCGGGTCAGACGCTGCTCGACATCGGCTGCGGCTGGGGCACCACCATCGTCCGGGCGCTCGAGCGGTACGACGTCAACGTCGTCGGCCTGACCCTGAGCCGCAACCAGCAGGCGCACGTGCAGCAGCGTCTGGACCGGCATCCCAGCCCGCGCAGCAAGCGAGTGCTGTTGCAGGGCTGGGAGCAGTTCGACGACAAGGTGGACCGCATCGTGTCCATCGGCGCCTTCGAGCACTTCGGGCGCGACCGATACCCCGACTTCTTCAAGATGGCTTACGAGGCGCTGCCAGCCGACGGCGTGATGATGCTGCACACCATCATCCAGCCCAGCAGCGAAGAGTTCGCCGAGCGCGGGTTGCCCATCACCATGACGAAGCTGCGGTTCATGAAGTTCATCATGGACGAGATCTTCCCGGGCGGTGACTTGCCCGCAGCCAAGACCGTCGTGGAGCACGCCGAGCGCGCCGGGTTCGGCGTCAAGCTCGTCCAGCCGCTGCGCCTGCACTACGCGCGCACCCTCGACACCTGGGCCTCCGCGCTCGAGTCGCGCCGCGACGAGGCCATCGCGATTCAATCCCAAGAGGTCTACGACCGGTACATGAAGTATTTGACCGGTTGCGCCGACCTGTTTCGCGAGGGCTACACCGACGTCGCGCAATTCACCCTGACCAAGGGCTGACCACCCCGGCACCGATACCGGCGGCCCATAACCGGCGCGCCGGCCGGTTTATCGGCACTGCGCCCGGGGTAAAACCACGAGCAACAACCTGATTCGGTAAGCGTCGACCTTCGGTCGACGCAAAACCGCAGGGAAGGATCGATCGTGGGTGCCAAGCATCGAATGACCGCGACCCCGGAGCAAAGATTGCGGTTGGGTCGAACCGCGCGGCGCGGGAAGGGTGTCGCGGTGGTATGTGATGTCCTCTCCGCCTCGATGTTGTGCGCGGCGGCGTGTGCGGCCCTGGTACTCAACGCACCGCACGGCGAAAAGCGAACGATCGAGGCGAGCCAGGAGCCCCCGGCCGCTGCGCAGCCGGTGCGGCAGGTGGGCACGGTGATAGCCGTGTCGGCGGGCTCGGTCACCGCGCGCAGCGCCAACGGGTACACCCAGACCTACCTTGTCACCCCCAACACCACCCTCATCGGTCACGGCGGCCAATCCGCAGCCGCAGCTACGCATTTCACGGTCAACGACCGCGTTGAGATCGTCGGAACCATCCAGGACGGCACCGTTCTGGCCACCGCGGTGTCCGATCGCGACGCCGGACACGGGGACGGGCCGCCGATGGATTACCTTGACGGACAGATAGTTCCGGCCGACCGCACCTGATTCCTCCCCGGCGCAAAGAATCTGCCGCTCGACGCCTTCCCCGGGCAGCCCTCCCGGCCTAGTCTCTATGCCATCCAGCCAGAGGAGGCCCCGTGAGCGAGCTAGAAGTGAAGATGATCATCCTGTCGACCGACGATCTCGACGAGTCGATCCGGTTCTACAGCGAGACCCTGGGAATGCCGCTGAAATTCCGCGACGGAGCGCACTTCGCTGCCCTCGACGGCGGGCCGGTCACGCTCGCGCTGGCGACTTCGGTGGACCATCCCATACCGGGTCAGGTCGTCGTCGGCATCAAGACCGCCGACGTCGACGCCGCGGCGAAGGCGGTGGAGGCCAGTGGGGGCGGTATCGTCAAAGCCCCGTACGACGACGCACACGAACGCCGCGCCGTGGTCTACGACAACAAGGGCAACGGCCTGGTGTTCTACAAACCGCTCGCCCGTTGACAACTACTTGCCGGTGCGTTCGCGGTGCCTGCACCCCGGCCAGCAGCACGGCCGGCGTTTGCCTTCTTCCAGCTCCTCCTGCGTCCGGCGGATGCGGCGCTGTCGGGTCGTTTCCTGCTTGGCGTCCTCGACCCAGCAGATGAATTCGTTGCGGGCCAAGGGCGTGATGTCCCTCCATGCGGCGAGGGCCGTGGCGTTGCCGATCAACGACTCGCGCAGGTCCGCCGGAAGTTTGTGCACCACCCCACCTGGTACGCGCTGGCTGCTCATAGGGTTAGGCTACCCGTCGTTCAAATATGCGCTGTCCTCGTGTAATTCGTCGCGGCGCAGGGTCATCGGCGTGAGGTCGGGGACGTCCCCGCCCGCGACCACGGCGCGGGTGAGGGGAGTGAGCGCTCGGAACAGCGTCTCCACTTCGTCGTCGCTGAGCGCGTCGAGCGCCGAGAGAGCGAGCGTGTCGGTGGACCGCTCGATGTGATCCTTGAGTTCCCGGCCGGCGGCGGTCAGGGAGCCGTCGTCGCCGAGCAGCCCGCGCGCGGCCAGGCGCTGCTCGTGGTGTCGCCACGCCGCTTCATCGTAATCGCGGGTGCGCGCGAGGTATTCGCGAGGGACCCCGCCCGCCGCGGCGTGTAAGACATTGGATTCTCGGCCCGAGATGCCGGCGGCCGCCAGCACCGCCACGTGCCCGTCGCCGCGCTGCTCGCGCAACAACGTGGTGGCGTGCCACAGCGCGGCCAGCGGATCGTCCGGCCACGGCAGTGCCCGGTTCGCGGCGAACAGCGGCCGCCCGTCGAGCGGTGCCTGGCGGGCCGCTTTACCCGCCAACTCCGCTGCGGCAGCGAGATTCTCGTTCCCCTCGAGCCCACAGCGGCGCAGCGCCGCGACCGCGGATTCCTGCCGGGCACGCAAGGCCGCGTCGGGTCCCGCGACCTGCCACGCCGCCGGCAACGCCTTGGCGACCCGCTTGGGCGCGAAGTTGTAGAAGATCGCGGTGACCACCTCGGGCGGCACCATGCCCAGGGGCGCCGACCGGGCCGCGAAGTAGCCCATCCAGAAACCCCGGTAGCCCAGTCCGTCCAGCGCCGCCCGCGCCTCCGGGGCGAAATACGTCACCGCGTGCACCGGCTCGAACCGGTCGAAGAAGCGTCGCGCCAGCACCGGATCTCGTTGCATGGTCGTAGTTAACCACCTTCAGGGTCGCCGGTGCTCAAAGCCTCAGCAGGCGCTCGGCGTTGCGGTGGGCGATCTTCTCGCGATCGGCCTGGCTGATCGGCATCCGATCGAGAAACTGCCGGCACGCCTTGATGTTTCCGTAGGGATAGTCGGCGGTGAAGACGACGCGGTCGATCCCGATGACGTTGACCATCGCCAGGTAGGCGTTGAAGGAGAGGCTCCAACTGGGATCCATCGCGCCGGGCTCCTGGCTGAAGAAATCACCGGCGAGGATGCCGCCGTAGAAGTTCTCCCGCAGGTATTCCTTCACCGTGCGCTTCAGGCCCGTCTCGGTTATCGGAAACGAATAGTCGGTCCGCCATCCCATCCAGCTCAGCGCCTCGAAGTGGTGACCGACGATGATTTGCAGCTGTGGGAACCGGTCGAACACCCCGCCGAGGATCAGCCGCAGGCAGTGCACCCCGGTGTCGATGTGCCAGCCGACCCCGGCGGCTGCCAACCGTGCCGTTATCTTCGGGTCGAAGCCGGCGTAGTAGGCATCGATGACGGGCGCCGGCGGCACGGTGGGGTGCAAAAAGATTGGCACACCCAGGGTTTCGGCGGATTCGAAAACCGGCCAGAAGTAGGTGTCGTCGAGATAGCGGCCGTTGACGTGGCCGTTGATCAGGGCGCCCACGAAGCCGTGATCGCGGACGGTGCGTTCGAGCTCGCCGGCGGCGGCCGCCGGGTCGCGCATCGGCAGGGTGGCGAACCCGCGGAACCGATCCGGGTGCCGGGCGATCGCTGCTGCCACTGCGTCGTTGGCCCGCCGGGCCAGCTCTATCGCCACCGCGGGTTCCAGCGTCTCGGGGCCCGGGACCGCGTGCGAGAGGATCTGCACGTCAATGCCCGCGGCGTCCATCGCCGCGACCCGCCCCTCGCCCACGTCGTTGATGCCGGGCGGCCATTCCCCATCCGCCCCGGCGGAACCGTAGCCCGCGTGCTTCAGCAATTCGGTCGCGGAGCCGAGCCCTTGATTGTGGTGCTCTTCGGCTATGGCCGGAAACCTGTAGTGCTCCTCGATACCGACGACCTTCATCCGTCTCCTCCCATACATGGAGAGCAACGAGCCCGGCGCGCTCGGCGTTCACGGGAGTACCCGGGACGGGCGGGGACCCGCTCCGCATAGTCTCGACCCCGTGACCATCCCGTATGACGACGCGCTGTGTGAGCGGATCCGGGGCCATCTGGAGGGCCATGACCGCCGCGAGGTGACCGACCCGTCAAAGCGGCACGCGGCGGTCGCCGTGGTGCTGGTCGACTCGACCCTCGGCGAGGACCGGGTCGATCCGGCGCCGGTGGACGAGTGGAACGGTGACCGCCCGATGCCGGGGGCCGGACTCGACGGCCGGATGGTCGGCGTATCCGGCGGCGCGGCATTCCTGTTGTGCCGCAGGGCATCCCGTCTCACCTCACACGCCGCGCAGTGGGCGCTGCCCGGTGGCCGACTCGACGCGGGCGAGACCGCCGTCGACGCGGCGTTGCGGGAGTTGCGCGAAGAGGTCGACATCACGCTGCCCGACTCGACCGTGCTCGGACTCCTGGACGACTACCCGACCCGGTCCGGGTACGTCATCACCCCGGTGGTGATCTGGGGTGGCGGCCGACTCGATCCCCGGCCGGCGCCGGACGAGGTGGTGGCGGTGTACCGGGTGGGACTGCACCAATTGCAACGCGACGATTCGCCGCGGTTCATCACCATCCCGGAGAGCCCCCGCCCGGTCGTGCAGATCCCGCTGGGGAACGACCTCATTCACGCACCAACCGGCGCCGTGCTGCTGCAGCTGCGATGGTGGTGCCTGGAAGGTCGCCACGACCCGGTCGACGAACTCGAGCAACCGGTCTTCGCCTGGCGGTGACCGGCTTACTCCTTAGCCGGCGCGGAAAGGCGGCGGTCGACCGCGGCCAGCGCGCGCTCGGCCCACCGAATGTTCTCTTCCTCGAACGCGATTCCGCGCAGCAGCGTCAGGTAGGGACCGATTCGCCGGGCGTGGGCCAGAAAGTCCTCCTCGTCGCGCCCCTCGAGCAAGCGCGCGCGCAACCGCTCGTAGCGTTGCAGTTTGGCCGTCGCCCATTGCAGTCGTTCGACGATCGACTCACGCACCGCGCGCGTGTCACCGGCATCTGCGGCCTGGACCTTCACCAGCAGCTCATCGCGGATCACCGACGGCTTCGGCGGCTTCGCGGTGAACTCCTGGATCGCGCTGCGGCCGGCATCGGTCAGGGAGAACAGGCGCTTGTTGGGCCGGCGCTCTTGGTGCACCACCCGCGCCGCGATGAGACCTTGCCCGGCGAGCCGGTCGAGTTCGCGGTACAGCTGCTGCGGGGTGGCCATCCAGAAGTTCGCGACCGAAGCGTCGAATTCTTTGGCCAGGTCGTAACCGGACGACTCCCCCTCGAGGAGGGCCGCCAATACCGCATCGCGCAGCGACATCGAAAAAGGCTACAACGAGATGACTAATCAACAAAGTGATTAATCGCACTATGGACACGCCGGCCCCCACGGCATAGCGTCAACGGCACTTCTGAAACGAATTCTCTAGGCGAGGTGTCGAGATGCATCCGTTCCGCAAGGCGGTCGAAGAACGCGACGAGAAGGGCATCCAGGCGCTGCTCGCCAACGACGTGGTGTTCACCAGCCCTGTCGTGTTCAAGCCCTACGTCGGCAAGCCGATAGCCTCGGCGATCCTGCGCGGTGCGATGCGCATCTTCGAGGACTTCCGCTATACGCGTGAGATCCACGACCCCAACGGTCACGACCACGCGTTCGTGTTCGAGACCGGGGTAGTGGGAGCGCCGGGGCTCAAGATCACCGGTTGCGACTTCCTGCATTTCAACGACGACGGTCTCATCGACGACTTCATGGTGATGGTCCGCCCGCTCTCGGGCGCGAGGGCGGTGTCAGAGGCGATGGGTGCCCAGTTCGACAGAATCCAGCGGGAGGCGCTCGAACTCGCCGATGAGTTCAGCACCGCGTAGGAGCAGGCGAGCATGCGAATTGGATTGGGCATCAACTACGCCGGCGGTTTCAAGGACGTGGCCGCCGAAGTGGCCGACCTCGAGCGCGCCGGACTCGACATTGTCTTTGTCCCCGAAGCGTATTCGTTCGACGCCGTGAGCGCGCTGGGTTACCTGGCCGCCAGCACAGACCGGGTCGGACTGGCATCCGGGATCTTGCAGCTCTACACCAGAACACCCACGTTGACCGCGATGACCGCCGCCGGCCTCGACTACGTGTCCGACGGCCGGTTCACGCTCGGTTTGGGTGCCTCCGGCCCACAGGTCATCGAGGGCTTCCACGGTGTCCCCTACGACGCGCCGATCGCCCGGACCCGCGAAGTGATCGACATATGCCGAAAGGTGTGGCGGCGCGAGACGCTCAAACACCAGGGCAAGTACTACACGATCCCGCTGCCCGCCGGGCAGGGCACCGGGCTTGGCAAGCCGCTCAAGCTCATCAATCAGCCCGTCCGGCAACGTATTCCGATACTGGTCGCTGCGCTGGGTCCCAAGAATGTCGAGCTGGCGGCCGAGATCGCCGAGGGATGGCAGCCGATCTTCTACTTGCCCGAGAAGGCGCGGGAGGTGTGGGGAGAGGCGCTGGCCGCCGGCCGCGCCAAGCGCGACCCCAGTCTGGGTGAGCTCGACATCTACGCCGGACCGGTGCTGGCGATCGGCGAAAACGTGGAAACACTCAGGGAATTCGTCAAACCTCATCTGGCCCTATACATAGGCGGGATGGGCGCCAAGGGCAAGAACTTCTACCACACCCTGGCCACCAGGTACGGTTACGGCCCGCAGGCCGACCGCATCCAGGAGCTCTACCTGGCCGGGGACAAGGAGGGCGCCGCCAAGGTCGTGCCCGACGACCTCGTGCGAGATGTGAACCTCATCGGTAGCCGCGAATTCGTGAAGGATCGCGTCGCCGCGTTCCGGGAGGCGGGGGTCACCACCCTCAACGTCTCGCCCATCGCATCCACGCCCGCCGAGCGGATCAAGCTGATCGAGACTCTCCGCGAACTCCTCTGATCACCCCTCAGGCGACCGCTGTAGCGCCGGCAGCACGTCACCAACGCGACCAGCGTGATCGAAAAACACACGGCCAGAACGACGAACGGCAATGCGCGCTGATTGTGCGGAAAGTAGGTCGCCGTGTGGATGGCGGTGACCGTGGCAGCTCCCGGGGGTGGGCCTGCCCAGGGCCACCGTGTAGGCGGCGGCGAACGTCTACGTCATGACGAGCGCGATGGCCATAACCGTGGCGTCCTTGCGGATCTCGAGGGGAATGCGCCGGAGGGACAATCCATGTACCGCCGGGCGGGCCGGTTTCCACGAATCGTCACCATCGTCAGCCGCCGGCGGCACGGTGCTGACGGAAGCGTCTCCAATCATGGTGGGGCGGCACTTCTCCGGTCCAACGGCGGCGCTCGGCGAAACTCGAGGCCCGCCGCGGAGTGAGGCTGCGGCGGTCAGCCCTGGCGGTGGGCGTCTCGGCGAAGTCGAACCGCTCGACTCACGGCCATCAGCGAAGCCAGCGCCGCCATCACGGCGAGGACGGCCGTCGAAACCGTCGGCCCGACAGTCGTCAAGATCAGCGGCAGGCCGAAGCCGACGTACGTCACGACGTAGAACGCGCCAACGAGCGCACCGCGCAAGCGTTTCGGCGCCGCGGCCTCCAGGTCGATCAAGCCCTCGCGCAAACATAGGCCGGACGCGCTGCCCAGCACCAGCAACAGCGGCAGCCCCAACGCGGGCGACATGGCCGGCGGGGCCAGCGCGGTGACCGCATACCCGAGGGCCGCGAGCACCGCGCCGGCGGTGCCGGCCTGCGGCCCCCACCTGCGCGCGCGAGCGAGCACCTGGATGAGCCCGCTGACGCCGTTGACCAACAACGTGGCGGTGGCGGCAGCCATCGGAGCCGCGAGCCCGGTGTGCACGCGGCCGGGAATCGTGATGAATCCCAGTGTCGCGGAGGCGAACACCCACGGCGCGAGCGGCATTGCCCAACTCAACGCCCGCGCAGTGCCCTGCCCGGTGCTTGTCGACGGCTCCCAAACCTGTTCGGTTGCCCGTGCGGTTGCCCCCGTGCGGCCCGCCACGACGACCGCGACCGCCATCGCGGCCACGCCGATGGCGGCTGCCATCCCGAATGACAACCGGATGCCGGCTGGACCCGCCCCGGCGATCAACGCCCCCGCGAATGGGCCGATCGCGAAACCGGCCATCAACACCGCGCCTGCCGCGGCCGCCCCGGCGGGACCTTTCAGGTCGGAGGCCCACGCGGTGCAGGAACTCATGGCCAGCCCGACTCCCAGCCCGACGACCAGGCGTCCCAGCAGCAGAACGTCGTACTGCTGCGAACACAGCATGGCGAGGGTCCCGACCACCGCGGTCGCCGACCCGGCCAGTGCCACCGACCGACGCCCGAACCCATCCGAGGCGCGCCCGCCGACGAGCAGACCCGGCAGCAATCCCAGCGCATAAATGCCGAAGATCGCGTCGAGCGTGGCCGAGCTGAGGTGCTGCCGAACGCTGAGCAAGGGCATCAACGCGACGAAGTGGTTGGCGACCCAGCCGATGGACAGCAACAACACCAAGACGCCGGCGAACGTGGCCCGGACCGTATCCCGGCTGTCACGCTTTTCCAGCGTGGCCAAAGACGACGGCGGAGTTGACCCGGTGGACCAGGACACTTGACGTTCCTCCCCTCGGGTCTCGGCGCGATCGGAGCCGACGAACCCGAAACGACGACTTGGACGTGGCAGTTATTCCCGTTCGCGCGCGAGATGCACGCGGCGCAAACGGATCAGTTACCGGGGCAATCTCTCTGCGGGGTTTCAAATCGATCGTTTTGGTGTACTGATACCACTACTCGGCTCCAGGGAGGCAAATGATGAAGCAAATCGCGGCCGCCACGTTCGCGCTCGCCGTGCTGCTGTCCAGCGCGTGTTCGGCCTCACAGGTCATCAACACCGGCGGCGACACCAAGTGCAAGGACTTCACCTCGCAGGACGAGAAGAAGCAGAACGACGAGGTCAGCAAAATGCTGAAGGACAAGAACGGCACTGACCCCTCCAACGCCGAGATATCGGCCACCCGGCTGTCGGCGTTGACCTACTGCCAAACGCTGGGCAAGCCGGACACCAAGATTTCCGAGGCGCCCCACGGCTGACTGTGGTTGCCGGCGGCGCCGCCGGAACACGCACCGTGCTGCCCGCGGTGAAAATCCGAACGGTATTGCCGCGCAACTGGCTGCCGGGAACGACGGCTTATCGAAGCTCTAACGGGATGGCCACGACCTTCGTCGGCGGCCTCAAGCATCTGCCAATCCGCCATTCGCTCAAGTGAATCGGTGATCTCGGTCAGCTCACGACCAGCCCGTCAGGCAGCTCGTCCTCCAAGACCGCCTGCGCGAGCAGTTCACCCAGCAGCGGACCGAACTTCATCAGGTTGCTGCCGGCGAACGCGACGACGCGGCCGCGCCGCCGCACGGTCCAGCCGTCACCACCCAAGTCGAGCCACGGCGCGCGAACCGTCACGCAGTCCACCCGGCCCACCGGTGAAAGCGCCGGGAACAGCGCGCGCACCGTCGCGGGATCCGGCATCTCCTGCCCGAACGCCCACCGCCCCGTGCTGCCGAGCGGCAGCCCGTAGCCCTCGGGCGCCGACAGGCATGCCGCACCCGTCGCATCGGCGCCCTCGTAGGAGAACCGGGTGTGCGGGGCGAACTCCAACCCAAGCGCGCCGAAGAGCTCCGGCGTCCGCACCCCGGCACAGATCAGCACCCGCTCGCCCCGCAGCGCCGTCCCGTCCGCGAGTGTCGCCGCGCCGTCGTCGGCGACCGACACGACATCCCCGCGCCGGACGTCGACCCGTCGCGCCAGCGCGGACAGCGCCCGGCGGACGCGCAGGCTGCCGCCGAGCGGATCGAACACACCGCCCGCCCATCGCGGGGAGGCGAACGGGATCCGCGTGGCGATTTCGGCGGGGTCCACCCAACGGAACTCCGCGCCGGCCTCCGTCATGGCCGCCGCGGTCTCATCACAGGTGCCGGCGGCGATGAACCCCTCCGGGCCCAGCAGTCGGCCCACGCCGAGTTCGGCTTCCCAGCGTTGCCACCCGGCGCGGGCCCGCAAGGCGAGGCGGCACAGCGCCGGGCGGCGATGGGCGATCCGGAAGATGCGGGCCAGTCCCGTGGACTGCTCGCCGAACGGCCGGCCGCGCTCCAGCACGATCGCGGACTTCCCGCGCCGCGCCAGCTCGTAGCCGGCGGCCAACCCGCACACCCCCGCGCCGACGATGACGATCACGCGGTCGGCATACCCACGCGACTAGAAAAAGAACCCGGCATGGGGCGCGTCCGGCACCGCGAACAGCCGGTCGGCCACGACCACTGCCGACGGGTCGTCGGCCCGGGCCAACCCGGCGATGGCGAGGTCTCGCCAGGTCGTGCCCCCGAGCAGAACGCCGGCCAGCCCCTCGACGTCGACCTCCACTTGCGCCCACCGCTCGGTCGGTTCGGCACCGGCCCCGGTGACGGTGAAGCTCCGCGAATTGTCCGGCAGCATGCGGTCTTTCACCGCGATGGTGACTGCGCCGTCGCCGCCGTAGTGGCGTATCGCCAGCGCCCGCGGCACGTCGATGACCCGCAGCCACGTCTCGTCGTGCACCGCGCCGACCCGCGCCGCCCGCCGGTCGGCCAGTAGCCACGGCAGCGGGTCGTCGAGCGGCCGCATCCAAAACACCACGCGGTCAATGAGATCCAGCCCGAGCAGGAACCGCAACAGTCCCAGGTAGGCCTCCGCGGTGGGCGCGAAGAAGTCCTCGACGGCGATGGTGCGCTGGTCGCTGACGAACCACCTCTCGGTGTCGACCGGACGGTAGCGGGCGAACCCCGATTCGGCTCCCGGAGCACCGTGCACCGCGACATACGAAGGCTGCGGCGCCGATTCGGTGCGCAGCCGCAGACTCTGCCACCACACATCCGGCCGGTCGATGGTTCCCGGACGCGACGGACGATGCTGGGCATAGATGCGGGGCAACAGCTCCCATGCCTGCGCGGCGTCGATCAACCGCACGGGACCGCCCGGTCCGACGTCACGCCGCAGCGCCGCCCGAGCGGTGTGCACCTCGACCGTCTGCGACGAACTGGCGACGCCGTATCCGTACCGGCCGTAGATCGTCGCCTCCGAGGCCCGCAGCGATGCGACCACTTCGCCGCGGGCGGCGATGTCGCGCAACTGATGACGGATCAGCTCCGTGGCGATGCCCTGCCGGGTGAACGACGGCAGCACCCCGATATGCGTGACGGCGGCGTGCCCCACCAGCGCGCCGCCCGGCAGCGTCATCCGGCTCGTCACGGCGTCCGCGGTGCCGACCAGTTGCCCCCCGACGAATGCGCCGACGGTGCGGCCAGGTTCGACCAACGTGGCGATCCGGCCGGGCGGCAGGTCGGGCAACGGCGGGAAGCCGATCATGGCCACGCGAAACAGGTTGGCCGCCGCCAGCAGGTCGTCCTCGTTGTCGAGGACCCGGATCTCGGTGGTCATCCGGCCATCATGTCGCGTGCCCGCCGCGGCACAACCCGCGGGATGCGGGCGCTAGCGAATCTGCAAGCCGGTCAACGCCCGCGAGATCACCAGGCGCTGGATTTCGCTGGTGCCCTCGAAAATGGTGAAGATCTTGGCGTCACGGTGCATCCGCTCCACGGGATAGTCGCGCGTGTAGCCGTTGCCGCCCAGGATCTGGATCGCCTCGTCGGTGACGTAGACGGCCGTTTCGCTGGCCACCAGCTTGGCCATCGAACCCTCCGCCGCGTCGAAGGATTGGTTGTTGCGCGCCATCCACCCGGCCCGCCACACCAGCAGACGGGCGGCATCGATGCGGCTTTTCATGTCGGCCAGCTTGAACGCCACCGCCTGGAATTCGCCGATCTTGCGGCCGAATTGCTCACGCTGGCAGGCATAGTCGAGGGCGTACTCGTAGGCGGCCCGGGCCACGCCGACCGCCATCGCGCCGACCGTTGGCCGGGTGCGCTCGAAGGTTTTCATCGCCGCCTGACTGCGCGCCGAGGCGCCCGACTTGACGCGGGCGATGCGCGCCTCGAACTTCTCCCGCCCACCGAGGATGTGGTCTTCGGGCAGTCGCACGTTGTCCAGCACCACCTCGGCGGTGTGGGACGCCCGAATGCCGTGCTTCTTGAACTTCTGTCCCTGCGCCAACCCGGTGACCCCCGCCGGGACGACGAAGGTGGCCTGGCCGCGGGTGCCGAGCTCGGGATAGACCGATGCCACCACGATGTGCACGTTGGCGATGCCGCCATTGGTGGCCCACGTCTTGGTGCCGTTGAGGACCCACTCCCCGGTCGCCTCGTCGTAGCGCGCCCGGGTGCGGATGGCGCCGACGTCAGAACCCGCGTCGGGCTCCGACGAGCAGAACGCGCCCAGCTTCGGCTCGTCGGCCGTACCGAACATCTCGGGCAGCCAGCGGCCCAGCTGTTCGGGAGTTCCGTTGCCCGCCAAGGCCGCCG
Source organism: Mycobacterium sp. E2733 (assembly GCF_001667585.1). Lineage (GTDB taxonomy): Bacteria > Actinomycetota > Actinomycetes > Mycobacteriales > Mycobacteriaceae > Mycobacterium. Next base: position 176,548 of record NZ_LZJZ01000015.1, read on the forward strand.
CGGCCAAGCCGGTGCCCATGATCGACAGCGCGATGCCGGCGTCGCCCCAGAACATCTCCTCGAACGCGGTGAGCATGCCCAGGCCCGTGGGCTCGGCCGCCTGCTGCGCGAAGAAGTCGGGGGAGTACAGCCCCACCTTCGCGGCCTCCTGGATCACCGGCCACGGGGTTTCCTCCCGTTCGTCCCATTCCGAGGCGGCGGGGCGGATGACGTCGGCGGCGAACTTGTGCACCCAGTCGCGCACCTCGATCACGTCGTCGCTCAGTTGTAATGAGAAAGTCACGGTTTCACTCCTGAATCATTTGCTCTCAACGGTTTCCGTATTGCGCGAGGACGCTGACGGTCTGGCTGACCCACGCCTCGAAGTACCGCTCCTCGTCGATGTTGCCCGGCAGGCGGCCCGTCAGCGCCTGCAGCGTTGCGGCATAGGACAACGACCCGATGGCGACGGCGGCGGCGGCCTCCGGATCGGGGATGCGGGTGCGGCCAGACCGATTCGACGCGGCCAGTTCGTCGGCGAACCGTTGATAGGCGTTGTCGGTGATGACCTGCCAGGTCTTCTCGTCGAGATCGCCGAGCTCGTCGGGTTCCCGCAGCATGACCCTGAGCAGGTCCTCGCTTTCTTTGAGGTTGCTCCAGATCAGCTGGCCGGCCGTGCGCACCGCCTGGTCCACACTGCCGGGCTGCCCGGCGTCGTACTGCTCCCGCGCCGCCACGATGCTGTCGATCCGGTACGCGACGGCGGCCTCGAGCAGCTCGCGCTTCGAGCCGAAGTGTTTGTACAGCGCGCCGGATCCCGGCGCCAGACCCGATGCCCGCTGGATGTCGGCCACGGATGTCGCCGCGTACCCCTTGTCGGCGAAGAGCTTGAGCGCCGCGGCCAGCAGCCGATCGCGTCCCGAGCCGAGCATGGTGAGAGAGTACTCACTCACTGCGGCCCGGGGCAAACGGCCCCGGTCGCGGGCGCAGGGCGCCGGCCCGAAGAATGGCGCTAGATTCTCTGCGAAACACCACGAGGCCTGAGCGCGGCGATTCGATATGGGTGTGAAGGTTGTGGTCAGGCGTCGACACCGTCGTCGGCCGTCGCGGCGAGCTGCACAAGAGGAGCCTGACATTCGCGTGTTACCGCACGTAGATCTCCCGATGCGGGTGTTGTCGCTGCGCACCATCGTCGTCGTCGCGGCGCTGTCGGTGATCACCCTCGTCGTGCTGCTCGGCACCTGGGTGTGGGTCGGCGTCACCAACGACCAGTACAGCCAGCTAGACCGCCGGCTCGACTCGGTCAGCAGCCTTGGGGACATCAACTCGCTCCTCAACAACGTGGAGCACGCCAGCCCGGACCAGCCCATGCCGGACGGCAACCTGGTGCGCACCGCGCGCATCGGTGACGAGACCGTATCGGTGCCCAGCAATATCGTGCTGCCCAAGCTGCCCAACGGATACGCGAACACGACCATCGACGGGGTGCAATACCGCGTCCGCACCTTCTCCGCGGGACCCGCCTCGATCGCGCTGGCCGCACCGTTGGCCGAGGCCCAACACCGGATCAACGCGCTGCACCTGCGGGTGCTTTTGATTTGCGCCAGCGTCATCGGCGGCACGGTGGTCGTCGGCTGGGTGATCTCGCTGATCATGGTGAACCCGTTCCTGCTGCTGGCCCAGCAGGCCCGCGCCATCAACGCCCAGTCCAGCCCCGACGAAGTCCAGGTGCGCGGGGTGCGCGAGGCCGTCGAGATCGCCGAGGCCGTCGAAGGGATGCTGGCGCGCATCGGCAAGGAGCAACAGCGCACCAAGGCCGCCCTCGAGTCGGCCCGCGACTTCGCGGCGGTCGCCTCACACGAGTTGCGGACTCCGTTGACGGCCATGCGCACCAACCTGGAGGTGCTGTCCACCCTGGACCTGCCGCGTGAGCAGCGCCAGGAGGTCATCGGCGACGTCATACGCACCCAGAGCCGCATCGAGGGCACCCTGACGGCGCTGGAACGGCTGGCGCAGGGCGAGCTCACCACCGTCGACGACTTCGTCCCGTTCGACATCACCGAACTCTTGGACCGAGCTGCGCACGACGCCTTGCGCATCTACCCCGAGGTGGAGGTGTCGCTGGTGCCGTCGCCGACCGTGCTGATGGTGGGGTTGCCCACGGGGCTGCGGCTGGTGATCGACAACGCCATCGCCAACGCCGTCAAGCACGGCAACGCCGGCAAGATCCAGCTCACCGTGAGCAGCTCCAGCGAGGGCGTGGAGATAGCGATCGACGACGACGGCACCGGCGTGCCGGAATCCGAGCGGGCCACGGTGTTCGAGCGCTTCGCCCGCGGTTCGACGGCGTCGCGATCGGGATCCGGTCTTGGGCTGGCGCTGGTCGCCCAGCAGGCCGAACTCCACGGTGGCAGCGCGGCGTTGCAGACCAGCCCGCTCGGGGGCACCCGGCTGCTGCTGAAGCTGGCCGGCGATGGGCGCGGCCCCGCCTAGCTTCCGGCGCCATTTCCGCGGAGGGAAAACGGATGGGAACAGTTCGCCGATTCTCCGTTAAGGAATATGCACCGCGGGGCTCCCCTCTTCGGCCGTTTTCTGGGGCCCGTCATTACTTCCACGCATTCGCATGACCCACTCGCACTAAGGCTTTCGGCGGTGACTTCGTGACCAGTGTGTCTGCAGTGGCATACGTGGTTGTTTGACGGATGACTTATAGCGGGAATACCGCCGGTCAGGACAAACGCGTAATTTCCTGCGGTCGGCCGGAAGGAAAGCTTGTGAATACACGAACGGTCGAACCCCACTAGACTGATGCGCCAAGCCAGTCTTTTAGGCGCTGAGCAATCGGAGGGAAATCATGGTGCTGCAGGTGCAATCGGAGGCAGTGCTGGCGTCGTCATCCGCGGAGGCGGCCATCAGCGCCGAGACTCAGGCGGCGGCTTCGGCGGCCGCGCCGGTGCTATTGGGCGTACTGCCGATGGGCGGAGACCCCGACTCGGCGATGTTCGCGGCGGCGCTCAACGCGTGTGGCGGAAGCTACCTGGGAGTGGTTTCCGAGCACGCCGCCCAGCGCGGCTTGTTCTCCGGCGCGCAGAGCCTGGCTTCGGGAACGTACGTCGTCACCGAGCTCATGCGTAGCTTGGCGTTGGCGATCGGGGCCTGAGGCCGGCGACGCAAAAAGGGGGAAGTACGCATGGCCGATCCGGGGTGGGCCGCGCGTACGCCTGAGGACAACGATTTGTTGCTCAAGGCGGGCGCCGGCGTCGTCACCCATCTGGCCAACCAGGCCGCTTGGACGGCGCTCGCGGCCACCCATCATGGCTCGAGCATCGCCTCGACGATCAACACCGTAGCCACGTCGGCGAGCTGGGTTGGTGCCGGCTCCCTGGCCTCCGCGGCCAACGCCACCGCGCTGAACGCGTCGCTGCACGGGCTTGCCGGTTGGGTGGACGTCAAGCCGGCCGTGGTTTCGACCGCGGTCTCGGCGTATCAGATGGCGTACGGCTCGATGCGCCCCGCGCCCGAATGCATCGAGAACCGCACGGAATGCGCCACCGACTACGGCATCAACCCCCTCGTCCTCGGGGCTTTGACGCCCCGCATCACGTCGCTGGAGCTCGAGTACTTCGGGTCGATGTGGCCCAACAACTCCGCCGTGGGCGCCAGCTACGGGGCCATCCTCACCGCGTTGAGCCAAAGTCTGGCCATTCCGCCGCCGACGGCCACCATGGGCGCGTCGCCGGCGGCGCCGGCCGAGGCGGCTTCGGCGGTGGGACAAGCCGCTGCCAACGTCGGGGCCGGCGACGGCATGCGCGCCGCCATGCAGGGTGCGCAAACTGGCACGCAGGGCGCGGGCCAGGCGGCGTCGGGCGGCCAGGACTTCATGAGCCAGGCGGGCTCGTTCATGGAGCCGGTGCAATCGATGATGGGCACGGTCCCGCAGGCGATGCAGGCTCCCATGCAGATGATGCAGGCGCCGATGCAGATGATGCAGCCGCTGCAATCGATGATGGGCATGTTCGCCAATCCCGGTGCCGTGGCCGGGGCGGCGCCAGGAGTTTCGGCGGTCTCGGCGACGGAGATGTCGGCCGTCGGCGCATCGGGCGGCGGCGGGGCCGCATCCCTGGGCAGCGCGGGCATGCCCGCGACCAGCTTCACCCGTCCGGTCAGCGCGTTCGAGCCGGTCAGCAGTGGCCGGCCGGTGGGGTTGCGGCCGAGCGGGGCGTTGGGGGCCGAGGCCATGCGTCCGCAGACCACCACGGTCGGCGGTGGGACACCAGTGGGCGGCATGCCGGTGGGGCATGGGGCGGGAGGAGAGCGCGGATCCCGAGACAAATCCGAACAGCCCGCGACCGTGCGGGTTATCGATACCAGAGTGTGAAGCCGGCCCGGCGAAGGGTGAATCGACAGGTCCAAATAGCCCCCATACACTTCGCTTCACGCCCCAGGTAATTCCCCGGGGGAGGGCAGCAGTAGTTAGGAGAAACCGCAAGTGGACAGTTCAACAATCCAAGTATCGTCGCAGGTGCTACGTGATGCTTCGAACCACATTCAGGCGAACATGGAGCACGCGATCGCAATCGCTCAGGGCTACATCGCGAATCACGAAAACGTGATGAACCCTTCGACTTGGTCCGGTGAGGCGGTGACCGCGTCCCACGCGACGGCCATCGAAATTCAGAACGACCTGAACAAGGTCCTTTCCGGCGGAACCCGCCTGGCCGAGGGGCTCAAGCAGGCGGCGGCGTTGATGGAACACCACGAGGCGGATTCGTCACACGCCTTTAGCGCGCTATTCGGCGGCCACGGCTCCTAAACGACCCACTCACTCGTAATTTCATTCACGGTCTTTTGAAAGGAAGTTCGCAAATGTCCAACCCGATCACTTATAACCCGGGCGCCGTAGCCGATTTCGCTTCCGATGTCGGTTCCCGCGCCGGCCAGTTGCAGGGAATCTACGACGACACCTCGAACCGGACGAACCAGCTGACAGAATTCTTCGCCGGTCACGGTGCGAAGCAATTCTTCGAGGCGCAGGCGCAGATGTTGTCGGGGCTGCAGGGGCTGATCGACACCGTCAGCCAGCACGGAGTGACGACCTCGCACGTTCTGGACAACGCACTCGCTACCGACCAAAACATCGGCCATCTGTTCGGCTGAGACCGGCTGACCACCGCGATTGAAGGTGGGGCAGATGCGCGAGCGCATGTGCCCCCCTTCGGTGTCTGGCCCGCCGGTTCAGGGGCGCGCCGCCTGGAAAGCGAAGTGACATGCTGACTACCACGGTCGATGGCCTGTGGGTGTTGCAAGCGGTGGCCGGGGTGGAGCAGACCTGCCCCGAGCTGGGATTGCGGCCGTTGTTGCCGCGGCTCGACACCGCCGAGCGCGCGCTGGGCCACCCGATCGCGGCCGAGTTGAGGGCGGCCGGCGCCCTCGACGAGACCGACAACGTCGACCCGATGATCCGCGAATGGCTCACCGTCCTATTGCGGCGGGACTTGGCGTTGATGCTCATCATCGACGTGCCGGGGCACGAACCGACGCGGGTATCTATTTGCCGCTTTGCCAGCTGGTGGGTGGTGCTGGAACGCCACGACGAACTCATCCGCCTGTACCCGGCCGGTACCGCAAACGACGAGGGCGGGGCCAGCGAACTGGTGGTGGGGCAAGTCGAGCGGCTCTGCGGGGTGGCGGAGGCGGCGCCGTTGCGGCCGGTCACCTTGGACACCGAAGAATTGCTCGCGTCGGTGCGCGACTCCGCCAGCCTGCGGACATTTCTGCTCGCCCAGCGCCTCGACGCCGATCAATTGCAGCTGGTGCTCGCGGCCGCCGACCCCGCGCGCTCGGCGCGCGCGTCCATCGTCGCGCTGCAGGCTGGTGTCGGGCCGGACGAACTCGCGCGCATGGCGGTCGGCGATTCGTCCGTGTCCATCGTCGACACCCCCTCGGGACGCGTCTGCATAGAGTGCGTCATCTCGGGGCAGCGGCGCTATCAGATCGTCTCGCCCGGTTCGCGCAGCGACATCAGCGGCGCCGTGCAGCGGCTCATCCGCCGCTTGCCCGCGGGAGACGAGTGGTACTCGTATCGGCGGGTGGTCTGACGGGAGGACGATTTCTCAACTGACGCAAGATAAGTCAGTTAACCAATGCCGTGGAATAGCAACCTCTTACGCTCTTCAAGGGTTTGTTGATCGGTAAACGCGGTATCGCCGAGCGTGTTAGCATCGCGACGTGACGAGCCCTTGGAATGACCCGAATATGTCGGACGAAGGGGCGCTCAGACGGGGGGATCCGTCAGGGGGCCGCAACTTCCCGGATTCGGTGTCGGACACCATGCGCATTACCGATCTGGCCGCGCCGCGAAAGATTCCTCCGGGCTCGGGTTGGCGCAAATTCATCTATGTCATCTCTTTTAAGAAAATAAACCCCGGCGAATCGCCCAGTGAGCGGCACTACCGGGACTTGCAGAACCGTATCCGGCGGCACATCCGGCGTCAGTACGTCATCACGGTGGTCTCCGGTAAGGGCGGGGTAGGGGTTTCGACGATGGTCGCCTGCATCGGTGGGGTGTTCCGAGAATGCCGCCCGCAGAACGTGATTGCGATTGACGCCGTCCCGGGTTTCGGCACGCTGGCCGACCGCATCGACGAGTCGCCGCCGGGCGACTACACCGCCATCATCAATGACACGGACGTCCAGGGCTACGCGGACATCCGTGAACACTTGGGGCAGAACCCGATCGGGCTCGACGTGCTCGCCGGAAACCGCACGTCGGACCAGCCGCGGCCGCTGGTGCCGGCGATGTTCTCCGGGGTCCTGTCGCGGCTGCGGCGAACCCACACGGTGATGATCGTGGACACCTCGCCGGATTTGGAACACGAGGTGATGAAGCCGGTTTTGGAGAACACCGACACGCTCGTGTTCGTCTCCGGCATAACGGCGGACCGTTCTCGACCGGTGCTGCGGGCTGTGGATTATCTGCGCTCGCAGGGCTACCACGAGCTGGTCTCGCGAAGCACCGTGATCATCAACCACACGGATCAGATCGCCGACAAGGACGCGCTGGCGTACCTGACCGAGCGGTTCACCAAGGTCGGCGCCACCGTCGAGGAGATGCCGTTCGATCCGCACCTCGCCAAAGGCGGGCTCATCGACACGGTTCATGAATTAAAGAAAAAGACGCGGTTGCGGCTTTTTGAAATTACCGCCGGCCTGGCCGACAAATACATACCGGATGCGGAGCGGACGTCGTCGTGACATCAGCGCATAAGGTCGCTTTCCCGGCGCGTTGTGCGGTCAATATTTCCTACGAGAAGCATCTCTGCTCCCAAGTGTTCCCCGCCGGAATTCCGGTGGAGGGATTCTTCGAGGGAATGGTCGAGCTCTTCGACGCGGACCTGAAGCGCAAAGGTTTTGACGGCATTACGCTGCCGGCGGGCAGCTACGAACTGCACAAGATCAACGGGGTCCGGCTGGACATCAACAAGAGCCTGGACGAGTTGGGCGTGCAAGACGGGGACACCCTGGTGCTGGTGCCCCGGGTGGCCGGCGAATCCTTCGAACCGCAGTACGAGTCGTTGTCGACCGGCTTGGCGGCCATGGGCAAGTGGCTGGGCCGTGACGGCGGTGACCGGATGTTCGCCCCGGTGACGCCGCTGACGGCCGCGCACACCGCCGTCGCGATCATCGCGATGGCGACTGCGGTGGTGGTGGCGCTGACGCTACGGGCGCGAACGTTCACCGACGGTCCCGTTCCGGCCGCCGTATCCGGCGCCGTTGGCGTCTTGCTGGTGGTCGGGGCCGCCGTCGTGTGGTGGGGCTGGCCGGAGCGGCGCGACCTGTTCAGCGGGTTCGGCTGGCTGGCCGTGGTGTTGCTGGCCGTCGCGGGTGCATGCGCGCCGCCCGGGACCCTGGGGGCGGCGCACGCGGTGATCGGTCTCGTGATCGTGATCCTGGGTGCCATCGCGATCGGCGCGATGACACGCAAGCGGTGGCAGACCGCGGTCGTCACCGCGGTGGTGACGGTGAGCGGGATCCTCGCCGCCGTGGCCGTCGTCCGGATGTTCCGGCCGGCCTCGGCGCAGGTGCTTGCCATCTGCGTGCTGGTCGGATTGCTGATCCTGGTCAGGATGACCCCGCTGATCGCGCTGTGGGTGGCTCGGGTGCGGCCGCCGCACTTCGGATCGATCACCGGCCGCGACCTGTTCGCGCGCCGCGAGGGCATGCCCGTCGACACCGTCTCCCCGGTCAGCGAGGACGAATCGGAGGACGAGGACAACGAATTGACCGACATCACCGCGCGCGGCGCAGCGATCGCCGCCTCGGCGCGGCTGGTAAACGCGGTCCAGGTCGGTGTGTGCGTCGGGGTGTCGATCGTCCTGCCCGCGGCCGTGTGGGGGGTGCTGACGCCGGGGCGTCCCTGGGCGTGGTTGGCGCTGGTGGTCGCCGGACTCGTGGTGGGCATCTTCATCACCCAGGGCCGCGGATTCGCCGCCAAGTACCAGGCCGTCGGGCTCGCCTGCGGGGCCGCGGCCGCGGTATCCGCCGGAGTGGTCAAATACGCCATTGCCGGACCGAAAGACGTTGGGAGCGGACTGCTTTGGCCCGGGCTAGCCATCTCCGCGTTCGCGGCATGCGGTCTGGCCGCGGCGCTGCTGGTGCCCACGGTGCGGTTCAGGCCCTTCATCCGATTGACCGTGGAATGGGTGGAAGTATTGGCGTTCATCGTCTTGCTGCCCGCCGCGGCGGCCCTGGGAGGGCTGTTCACGTGGATTCGCCACTAAAGAGGGCGGCGGCGGCTGCTGCCGCCGTCACCATGGTCGCGTTGTCCGCGAATATCCCTGCGGCACAAGCCATCACCCCCCCGCAGGTGGATCCGGGCTTGGTGCCGCCCGACGGGCCGTCCAGGCCGGACCAACCGATGCGGCGGGCCAACAGCTGCTCGACGCCCATCACCGTGCGCAATCCCGATGTGGGGCAGCTGGCACCGGGCTTCAACCTGCTCAACATCAGTAAGGCGTGGCAATACAGCACCGGCAACGGTGTACCGGTGGCGG
>NZ_LZJZ01000016.1 GCF_001667585.1 Mycobacterium sp. E2733
CACAGTTCGGCGGACTCTTGATAGCCCAGCCGGCTACCCGCCTGAATCATGCTGCAGAAGAACTGCATTGGGTTGGCGAAGTTGGGGATCGCCGGGATGGACATGACGGCCCCGTGCGACGGGTGGTAAATCTGGCTGAGGTTCGTCTCCAACGTCGGCAGGACGTGCAGGGCGGTCTCCAAGCCATTCAGTGGATCGGGTTGGACCAACGTGGTGGTCAGGGTGGCGAGGTTGTCGATGTCGTGTGCGAGCACCTCGCGGTTCTTGGTCAGGAATGGGCGCAGGGTGGAGAGCAGGCTGTCGAACTGCTGTAGCGCGTTGGCAAGATCGTGGTCGGACCCGGTCAAGTTGTCGGTGAACTGGGCCAGGTTCTTGTTCAGCGCGACGAACTGTTGGTCGTCTTTGTGCAGGGCGTTGACGAACTGGGCCAGGCTCTTCACCACCGCGAAGAAGTCGCCACGACCCTCGTTCAGCGCGGTCAAGGCCCGCGACAGGCTGTCCAGCGTGGTGTTGATCTGCTTGCCCTTGCCGGCCAACCCGTCCGCGAACGACTCGATGGCCTCACCGAACGGGCCTTTGGGTTGCTCGGCGGTCGGGCCGAGTTTGGAGATGATGTTGGCGACGCTTGACCGCAGTTCGTCCCACTCCGTCGGGACCTGCGTGCGCTCGATGGGGATCACCGCGTTATCGCCCATGACCGGACCACCTTTGTAGGGCGGCTCCAACTGAATGCTGCGCGACGCCACCAGCGTCGGGTTCACGATCACGGCGGACGCGTTGGCGGGCACCTTGTACTTGTTGTCGTAGTGAAACGTCACCTT
>NZ_LZJZ01000017.1 GCF_001667585.1 Mycobacterium sp. E2733
ACCCGCGGCGGCTGGCCGGCCGGGTCGGGCAGGCTGGTGACGTCGACGTCGCCGGTGCGGGTGAAGCTCACGGCCCGCTTGAAGCCGCAGTTATTGTCGGCGTCGCTGGCCGTCGACGTCGCGCTGTATTCACCGGCGAGGGTGTTGTCGGGACGGAGCCGCAGCATGAACACCTCCCAGTATTCGGCGGGAGCGTTGCCGCACCTTCCGGAGCCGAGGCCGACGGCCAGCCAGCGCCCGCCGACCTCGTCGAACACCAACGTCGACACGAGTGTGGTGTCGCCGCTGCGCCGTGCCGAGGTGGCCACGCACCCGCTCGAGCGGCACACCGAGCGCAGGCCCCAGGTTTCCGTCTTCGGCACCGCACCCTCATGCGGTTTCCCGTCGAGATCGGTATCAGGGTCGAAGTTGGCGGTGTAGATACCGGTGAACGCGGCGGTCGGCGTGTTGTTGTGGTGTTGGGAGAGGTTCACGGCGGCGAAGACACCGGCGACGATCAGCACCGCGATCACCAGCAGCGCGGGGATCACGACGCGGGGGCGCCGCCACCCCGGCCGCTGCGGGGTGGGCGTTACCTCCAGCGGCGGTGGCAGGATGGGTGCGGCCCCGGTGGGGGCGAGTTGGGTGTGTTGGCCGTCGGTCGGGCCCGCGGTGGGCTGACCGGGCCAGACCGGTCGGGGCAGCGGCGCTGTGGTCGCCTCGCGGGCGGCGTGCGCGAATTCCACGGTGGTGGCATAGCGCTGGTCGGGGTCTTTGGCCATGCCTTTGGCGATGGC
>NZ_LZJZ01000018.1 GCF_001667585.1 Mycobacterium sp. E2733
AGGGCGTAGATGTCGGCGCGGGCGTCGGCCTGTCCGGTGTTGAGCCGTTCGGGGGACATGTAGGCCCAGGTGCCGATCGCCGCCCCGGTGCTGGTGAGCCCGGTCTCCCCGGCCGCGCGCGCGATCCCGAAATCGATCAGATAGGCGAAGTCGTCCTCGGCGACCAGGATGTTGGAGGGTTTGACGTCGCGGTGGATCAACCCGATCCGGTGTGCGGCATTCAGCGCTGAGGCGATCTGGTCGATGATCGCGATCGCCCGCGCGGGTTCCAGGGGGCCCTCGGCCAGTAGGTCGTGCAGGTCGCGGCCCGCGATGAGCCGCATAGTCACATACAGTCGCCCGTCGATCTCGCCGAAGTCGTAGATGGGGATGACGTGCGGCTCGTCCAGGCTCGCCGCGGCGTGGGCTTCGCGGCGGAACCGCTCGACATAGGCGGGATCCTCGGCGACATTGGCCAACAGCAGCTTGAGTGCCACCACCCGATCCATGGTGGTGTCATAGGCCCGCCACACCTCACCCATCCCGCCGCGACCCAACAACTCCACCAGCCGGTAGCGCCCGAACGGCGTCCCGTCCATTTCGGCCACATCAACCTCCCCCGCGGCAGTGGTCCCGCACACGATCGTCCGGCGACGGCTTCACACCCCAGGAAACGTAACGGTGCAGGATGGTGCCGTGCGACCGTCCTGCGGAGGTTTGCGCAACCATCGGATAGCCCGGGTCGTATCCGCACCGGCGCCCGGGCCTGACGGTTGCGCGACGTTCGCGACGGCCCTCTGCGGTGATGGTGCCAGCGCATCCCAGATCAGCCATCGATGCC
>NZ_LZJZ01000019.1 GCF_001667585.1 Mycobacterium sp. E2733
ATGGATGCCGTCATCGCCAAAGGCATGGCCAAAGACCCCGACCAGCGCTATGCCACCACCGTGGAATTCGCGCACGCCGCCCGCGAGGCGACCACAGCGCCGCTGCCCCGACCGGTCTGGCCCGGTCAGCCCACCGCGGGCCCGACCGACGGCCAACACACCCAACTCGCCCCCACCGGGGCCGCACCCATCCTGCCACCGCCGCTGGAGGTAACGCCCACCCCGCAGCGGCCGGGGTGGCGGCGCCCCCGCGTCGTGATCCCCGCGCTGCTGGTGATCGCGGTGCTGATCGTCGCCGGTGTCTTCGCCGCCGTGAACCTCTCCCAACACCACAACAACACGCCGACCGCCGCGTTCACCGGTATCTACACCGCCAACTTCGACCCTGATACCGATCTCGACGGGAAACCGCATGAGGGTGCGGTGCCGAAGACGGAAACCTGGGGCCTGCGCTCGGTGTGCCGCTCGAGCGGGTGCGTGGCCACCTCGGCACGGCGCAGCGGCGACACCACACTCGTGTCGACGTTGGTGTTCGACGAGGTCGGCGGGCGCTGGCTGGCCGTCGGCCTCGGCTCCGGAAGGTGCGGCAACGCTCCCGCCGAATACTGGGAGGTGTTCATGCTGCGGCTCCGTCCCGACAACACCCTCGCCGGTGAATACAGCGCGACGTCGACGGCCAGCGACGCCGACAATAACTGCGGCTTCAAGCGGGCCGTGAGCTTCACCCGCACCGGCGACGTCGACGTCACCAGCCTGCCCGACCCGGCCGGCCAGCCGCCGCGGGTAGTGTCGCCGGCCCAAGCGCTGCACGGCCACTACCGCAGCACGGCAACCTTCTCGGACGGGGCCAAACAGGAGTCCGACGACGCGGTCCGGACCGACTGTCTGCGCAACGGCGATCGGTGCATGAGCTACTTCCACAACCCCGACGGTGCTAGGGCGCTGGTCTTCGGCGGCGGGACGTGGACCTACGACCGGGAGGGCGATCATCCGTGTCCGGGCGGCGGCACGGTGCACTGGAAAATCACCGCGCAATATCCGCTGCCGCAACCGGTGCGGGACCCGATCACGGTGCTGACCGGGCACGGCCACCGCGAACATACCGGCGCCTGTTTTGTCGGCCAGTGGGATTTCGACGACAAGTTTGAGCGCACCGGCGACTAGAGAGTCATCCCCTTTCTGGGGCTTCTGCTCACGAAGGCTGGCGACCCAAGCGCAGCGGGCCCGGCCATAACGTGGACCCGTCTTCTGCTGGCTCGTCGATTTTGACCGGGCATGCAGCCAGGGAAGCTGGGTCGCGGGCGCTATATGCGGTTGCCGTGCAATCGTTTCCGGCAAGCCGACCACACCCGGTTCCTGAACCCACAACTAGCTGTTTGTTCTGCGACACGAATCGGTGCAGACGATGCCGGCGCGGGTCGCCGCCTGCGTCAAGGGACCAATGCTCCTGGCAGCCGGGGACAAGCGGCCCTACGCCCAGCCTCGACGCGGCACGAGAATGGGCATTCCAGCACACAGCGGAGGATCGCTGCGCTGACCAGCGCACCGGGTGCGGCGAATTGCGTCGATTAGGGGCGAAAAGATGAAACCGGTGCACACACCGGCGGGATCCGAGATAGAGGGCACGCCGTTTGGGCGTTACCGGCTGATCGAGCTGTTGGGCCGCGGCGGCATGGGCGAGGTGTGGCGCGCCTACGACACCGTGATGGATCGGGTGGTGGCCCTGAAGCTGTTGTTGGCCAATGTCGCCGAGGATCCCGCCTATGTGGAGCGGTTTCGCCGCGAAGCCCACGCCGCGGCCAGCCTGGACGAGCCGCACGTCATCCCCATCTACGACTTCGGCGAGATCGACGGACGACTGTATGT
>NZ_LZJZ01000020.1 GCF_001667585.1 Mycobacterium sp. E2733
GCGAACCTGGGCATTGCCCCCGCCAGCAGGTAGTCACCATAGGAGAAACCTCCTGGCACCACGCCGGCGTCGACGCCCTTGAGATCGGCGTCGGCATGCCACAGGCTGACCGCCTCGGTGCCGACATGCCGTGCCGCCCGGGCGGCGTCGACGCCGTGGTGGTGCCCGGAGGTTTCTCCTATGGTGACTACCTGCGGGCGGGGGCAATCGCCAGGTTCGCCCCCGTGATGGGCGAGGTGGTGGCCGCCGCGCAGCGCGGCATGCCAGTGTTGGGTATTTGCAATGGTTTTCAGGTGCTCTGCGAGGCCGGGCTGTTGCCCGGGGCCCTGACCCGCAACGTCGGTCTGCACTTCGTCTGCCGTGACGTGTGGCTGCGGGTGGCGTCGATCTCGACGGCCTGGACGTCGCGTTTCGAGTGGGGCGCTGAGCTGTTGGTGCCGCTGAAGTCCGGCGAGGGCCGCTACGTGGCCCCCGACGACGTGCTCGAAGAGCTGGAAGGGGAGGGCCGGGTGGTGTTCCGCTACCTCGACAACCCCAACGGCTCCCTGCATGACATCGCCGGCATCAGCTCCGCCAACGGCCGTGTCGTGGGGCTGATGCCACATCCCGAACACGCCATCGAAGCGTTGACGGGCCCCTCCGACGACGGCTTGGGCCTGTTTTATTCAGCGCTGGACGCGGTGCTCGCGGCCTGAGCGAAAATCTTTGCGGCTAAACGCAATTCGGCGAACTCTGCGCTGATGGCGTCCGTCGCTTCGTGCGGGTCGTCGAATGTCTGGTCGTCGGTGAGGACGGCGACGCCAAGCTGGTCGACGTAGCTCCACACGGTGATATTGACAGGGGCCCCCGGCGATAACACGCCGGTCGAGTAAATCTCGCTGACCGCCGCGCCGCCGAAGTGGCCGCGTTCACGCGGGCCCACCACGCTGGAGACCGCGACATTCATCAGCTTGTTCGGCGCGTCCCGGCGCCCCAGCCACCGGAACGCGGCGGGGGCGACCGCGGTCGGCAGATAGGCCATCAGCCGCCCGTAGAGCTGCGGGCCGAGGATCTCGTGGTCTTCCTTGGCAATTCGGGTCGCGAGTGCGACCAGCCGAGCGCGCTCGGCTGGATCGGGGATGTGTACCGGCAACGAAATCATCAGACCACTGATCTCATTGCCGGTAATGCGGTCCGACTTGTCGGTGGCCGTCGGTACCGACGCGATGATCGGCCGGTCGGCCGCGCCGTCATAGGCCAGCAACAGCGTGCGGAGACCGCCGGCGGCCGTCGCCAGTATCAGGTCGTTGACGGTGATGCCCAGCGCCTGGGCCGTCGCCTTGACCTCGGCCAGCGGCAACGTCACGCTCGCGAACCGCCGCTGCGGCGACACGACGTGGTTCAGGAATGTCGGGGGTGCGTCAAAGGCGCCGGCCAGATCCGGGTGGTCACCGCGTTCCTTGGCGCGGCGGCGGACCCGCGTCAGCCCGGTGGTGGCATCCCTGATCAGCCCCGGCAGCTCGGCGATCTGTCGGGCGTGGTCGCGCGCGGCCGCGCGCAGCAGGTCGGCGGTCGAGGCGGTCACGCCGGCTTCGTCGTTATCGCGCTCGTCGGTAACGTCGCCCGTCGGCCCGTGCACATCGATGGCGCGGGACAGCAGGTTGACCGACGCCACCCGTCGGCCAGCGCGTGATGGATCTTGCCGACCAGGGCGAACTGCCCCCCGGCCAGCCCTTCGGCGAAATGAAACTCCCACAGCGGGCGGCCGCGGTCCAACGGGGTCGAGGCGACCTGGCCGATCACCTCGTCGAGTTCGCGCCGACCGCCCGGCGTGGGCACCTGCACCCGCCGCAGATGGTAGTCGAGGTCCACCTCGCAGTCCTCCTGCCACATCGGGTGATGAAGCTGCCAGGGAATGTCGACGAGCTTGTAGCGCAACGGTTCCAGTAGGTGCAGGCGCCGGCGCACATGACGGCGGAACGCCTCGAAATCGAAATCGGAGTCGCCGGGGTCGATGACCGCCACTTTCAAGGTGTGCGTGTGCAGGTTGGGCGTCTCGCTGTACAGCAGCATCGCGTCCATGCCGTTGAGTCTTTTCACTCGCCACCCCGCTTTTCCCGCCCCCGCGTGTTCGGAATCGGCCTGTGCTGTGGCGCCTTTCGCATGTGGTCCAGCTCCAAGCCATCGAATGCTGTCGGTCAGCCGAGGATGGGGAGCCGGCGCTGACCGGCCAGTCGCTTGAGCGCCGATTCCATGACCCCGCGCACGTGCGCGTCGACCTCGTCGATGTCGGGGTCGTGGCCGAACTGGGCGGTGACGTCGATCGGTTCGAGCACCTCGGTGACGATCTTCGCGGGTAGCGGCAGGTTCGGCGGGAAGATGACGCTCAGCCCGAACGGGAAACCGAAGCTCACCGGCAAGATGTCCATGCGCGCTTTCGTCAGCCCCAGCTTGCGCGCCAGCCAGTTGCCGCGGGTCAAGAAGAGTTGGGTCTCCTGGCCCCCGATCGAGACGGTGGGCACGATCGGCACCCCGGCCTCGATGGCGGTCCGCACGTAGCCGGTTCGGCCGTTGAAGTCGATGGAGTTGGCGCTGAAGGTGGGTCGGTAGGAGTCGTAGTCACCCCCCGGAAAGACTAGTACCACGGCGCCGGAATGCAGTGCGGCGGCGGCGTTTTCGCGGCTGGCCTCGATGACCCCGAGGCGGCGCAGCCAGGCGTCCAGGGGGCCCATGAACAGGCCGTAGTGGCCCAGCGTGTAGACGGGCCGGTCGTAGCCGAACTTTTGGTAGAACGCCGGGGAGAAGATCAACACGTCCGGTGTCAGCATGCCCCCCGAGTGGTTGGACACCACCAACGCTCCGCCGGACGCCGGGAAGTTGTCGAGATTGCGCACTTCGGCCCGATACCACCGCTTGATCACCGGCCCGAGGGCCTTGCTCACCTGCTCGGTAAAGGCCGGATCCCACTTGGCGGTCTCGTGGTTGTCGGCCGCCTCAACACCGCTGCCCTTCATGGCTCCCCGCTGCTGTCTTCTTGACGTCTGCTATTGATTGCCGGTGTGACGTAGATCTCAAACCTGAGTCCCTGGCTGACATATCATACTCTCTAATTAGGAGAATGCCATATTCGTTTGCTGACAGCGCGGGCTGACGCCCAAGAAGCTCTTGTCGCTGTGGTTTCGGACCTCCGCGGCTCGCGCGGCGCCGGGGCGAGCGGCAGCGTGGGCGCGAGAATCAGCCTGCGTCGCGCAGCAACGGATGTGCCGTCGACAGTTCGACGGCGGGGCTCAAGTCGTCGAAGAGGTCGGTCGCGTCCGCGATGGTGCGGTCGACGAAGGCAGCGAAATCCTCGAAGGAAACGTTCTGCCGGATCCAGTGCGACCTGCGCGCCACCACGCCGATCCGCTGCGGATCGGAAGAGCCGTGCACGATCGCGGTGACTTCGCGTTCCTGGCGGTTCCAGGTGTCGGAGAAGTGCACCAGCCAGGGGCGGTCGGTGGCGGGGAAGAAGCAGTCCGGAGTCGCCCGAATGATCAGCACATCGCCATGCTCGGGCGAGATCTCGAGGTGGACGTGCAGGCGCCTCGCGGCGGACGCGCGGGCGCTGGTGACGAAGAAATATTCACCATCGTGGTGGCCGCGGAAATAGCGTCGCCCGCGGGCGCGCAGGTAACGTTCGACCAGGTTCGCGCACGTGGGCTCGTACGTCATGACAACATGCTGCGGGCAGTGGCTTTGCGGATCCTGGGAGACAAGCCAGGAGCCGGCGAAGAATCTGTTGAGAATTGGCTGAGCAACCGGGCAGTGCGGCAGTAGCTCGCGGTAGGCCAACGTCAGGCGTTCAGGGCCGCTCGACAATCCCCGCACCTGGCGCAGGCATGGTCCGCGGCAGCGTCACCGAAAACCGGTACCGCTCGGGGCGATAGTGGAACTCCACCACTTCCAGCGGCTTGTCGTCAGTGCCGTAGCTGACGCGTTCGAGCACAAGCACGGGGGAGCCCAAGGGCAGATTCAACGCGCCGGCCACCTCGACGGAGGCCCCCGCCGCGTGGATCTCATAAGTGGCCCGGGCGACGGGGATGCCCAGTCGCCGCTCCCACATCGTGTACGTGCTTTCCATCGCCCGTGCGGGTTGAGTGTCCGGCACGCTCGACAGCAGCGGTTCGACGGCCTTGCCGAGTCTCGGCGGTAGGTAGGCGATCATCAGTGCCAGCGGTACGTCCCCGTCGCGGAAGCGTCGGTAGATGCACAGTGCTTTGGACAAACCCAGCATTTCGGCGACACGTTGCGGGGGCTCTTCAATGCGATGGGACAGCACGTCGACGTGCGGAGTGATCCCGGAGTTCGCCAGGACCTCGGTGATCGTGCGCACGCCCGAGCCCAATTCTTGTCTTACCGGGTTGGACACGAAGGTGCCCAGGCCCTGGCGCCGAACCAGCCAGCCCTGCCGCTCCAGCAGTCCGACCGCCGCACGCACGGTTACCCGGCTCAGGCCCGAGCGGTCGATCAGCTCCCGCTCGCTGGGCAGGCGGCCGCCGCGGGGCAGGCGCTGCTTGATGATCGCGGCCTTGAGGGCTTCGGCGAGCTGGGTGCTCGCGGGCACGCTGCCGCGCCTGACTCGCAGATCGGCGGACTCGAGGTCGAGCGACCGGATGGTCATAAGACGTATTAAAACGTCTGGTGCGTAGGGCGTAAAGGTCGCCTGCCGCTTCGGTGTCGCTCACACCGGCGGCCATAGTCGGATTACTCTGGCGCCGAGCGCTTTTCAGTTGCATACGACAGGAGGCAGACGTGGGATTCGCGGTGGAACGGATCGACCATGTCGTGCTGAACTGCAAGGACGTCGAGGCCACCGCCGAGTGGTACGAGCGGGTTCTGGGCATGCGGCGAGAGAGGTTTGGGCCGTCCGGCCGGATCGCTCTGCGCTTCGGTGGCCAGAAACTCAACCTGCGGCCCGTCGGGGCGCTGGCCGGTGACCCCGAGTGGGCCACCGCGTCGGTCGAAGCGGCCGGTTCCGAGGACTTGTGCTTCATCACGCTCAGCAGCCCGGACGAGGTCCGCGCCCACCTCGCCGACCGTGGAGTTCAGATCATCGCGGGACCGTTAACCAGGACCGGAGCCCTCGGACCGATGACCTCGCACTATTGCCGCGACGTCGACGGAAATCTGGTCGAAATCGCCGTCTACTGAAGGGGATACAACGCCGGCAGGTTCACCACGACCGCCTCTTGGGTGCTGCGCGCGATGACGACCTCTGCCGGGGTGGTCGGGTCCGGGTTTTCCTCGCGGTGCGGCAGATGGGGCGGGATGAAAACGTAGTCCCCGGGCGAAGTCGAGATGCGCACCTCCTGGGCTCCGTCGTGAAAGACGAATTCCGGGTGGCCGCTGCGCACGTAGATGGCGGTCTCCGAGTCGCCGTGATGGTGGTTCGACGAGACGGTCGACGGCATTGCGTGTGTCTCGCCCATCCACAGCTTTTCGGCTCCGACCGACGCGCCGCTCAGCGCGGCGAAGCGACGGAGTCCGTCCGATTGCGCGGTATCGGAGCTGATGTCGGATGCCTTGACGTGGTGCACCCGATTGTGGGTGGCTTCCGGTGTTGTTTCGTCGAAATCCGGATGGAATCCGTCTGCGGTGGCCATGCGTCAATTATGGTCCGAGGCATCCCGATACGCCTCGAGGAGCCGCAGCCACACCTCGCTGACGGTTGGGAAGCAGGGCACGGCGTGCCACAACCGGTCGATGGGCACCTGGCCGGCGACCGCGATGGTGGCGGAGTGCAGCATTTCGGTGACCCCGGGCCCAACCAGCGTGACCCCGAGCAAGTGCCCGCGATCGAGGTCCACCACCATCCGCGCCCGGCCTGTGTACCCGTCGGCATAAAGCTTGGCCCCCATCACCACGTCGCCGATCTGCACGTCGACCGCCCGTACCCGGTGCCCGGCGCGCTCGGCCTGCCGGGCCGTCAGGCCGACCGCGGCGGCTTCGGGATTGGTGAAGAAGGCCTGCGGCACGGCGTAATGGTCGGCGGTGGTTGCATGCCGGCCCCACGGTGCGGTGTCCAACGGGGTACCCGCCGCGCGCGCTCCGATCGCCGCTCCAGCAACGCGGCCCTGGTACTTGCCCTGATGGGTCAGCAAGGCCCGATGATTGACGTCGCCCGCCGCGTAGAGCCAACCGTCCCGAATGGCCCCCACCCGGCAGGTGTCGTCGACGTCGAGCCAGCTGCCAGGTGTCAGGCCGACGGTCTGCAGGCCGATGTCGTCGGTGAGCGGTGCCCGGCCCGTCGCGAAAAGCACTTCGCTGACTTCTATTTCGGAGCCATCGTCCAATTCGAGGGTCACCACTCCGCCGTCGGGCCGGCGCAGCGCGCGGACCGATACGCCGACGCGCACGTCCACGCCCGCATCGGCGAGACCCCGGCCGACGAGCTCGCCAACGAAGGATTCCATCCTTGGCAGCAGGCCCGGACCTCGCGCGAGGAGGGTCACCTGGGATCCCAATCCTTGCCACGCGGTTGCCATTTCGACGCCCACGCCGCCGGCGCCCACCACCGCGAGCCGCTCGGGGACGTTGCTGCTGTCGGTGGCTTGGCGGTTGGTCCACGGCCTGGCTTCGTCGATTCCGGGCAAGTCGGGGAGGACGGGCCGGCTTCCGGTGCAGACCACGACCGCGTGCCGTGCGGTCAATACGGACGTCGCACCGTCGGAAGCGGTGACGCCGACTCGTCGGGCGCCATCCAACCGGCCATGGCCGCGTACCAGGGTTGCGCCGATTTGATTCACCCAGTCGGCCTGGCCACTATCGTCCCAGTCGCTGACATAGCGGTTGCGGCGGCCGAAGACTCCGGCAGCATTGATGGGGCCGCTGACCGCCTCGCGCGCGCCGTCGACGTGGCGGGCTTCCGAGACGGCGATTACCGGGCGGAGCAAGGCCTTACTCGGCACGCAGGCCCAATAAGAACACTCGCCGCCCACGAGTTCACGTTCGACCAGCGCGACGCTCAGGCCCGCCGCCCGGGCACGTTCCGCAGCATTCTGGCCGATCGGCCCGGCGCCGAGAACGATGACGTCGTAGTCCATTGTGTCTGCTGCCATTGCCGGCGGCCCTCCCGGTGCGTCTCTCAGTTGCCGATGAGTTTCTCGGCAAGCTCCCGCATGTCACTCACCATGAGGTTTGGCTGGGGCAGCCCGTCGACCGGCAGCGGCGGATTGCCGGGCCGGGTAATGAGCGCAGCGCTGAAACCGACCTTCTGGGCGCCGAGGGTGTCCCACACGTGCGCGGCCACCATCATGCAGTCGGCCGGTGCCACCCCAAGCGTCTCGCACGCGTATCGGTCCACGGCGGGCGCCGGCTTGAAGGCGCGGCAGGCATCGACGCTCAGTTGTCGTTCGAAGAATTCGCCCACCCCGGCACTCTGCAGCGCCGTCGGCCCATCCGGGTTGGGCGGTGAATTGGTCAGGGTGACAAGGCGAAAGCCGTTGTCTCGCAGCTTCGCGAGCCCTTCCGCCGCATCCGGGTGCGCGGGCATGGTGAGCAGGCCGGTCTTCAGGCGGTGCAGATCATCGTCGGAGACGTCGACGCGGTGGATATCGCCGACCATGCGCAGCACGCCTTGGGCGAGCGTGGAGAAGTTCACGTAGCTGTCCGCCAACGTCGCGGACATCGAGTACATGATCAGCTGGGCGAACCACTCGCGAAGCACCCGCTCATCACCGAACAAATCGGTGAACAGCGGTGCCAGAGAATCGATATCGACCAGCGTCTCGTTGACGTCGAAAACCAGGACGGACGGTGTGGGCATGGTTAGGCCTCAATCTTCCGCGATGTGGAGACTTCCGATCCGGATCTCGCCAAGACCTCGTCTGTGTCGAGCCCGCGGTCGACGCCGTGCGGGATGACGGTCTGGCCGGGCTCGAGCTGCAGCTGTTCGCCATCGAGGTAGACGTCGATCTTGTCCGGTTCGAATGACACCAAGCCAGTAACCCGCGTCACCTCAGGCCAGGCGTTCAGATAGGACCACGCCGCGCGCTTGCAGCCGCCGATATCGTAGTAGGAGCAGATGCCCTTGTAGGGGCAGAAGGTCTGCGTATCAACGAGTTCGAGGCCAGATTCGTCGATATCTTCGCGTGGAACGTACCAGCGTGGCGCAAACCCGGATTCGTATAAAGCTAGCGGGCGCTTAGTGTCGGCAATCACCCGGTCGCCGTCGCAGACAATGAGATGCCGTGATGTGGAACGGATATCGATCCGGTGATAGGCGTCCGTGGCATGCCCGACGATTCGGTCGTCCTCTTCGTAAAAAGCGTCCATGGCGCGCCACGCGAACGCCAGGCGCCCGTCGAGTATCGAGGCGTGAGGTGGGAGTGCGGTGTGTTGCCACGCGGCATGGCTCGCCTCTCGCGCCGCCACTTTGATGGTGAACCACTGTGTGTCGCCCAGGTCTTTATGCTGCGTCAGCCGGTCCTCGGCCAGCAGGACTCCGGCCTCGATATCGCCGCGCGGGAAGTAGGCGACCGGATAACGGCCCGGCTCGTGCAACAGGATCACGTCCTGGCTGTCGGCGATCCACTTGTCCGCAAGCCGAACTCGCATGCGCCTGCGCAGCGGCTCGGCGTACAACAGCCGCGCCGGCAACGGCTGCTCAGTCAGGAAGTGCCCGACTGATCCCGTGGCCAGTGGACCCTGCTGCCATGCCAGCCCCATCGTCATCCCCTCCTTTCACCAACCCCCCTGAGCAACGAAGAAGGGTCACTGCACCACGACGACCATCTTGCCGCCCGCTTCGCCCGCTTCCATCACGCGGTGCGCCTCATGTATCTCGTCGAAGGAGAACACGCGAGACGGCTTGGCCTCCAGGGCGCCCTGCGCGACCTGCCGCGCGACGTCTTGCAGGGGGACGTCCGACAGTGGGAATCCCGGTGTCCCAAAGACGAAGCTGCCGAAAAAGTTCCAGTTCACGCCGCTCGCCATACGCTGCAACGGATTGAAATCCCCAATGGGGTCGAGCCCGCCCAGCCAGCCCGCCAGGCAGGCTGTTCCGCCGCGCCGGAGCATGTCGAGGGAGTCCAGGATGGTGCTGTTGCCGACCAGGTCCAGGACCGCGTCGACCTGCTTGGTCTCGGGGAGGTGCTCGGCCAGGCCGCCGCTTTCCAATTCGACGCGGGACGCACCCAGCTCCTCCAGCCTGGGAAACCGGCCCCGATGCCGCGCGGTGGCGATGACGCGCGCGCCGGCGGCGACGGCCATCTTCAGTGCGGCCTGGCCCAACGACGATGTCGCGCCCCGCAACACCAGCGTCTGGCCGGCTTTGAGGTTGAGGTTGCGGAACAGGCATGTCCAAGCGACCGCGTAGGTTTCGGGCAGCGCGGCCAAGTCCGGCCACGGCAACTCGGATTCAATCAGGGCGACGTTCGCGGCCCGCACGCGGGTGTACTGCGCGTAGCTGCCGTTGATGGTTCGGCCCAGACCGCCCATCAACGCCGCCACCTTGGCGCCCACGGGGAATTCGCCGCCCGGGCAGGAGTCGACGACGCCGACGCACTCGATGCCGCTGACTTCCGCGGCTTCGGCCCATTCCCCGCGACGCATGTGCATCTCGGCGTGGTTGACACCGAAGGCCTTGACTGCGATCACCACTTCGCCGTCCTTGGGCCGCGGCTTCGGAATGTCGGCGTAGACCAGCGTGTCCAGACCGCCGAACCCGTTCAGGATGATCGCGCGCATCGTTTCCCCGCCAGGCTGCTCGCGCACCATCGCGGGGGCGGTTGGCAGCTGGGGTGCATCGGTGGTGGACACGTGCCGCTCCCTCCCAATTCCTGGCCACCCCAACGAATCCGGAGATGCGAAACCGACGTGAGGGTTCGCGCACATAATGGGCCAGCTGACCCAGTTATTATGGGCTATTCGTCCCAATCTGTCCAGAGGTGCGTTTTGATTTGGTTCGGCCCTTGCGTACGGGTGTCGTGAACGAGCGGACGTAATCGACGGCGGCATTGACCGCGGTCTCCAGTGGTTCCGGATTGCCCATGGCGTACGTCAACATCGCACCGCCTTGATGCGCGACAACCAGCGACACCGCCAAGTGCCGCGGGTCCGCGCCGGAGCGCAGCTCGCCGCGTCGGCGCATGGCCGTGAGGCCGGCCTGAAACAGGTCGATCCACTCGTCATAGCCGGCGGAGAGATCGTCGTGTATCTCGTAGTCGGCGTCGATCAGCTCGCCCGCCAAGGAGCCGTAGACGCAACCGCCGATGCGGTACACGGCGTCGATGTCGGCGACGCACGCATCGGCCCATGCCTGCAGGGCCTCGATGCTGTCCAAGCCGCCCAGCGGTGGCTGGGTGTGGAATGCCCGCACGTCGTCGCGGCGGGTGGCAACGACCTGGCGGGTGAGATCGCGCTTGTTCCGGAAGTAGTGCGCGATCTGCGAGCCGCCCACTCCCGCCGCGCGCCGTACCTGCTCGATGCTCGTGTTGGCGACGCCGCGCTCGAACATCAGCCGGGCGGCTGTTTCAACGATGCGCGCGCGAGTCGCCAGCCCCTTGCGGGTGAATCGTGCTGGGCTGTCGTCACTCACGTGACGGTCCTTCGGCGGCCCCGGGGACGCCGGGCGGGGCGGGGTGCCCGTTCGGCGGGATCGGTGGCGAAGCTGCGTAGGTAGTTGACCGCGAAGCGAATCGCGTCGGCGTGCGGCCACTCCGCCCGGTAGGTGAAGGCCAAGGTGCCCCCGCCCTGATGGGCGGCGACGACGACCATCGCCAATCGTCGCGGGTCGGCGTCGGTGACCAAGACGCCGGCATCTTTCATCCGCTGCATCGCTGCCTGGAGCAGCTCGACCCACTGCCAGTAGCCCGCCGCCAGCGTTTCGCGCGTCGCGTCGTCGGACTTCGCCAGCTGGGCGGCAAGCGCGTGGTAGGTGGGTGTGCCGAAATATCCTATGCGCCTGAGGTATCGCATGTTGAGGCCGATCCACCGCTCGAAGTCGTCGAAGGAAGCCAGACCCCCCAGCTTGGGCTGCCGGTGAAAGTCGAGAACCACCCCGATCTGACGCCTCAGAACTGCGCGAATCAGAGCGCTCTTGTCGGCGAAATAGTGGGCAAGCTGCGAACCGCTGACCGATGCCGCCCTGCGGACGTTTTCCAGATTCGCCGCGGACAGGCCCTCGGTGACGATCAGCTGGGCGGCCGCTTCCACGATGCGGTCCCGGGTGGCACGCCCCTTGGCGGTCAGCCGTTGTTCGTCCTGAACATCGGAATGGGCCATCGCGTCAGGCTAACCCGCGGGCCTCGCGAACTATGGGATATCCAACCCATTGAATCCGGACCGGTCAGGCGGGCATCTCAACCTTGGCGAGGAAGCCGCGGATCAGCGCGGCGACGTCGTCCAGTGCAGATTCCAGCAGGAAGTGTCCGCCCTCGAGCAGGTGGATCTCGGCGTCCGGCAGGTCGTCGGCGAACGCCTCGGCACCGGCCGGACCGAAGATCTCGTCGCCGCGACCCCAGACCGCCAGCAACGGCACCTGGCCGGCGCGAAAGTATTCGTGCAGGCGTGGGTACAGCGGCGCGTTGGTGGCATAGTCCCGCAACAGTTTCAGCTGCACCAGGTCGTTGCCCGGGCGGGATATGAGCGCGTAGTCATGATGCCACGATTCCGGGTCGACGAGGGTCTCGTCGGGAACGCCGGTGACGTACTGCCAGCGCGTGGCATCGAGCGTTAGGAATTGCCGTACCGCGGCCTCCGCGTCAGGCGTTTGTTCGCGTTGGTAGGCGCGCACGATGTCCCAGAAGCTGTCGATGAATCCCGCGTCGTAGCCGTTGCCGTTCTGGGTGATGATCGCGGTGATCGCCGCCGGGTCGCGCAGCGCCAGCCGCCAGCCGATCGGCGCGCCGTAATCCTGCACGTAAACGGCGTATCTGCCGATGCCGAGCGCGCGCAGCAACCCGGCAGTGAGGTCGGTCAGTGCGTCGAAGGTGTAGTCGAACTCCTGCACGGACGGCGCGTCGGAAAGCCCGAAGCCCAGGTGATCCGGCGCGATGACGTGGTAGTCGTCGGCGAGCGCCGGAAGCAGCTGCCGAAACATGTAGGAGCTGGTCGGAAAACCGTGCAGCAGCACCAGCGCGGGAGCGGTCGGAGCGCCTCCTTCGCGGAAGAAGAGCCGGCGACCGTCGACGGTGGCGTAACGATGATGCACAGCCGGCATGACAATCCCTCCTCAGTTTCGCCCTTTCGAACATCACGCGCTGGGCGGACATCTCCGATCTCACCGCGCCCGCATTCTGGGTTGTGCGTCCCATTATGCACGAGAGCGGCTCGGCGCAACAGCCCTGCCTCCTGTTGCCCTCCGGCCCAGGGCGGCATATTCTGGGCCGGCCATCCCACTGGCGAAGTCCGGAGGTGACGTAGTGGGCAAGCTGATTTCGGTGAACGTCGGCATGCCCAAGAACGTTCAGTGGCATGACAAGACCGTGTACACGGGGATATGGAAAGCGCCGGTCGCGGGGCCGATCATGGTTCGGCGCCTCAACGTTGACGGCGACGGCCAGGGTGATCTCGGCGGCCATGGCGGTGAACAGCGTGCCGTGATGGTGTACCAAATCGAGTCATACGACTTCTGGAAGAGCTACCTTGGTCGCGACGACCTCGCGCCAGGCCACTTCGGGGAGAACTTCACGATCACCGGGCTGCCCGACGCCGATGTATGCATCGGGGACCGCTACCGGATCGGTGAAGCCGAGTTCGAGGTAACCCAGCCCCGCGTCACCTGCTTCCGGGTGGGAATGCGCCTGAACGAACCCAGGATGCCGAACCTGCTTGTCGCCCAACATCGGCCGGGATTCTACTTTCGGGTGATCACCGAGGGGGAGGTCCGCGCGGGTGATGACATCGTGCGTACCCGCCGTGGTCGACACGAGCTCAGCGTCGCCGACGTCGACGCGCTCCTCTATCTGCCGAACCGCGACCCCGACCGGCTCCGCAAGGTCGTCGACGTCCCCGCGCTCAGCCCCGGCTGGCAGCAGTCGTTCCGGGACATGCTGGCAGCGGAGCAGGAGCCCACAGCCCAAGCGCAGCCGGCGTGGGAGGGCTTTCGTCCCTTGCGTGTCAGCGCAATACGCCGGGAAAGCTCACAGGTGAGGTCCCTTTGGCTGGAGGCCGACGACCATGCCGCCCTCCCGCCGCCGCTCCCCGGGCAATACCTGACGGTGCGGATCCCCGGCGCGGGTGGGCCAGCGCCGCTGCGCAGTTACTCCCTTTCGGGCAACCCCGCCGCCGGGCACTACCGGATCAGCGTCAAACGTGAAGAGCAAGGTCTGGCGAGCCGATGGTTGCACGAGCACGTCGAAGCGGGCTCAATCGTCGAGGTCGCCGCCCCGCGAGGCGCGTTTCACCTCACCGAGGGTGACGGCCCAGTCCTGCTGCTTTCGGCGGGAATCGGGATCACCCCGGTCTTGGCGATGTTGCATGCGCTCGCGGCGGTCCGCAGCCCCCGCGAGATCTGGTGGCTGCACACCACCCGCAGTCGCCAAACACAAGCGTTCGCAGCCGAAGTCGCAAGCTTGATCGAGTCGTTGCCGCGCGCGCGGCAGTCGGTGTTCTATACGCACACACAGGGGCGGTTGGGCCGGTCGGCGCTCGCGGCGCTGGGTATCCCGGCTAACGCCACTGCGTACCTCTGCGGCCCAACCCAATTCATGAGCGACATGCGGGACGCACTCACCGCGGAGGGCCTGACCCCTGAGCGGATCCACAGCGAGCTATTCGGCGCCCTGCCGTCGATCAATCCGGGCATCGTCGAGGGCGCCCCTCGTACGCCACCGCACCCGCCGGAGGGACTTGTGGGAACGGGCCCGTTGATCACCTTCGCGCGCAGCGGCCTAACGGTCAACTGGTCATCCCGATTCGGGAGCATCCTCGAGCTCGCCGAAGCTTGCGACGTGCCCACTCGGTTCTCCTGCCGGAGCGGCGTGTGTCATGTGTGCGTCACCGGCGTTGTCGCTGGCAGGACCAGTTACGTGCAGCCGCCACTAGAGCCGCCCGAGCAGGGGACCGTACTCATCTGCTCAGCGGCCCCGGAGAGCGAGCTGGTGCTCGACCTATAGCGAAAACCGTTGCGTCAGGCGGCGATCGCGCGTTGGCCGCCGCTCACGGGCACCACAGCGCCGTTGACATAACTGGCGTCGGGAGAGCTTAGGAAGATGACCGCGCTCGCGATTTCACTCGGCGCGGCGGGCCGGCCGATCGCGGTGCTGGCCGCCACCGTGTCCAACACGCCCGGTAAGACCGCCACACCGGGAGTGTCGGTTGGCCCTGGCGCGATCGCGTTCACCCGCACGCCCGACGCGCCGAATTCATCCGCCCAGACGCGGGTCAGCAACTCTAGGCCGGCCTTGCTGGCGCCGTAGATACCCGCACCGCTCGCCGGCACCGAGGCCGCGACCGTACTCACGTTGACCACCGTGCCGCCACCGCGCTCGATCATTCCCGGTACGAGTTGCTGGACCAGAATGTAAGGGGCGCGCAGGTTTACATTCACGTGCTCATCGAACGTCGCGTCGTCGGTCTCTACGGTTGCGCCGAATTTGTAGATGCCTGCGTTGTTGACCAATATGTCGACCGGGCCCGCCTCGGTCGCCAAGCGGCGCACGTCGTCGCCATCACTGAGATCCGCAGCGACGAAACGCGCCCTACCGCCAGCATTTTCGATCTCGCGCACCGTCTTCGCGCCACGTTCGGCATCGCGGCCGTGTACCACGACCTCGACCCCGCGTTCCGCGAGTTTCAGGGCGATTTCGCGGCCGATGCCGGAAGTGGCTCCGGTCACCAGCGCAGTGGAGTCGGCCTGTGTTGCTGCCATCGGATCCTGCCTCCTGCAGAAAGGTTCACTTGTCTCCCCGTCAGCAGCCACCCGTCGACATTTATTCCTGGGAGGTCAGCGGGACCGCCGCCTCGGCGGTGTAGCACAGGAATGTCAGCGTCTCCTGCAGATACAGCTGCACCGTGTCCGCATCATGGCTCGTGTAGCCGATCGACACGTCGGTCCCGAGCTGTAGATCGAAGTCGCCGCCTCGGGTGGTCAGCACGAAAGCGCCATCGATGGCCGGCGCCCAGATGATGTCTCCCGGAACCAGCCGGTCGATGTGCTCGAGGATCGGATATCCGTGCTCGGTGGTCTCGCTGACCTTCGTATAGACGTCGGCGGACAGCAACACCGAGTAGGGGCCGTCGACCCCGGCCAGCCGCAATTCGGAGATCGCCTGGGTGATGACATCCGGGATTTCGCGAGGATCGGCCGGCAAGGTCAACGGCTTGTTCGAGCTGGCGGCGCGGATGCCCTCGATCGATGCGGCGGCGTAGCCCTCGAAGATCGCCCGGTCTTCCACGAACGCCAACTTCTTGGCAGCCTCCTTGACCGGGTCCCAGTCGGAGTCCTGCGCACCACGCTCGACATTGTCGATCTCGTAACGCGAGAGGGTGAACGGAACCCGTAGCCGGACAAGGGGTTTGCTCGCCCGCAAGTGAGCCTCCACGCCGTCGGACGGTGACGCCACGTCGGTCAAGCGGCCGGTGCTGACCGCCGCGGTGACCGGGCCGCCGGGCCCGCTGACGTCGACCACCCGGCGTCCGGCGACATGGCGTTTGAATGTTCGGGTCGCCTCCGTTTCGATTTCGTCCCAAGCGGCTTCGGTGACGGGTGCCAGGTCGCGATAGAGGT
This sequence comes from Mycobacterium sp. E2733, assembly GCF_001667585.1. GTDB lineage: Bacteria > Actinomycetota > Actinomycetes > Mycobacteriales > Mycobacteriaceae > Mycobacterium. Next base: position 15,689 of record NZ_LZJZ01000020.1, read on the forward strand.
TGTTCATGAAGTGGTTCCTTTCAAGCTGCCAATCGAGAGTGAGCCGTCTTGTGCGACAGACGTTTCCGTCACCGGCGCTGCGGGCAGCGGCGGTGGGTCATCTAGAAAGTCCACAGTGGGCGAGAAGAACAAGCCACCGGTGACCGCGGTGGAGAACTCGAGGATCTGGTCCGTGTTTCCGGGCGGATCCCCGAGAAACATGTTGCGCAGCATTTGTTCCGTGACCTGGGGCGTGCGGGAATAGCCGATGAAATAGGTCCCGTACTCGCCCTTGCCGAGTTCGCCGAACGGCATGTTGTGCCGCACGATCTTCAGCTCGGTGCCGTCGTCGTCGGTGATGACGTTGAGGGCGATGTGGGAGTTGGCCGGCTTTTCGTCGTCGTCGAGTTCGAGGTTCTCCAGCTTGGTGCGGCCGATCACCAGCTCCTGCTGGGCGACCGACAGCGCGTTCCACGAAGACATTTCATGCAGATACTTCTGCACGTGCACGTAGCATGAGCCCTCGAACTCGGGATCCTCGGCGCCGATGGTGGTGGCGCTGACGGCCAACGGGCCGTCGGGGTTTTCGGTGCCGTCGACGAAGCCCAACAGGTCGCGGTTGTCGAAGTAGCGGAATCCGTGCACCTCGTCGACGACGGTGACGGCACCCGCCATCGACCGCAGGATGCGGTCGGCCAATTCGAAACACACGTCCAAGCTCTCGGCCCGGATGTGGAACAACAGGTCCCCGGGCGTGGCCGGAGCGGTGTGCCGCGGGCCTATCAGTCCTACGAACGGGTGCAACTCGGCGGGACGCGGGCCGGAAAACAAGCGATCCCATGCTCGCGAGCCGACGGAGGCGATGGCTGACAACCGTTTCGGCGGGTCGCGGAAGCCGATCGCGCGCACCAGCCCGGAAATGTCGGGCAGCGCGTCGTGCACCGTCGCTTCTCCGCCGTCGTCGATGGTCACTACCAGGAAGACCGCCGCAGGCGTCAACGGCTCGAGGATCGGCTGTGGCTGGACGGGAGGCACATGGGCGACCCTAGCGTGGCGACGGCGAGCGCCGGAAGGGCGCGAGCAAGGAGCCGCGCAATGGGACCTAGCGTGGCGACGGCGAGCGCCGGAAGGGCGCGAGCAAGGAGCCGCGCAGTGGGGCCTAGCGTGGCGACGGCGAGCGCCGGAAGGGCGCGGTTGGGGGTCCCCCCGCTTGCGGGGGAGAGCCGCGCAATGGGGCCTAGCGTGGCGACGGCGAGCGCCGGAAGGGCGCGGTTGGGGGGCCCCCCGCTTGCGGGGGAGAGCCATGCAATGGGACCTAGCGTGGCGACGGCGAGCGCCGACAGCCATGATGTTGAACATGTCGGCCAGCGCCGCAGGCCTCTGCGATTTCATCGACGCTTCTCCGTCGCCGTTCCACGCCTGCGCCACGGTGGCGGCGCGACTGATCGATGCCGGGTACACCGAACTGAGCGAGACCAAACGCTGGCCGGGCGAACGCGGTCGCTACTTCGCGGTGCGAGCCGGCTCACTGGTCGCCTGGAATTCCGACGGGGCCGACGGCCCGTTCCGGATCATCGGCGCACACACCGATAGCCCCAACCTCCGGGTTAAGCAGCATCCCGATCGGCTGGTCGCCGGTTGGCGGGTGGTGGCGCTGGAACCGTACGGCGGAGCGTGGCTCAACTCCTGGCTCGACCGCGACCTGGGCGTCAGCGGACGGTTATCGGTTCACTCCAGCGATCAGGCCACGGGGATAGAGCACCGGCTGGTCCGGATAGACGAGCCGATCCTTCGGGTTCCGCAGCTGGCCATTCACTTGGCCGAGGACCGGAAATCGCTGACGCTGGACCCGCAGCGACACGTCAACGCGGTCTGGGGCGTCGGCGCCGAAACGAAATCGTTCATCGACTTCGTCGCGGAGCGCGCCGGGGTTGCGCCGGCCGCCGTGCTGGCCGCCGACCTGATGACTCATGACCTCACCCGATCCACCGTGTTTGGTGCCGATGGCGACCTGCTGAGTGCTCCCCGGCTGGACAACCAGGCCAGTTGCTATGCGGGCATGGAGGCGCTGCTGGCCGCCAAGCCGTCGGGCTTTGTGCCCGTGCTGGTGGTCTTCGACCACGAGGAAGTCGGTTCGTCTTCCGATCACGGCGCGCAGTCGAACCTGCTGGGCACCGTCCTCGAGCGCATCGTGCTCGCCGCCGGCGGCTCCCGCGAAGACTTCCTGCGCCGGCTGCCCGAGTCCTTGCTGGCCTCGGCGGACATGGCACACGCCACCCACCCCAACTATCCGGAGCGGCACGAGCCCGGCCACCTCATCGAGGTCAACGCCGGACCGGTGCTCAAAGTGCACCCGAACCTGCGCTATGCCACCGACGGTCGCACGGCCGCGGCTTTCGCGCTGGCCTGCGAGCAGGCCGGGGTCGCCCTGCAGCGTTACGAGCACCGCGCCGACCTGCCCTGTGGGTCCACGATCGGGCCGCTGGCGGCGGCCCGGACCGGCATACCCACCGTCGACATCGGCGCCGCGCAGCTGGCGATGCACTCTGCGCGCGAATTGATGGGCGCTCATGACGTGGCTGCGTACTCCGCGGCGATGAGCGCGTTCCTTTCGCCAGGGGCGTTCCGAGGTTCTGCGGCCTAAACGCCGGCGGGGTGGGCGATCAGGGTGAGTGCAAAGGTCGCCGCGTTGAGGGCGAGCAGGAACCCGGCGAAAGCGAACTGGCCGGAAATATCGTTGGCGAGTACGTGGGTGTACATCGCGCAGATGAAAAAGATGGTTAGCCCGGCTGCCGCCGCGACGCCGATTCCAGGAATCCACAGGCCGGTGATAAGCCCAAGGGCCCCAAGGGTTTTTAAAGTGCCGATGGGAAACCTCAGCCAGGACAGCGGCACCCCGGCCCGGCGCATGGGCGGAATGATGGGCGCGAAGTGGACAAGCGCACTCACACCCGAAAATCCGTCGAGGGCTATGGCGCTTATCGTCACGACAAGGTATGCGGTGTACATGCTGGTGGCTTCCTACGATGGTCGACCGATGGGGGAATCGCTACGCGCTAGCTCACCGGAATCGGGTCTAAGCGGAACACGGCGATCCGGCCGGCCAGCGCCTCGACCTCTTCGGGGTTGCCTTGGCGCACCAGGCCCGAGCGCTTCAGGAAGCCCACACCGACCGGCACCTCGATCGGATATTCCCGCAACACCGGGCGGGCCTGCTCGGCGGTCAGCTCGGTTATCCTGACGCGCCGCACCTTTCGGCCCTTACGGAGCGTCCCGGCCCCGGCGGCCCGCGCATTCCGTGCCCAATCGGCACCGGGGAATCCCGCCACGGCAAAAAGCTGTCCGTCGAGCGTGAACGGTGTCATCGGCGTGCTGCGCGGCCGACCGGTTTTGCGGCCCGGCACAGTCAAGACCATGGGAGGTCCCGTGGGTACGCCGAGCTTTTGCATCGCGATCATGAGCTTGTTCATCGGTTTCAGCCAGCGAGGCGGGCTCGGGTTGGACATCACTTCTCCTTGGTGTGTATTCCGTTGCGGTGAATTGGAATCGGCCGTGCCGGGGCGCCGCCGGACTTGTAACCGACGCCCACCGGCAACCCGTAATCCAAGGACGGGTCGGCGGCGCGGAAAGTTACAAGTGCCTGCGTAACTTTTCGCAGCGCCGTCTCGTCGTGAGCACGGTTGTCCGCCCATGGCGAAATCCAACGCGTTACTTCCGCCTGGCCCTTGTGAGGCCTAGGGTCTGGCGGTATGGCGCTCAACGTGGAGATGATCACTTTCGACTGCCGCGACCCCGCGCAGCTGGCCGCTTGGTGGGCCGAGCAGTTCGGCGGTACGACGCAGGAACTGCTCGCCGACGAGTTCACCGCGGTCAGCTTGTCGGAAGGACCCCGGCTCGGATTCCAAAAGGTGCCCGACCCCACGCCCGGGAAGAACCGCGTGCATCTCGACTTCGGTGCCGCCGACGTTGATGCCGAGGTGTCCCGGCTGACATCCGCCGGGGCCACCGAGGTCGGCCGGCACAAATTCGGCGACAATTTCCGCTGGGTGGTGCTCGCCGACCCCGAGGGCAACGTCTTCTGCGTGGTCGGTCAATAGCCCCCGCAGCGGCCCGACGGCAACGGCAGCGCGGCCCTAGACTGTCTGGCGTGACTGTCTCCGGGACGAGCGCCCGCACCCAGGCGATCGACACCGTCGAGCACGCCGCTAACAGCCCCGACCAGCCGCAGCCGTTCGCCGAGCTCGGTCTCAAAGACGACGAGTACCAGCGGATTCGTGAGATCCTGGGCCGCAGACCCACCGACACCGAGCTGGCGATGTACTCGGTGATGTGGAGCGAGCACTGCTCGTACAAATCGTCCAAGATCCACCTGCGCTACTTCGGTGAGACCACCACCGATGACATGCGCGCCGGCATGCTGGCCGGCATCGGCGAAAACGCCGGCGTGGTCGACATCGGCGATGGCTGGGCCGTCACCTTCAAAGTGGAATCGCACAACCACCCGTCCTACGTGGAGCCCTACCAGGGTGCGGCGACCGGCGTCGGCGGCATCGTCCGCGACATCATGGCGATGGGCGCACGGCCGGTCGCGGTGATGGACCAGCTTCGGTTCGGTGCCGCCGACGCGCCGGACACCCGCAGGGTGGTCGACGGGGTGGTCCGCGGGATCGGCGGCTACGGCAACTCGCTCGGGTTGCCCAACATCGGCGGCGAGACCGTCTTCGACGCCTGCTACGCCGGCAATCCGTTGGTCAACGCTCTGTGCGTGGGGGTGTTACGCCAGGAGGACCTGCACCTGGCGTTCGCCTCGGGCACCGGAAACAAGATCATCCTGTTCGGCGCGCGCACCGGCCTCGACGGCATCGGCGGGGTGTCGGTGTTGGCGTCGGAAACCTTCGACAGCGAAGGATCCCGCAAAAAGCTGCCCTCGGTGCAAGTGGGGGACCCCTTCATGGAAAAGGTGCTCATCGAGTGCTGCCTCGAGCTCTACGCGGGCGGCCTGGTGATCGGCATCCAGGACCTCGGCGGCGCCGGATTATCCTGCGCGACTTCGGAATTAGCATCGGCCGGGGACGGCGGGATGGCGATCGAGCTCGACGCCGTCCCGTTGCGGGCCAAGGACATGACGCCCGCGGAGGTGCTCTGCAGCGAGTCGCAGGAGCGGATGTGCGCGGTGGTGGCGCCGGAGAACGTCGACGCGTTCCTGGCGGTTTGCCGTAAATGGGAGGTGCTGGCCACGGTGATCGGCGAGGTCGCCGACGGTGACCGGTTGCGGATCACCTGGCGCGGCGAGACGGTCGTCGATGTGCCGCCGCGCACGGTGGCGCACGAGGGGCCTGTGTACCAGCGGCCCGTCGCGCGGCCGGACTCGCAGGACGCCCTGAACGCGGACCGGTCGACGAGCCTGCCGCGGCCGGCGACGGGGGAGGAGTTGCGCGCGATTTTGCTTGCGCTGCTGGGCAGTCCGCATCTGTGCAGCCGGGCCTTCATCACCGAGCAGTACGACCGCTACGTACGCGGCAACACCGTGCTGGCCGAACACGCCGACGGCGGCGTGCTGCGCGTCGACGAAACCACCGGCCGCGGCATCGCGCTCTCGACCGACGCGTCGGGGCGCTACACGCTGCTCGATCCCTATGCCGGCGCCCAACTCGCGCTGGCCGAGGCCTACCGCAACGTCGCCGTCACCGGCGCGACGCCGGTGGCAGTGACCAACTGCCTCAACTTCGGCTCCCCGGAAGATCCCGGGGTGATGTGGCAGTTCTCGCAGGCCGTGCGGGGGCTGGCCGATGGTTGTGTGGCCCTTGGCATTCCGGTGACCGGCGGCAACGTCAGCTTCTACAACCAGACCGGGTCGGCGGCGATTCTGCCCACGCCGGTGGTCGGCGTGCTCGGTGTGCTCGACGATGTCGGCCGGCGCATCCCAACCGGCCTGGGCCGCGAACCGGGCGAGACGCTGATCCTGCTGGGCGATACGCGCGACGAATTGGACGGTTCCGTCTGGGCGCAGGTGACCGCCGATCACCTGGGCGGATTGCCGCCCGCGGTCGACCTGGCGCGCGAAAAGCTGTTGGCCGAAGTGCTGAGCGCGGCCTCCCGCGACGGACTGGTGTCCGCGGCGCACGACCTGTCCGAAGGCGGGCTCGCGCAGGCCATCGTGGAGGCGGCCCTGACGGGCGAAACCGGTTGCCGCATCGTGCTTCCCGAAGGTGCCGATCCGTTCGTCACGTTGTTCTCCGAATCGGCGGGCCGGGTCCTGGTGGCGGTGCCGCGCACCGAGGAGAGCCGGTTCCGGGCGATGTGCGAGGCGCGGGGGCTGCCCGCGGAGCGCATCGGCGTCGTCGATCAGGCCTCGGATGCGGTGGAGGTGCAGGGCCTGTTCACCGTGTCGCTGGAGGAACTGCGCGAGACGTCCGAGGCGGTGCTGCCGCGCCTCTTCGGATGAGCTGTAGCGACGAACCTTGATGTACCACAACGGTTTTCGCCGGGCAGGTGCGTTCTCTTTGGCCGCCGCACTGGTTGGCTGGAGCTTCGTCGGCCCGCGACTGCCCACGGCGTGGCGGGCCGCGGTGCAGGGCGGTGCGGCCGGCCTGCTGGTGCTGATGACGCGCGCGCCGTTGGGTTTGTCTCCACCGCAGCTGTGGGCGGGGCTGCGGTTGGGTTCGGCGACCGGTGCGGCGGCGGCGAGCGTGATCGGCGCGACGACGGCGGTGCCGTTGGTGCGGGCATCGATGGCGCACCGGGAGACACCCGGATCGGCACCTGCCTGGCTCCTGCTTCGCATTCCGGTCGGGACCGTCTGGGCCGAAGAGGCTGCGTTCCGTGCGGCGCTGACCGCCGTCGGTTCGGGGGCGTGGGGCAGGCCGGGTGGAAGGTTGTTGCAAGCGGCAAGCTTTGGGCTCTCCCATATCGCGGATGCGCGGGCGGCCGGCGAGCCGGTGCTGGGCACTGTGCTGGTGACCGGCATCGCGGGCTGGCTGTTCGGTTGGCTGGCAGATCGTTCCGGCAGCCTGGCCGCGCCCATGCTGGTGCACTTGGCCATCAACGAGGCCGGCGCGATCGCCGCGCTGAGCGCGCGGCATCACGGGTTGATGGTGTAGTCGCCCAGCTGGCGACCCCATACGTGCTCGAGGAAAAGTGGCGAGCCGAGTTCGAAGTGGTTGTACGGAGCCATGCTCGCGCCGGTGTCCATCACCAGGAACGGCGCCGGCCACAGCTGCCGGGTGATCGTCTGCCAACAGCCCGGCAGGCCGCCGGGCCCGCCCCTGGCGTTGGTGCGGGGCAAGTTCTCCGGCCAGATATACGGATTGGGCGCCCCGGCGATCGCGCCCGCTGCGTGGGCGCCGAGCGAGTAGCCGTTGTCGCCAAGGGCGTTGTGGATCTTGGGCCCGACTTCGTTGAAATTGCGTATGGTGCAGAAGATTTCGGGACTGTACTCGTCGAGCAGCTGGCTGGAGCTGACCAGATCGGCGGCTCCCCGCGCCAGGTATGTTCCGCCGCGGCCGAAAACGTCCGCGCCCGTGCCGCCCAGTCCGGCCGCGGCCAGCAGCGCCGCGTCCAGGTCGGCTTGCCGGCGGTTGAGCGCACGCGCCGTCGTCACGGCGTAGTCGAGCGCATCCCACAAGTCCGGCGAGGCATTGGCGTACGTCTCACCGAGCGCGGCCAACCGCCGGATATCGGCGCGGACTTCGCGCATCTGGGGATTCACGTCCTCGAGGATCGAATTGCCGTTCACCAAAGAGGCGCCGAACTTGTCGCCCAATCCCGTCAGGGCTTGCGCGGCCGCGCTCAGCGTCAGATTCACCTTGACCGGATCGACTTTCTCCGCGATCGAGATGAGCGTCTCGAACACGGTGTTGAATTCGGTCGTGACCGACCTCGCGTCGATCACGGTCGACGGTGTGATCGCTTGGGCGGTGGGCTGAGGCGGCGAGGTCAACGCGACGTATTTGTTGCCGAAGACGGTGGTCGCCTTGATGGCGGCCGCCACGTTGGCCGGGATCATCTTGATGTACCGGGGGGTGATGTCCAGTACCACCTTGGCGGCCGGCTTGCCGTCGCGGGTGGTCTCGGAGATGCTTGCCACCCGGCCGATCTGGACCCCGTTGTAGGTGACCTTGGACCCCGGGTCCATCACCAGTCCGGCCCGGGTGGCGACCACTGTTAGCTTCGTCGTCGGGGTGAGTTCGCCACGGAACTGTAGGTAGAGGAGCGACCCGGCCAACCCCATGATGGTGAGCGCCACGAGGCCGACTGTCTTGTACGGTGGCCCGCGCCGCAAGCGACGACGCTCCATGAGTTTGAGACCCTAGGGTATGGCCGCCCGTGAAAAGGCCGATCCGGCAAAGACCCGACGGGCCGTGTTGGCGGTGGCTGACTGGCTGCGGGACGAATCCCTGGCGCCGCCCGACCGCGAAGGCCTTGCCGCGGCGGTTCGACTCACCGCCCGCACTCTGGCCGCCCTGGCACCCGGCGCCAGCGTCGAGGTGCGTATCCCGCCGTTCGTCGCGGTGCAGTGCGTCGCCGGGCCCCGGCACACCCGAGGCACGCCACCCAACGTGGTGGAGACCGATCCGCGGACGTGGCTGCTGCTGGCCACCGGGATGCTGTCGTTCCGAGCTGCGAAGGGCGCCGGCGCGCTGAGCCTTTCCGGCGCTCGGGCGGGTGAGATCGAACACTGCCTGCCCTTGTTCGATGTCGGCTGAATAGTAACTCTGAACTGCAGGTTTAGGGTTAGGCGGGGAATTTTCGCCGCCCAACACGCGCTGTTGATTCGCAGTCGCGGGCGTCGGACCCGTAGACTCCGTTACGTCACCAACCGTTCCCCAGGGAGCCGCCCAATCGTGACCGTCCAGGAACCCGAGCAGGACCTGAACTCGCCGCGTGAAGAGTGTGGTGTCTTTGGGGTTTGGGCCCCCGGCGAGGATGTCGCAAAACTCACCTATTACGGCTTGTACGCCCTGCAGCATCGCGGGCAGGAAGCCGCGGGTATCGCCGTAGCCGACGGATCGCAGGTCCTCGTCTTCAAGGACTTGGGTTTGGTCAGCCAGGTGTTCGACGAGCAGACGCTCGCGGCGATGCAGGGCCACGTCGCCATCGGGCACTGCCGCTACTCCACCACCGGTGACACCACCTGGGAGAACGCGCAGCCGGTATTCCGCAACACCGCCGCGGGCACCGGCGTCGCGCTGGGGCACAACGGAAATCTGGTCAACACCGCCGAGCTCGCCGCCCGCGCGCGCGACGCGGGCCTGATCGCCCGCCGCGCCCCCGCCCCGGCGACGACGGACTCCGACATCCTGGGCGCGCTGCTCGCTCACGGTGCGGCGGACTCCACCCTGGAGCAGGCGGCGCTGGACCTGCTGCCAACCGTGCGCGGCGCGTTTTGCCTGACCTTCATGGACGAGAACACGTTGTACGCTTGCCGCGATCCGCATGGGGTGCGGCCACTTTCGCTCGGACGGCTCGACCGCGGCTGGGTGGTGGCATCCGAAACGGCGGCCCTGGACATCGTCGGCGCCTCGTTCGTGCGCGACATCGAGCCGGGAGAGCTGCTGGCGATCGACGCCGACGGGGTGCGCTCCACGCGTTTCGCCAACCCCACCCCCAAGGGCTGCGTCTTCGAGTACGTCTACCTGGCACGCCCGGACAGCACCATCGCCGGCCGGTCTGTGCACGCCACCCGGGTCGAGATCGGTCGCCGGCTGGCCCGCGAATGCCCGGTCGACGCCGACTTGGTGATCGGGGTTCCCGAGTCGGGCACCCCCGCCGCGGTCGGATACGCGCAGGAGTCCGGCATTCCGTACGGGCAGGGCCTGATGAAGAACGCCTACGTCGGGCGAACTTTTATCCAGCCATCGCAGACCATCCGCCAGCTCGGTATCCGGTTGAAGCTCAACCCACTTCGCGAGGTCATCCGCGGCAAGCGGCTCATCGTCGTCGACGACTCGATCGTGCGGGGGAACACCCAGCGCGCGCTGTTGCGCATGCTGCGCGAGGCCGGTGCGGTCGAAGTCCATGTGCGTATCGCGTCGCCACCGGTGAAATGGCCCTGCTTCTATGGCATCGACTTCCCGTCGCCCGCCGAGTTGATCGCCAACGCCGTGCAAGACAAAGAGGAGATGCTCGAGGCCGTGCGGCATGCCATCGGCGCGGACACCCTCGGCTACATCTCGCTGCGCGGCCTGGTCGCGGCATCCGAGCAACCCGCGTCGCGGCTCTGCACCGCCTGCTTCGACGGCAAGTATCCGATCGAACTGCCCGAGGAGACGGCGTTGGGTAAGAACGTCATCGAGCACATGCTCACCAACGCCGCGCGCGGAGCCGGTCTCGATGATCTGGCGCCCGACGAAGTGCCAATCATCCACTGACGGACGCTCGATGCGCCCCTTCCGGGACGTTTGATAACGGCGGTCGGCGGCGCCCGGTAGCCTTTATCGCGATGACGGATCCCGGAAAAAGCCCCGGACGAAACCCGGGCAGCCACGGCATCACCTACGCGTCAGCCGGGGTGGACATTGAGGCCGGTGATCGCGCCGTTGAAATGTTCAAGCCCCTGGCGACAAGGGCCACCAGGCCCGAGGTGCGGGGCGGCCTAGGTGGGTTCGCCGGGCTGTTCGCTTTGCGCAACGACTACCGCGAACCGCTGCTCGCGGCGTCCACCGACGGGGTGGGAACGAAGCTGGCCGTCGCCCAGGCGATGGACAAGCACGACACGGTCGGCCTGGACCTGGTCGCGATGGTCGTTGACGACCTCGTGGTCTGCGGCGCCGAGCCGCTGTTCCTGCAGGACTACATCGCCGTGGGCCGGACGGTGCCCGAACGCCTCAGCGCCATCGTGGCGGGTATCGCCGAGGGCTGCGTGCGGGCCGGCTGCGCGCTGCTGGGCGGGGAAACCGCCGAGCACCCCGGCCTGATGGAACCGGACCACTACGACATCTCGGCGACCGGTATCGGCGTCGTCGAGGCCGACGACGTCTTGGGTCCCGATCGCGTCAAGCCCGGCGACACCATCATCGCGATGGGCTCCTCCGGCCTGCATTCCAACGGGTACTCCCTGGCCCGCTCGGTGTTGCTCGAGATCGACCGGATGAACCTGGCGGGTTATGTCGAGGAATTCGGCCGCACCCTGGGCGAAGAGCTGTTGGAACCCACTCGGATCTACGCCAAAGACTGCCTGGCATTGACCGCCGAAACCCATGTCCGCACGTTCTGCCATGTCACCGGCGGCGGACTGGCCGGCAACCTGCAGCGCGTCATCCCGCACGGCCTGGTCGCCGAAATCGACCGCGGGACCTGGACACCCGCACCGGTGTTCGCCATGATCGCCCAGCGTGGCCGGGTGGCGCGCGAGGAGATGGAGAAGACGTTCAACATGGGCGTGGGCATGGTCGCCATCGTCGCGCCCGAGGACACCGACCGCGCCTTGGCCATCTTGACGGCACGCCACTTGGACTGCTGGGCGTTGGGGACCGTCTGCAAGGGCGGTAAACAGGGCCCACGGGCAAAGCTGGTTGGACAGCACCCGAGATTTTAGAAGGCGGGAGCCGGGCTAGCGCGGTGCCGAAACGAACCGCACCGGCACAGCGACGTGATTAGCGACGCCAGTCGTCGCTGTCTTCCCAGGAGTCGCCGACACCGTCGTCCTCCGGCTCGGTGGAGTCGGCGGCGTCCGACCCTGCCAGCTCGCGCTGAAGCCGCTGGAAGTCGGTCTGCGGAGAACTGTATTTGAGTTCTCGAGCAACCTTGGTCTGCTTTGCCTTAGCCCGGCCGCGGCCCATGGGGGAACCCCCTCGCGCAATAACGGAGCGGCCCGAATCAGGCGGCTCCGATCTCCTGGTGTCGTTATTGTCCTGCCGACAGTTTACCGTGCCTTACGGTTGGGCGTCGGTGCCCCCTGCCGCTGTGGCGGACGTTGTCGACGATTATCTCGCACCGCCCCGCAACCGTTCAACGGCCAGCCGTCCCGCGCCGATCTGTTCCGCGGGCGGCAGCGAATCGGCGTCGATCACCGCAGCCACCGAACCTTGCGGGCCGGTCGCCAGTTCCGTGTCGGCCGGGATCCCGCGCTTGAGTAACGCCAGGGCGACGGGCCCGAGGTCCACGTGGTCCACCACGGTGCCAAGGCGGCCGACGGTGCGACCGCCGGCGAGCACCGGATCACCCGTCGAGGGCCGCTCCACCGAGCCGTCGAGGTGCAACAGCACCAACATCCGGGGCGGTTTACCGAGGTTGTGCACCCGCGCGACGGTCTCTTGGCCCCGATAGCAGCCCTTGTCCAGGTGGACCGCCCCCTCGCCGGGGCCGCCGATCCACCCCACCTCATGCGGAATCGTGCGCTCATCGGTGTCGACGCCCAACCGCGGGCGCAGCGCCACCACCCGGTGCGCTTCGTAGGTCCATACCCCCGCCGGCCGCAGCCCCGCCTGGACCAAACGTTTCCGCCAGTTGGCCGACTCGCCGCGCGGGACCACCAAATCGAGTTCGATCTGGCCGGCGGGGCCGCCCGGCATCCGTCGCACAAACCCCCCGCCGGCCACCGGGACCGCCGTCAGCTCGCCGGGCAGGGCGTCCACGCCGAGCGCGTCGAGCACGGCCCGGTCGGACAGGCGCGGGCCCAACAGCGAAAGCACCGCCATGTCGGCGGCAGCCGGGGTGACGTCCGACCAGAAGACCATCTTGCGCAGGTAGTCCAGCAACGGTTCGCCGCGCCACGGCTCGGTGTCGAGGTAGGTGGTGCCGCCGAGTTCGGTTTGGACCCAGTGATCCTCGACGCGGCCCTGACCGTCGAGGCTGAGGTTCTGCGTGCTGGCGCCTTCCGGGAGGTCGCTGACGTGTTGGGTGGAGATGCTGTGGAGCCATTTCTGCCGATCACTGCCGGTCAGGGTGAGCACCGCGCGGTGCGAGCGGTCTACAACTACCGCAGCGGTTTCTGCCGCGCGCTGTTCGCCCAGGGGATCGCCGTAATGCCAGACGGCGCCCGCGTCCGGCCCGGCGTCGGGTGCAGGAACTGGATTCACACGTCAACTCTACGGACCCCTCCGCCGAGCGTGCGGTCAGTTGCACAGCCCGAGCTAGGCTTTACCTCCATGGCAGGCGAGACCGGTGTGATCGTCACGCTGGACGGCACGATTCATCCGCCGGACGCGCCCCTGCTGCACGCCGACGACTTGGCGGCGGTTCGCGGCGACGGCATCTTCGAGACGCTGTTGGTCCGCGACGGCAGGCCCTGTCTGGTCGAGTCCCATCTGCAGCGGCTGACCCAATCGGCGAGGCTGATGGATCTGCCCGAGCCGGACCTGCCGAGCTGGCGCGGTGCGATCGACCTGGCCACCCGGCAGTGGGTCGCGGACACCGCCGATGAGGGCGCGATGCGCCTCATCTACAGCCGCGGCCGGGAGGGCGGGACTTCGCCGACCGCCTATGTGATGGTCACCGCCGTCCCCGAACGAGTGACGGCCGTTCGGCGCGAGGGGCTGGCCGCGGTGACGTTGGACCGCGGACTGCCCTCGGCCGGCGCCGACGCGATGCCGTGGCTGCTGGCCGGCGCCAAAACGCTGTCCTACGCGGTCAACATGGCCGCTTTGCGCCATGCCGCCCGGCATGGCGCCGGTGACGTGATCTTCGTCAGTTCGGACGGCTACATCCTGGAAGGACCGCGCTCGACGGTGGTGATCGCCGCCGATGACGAGACGGGGGCGGGCGGGAACCTGTGCCTGCTGACACCGCCGCCGTGGTATCCGATTTTGCGTGGCACCACGCAGCAAGCGCTCTTCGAGGTGGCGCGGGCCAAGGGATACGACTGCGACTATCGAGCGTTGCGGCTTGCCGATCTCCATGCAGCACAAGGGATCTGGCTGGTCTCGAGTATGACGTTGGCCGCGCGCGTGCACACGCTCGACGGTCGGCCACTGCCCCGGTCGCCGTTGGCCGCCGAATTCGCCGCACTGGTCGACTCGGCGATCGTCAGCGATCGCTAGGCGCTGAATTGTGTTGTCGGCTTGCGGAATCGCGGGTACGGTCGGCCGTACACAGGGAAGGAGGTGGTCCGGAAAATTGATAGCTTCATGGACATGTGAGGTGGCTGCGCGCTAGCTGCAGTGGCTTTCGAAGAGCTGGCGATATACGCGCGCTGGCGAATTCCCCGCAGTCACCCGGCCCCCGAGCTTCCGGTCTGTCCAACCAGGAGCCTTGCTCGGGGGCCGCTCCATGTCTGGAGCGGTTACTGGCTCACCTTCGCAGCTATCTGCCCCGCGAGTTTGCCCGCCTGACCGTTCTCGGCGTCGGGGCCGCACAGCAACAAGTCGACGACCACACGGGACACCGCATGCAGCGCGTGGTGGCAGATCCGGGTGCCGTCTGCCTGCGTCCGCTCCTGGAAGATTTTCGGCACGGTTCCCGTGACATCACCGAACTTCCATTCGCTGGACTTGCCGTTGAAGGTCAACGTGATCGATTGCCCCGCGCATGCCTTCCACCTGTCCGTGGACGCCTGCACGAATGCCGTCGCCTTCTGCGGCGACGAAAACTGCACGACCGCTTCATAGATGCGGTGCAGCTGGCTCTCGCCAGGGCTATGCACGGCTTGGGCGCTGAGCCCGGTGTAACCGTCCGCCCCCTGGTAGGCCGATTCTTCGATGGGTTCGAACACGCCTTTGCAATCCGGGTTGGACAGCGTCGGCCTGAAGTTGCGCAGCTGCTCGGCCTTGTCGGACACCACCAGGTTCGGGTCGCCGACGACGGCGCCGACATCGGCGGGGCCGAGCAGATAGGAGTCCAGCTTCGAGGCGTTCCCGGCCGCCGGGACACCGGGGGCAGCCGAACTCGGGGTTCCGCCCGCTTGGGGGGAGGGCTTGGTCTTGCCGCCCTGCGTGGTGAATACGACGACGATCGCGATCACCGCGATCACCGCCGCGGCGGCGCCGCCGATGATGAGCAGCCGCTTGTTGGACCCACCCGCCTCGGTGGGTGTGGCGGCCCTGGGGGACGGACCGCCGGCCGGCACCGCGTCGGGCTGTGCTGCGGCCGCCGCCGGTGCCTGCGACTTGCTCTCGTTCACCGCCGCCGACGAACTGTCCTTGGCCTCGATCTCGGCCAGCACGTTGTCGATCTCGGTGCGGGTGCGGTAGGTGACGTCGTGGCGCAGACGCAGCATGCGCAACAGTTGTCCGATGTCGCCGCGGGCGCTGGGATCGTCGCCATCCTCGTCGAGTCCCTGCCTGAGTTCGATCAAAAGCTGGGTCTGCGCCTGCGGGCTGAGCTCTTTTTCGGCGAGGGTGTCGCCCAACCGGGTGATGTACCCGAACGGCACCGGCGGCTCGTCGGGCAGCGGGTCCGGCAGGGGCACCGGCTTGCTTTGCAGCGCGTGTACCGCGGTCACGAGTTGAATGCCGGCGTCGACGGTCGGTTCTCGGTAGTCGATGATCTGCAACGCGGCAAGGGGATTCACGCGCATGCTGTCGACGTCACCGATCCGCACGGGAAGGATCGGCCGGTTCAGCGCCCTCGCGTAACGCAACTCGGCCTGGCTGGGTTTGGACTGCAACCAGTTGTTGGACAGCGCAACGACGAACACGTCACACGAGCGGACCTGCTCGAGGATCTTGTTCCACCACGATTCGCCGCCGCCGAGCTCTTGGTCGAACCAAACCTGTTGTTGCGCGCGCCGAAGCGCGCCAGTCAGGGCGTCGACCGCCGCCCTGTCTTGGCTCGAGTAGCTGATGAACAGGGGCATCACGGTCTCCTACGGGGAGGCGTAGCAAACGAACGGCGGAATCGGCGCATGCGGCTATTGGGCATGCGCCGATACCGTATCAGTGTCGGGCGGTGTCAGACGGCGCAAATTCATCGCCGTTCGGCCCGTGACGGCTGAAACTCAACCTGGGGTGCCGTCAACCGCCGAAGCGTCCTCGGGAGGGTGGAATTCGGCGTAGCGACGCGCGAATTCGGGACCGGGAACCGGCCACTGCTCGCCGGTGGATCCCAGGACGACCCAGTCGCCCTCCGCTGCGGTTGTCGGCCCTTCCAAGGTGTTTACCGTCTCGCCCGGGTAGGCCGGACGGGCCTGGACCCGTCCTCTTCGCTGCCAGCGCCCGTCGCCGGCCGCCTCGTAGGAATCGCGGAAGATGTCGTCGCGAACCGACCACACCCTGCCGTCTTCCTGGATTGCCCAGTCGCCGGCGTCGGCCTGCATGGTGTGCCCCGAATCCGAGGTCCATGTCCACGGGGCGCTTCGTTGTTCGGCGGCCACCGTGCCCACCCGGGTGAAGGACCGCCAGAGCGGGCGCGACCGGAAGCCAAGCTGGCGCAGGCTCCACAACGTGGCGGCCAGGCTGCGCACCGCGGCATCGAGTAATTCCGAATCGGCCTCGACCGCCGACCAGTCGACCAGCTTGTTGTGGATCTTGCGTGAATCGTCGCGCAAGGAACCGAATTTCCACCCGTTGCGACGGTAGTAGCGGCACCAATCCTCGTGCTCGGCGCGGGCCATGCTCATCGCCGAATACTGGTCGAAGCCCATCAGGGCCAGCTGTTCCAAGGGGGGCAGATTCGCCATCTCGTTGCCGGACAGCTGGGCGGGCGGGCTGCCCCAGGTATTCCAGGTGTGCCCCGCGATCTGTTCCACCATCCACAGCGCGTTGCGCACCTGCCGCCGGTTGGACCCGCGGTAGAACTCGTTGAGCTTGGCCCACGGCAACGCGGCCGGAGATCGTGGCGCCCCCGCGTCGATCGTCGAGACGTACCGCTCGTGGATCAACCTGGCCGCGCGCTCCCAGGCGTCCCGCACCTGGCCGTCCTGGGTGTCCAGCACCAGGGAGTAGGACTGCAATCGGCCGACGACCTGAATCGAGTCGTCACTGATGCTGGTGTTGAGGTCCGAGGCGTAGATGGGCATGTCGGGGAAGCGGGCTGCCAGCCTCGCGGCGGTCATCGCGGCATGGGAGTCGACGAAGATCACGGCGCTCGTTGCAGGGTCGACGTCACCGACCAGCTTCAGCATGGTCGGCACCGTCGGCGCCTCGGCCGTGGCTTCGATGGTCGGCCCCTCCGAGGCGAATCCGGCCTCCTGCCGGTAGAACTCGTGATCCGCCAGGTACTCCGGGGCGTCCGTGTCGACCAGCGTGAGCGCGGGCAACGGCACCGCGCCCGGCGGGGTGTAGAAGTCGCGTTCCAGGGTGCGTTGGGTCAGGTCGGCGCATAGCGCCAGGGTCAATTGTGAAGTGCCGCAGACGAATACCCGCTTCATCCGTCCGGTTGCGATGATGCCGTCGAGCAGCCTGCCCGCGGTCACCTCATACTTGCCGACCACATCGGCCGCCCACCGAGTGTCCGACCCGCCGAGCTGCTGGGCGCGCCAGGCCTGGGCCAGCCACGGGTCGTCCATCCGCACGATCAGCGGCAACCGCCGCTTGTGGGCGACCTCGTCAAGCCGACGTCCGATCTGGTCCAGCCACATCAGGTTGATGGCCGGGTCGGGAGCCATGAGGTAGAGGCGGGACAGGTGGCGCCACAGCCGCAGCGATACCAGGGTGGACGGGTTGTTGAAGTCCACCAACACCACCCGGGCGCCCTGCCTGCGTGCCCGCTGTACGCGGTCGTCGCTGGCGCCGGTGATGACGACCAGCGTGCCGCGCCGGTCCAGGGTGCGCGCGACCGCGCTGATGATCGACTGGGTGTCGCCGTCGATGCCGACGATGGCGGTGACGGAATCAGCCAGGTTGGCCCGCAGCCGGTCCACCTGGGCGCGGAAAACCCCCACGGCGACGCCGCCCAGCCCGGTGAAGATCGCCGACAGTGCCGCGATGCGGGCCAGCTCCAGGCCGACCGGCGTCGGGCTCGGACAGGTTCGCCCGCTCACCGAGAAGTCACCGGTGCCGCCCTTGACCAGACTGGCCGTCGCCATCAGCGGCGTGAAGAAGGCCGGATGGTTGGCGTCGTGGCATCCCCAGTACGAGCTGAGGCCGAGGATCGCGCTCATGCCGACGAGGACGGCGATCACGGTGAACGAAACACCCACCACCCGGTGGCTGTGGTCGGAGCGGAAGGTCAGCACGCACGCCGCGATCAGCACGGCCACCACGATTGCGAGCGTGGCCATCGACCCGGGCCGACCGAACCATGCGAGGTTCGGTGGCAGCGAGTCGATGATCCAAGGCCACAGGTCCAGCACCGCCAGATAGACGATCAGCAGCAGACCGACTGCGGATACGCCCCAGCGCAAGGTGGGCGAGGGTGCGCTCGTGGGACGCATCCGCCGATCTCCCTTCGCGTGGTATCGGCTGCTCGGACGTCGAACAGTACACGCAAAAGACCGGCTGGAAGCAATGATTGTGGGCCGGTGCGCACCGCCGAGTTGCCCAGGCGGACAACAGGTCGGCGGCTATCCGGCGTACCGCGAGAGCCGTGCCGAAAGGTGGGGAACGAGGCCGGCGTCGGCGTCCACCCGTTCCTCGACGTAGGCCAGGTCGCCTTCGACGATCCCGTAGAGCCGTTTGGCGCCACCGACCAGCACGCCCGACCGGGAGCGGGCCAGCGCGTCGGTCACCAACTCCCACGACGACTGGGTACGGGGTCGTCCGTAGAACAGTTCCACGTAGCCGGCCGAGTGGGCCAACAGCAACTCGATGGCCTGCGATTCGGTGGGGTCATCGGGATCGCTGACAAAGCGCCAGAAGCCCGTCTCGCGCAACCCGTGTTCCTGGAAGTCGCCCGTGTCGCTGATCCGCCACGAGCGGGATTCCCAATTCAGGTAATCACCGCCGTCGTGCGACACCACGATCTGCTGGCCGAACCGGTAATCGCCGTCGTGCCCGCGGCCCTCCCCTTCTCCGCGCCACACACCAACGAGCGGCAGCAGCGCCAGCAGCGCGTCATTCAGGTTGGCGCCTTCCCGCAAGTTGGCGGTGTCGGCGGGAAACGGCAGATCGTCGAAGGCGGGAATGTTGCGGCCGGCGGTCAGCTTGGCGCGCTCAGCGGCGGCGGCCACCGCGCGATCACCGGAGCTCGGAGCACCCAGAGGTTCGTCAGAAGTCGTGCGCCACTCTCCCCCGCAAGCGGGAGGGACCCCCACCCCATCGCTGCGCTCTGGATCGTCGCTGGCGCGAGTCACGATTCGTCGGTGATGAGCCGGTACAGCGTGTACAGCGCGAACCATGAGATCACCACGACGGCCACGACCAGCATGATCTCGAAGAAGAGCACCACGGGGACAAGTCTATTCGCCGCGCGGCATCCCGGTCAGGGCAGCCGGGGTCTCAAGCGATCTTGACGTCCACCTCGTGGACGCCCGCGCCCGAGGGGGTCACCACGGCGTTCCCGTTGCCGGCGGCCGACAACGCACGCAGCGTCCAGGATCCCGGCGCCGCGAAGAACCGGAAGTCGCCCGTCGCCGACGCGACGACCTCGGCGGTGAACTCGTCCGACGAGTCGAGCAAGCGGACAAACGCGCCACCCACCGCCTGGCCGTCGCTGTCCACGACCCGGCCGGTGATCACCGTTTCCTTCTCCAAGTCGACGCTGGCGGGCAACGTCACTCCTTGTTTCGGGGCAGAGCACATATCAGCTTCCCAACTCAATCGGGGCACCCACCAGGGAGCCGTATTCCGTCCAACTTCCGTCGTAGTTCTTGACGCTTTTGTGGCCGAGTAATTCCCGGAGCACGAACCAGGTATGCGACGAGCGCTCCCCGATGCGGCAGTACGCGATCGTTTCCTTGGTGCCGTCCAGTCCGGCATCGGCGTACAGCTTGGCCAGTTCCTCGTCGGATTTGAAGGTGCCATCCTCGTTGGCGGCCTTGCTCCACGGCACGTTGATCGCCCCGGGAATGTGGCCGGGCCGCTGGCTCTGCTCCTGCGGCAGATGCGCGGGCGCCAGGATCTTGCCGGAAAACTCGTCGGGCGAGCGCACGTCGACCAGGTTCTTGGCGTTGATGGCCGCGATGACCTCGTCGCGGAACGCCCGGATGCTGGTGTCCGGCGCGGCGGCGGTGTACGAGGTGGCCGGCCGGCTGACCGCGTCGCTGGACAGCGCGCGACCGTCGAGTTCCCACTTCTTGCGGCCGCCGTCGAGCAGCTTGACCTTGTCGTGGCCGTACAGCTTGAAGTACCAGTAGGCGTAGGCGGCGAACCAGTTGTTGTTGCCGCCGTAAAGGATCACGGTGTCGTCATTGGAGACGCCACGTTCGCTGAGCAGCTTCGAGAATTGCTGCGCGTCGACGAAGTCCCGCTTGACCGGGTCTTGCAGATCGGAACGCCAGTCCAGCCTGATCGCGCCCGGGATGTGGCCGGTGTCGTATGAGCTGGTGTCCTCGTCGACTTCGACGAAGACGACGCCGGCTGCGTCGAGATTGCTCTCGGCCCAGTCCGCGGAGACCAGGACGTCGGAGCGTGCCATGCGGGTGATCCTTTCGATCGCTTTCTATGAACAGGTCATGTGGTGCGCGCGGCGCTTCGGAAACGCCCGACCAGTGGGTAGAGCTGGCAACCCAGGCAGATGCCGAAGGCGGCATTGAGAAAGGCGGCGACGAGCGCCCCGGCGGCGGCGATGACGCCGATCAAGAAGGCGCCCGCGGTGAACGCGACGACACCCGCGAGCGCGAAGATCAGGCCGACGAGTTGGGCGAACTTCAGCGGTGCGACCGGCTCGCGTTCAGTCACGGGGCCGAGCCGGGGCGCCACGACGAGGGCGAATATCCGCCCGTAAGGATGCTTGCGCGGGCCACCGACGGCGCCGATGGCGAAGATGATGCCCTGCACCCCCAGAATGACCGCCGCCGCCAGCGGGCTGGCGGCGGACACGATGAGCGTGATGACGAGGACTGCGGTGGTAACCCACGCGGCAAAGCGAGGGCCGCGCACGTCGACGGTGTCTGGCTGGGTGGTGGTGGTGTTGCTGATCGGCACGGTACTACTCCTGGATTCGCCTGTTGCTGAGGGAACGAACGACGGGAGACGAGCCACGGTAACGTTCCGGGACTGCTCCGAGTGCGACGCGAAAGTGCGCGGCGACTCAGCAGCTACAGCGACAGCAACAGCCCGCGGTGCGGCACAGATCGACTGTGCGGCGTTGGGTGAGCAGGGGCTCAATGCGGGCTAGCACGTCGGCAAGCTTACCGAATGACTGACAGTGATCAAATCAGCGGCGGTTGCCGCCTGGACCGCAACCCGTCGGCGACGACGGGGTCATGACTGCTTGAAGGCGTTCAGATCCACGATCGCTCCATGGCTGATGCCCTCGATGATCACGTCTGAGCCGCGTGCGCCCTCCGTCTTCGGCGCCACCCCGAACGGAAGCCGCTGGTTGGGCACCCTGGCGGTGAAGGCCCGCAGCACCGCATCCCGCTTGTCGTCCGGAACGGCCTGATTCTCGGTGTCCGCCCCGGTCAGCACGCCGGTCGGTGTGATCACCAACGTCGACTGGTCGTCGGGGGCGATGGAAAGGTCCACCGAAACGCTGACCCGGTGCTCGAAGTCGGCCGAGTGCGGAGTGCCGCTGAACACCAGCCCGTGGCTGTCGGAGATGCCCGACGCGGTGACTCCGCCGGTGGCGGTGTTGGTCTCCTTCGGCGGCGCCTCGACCATCAGGTCACTAATGCCCATATAGCGGCCCAGATGCGTCGAGCTGATGATGATGCGGCTCTCCAGCTTGCCCACCGGCAGCTTCGCATCGGGCCCGATCAGCCAAGACGCGTGGGTCAGGTCGACCGAGTACATCGTGGCTTCGAGGGTGGCCTTGCCGACCGTTGCATGGTCGACGGCGTTGGCCTTGATCTCCACCTGGTTGTAGTGGTCGCGCATCGCCTGCGGGATGAATGGGAAAGCCACGATCGCCACGAACGGGTCGGACCTCAGGTTGGCCGCTTTGCGCACGCTGGAGGACAGCCGGTATTCGGCGTAGATGCTGCTCCCGTAGTCGACGGCGACGGCGCCGAGCACAACCGCGGCCACGGCGATCGCCGCGGCCGCCAGCCCGATCAGGACCTTGCGCACCCGCACATTGTCGCGTAGACCCCTGCGTGCCGTGTCCCGGACCGCCCCGGTGGCGGGGCTCACACTGCATCGTCGCCACGAAAAATGGCAGGTGGCAAGTTATCGTTAGGTGGACTGGCAACTAACGCGTCGTTGCGTTGCGAACTGAGAAGATGCCGTTCCCCCGACCTGGAGGGGCTAGTTGGAGCTATTACTGCTGACCTCGGAGCTGCATCCCGACCCGGTCCTGCCGTCGCTATCGCTGCTTCCCCACACCGTCCGGACAGCACCGGCGGAACCCTCCTCGTTGCTCGAGGCTGGGACGGCGGACGCCGTGCTCGTGGACGCGCGCACCGACCTGTCGTCGGCCCGCGGCCTTTGCCGGCTGTTGAGCACCGCGGGCCGGTCGGTCCCCGTCTTGGCGGTCGTGAGCGAAGGTGGTCTGGTGGCGGTCAGCGCCGACTGGGGACTGGACGAGATTCTGCTGCCGGGCACCGGGCCCGCCGAGATCGACGCCAGGCTGCGGCTGGTGGTCGGGCGCCGCGGCGGGCTGGCCGACCAGGAAAGCGCCGGCAAGGTGAGCCTGGGTGAGCTGGTGATCGACGAGGGCACGTACACCGCGAGATTGCGGGGCCGCCCGCTTGACCTGACCTACAAAGAGTTTGAGTTGCTCAAGTACCTCGCCCAGCACGCCGGACGCGTCTTCACCCGCGCGCAGCTGCTGCACGAAGTCTGGGGATACGACTTCTTCGGGGGCACCCGCACGGTGGATGTGCACGTGCGTCGGCTGCGCGCCAAACTCGGGCCCGAGTACGAGGCGTTGATCGGGACCGTCCGCAACGTGGGGTACAAGGCCGTCCGGCCGGCACGCGGCCGCGCCCCAATCGCGGAGCCGGGTGGGGACGAAGCCGCCGAGGACGTCGAGTCCGACTCCGAGGAAATGCAAGAACACCTGGGCGACCCATTGCGCAGTCAGTGATCGCGCCCGAGTGGCGCTCGACGCTGACCGCGGACGAGCAGCGGGGAGTCCGTGAACTCGTCACGGCGACAACGGAATTCGATGGAGTGACGCCGGTCGGTGAACAGGTCCTGCGCGAGCTCGCGCACGATCGCACCGGGCATCTGCTCATCGCCGAGACGGACGAGACCATCGGCTACCTCAATCTCACGCGCGATGCAGAAGCCGCAATGGCGGAACTCGTGGTGCACCCGCGGGCTCGGCGGCACGGCTTCGGGACGGCGCTGGCGCGTGCGGCCCTGGCCGAGACCGGCGGACGCAACCGGTTCTGGGCCCACGGCACTCTCGAGCCGGCCCGGGCCACGGCCGACGCGCTGGGTTTGGTCCCGGTACGCGAACTGCTGCAGATGCGCCGCACCCTGCGTGACATCCACGACTTGGTCCGCCCCGTCCCCGGCGTACGCGTCCGCACCTACGCGGGCACCGGAGACGACGCTGAGCTGCTGCGCGTCAACAACGCCGCCTTCGCCGACCATCCCGAACAGGGCGGCTGGACCGAAGTGCAGCTGGCCGAGCGGCGCCACGAACCGTGGTTCGACCCGGAAGGCCTGTTCCTGGCGTTCGACGAGTCCGAAACCGGTCAGCCGGGCAAGCTGCTCGGCTTCCACTGGACCAAGGTGCATCCCGATCAACCCGGCCTGGGGGAGGTCTACGTCGTGGGCGTCGACCCGTCGACGCAGGGGCGGGGCCTGGGGCAGATGCTGACGGCCATCGGTATCGAGTCGTTGGCGCGCCGGCTGGCCGGGGCGGCCGAACCGACCGTGCTGCTCTATGTGGAGTCGGACAACGTCGCCGCGGTGCGCACCTACCAGCGCTTGGGCTTCAGCACCTACAGCGTGGACACCGCCTACGCGGTCGCTCGCGACTGACCGCCATGCAGACGGCCCCGAAGCCGTGGGATGCGACCAAGCATATTTTCGCGATGACCTGGCAACCTGTTGGGAGAGGGCCGGCGGGGCACGCGCGGGCCCGTAGGGGGCAGGAAGCGAGATCGGTGAGGCTCGACAGGGGTGGTGGCAGAGCGCTGACGGTGCTGGCCGCGGCGGTGGCAATCGGTAGCGGCGCATTGACCGGCTGTGGCAGCGACCAGAACCGCCGCAGCGCGTCGGCGGCGGCCGTCTCCGGGCCGACGGGCACGGCGGGATGCAGCGGCAGGGACAAGCTGACGGCGGAAGGCTCGACGGCTCAACAAAACGCGATGTCGGTGTTCAACCAGGTCTGGGGGCAGTACTGCCCGGGCAAGAGCGTGTCATACAACCCGACCGGTTCGGGCGCCGGCCGCGAGCAGTTCATCGCCGGCCATGTCGACTTCGCCGGCGCCGACTCGCCGCTGGCCGCCGACCAGATCGGTCCCGCCGCCGCAAGGTGTGAAGGAAACCCGGCGTGGGACTTGCCGTTGGTGTTCGGGCCGATCGCCTTGGTATACAACCTGGCCGGGGTCCCGGCGTTGGTGGTGAGCAGTGACGCGTTGGCCAAGATTTTCAGCGGACGGATCACCGCCTGGAATGACCCGATCCTGGCGGCCCTCAACCCCGGCGTCGTGCTGCCCGATACCAAGATCGCACCGATTTACCGGACGGACTCGTCCGGAACGACCGACAACATGCAGAAATATCTGACGGCCGCCGCGCCGCAGAGCTGGACCAGAGGCGTGGGCACCGAGTTTCAGGGCGGCGTGGGCGAGGGGGCCATGAAGTCGGCCGGCGTCGTCCAGGCCGTGCGGGCCACCCCGGGCGCCATCGGTTACGTCGAGAAGGGCTTCGCCGACCAGGGCGGTATGCCCTACGCCCGTATCGCGACCAATAAAGGCGTCGCGGTCCCGCTCACCAACGAGACGGCCGGCAATGCGGTGAAGGCGGCCAACTTCGTGGCCGACGGCAACGACCTGGTCCTGGACCTCAACTCGATGTACCGCTCGCAGGAGCCGAGCGTCTACCCGCTGGTCCTGGCGACGTATGAGATCGTGTGTTCGAAGGGCTCCGACCCTGACATTTCCGGCGCGATCAAGTCGTTCCTCACGGTGGCCGCCGGCAGTGGGCAGACCGATCTTCCCTCGGCCGGCTATATCCCGCTGCCCGATAAGGTCAAGGAGCGACTGGTCGCCGCGATCAACGCCTTGCAGTGACCAAGTGGCCCCGCGCTCAAGGGGGAGAACTGTGAGGGGATCACAGTGACCACACCAAACCCGATCGACGCCGGTTCGGGTGCGACCGTCGCCGCGCCCTTTCCGGAGGCGTCGGTGATTCCGATCAGCCCGTGGGGAGATGCGCGCCCACACGTCGGGGATCGGGCCTTCCGTTGGCTGGCCAAGGCTTCCGGCTTGTCGATCGTCGTCGTCATCGGGGCCATCGGCGGATTCCTGCTGCTGCGGGCCATACCGGCCCTGAAGCGCAATCGGGAGAACTTTTTCAGCTATGGCGGCAACTGGATCACCACCGACACCTCGGCCATGCACTTCGGCATCTCCGATCTGCTGAAGGTCACCATGTTCGTGTCGGCGTTCGCGTTGCTCCTGGCTATGCCCGTCGCGCTGGGCGTCGCGATCTTCATCACGCAGTACTCGCCCCGGCGCGTCGCCGTCCCCCTGGCCTACGCCGTCGATCTGCTGGCCGGGGTCCCATCCATCATTTATGGCGCGTGGGGCCTGCATGTGCTGGCGCCGCAGCTGCGACCCCTGGCCAGCTGGCTGAACCATTCCCTGGGCTGGTGCTTCCTGTTCGCCGATGGCAACGCGTCGGTGGCGGGCGGCGGCACCATCTTCACCGGCGGCATCGTCCTGGCGGTGATGATCCTGCCGATCATCACCGCCGTGACCCGCGAGGTGTTCATCCAGACACCACAGGATGAGGTCGAGGCCGCGCTGGCCCTCGGCGCCACCCGTTGGGAAGTGGTGAAGACGATCGTGCTGCCGTTCGGGCGGTCGGGATACATCAGCGCAGCGGTGCTGGGACTCGGCCGGGCCATGGGCGAGACGGTCGCGCTGCTGATCATCTTGCGCGGAACCCAGGCGGCGTTCGGCTGGTCGCTGTTCGACGGCGGCTCCACCGTCGCGACCAAGATCGCGGGGACGGTGGCGCAATTCAACGACCAATACAAGGCCGGCGCTTACATCGCCGCGGGTCTGGCGCTCTTCGTGCTCACCTTCCTGGTCGACGCCTTGGCGCGCGGCGCCGCCTCCAGAACCAGATGGGGCGGCGGCCGATGACCTCCATGTTGGACCGCCCGCTGAAGCCGCGCACGCTCTCCCGGCCGAGCCGGCGCCGCCGGGTCGCGAATCATGTTGCGATGGCGCTGGTTTCGCTGTCGATGGTGATTGCGGTGACACCCTTGCTGTTGGTCCTCTACTCGGTGATCGCTAAGGGCGTCAAGGCGGTCACGTCCACCGTTTGGTGGACGCACTCGCAAGCGGGCATGACGGCCTTTGTGGCCGGCGGCGGCGCCTATCACGCGATCGTCGGCACCGTGTTGCAGGGATTGGTATGTGCGCTGATCTCCATCCCGATCGGCCTCATGCTCGCCATTTATCTGGCCGAGTATGGCGGGGGCACCCCGCTGGGCAGGCTGGCCACGTTCATGGTGGACGTTCTGAGCGGAGTGCCCTCGATCGTGGCGGCCTTGTTCATTTACGCGCTGTTCGTGGCGACGTTGGGCCTTCCTCGCTCCGAGTTCGCCGTGTCCCTCGCGCTCGTCCTGTTGATGCTCCCGGTGATCGTGCGAGCCACCGAGGAAATGCTGCGGATCGTTCCGGTGGACCTTCGCGAGGCCAGTTACGCGCTGGGCATCCCGAAGTGGAAGACGATCGTCAGGGTCGTCCTTCCCACCGAGGTCTCGGGCATCGTCACGGGCATCATGCTGGCGGTGGCCAGGGTGATGGGCGAGACGGCGCCGTTGCTGATTCTCGTCGGTTACTCGCAATCTATGAGCTTCGACATCTTCAGTGGATTCATGGGGACGTTACCCGGCATGATGTACAACCAGACCAGCGCCGGTGCCGGTGTAAACCCGGTCCCCACGGATCGGTTGTGGGGTGCCGCCCTAACCCTCATCCTGGTGATCGCCACCATCAACATCGGGGCCCGAGTGATAGCGAAGTTTCTTGGCGCCAGGAAGTCATAGGTAGGAGCACTAAGTGGCAAAGCGGTTGGACCTCAAAGCCGTCAACATCTACTACGGTTCGTTTCACGCGGTAGGGGATGTGACGCTGTCGATCCTGCCCCGCAGTGTGACCGCGTTCATCGGCCCGTCAGGTTGCGGCAAGACGACGGTGCTGCGCACGCTCAACCGGATGCATGAGGTGGTCCCCGGCGGCCGGGTCGAGGGCAGCGTTCTCCTCGACGACGAGGACATCTACGGCGCCGGGGTCGACCCGGTCGGCGTGCGCCGGGCGATCGGAATGGTATTCCAGCGACCGAACCCGTTCCCCGCCATGTCGATTCGCGACAACGTGGTGGCCGGTTTGAAGCTGCAGGGGGTGCGCAATCGCAAGGTACTCGACGAGACCGCTGAATACTCGCTACGCGGCGCGAACCTGTGGGATGAGGTCAAGGACCGGTTGGACAGGCCCGGCGGCGGATTGTCCGGCGGGCAGCAGCAACGCTTGTGCATCGCGCGGGCGATCGCCGTGCAACCCGACGTGCTGCTCATGGACGAGCCCTGCTCCGCGCTGGACCCGATCTCGACGATGGCCATCGAGGAGTTGATCAGCGAGCTGAAGCAGGACTACACGATCGTCATCGTCACCCACAACATGCAGCAGGCCGCGCGGGTCAGCGACTACACCGCGTTCTTCAACCTGGAAGCCGTCGGAAAGCCGGGCCGGTTGATCGAGGTCGACGACACCGAGAAGATTTTCTCCAACCCGAGCCAGAAGGCGACAGAGGACTACATCTCCGGCCGCTTCGGCTAGCCGGCCCGTGCATTCGGTTACTGCGAGGCGGGTTTCGTTTCTTCTTCGGGCAGCCTGCCGGTCGCCTGGAAGATGACGCGCCTGGCCACTTCGACGGCGTGGTCGGCGAAGCGCTCGTAGAACCGGCCCAGGAGTGTCACGTCGACGGCGGCCGCCACGCCGTACTTCCATTCGCGGTCCATCAGCACCGAGAACAGATGGCGGTGCAGATCGTCCATGGCGTCGTCCTCTTCGCGGATCCGGGCGGCTTTCTCCGGATCGCGTGACATCACCACTTCTTGCGCGCTGTTCCCCAATTCGACTGCCACCCTGCCCATTTCGGCGAAGTAACCATTGACCTCTTCGGGCAGCGCGTGCTGGGGATGCCGGCGGCGGGCGATCTTGGCGACGTGCAGGGCCAGCGCGCCCATCCGGTCGATGTCGGCCACCATCTGGATGGCGCTCACGATGGACCGCAGATCACCGGCGACCGGCGCCTGCAAGGCCAGCAGCACGAAGGCGCTTTCCTCGGCGCGGGCGCTGAGGGTGGCGATCTTCTCGTGATCGGAGATCACCTGTTCGGCCAGCACCAGATCGGCCTGCAGCAGGGCTTGGGTGGCCCGCTCCATCGCGATGCCCGCCAGGCCGCACATCTCGCCTAGCCGCTCGGATAACTCCGAGAGCTGCTCATGGTAGGCGGTCCGCATATCGCCAAGCCTACGTTCTCGGCGGCGAAAAGGTGCGGTGGAGCGCCGCCAAATGCGCTTACTCGCAGGTGGTGTCGGCGGCGTTGGTGACGGTCAGGTCCTCCGGCAGCTTGGCCGGGGCGTTGCCCGAGCCGCGTTCGATCTGCAGGCTGATCGACGAGCCGCTCGGTTGGGGAGTGGCGACGGACTTGAAGTCGGGCCCAAGCACCACCTGAACGACCTGCCCGTAGCCGGACACTCGCTGCACCTTCGCATTGGCGAAGGAGGATGCGACGGTCGCCGCCGCCTGCTCGTTGCCGGGCGAGAACAACACGGTCGTCGTGTTCACCGAACTCGGATAATCGTCGGGCGTCATCACGTTGAAGCCGTCCCGCTTGAGCTGGCTGGTTGCGGTGGCCGCCAGGCCGCTCTGCGTTGTCGCATTGGAGACCCGCACCGTGACATCGCCCGGCGTGGTCGTGGTGACCTGCTCGTGGCGGGCCTCGGGGGCCGCGGTGGGGGCCGGCGCCTTCTTGGTGGCGGGTGCCTTCGTCTGTCCCGACTTGTCGTCGTAGGTCCCGAGATTCTTTGCGTTCTGGTCGTTTTCCTCGGGGAGCGGATCGTCGTTGATGATGGCGTCGAACAGCGCCCGCATGTCGGCCATGCGCGGCGGTTCGTCGCCGTTCTGGTCGGTGATGCCGGTCGGCACGGTGACGAAGGTGACGTGCCCGGCCGCCATGCCCTGCAACGACTGACCGAGTTGGATCAAGTCCTTCGACTGCACGTTGTCGACGACGGTGTCGCTGATGAACATGTTGACGACATTGTTGAGCTTGTTCAGGTTGAGCAGCGTGTCCTCGGAGATCAGCGAACGCAGCAGCGAGGACAGGAACAGCTGCTGACGTTTGATGCGGCCGTAATCCCCGTTGGTTTCTGTCGTGACCTGGCGGGCTCGCACGTAATTCAGGGCTGTCGAGCCGTCCAGGACTTGGCGGCCGCCGTGGTCGAGCACCGTGCCCAGCTCGTAGTCGTGCAGCGCGGTTTTCGAGCACACCTCCACACCGCCCAGAGCGTCGACCATTTTGGCGAACCCGGCGAAGTCGACGGCGATGAAGCGGTTGATGCTCAAACCGGACAGCTTCTGGATCTCTTTGACCAGACACTTCGGGCCACCGAAGGCGAATGCGGAGTTCAGTTTGGTCTCGGTGTAGACCATCTTCGGGCCCCACGATTTGGTCTTCGCGTCGTACAGGGGCCCGTATTTGCCCGTCTCCGGGTTCCACGCCTCGCATTGCATCGGGGTGATCGCCAGGTCGCGCGGGAACGACACCGCCACCACGCGCTTGCGGTTGGCCGGGATGTTGACCAGCATCACGGTGTCCGACCGGGCGCCGTCCGCGTCGTCGGTGTTGCCGGCACCCATGTTGGCGTTGTCGCCGGCGCGCGAGTCAAGGCCGACGATCAAAAAATCTTCGTCCCCGTATTGGCCGTTGCGATCGCGTATATCGTCGGAGTTCTGGTCGAGGGCGCTGATGGTGTTGAGCCGGGCGTTCTTCGACGTACTCCATTGCCACGCCCCGCCGGTCATGGCCAGGGTGAGCGCGGCGAGCAGAGCCGCCACCGAGCGGGCGGCCAGCAGCATCGGCCGGCGGCGGCGCCGCGATGTTCGTCGCCGGGCGTCAGGAGCTTCGCCCGATACGGATTGCTGGCCGCTTGGGTGGTCGGCGGCATCGAGGTCGGGGAGCTCCGAGACCGCGTCGAGCGAGTACGCCAGGTCCTCGATCACCTGGGTTTCCCGCAGCTCAACGGGCAGCTCGGCCTCGACAGGTTCGACGTCCGGCTCGGCACGACGGTGCGTGGACCGGCCGGTCGTGGGGGCACCGAGCTTCGCGATTAGGTCGGCGACGCTGACTCCGCCCGCGGTATGGGATCCGGATTCTTCCTCGTCGGCTGTGCGGCAGCGGATGGGCTCGACGGCAGTCTCGGGTTGCCAGAGATGGCGACTGTAGTCGGCCGGCGGCTCCGAGAACCGTTCCCAGGGGGCGGCGCCAAGCGCAGGGCGTCGGGCGTCGCGAGTGGCGTCGTCCTCGGCGTCACTCATGTCCTACCGGCCTCCGAAGCTCTGATGCGGATGTCAGCGTATCTGTGCGCAACGTCGGCCCAGGCGCTTGGCTTATTCAGCGCTGCGGCCCGTGCCACCTTGGGTCGCACTCCTTTGTCGCGCTCGGGCGGCGGCGCGTCACCGATCCGCCGCAGGAACGCGCAATGCAGCAAGGTCCACATCGTACTGAGTTATCGGTCCGGACGCGATTTCGAGCGGTCGATCAGCCGCCGGAGTGCATCACGTCGGCGCCGGCCGGCAGGGTGCAGTCGTCGGGGTCGGTGAGCCAGCCTTCGGGCAGCGCGACCCGGGCCGGTGAGCCCTGCCGGCCGCGTGGGCCGCTCGCCGCCTCCGGGAAGGGCACGGTGCCGTCCAATTGGCTTAGCAGCGAATCGAGTTCGTCGAGCGTCTTGACCATGGCCAGCGCTCGGCGGAGCTCCGAGCCGGCCGGGAAGCCGTGCAGGTACCAGCCGACGTGCTTGCGGATGTCGCGCATCCCCTTGTCCTCGCCGAAGTGCGCTGTCAACAGCTGTCCGTGTCGGCGGACGATGTCGGCAACCTCGCCCAACGTGGGCGGCGTGGGTGCCGGGCTGTCGGTGAACGCGGCCGACAGTTCGGCGAAAAGCCAGGGCCGGCCCAGGCACCCGCGGCCGATCACGACGCCGTCGCAACCGGTGCTGGCCATCATCGTCAGGGCGTCGCTGGCGTCGTAGATGTCACCGTTGCCCAGCACCGGGATCGTCCGCACGTGTTGCTTGAGCAGCGCGATCTGCTCCCAATCGGCGGTGCCGGAGTAGCGCTGCGCCGCCGTGCGGGCGTGCAGCGCGACCGCGGCGGCACCCTCGATCTCGGCGATGTGGCCGGCGTCAAGGTGCGTCGGATGCTCGTCGTCGATGCCGATGCGGAATTTGACGGTCACCGGGATGTCGGTGCCTTCGGTTGCGCGCACGGCCGCCGCGACGATCTGCCCGAACAGCCGCCGCTTGTAGGGCAACGCCGCACCGCCGCCGCGTTTGGTGACCTTGGGCACCGGACAGCCGAAATTCATGTCGATGTGGTCGGCGAGGCCCTCGTCGGCGATCATCTTGGCGGCGGCGTACGTGGTCGCCGGATCGACCGTGTAGAGCTGCAACGAGCGTGGCGACTCGTCCGGCGCGAAGGTGGTCATGTGCATGGTGACCGGGTGCCGCTCGATGAGCGCGCGCGCCGTCACCATCTCGCAGACATAGAGCCCGCTGACCGTGCCGACCTTCGACTGCTCCAGTTCACGACACAGGGTCCGAAAGGCAACGTTGGTCACGCCCGCCATCGGGGCCAGCACCACCGGGCTGGCAAGCGTGATGGGACCGATGCGCAAGGCAGGTTACCGGCGGCTCATTGCCAGCTTGCCCGCGGTCTGGTGCAGCTCGAACGCCGTGGTCTTCTTGCCCGTGCGGGCTTCCCGGTCGAGTTGGCGCTGCTTCGATATCTCGAACTTTTCGCAGGCCTGCTCGAGTTCCTTGATCAGCAGGGCGAGGTCGTCGCGCATCTCCGCCGCCTCACCGGTGAAGTCCTCGCGCTCGAAGATGCGCCACTTCTTCAGCACCGGCATGACCACGTCGTCGAGGTGGATACGGGGGTCATAGACCCCCCCGACGGCGATGAACACGGCTTTGCGCCGGAACTCCGGGACCTGATAGCCCGGCATCTGGAAGTTGCGCAGCACCTTGTGTAGCTCTTTCATCGCCTGATTGGGCGCAATCTCGAACCCGGCCTCGCTGACATCGCGATAGAAGATCATGTGCAGGTTCTCGTCGGCCGAGATCTTGGCCAGCAGCTGGTCGGCGATCGTCTCGTTGCACGCCTTGCCCGTGTTGCGGTGCGAAATCCGGGTGGCCAGCTCCTGGAACGTCACGTAGATGACGGAGTCGAACAGGCTCTCGGCGAACAGGTCGGCTCGAACCTGCTGGTTCTGGCCGGGACTGAAGCCCCGGTTGACTACCTCGATGCGCAGCTTCTCCAGCTCGACCGGGTCGACCGCGCGGGTCACCACCAGGTAGTCGCGCAGCGCGATGCCGTGCCGGTTCTCCTCGGCGGTCCACCGGTTGACCCACTGGCCCCAGGGTCCGTCCAGGCCGAAGTTCATCGCGATCTCGCGGTGATAGGAAGGCAGGTTGTCTTCCGTCATCAGGTTCTGCACCATCGCCACCTGGGCGAGATCGCTGAGCTTGCTCTGCTCGGGGTCCCAATCCTGCCCGCCGAGCGCGTAAAAGTTCTTGCCGTCCGACCACGGGATGTAGTCGTGCGGGTTCCAGTCCTTATGCATGCTCTCGTGCCGATTCAGGCATTTCTCAACTACCGGCTCAAGTTCGTGCAGCAGCTGTAGGTTTGTCAGCTCGGCTGACATACGGCCTCCAGTTATCTGTGTCGACGGGTTGCAGTCAATATATCTGTGCACTTCGGTAGCATCAAGCTGCCTGGCCGCGCGCCGCATAACGGTTCTATGCCACCTTTGGGACGGCCCGGGTGGAACGCCCAATCTCTAGGTTTGCCGCCGTGCTGCGGCCGTTAAACGGCCGCTCAGCTAGCCCAGATCCGGGGCCGGCACATACGGCGCGGCCGTGATGTAGAGCATGTTGACGCAGTAGTCGATGAATTGCTTGCGGCTCGCCCCGAGCTGCCCGTTCAGGTACGCGGTGAACAGGCTCGACAGGCCGCCGATCAGGCTGGTGGCGATCATCTTCTGCAGCACGGGATCGCCGATCCGCGACAGTTTGCGCTGCAGCAGTTCGATGAAGTTGGGCATCCACTCCGCACCCGAGCGCGTCAATACCGGCTCGACCGCCGGTGCCAGCAACAGCACGCGCCCACGGACCGGGTCGTCGACCATCAGCTCGACGAACTTTTCGACGGCTTCCCGTGGGGTATTTGCACAGGTGAGCGTGTTCATTGCGCGCGTGCACACATCGTCGTAGACCGCGCGCACGAATTCGTCACGATCCGAGAAGCTTTCGTAGAAGTAGCGTTCGGTCAGCGCCGCCTTGCGGCACACGGCACGCACGGTCAACGCCGATCGACTGTCGCTGCCGAGCAATTGCACACCGGCGGCGATGAGGTCGTCGCGGCGCAGGGCCAGGCGATCCCCCAAGGGGACGCCGGTCCACCGGCCCCGTCGTTGACCGGACTGCACACCACTCCTAAGCTAGAAATGACAACGCATGTAGTCAGTTTTGCATATACCTACAGGAATCCAATAGTGACTCAACATACGTCCGGACCCCGCCCGCTGACCAGCGACGTCGCGCGCGACGATTCGGGCGCCACCGCTGTGGCCGGCGGGTGCCCGGTGTCGCCCCTCGGTTACGACGCGCCTCCAGTCCCGCTCGGCCCCGAATCCCTGACCTGGCGGTACTTCGGCGACTGGCGCGGCATGCTGCAGGGCCCGTTCGCGGGATCCATGCAGAACATGCACCCGCAGTTGGGCGCCGCTGTGGAGCAACACTCGACGTTCTTCACCGAACCGTTGCCGCGGGTGATGCGGTCGCTGTACCCGATCGGCGGGGTGGTCTTCGACGGAGACCGGGCTCCGACGACGGGTGCCGAGGTCCGCGACTACCACATCGACATCAAGGGTGTGGATGACCAAGGGCGTCGGTACCACGCACTCAATCCCGACGTCTTTTATTGGGCGCACACCACGTTCTTCATGGGCACGATCCTGGTGGCCGAACGGTTCGGCGGCGGTCTGACCGAAGCCGAAAAGCGCCAACTCTTCGACGAACACATTCAGTGGTACCGGATGTACGGCATGAGCATGCGTCCGGTGCCAAAGACCTGGGAAGAGTTTCAGGTCTACTGGGACCACATGTGCCGCAACGTGTTAGAGGACAATCACGCGACGCGGGCAGTGCTCGACCTGACCATGTATGACAAGCTGCCGATCGCCCCGTGGCTCCCGGATTGGCTGTGGGGCGGCCTGACCAAGCTGTCGCGGCCGTTCTTCGTCTGGCTCACAGTCGGCTTGTATCACCCAGCCGTTCGAGAACGGTTGGGCTTTGAGTGGACCGACCGCGACGAGTGGTTGCACCGACGCTTTGGCAACCTGGTGCGGCTGATCTTCGCGTTTGTACCGCCCAGGTACCGCAAGCACCCCCGGGCCCGCGCCGGCCTCGACCGCGCATCCGGGCGCATCCCCCCCGACGCGCCGCTGCCGCAGACACCGGCACGCAATCTGCCGCCGCAGGAATTGCGCGGCGATCCAAAGCACTACTGCCCTCGGCTTTAGTGCCCTCTAGTGCGGATGACCGTGAACCTCCTCTAGGCCCGCCTGGTGCACGTGCTGATGGGTGTGCTCGGTGCCGTCGGCGTGGGCGTGGGAGTGCTCGTGCTGGACGTGGTCATGCTCGTGCGCGGTGTGCGCGTGCGCGTGAGTGACGTCGCCGTGCCCGTGTTCGTGCGCGTGGGGCGCGTCGTGGGTGTGCTGCTCGGTCATGGTGCGTCTCCTTGGGTCGAATGCGTTGTGCCGCTTCCTTGTTCACTTGGTGCCGCTGTCGCGCCGGCTCGGTGGGGGCGCTGATACCGCGACGGCCTTCAGTCGACCGTCCCTGCGGTGATGACCGGGCACGCCCGGGCCCGCGTGCTCGGCGTTGAACACCGCGTCAATGACGAGCTGACGGACGTGGTCGTTCTCGAGGCTGTAGAAGATGGTGGTCCCCTCCCGGCGGGTGCGGACCAGCCGCGCCATCCGCAGCTTTGCCAGGTGCTGGGACACCGACGGCGCCGGCTTGCCGACGTGCTCGGCGAGTTCGTTGACAGACATCTCGCGGTCGGTCAGCGACCACAGCACCTGCACCCGGGTGGCGTCGGCCAGCATCCGGAAAACCTCGACCACCAGACTCACCTGATCGTCCGGCAACCGGCCTTCGCCACTATCTGCATGCATACGCAAACAGTATTAAAGTTTCGCGTCGCTGCCAACGGCTGCGTCTCAGGGTGACGGGACGACGGTCGACCGGCGCTGACCGCCGTTTCGCTCGTTCCAGAGTCGGTACACCTCCACCGCACCGTCTTGCGGTTGGTAGCGCATGGGCAGGCGGCGCCGGTCCCAGCTCTTGGCGAATTCGTCGTAGAAGGTGGCCACCTCGAAGTACTTGCGGTCGTCGAGGTAGTACTGCTCGTAGGCCTCGCGGGTGATCAGAAAGACGACTTCCCTGGGTGAGCAGTAATACAGCGAGCCGAGGCACATCGGGCACGGATGCGCCATCACGTAGATCGTGCAGTCGACCAGGTGCTCCGTGCCCAGCTTCACGCACGCCTCCCGGATGGCCAGGATCTCCGCGTGGGCGGTCGGGTCGCTCGTCTGTGCCACTTTGTTGGCGCTTTCGGCGAGGACTTCGCCGTCTTTGACGATCACGGTCGCGAACGGGCGACCACCCTCGGTGACGTTGCGCCGGGCCAGGTCGATCGTCCGCTGGGCGTAGTCGGTCATAGGCCGGAGGGTAGTCCCGCTGACCTTGGCGATCCGCCCTGTGATACTGACTAGATTGTCTATTTAATTTGGTCGGGATGAGGGAGCACTATGGCGCGCACCGATCGTGATCGCTGGGATCTGGCGACGAGCGTGGGAGCTACGGCGACCATGGTCGCCGCCCAGCGTGCCCTGTCCTCCGATGCGAAGCTGATCGAGGACCCTTACGCGGCGCCGCTGGTGCGTGCCGTCGGGATCGACGTCTACGTCCGTCTGGTGAACGGCGAGATTCCGGCCGGCGGGGCGTCCGAGTTCGATCCGCACCGGATGGCGCGAGGGATGGCTTGTCGCACAAGGTTTTACGATGACTTCTTCCTGGACGCAACGCGGAGCGGAATCGGCCAGGCGGTGATCCTCGCGGCGGGGCTGGACGCGCGCGCGTACCGCCTGCCGTGGCCGGCGGGCACCGTTGTCTACGAGGTCGACATGCCGGAGGTCATCGAGTTCAAGTCTCTGACCCTGGACGATCTGGGCGCCGAACCGACCGCCGAGCGGCGCACCGTCGCCGTCGACCTGCGCGACGACTGGGCCACGGCGTTGCGCAGCGCCGGATTCGATCCGCAGGCTCCGTCGGCGTGGAGCGCCGAGGGCCTGTTGGTGTACCTGCCCGAGGCGGCTCAGGACGCGCTGTTCGACAACATCACCGCGCTGA
The DNA here is from genome assembly GCF_001667585.1 of Mycobacterium sp. E2733. Lineage (GTDB taxonomy): Bacteria > Actinomycetota > Actinomycetes > Mycobacteriales > Mycobacteriaceae > Mycobacterium. The sequence goes on from NZ_LZJZ01000020.1 coordinate 52,481, forward strand.
GCGCCACCGGCAGCCGACTGGCCTTCGACTTCGTGCCCGACACCGCCATTTTCGCCGACCCCCGCTGGCGTGCGCACCACGACCGGATGAGTGAGCTCGGGTTCGAGGTTGACTTCAACGATCTCGTGTATCACGGCGAGCGAAGCCATATCGTCGACCACCTGAGCCGGCGCGGCTGGCGGACGTCGTCGCAGACCGTCGCGGAACTGCATGCGGCCAACGGCTTTGTCTACTCTGACGACGAGGTCGCCCAAGCCTTTGCCGATGTCACCTACAGCAGCGCCGTGCTCGGGCGCTGAGCGCCGATCGACCGAGGCTAAAAAACGCTTCGGTGCCCCCACTAGGACTCGAACCTAGGACCTGCGGATTAAAAGTCCGTAGCTCTACCAACTGAGCTATAGGGGCCGCGGAGATTCAGGATACTTGGGGCTCAAACCCGGCTCGTTTGAGGATTGGGCACACCGTGACCTAAGCTGACTTGGCTCCTAACGAAACCATGTTGCGAGTACCCCGGAGTGATTCGGTTCTGGCCCCCATCGTCTAGTGGCCTAGGACGCCGCCCTTTCACGGCGGTAGCACGGGTTCGAATCCCGTTGGGGGTACGCGACGCGGTGACGCGGAGCAGCAGCAAGGCCCTGTGGCGCAGTTGGTTAGCGCGCCGCCCTGTCACGGCGGAGGTCGCGGGTTCGAGTCCCGTCAGGGTCGCCAACTCGGCGAGGCACTACATGCCTTCCGGCCAGGTAGCTCAGTCGGTACGAGCGTCCGCCTGAAAAGCGGAAGGTCGGCGGTTCGATCCCGCCCCTGGCCACCAATCTAGAGTTTCGCGTCACACGTCTTCGTGCCCGTCGCTGGGCCCACGCGCTCACGATTGTCATGAATTGGGCGCCGCTATCACGACGTCGGTGACGAGCCCGAAGCGATGCACACGTGAGTGATGCTGGACCTGCCATTCGTCGCCGAGCAGCGTGGACAGGCTGATAGGGCGACACCCGCCAACCACTCGCGGCGCCACGCGCCAGAGGCCGCCCCACACTTGTGATATTGCGCGTTCGAGCTGACCTTCGCCGTGGGCGAGGCCGGCGAGGCAAAGCCGGCCTTCTGGGGAGAGGATGCGCCGCAGGTCACGAAGCACTTCGCGGGCATAGTGCACGTCGAGGAGGTCGAACACGAAGGCGGAAATCACGCGGTCGGCGAACCCGTCATCAGCCGGTAACGGCAGTGTGCCCTCGACCAGCACCACCTCGGCCCGATCAGCCCAGGCTCTGAGCCGACGGGTAGCTAGGTCGACCATGACCGGGCTGATGTCCACGCCGAGGTAAGTAACACTGCCCGGCAAAGAGGCCAGCAGGTGCGCAGCGAACCGGCCAGTGCCGCAGCCGAACTCGAAAATCGTCTGGTCTCCAGCCAGGGCCGCCTCGGCCACCAACCGTTCGGTGGTCGCGTCTTCATAGAACCCTTGCCAATCCTGCATGCGGCCGATCCGGTCGTAGACCGAGCGGGCTTGGTCCAACGTAAGTGCCATGGGTTGTCCTTTCAATGAAATGCGCAAGCTCGGCGGTTCGATCCCGCCCCTGGCCGTGCATAATCAACCGATCCATCGCAGTCTCCGCTGACATTTCGCACTCCAAAAGGGATGCGCCGAATCAAGTTCGATACCTGTCCGTGTTAGGGGCGCTACTGGTGACGGCAGGTGCTTTCGTGCGCCTTCGTCAGCCAGTACACGGCGCGCTCGATCGTGGGCACGATGTCAGTGATCACGATGGACCCAGCCGCGAACTGACCCAAGGCGCCGTAGACGACGCCGAAGACAAGACCCGCGACAAGCTGCGGCTGATCGTGGAGCGCGGCCTGATCGGCGGGCCCGCCCTGGGAGCCGACGAGGAGGAACGACTGCGGCGCAGCGGGTTGATCGCCACCCAGCTGATCGGCTTCGCGTTGTTGCGCTGCGTCTGGAAGATGGAGCCGATCGCATCAATGCCCGAGGACGAGGTGGTGGCGGCTATGGCGCCGAACCTGCAGCGCTATGTCCACGGCGACATCTCGTAGCAGATGACGCGACTGGGGGCGTTCAACGGCGACAATGACCAGATGCGTGTATTGCGGCCGATCCTTGCGCTAGCGGTCGCGGTCTCCGGGATCGGGACCGCGCAGGCGAGTCCAGATGTCCCGCCGGTGAGCGATGCGGCCCGCGACGCCGGATTCGTCGACGTCCGCACCGCGGTCCCCGACGCCATCATCGACCTGCGCTACGCGACCACCAACAACTTCACGCACACGCAGCTGTACCCGTCCGACGCCCGATGCCTGGTGCACCAGTCGATGGCGTCCGGACTTGCGACGGCCGCGACGGCGCTGCGCCCGCAGGGGCACCTGCTCGTGTTCTGGGACTGCTACCGGCCCCACGACGTCCAAGTCAAGATGTTCAACGTCGTGCCCAACCCGGCGTGGGTCGCCCGGCCCGGGCAGTATGCGCACAGCCACGAGTCGGGGCGCTCAGTGGACGTGACGGTGACGACGACACAGCAGCCGTGCGCGTCCGGGCTGCACGCCGAGGGGCTCTGCCTGGCCGACATGGGCACCGACTTCGATGATTTCTCCTCGCGCGCAAACGCTTTCGCAACCCAGGGGGTCAGCGCAGACGCCCAGGCGAACCGGGCGGCGCTGCGGGACGCCATGAAGTACGGCGGCCTGGCCCCGTACTCCGGGGAGTGGTGGCATTTCGACGGCCCCGGTGCCGCGGTCGACCGTCCGATCCTCAACGTTCCAGTGGATTGATCTCATATAGTGAGATATTTATTTCATATTATGAATTCACGGATACGCTTCAGGCATGACGGACGAACGCGGGCCCACCTACACCCACGGGCACCACGAGTCGGTGCTCCGCAGTCACCAACCACGCACGGCGGACGACTCAGCGGCCTACCTACTGCCCCACCTGAAGTCCGGCTTGTCGGTGCTGGATATCGGATGCGGGCCCGGGACGATCACCGCTGATCTGGCCGCCCGCGTCAGGCCGGGGCAGGTAACGGCCGTCGACCAGTCGGCCGACGTTCTCGGCGTCGCCCGCACCGAGATCCAGCAGCGTGGCCTGTCGAACGTGTCGTTCGCGACCGCCGATGTGCATCGGCTCGACTTTCCGGACGGCGCATTCGATATCGTGCACGCGCATCAGGTGCTCCAACACGTCGCGGATCCGGTAGCGGCACTGCGGGAGATGAAACGGGTGTGCGTATCCGGCGGCGTCGTAGCGGCCCGGGACGCCGACTACGCCGGATTCATCTGGTTCCCGCAGTTGCCGGCGCTGGACCTGTGGCGCGAGCTGTACCAGCGCGCCGCTCGTGCGAACCGGGGCCAACCCGATGCGGGGCGGCGGTTGCTGTCCTGGGCGCAGCAGGCGGGTTTCGCCGATGTGACGCCGACGGGCAGCGTGTGGTGCTACGCGACGCCGGCGACGCGCGAATGGTGGGGCGGCATGTGGGCCGACCGGATACTGCACTCGCGGGTCGCGCGCGACCTGCTGGAGCTGGGTTTGGCCACGGCGGCCCAGCTCGAGGAGATCTCCGCGGCCTGGCGCGCGTGGGCCGCGGCGCCTGATGGCTGGCTGTCGATCCCACACGGCGAAATTCTCTGCCGGCCATAGGCGGTTCAAGCCCGATCGGGGGCCGGAACACCGCCAAGCTGCGCTTGATTCCCCAGTTCAGGCGTGTGGTATTGGCATTCTCTTTTTTTGCAAGTACGTTATTCATCGATGGATAACGCTGCTCAGACACCATCCGGCATTCCGCTCGCGCCGGTGTACGGCCCGAGAGACGTAACGGCGTCACCTCCGGCGCCCGGGGAGTTTCCGTTCACCCGGGGCAACTTCGCGTCCGGCTACCGCGGCAAGCTCTGGACCTTCCGGCAATACTCGGGATTCGGCACCGCCGAGGAATCCAACCGCCGATACCGCTACCTGCTGGAGCAAGGCGGCACCGGGCTGTCGGTGGCGCTCGATCTGCCGACCCAGTGCGGGTACGACTCCGACGATCCGGAGTTCGGCGAGGAGGTCGGCCGGGTCGGTGTCGCGGTGGACACCCTGGCCGACTTCGAGATCCTGTTCGACGGCATCCCGTTGGACAAGCTCAGCACCAGCATGACGATCAACGGAACGGCGGCGATCCTGTTGGCCTTCTACGTCGCCGCCGCCGAGAAAAAGGGGATACCGCGAGCGAAACTCACCGGGACCATCCAGAACGACATCCTCAAGGAGTACGCGTCCCGCGGAACCTGGATTTGGCCGCCGGAGCCGTCGCTGCGGCTGATCGCCGACACCATCGAGTTCTGCGCGGCCGAGGTGCCGCGATTCAACGCGATTTCCGTCGCGGGCGCCCACTTTCGCGACGCCGGGGCCAACGCGGTGCAAGAGATGGCGTTCACCCTCGCCGACGGGGTGACCTACTGCGACACCGTGGTGGAACGCGGTCGGATGACCATCGACCAGTTCGCACCGCAGATCTCGTTCTTCTTCTACACCCATGGGGACTTCTTCGAGGAGATCGCCAAATACCGTGCGGGGCGGCGGCGTTGGGCGACGATCGTGCAGGAGCGTTACGGGGCCCCGGATAAGCCAGTGACGGCCAAGGCGGCGATGTTCCGCTTCGGCTGCGTCTGTGGTGGCGCATCGCTGTACGCGCCGCAGGCCCACAACAACATCGTCCGGGTGGCCTACGAGGCGATGGCCGCGGTGCTGGGCGGTGTCCAGTCGATGTTCACTGCGGCCTGGGACGAGCCGTTCGCCTTGCCCACCGAGGAAACCACGACACTGGCGCTGCGCACCCAGCAGATCCTGGCCCACGAAACCGGCGTGGCCAGCGTCGCGGACCCGCTAGGCGGCTCTTACTTCGTCGAGGCGCTGACCGATGCCACCGAGGCTCGCATCGTCGAGATCATGGATGACCTCGAGCGGCACGGCGGAATGGTCCATGCCATCGAGGACGGTTACCTGCAGGGCCTGATCGCCGACGAGGCGTTCAAGACCCACGGGGACATCGAGTCCGGTGCCCGGCCCGTCGTCGGGGTCAACCGGTTCGTGACCGAGGAGCCGGAACCGGATGTCGTGACCTACGAACTGGACGCGGAGGGCCGCGATCTTCAACTCAAGCGACTCTCCAAGGTGAAGTCCGAAAGAGATTCGGCCGCAGTCAAATCCAGTCTCGCAGCGCTATCGCGCGCCGCCGAAGGAGACAACAATCTGATGCACAGGCTGATCGACTGCGCCAACGCATACTGCACCGTCGGTGAAATGGTCTCCGCGCTCAAGGCGGTGTGGGGCGAATTCCAGCAACCGGTGGTGTTCTAGTGGCTGCCCGGATTCTGGTCGCCAAGCCCGGCCTGGACGGACACGATCGCGGTGCCAAAATCGTCGCACGCACTTTGAGGGATGCCGGTTTCGAGGTGATCTACACCGGCATCCGGCAGCGCATCGAGGACATCGCCTCGATCGCCGTCCAGGAGGACGTGGCGGTCGTGGGCTTGAGCATCCTGTCCGGTGCTCATCTGGCGCTCACCGCGCGCACCATCGAGGCACTGCGCGCCGCCGACGCCGCGGACATCGCGGTCGTGGTCGGGGGAACCATCCCGCACGCCGACGTGCCCAAGCTGCTATCCACCGGGGCCGCCGCGGTATTCCCCACCGGCACACCGCTCGATGTCCTTGTGCGGGAGATCCGCGCATTGACCGGCACCCGCGATCCGGTTGTGGAGGAACAGTGCGCGTCGGAGTGATGATCGGCGCCGAGCGTGGCGACATGGCCCGCAAGGTGGACAAGCTGGCCTCGGATATCGAGTGGGCCGAATCCGCGGGCCTGGACACCGCGTGGATGCCACAGGTTCCCGACGATTTCGACTGCCTGACCATGGTGTCCCTGATGGCCGCGCACAGCTCGCGCATCGAGCTGGGTACCGCGGTGGTGCCACTGCAGGCCCAGCACCCAATCGCCCTTGCCCGTCAAGCGCTCTCGACGCACGCCGTGGCCGGTGGACGGCTGGCGCTGGGGGTCGGGCCGTCGCACCACTGGATCATCCGGGACATGCTCGGATTGCCGTATGAGAAGCCGGCCGCCTACACCCGCGACTACTTGCAGGTGCTCAACGCCGCTGTCGCCGGGCCGGGACCGGTTGACGTCGAGAATGATTCGTTCACGGTGCACAATCCGCTGGCGATCGGGGCCGATACCCCGATGCCGGTTCTGGTCGCCGCGTTGGGCCCGGTGATGCTGCAGATCGCCGGTGAACTCGCCGACGGCACCGTGTTGTGGATGGCCGACGAGCGCGCGATCGGTGACCACATCGCGCCCAAGATCACCAAGGCCGCCGCGGATGCCGGGCGGCCGGCGCCGCGGATCGTCGCGGGCATCCCGGTATGTCTCTGTGCGCCCGGACAAGTCGACGAGGCCAAGGATCGGGCCAATCGCATTCTGGGCGAGGCCGAGGTGTCGCCCAACTACCAACGCTTGCTCGAACGCGGTGATGCCCGCGATGTCGGCGACCTGTGCGCGGCCGGCGACGAGGGCGCCATCCTGGCCCGGATGCGCCGCTTCGCCGACGCCGGCGTGACCGACCTGTCGGTGCGGCTGCTGCCCATCGGCGACAACCGAGACGAACTTGTCGCCTCCAAGCGGCGGACCCGCGAGATGATCGCTGCTCTGGCAACGGAGTTGCGTTGACGGCTAACACGGGGCCGTTGGCGGGGATACGCATCCTAGAGGTCGGCACCATGCTGGCCGGCCCTTACGCAACCATGCTGCTCGCCGACCTGGGCGCCGAGGTCACCAAGATCGAGCCGCGCGGTGGCGAGATCTCGCGAGGGGTCGGGGCCAGCTACTTCGCCAGCCTCAACCGCAACAAAGCCAGCATCTGTCTGGACCTGAATACCGACGCGGGACAGCAACGGCTGGGTGAGCTGGTGACGGAATCCCATGCGCTGCTGGTCAATCTGAAACCGTCGGCGATCCGGCGGCTGGGCCTCACCTATGAGCAGCTGCGCCCCCACAACGAGCGGATCGTCTGCGTGGCGATCACCGGGTTCGGCCTGCACGGCGGCGACGATCCGGCCTTCGACTACGTGGTGCAGGCGGGTTTCGGGATCGCCGCGCTGACCGGCGACCCCGATGGCCCGCCGACGCTGCCGGGCTACTCCTCGGCCGACAACTCCACCGGAATGTCCGCGGCCCTGGGGCTGTTGGCCAAGATTGTCTCCGGCACCGGTGGGCAAGTGGATGTCTCGCTGCGCGACGTCATGCTGTCGCAGCTGAACTATCACGCCTCCGCGTATCTCAATGACGGTGTCGGACCGCAGCGGCGCCCCTACGGAGCTCATTCGTATTATGTTCCAGCGCAACTGTTCCCGACCGCCGACGGGTATCTTGCGCTGTTCATCACGCACGACGGCTTCTGGAAATCGTTCGCCGAGGAGGCCGGTATCGGCGGCTTCGAGACGATGGCCGAACGCGTGTCCCGCCGCGACGAGGTGCTCGCCGTGGTCACGGCGATGCTGGCGACCGACACCGCCGCCGATTGGGAACGCAGGCTGCGTCCGTTGGGGGTTCCCGCGGCTGCGGTCAAAACGCTGCCCGAGGCGCTCGAGGCGACCCCCGAAGTCGTTGTGACTGCGGGCAACTTCCGCCTCGTCGGGAGTCCGATCCGCGTTTCGGGTTACGAGCCCGAATACCGGCCACCGCCGGAGCTGGGCGAGCTCTAGTTAAGGGGCGTCCCCGGCGGGGACAACGGCCGACACCACCAGCTGCAGATACGGGCGGTAGAGATTCACTCCGTCAAGTTGGCTGCCCAGGGTGACACCGTCGTTGACGGCAAGGATGACGCGGGCCAGGTCGTTGGCCGGCATCGTGAGCGATGCCCCCAGTCTCGCAATGTTTTTGGCGATGAATTCAGCCAGTGAGCGGATGGTCTCCATTCGCTGAGCGGCGAGCCTGTCGCGTGCCTCCGGGCTCCGCAGCAAAAACAACGTGAGTTCGTAGTTGAGCGCGGCACGGTGCGGATCGCCACTGGCCTGGCTCCACCGATCAGCGAGTTCGTCGATATCGATGTCGCCAAGCCGATGGAAGGACTGGATGACCTCGGTGAAGCCGTCGAGAAACCGTTGCCGTTGGCGGTCCGTCACCGCAAGGAACAACTCTTCCTTGGCGCCGAAGTGGGAGTAGATCGCGCCACGGGTGTACCCGGCTGCCTCAGCGATGTCCTCGAGCGCGGCCCCACTCAGGCCTTTGCGCGCGAAGACTTCTTCGGCGGCGTCCAACAACAGGCCGCGCGTGTGCTCGAGGCGTCGCTCCCTCGTCCACCGTTCTGCCATCGGCCCATCCTCCCACATCGCAGCACGCTTGTGGCCCTCTCGCGCGGCGCGAGCTCCCCGAAAGGATCTGTCGCGCAACACTAATGACCGGCCACCTCGCGATCGGAACGCTCCTCTATCGACGCCACGTCTCGATCGAACGGTCGCGGGTCCCACAGTGTGACATGAGCCACTTTAATACATTCTTGTATATCGCATACATACGTGTATATGGTGACAGCCGTCACACCAGGCGGATGCCGCAGTCCGCTCGCGTCCGACCGTCACGACGATGAGGAGATCGGCATGAGTCAAGTGACACGACCGGGGCAATGGGTGGAGCGGGACGCAGGTCTTGGACTCGATCAACACGACGTCGACGCCTTCAATATGTCCATCTCGACCGACCGCTACACGTCGAGCGATTACGCGCAGCGGGAGCGCGAGCGCATCTGGATGCGGGTGTGGCAGATCGCCGGGCGAGTCGATGAGCTTCCGAATGCGGGCGACTGGAAGCAGTACCGGATTCTGGACCAATCATTCGTGATCGTCCGCGGCAAGGATGAGAAACTGCGCGGATTCGTCAACGCTTGCCGCCATCGGGGAAACATCCTGTGCAATGCGGCTGCCGGGAACGCCAAGCGCGGCTTCCTGTGCCAGTACCACCTCTGGTCGTATGACTTGGAAGGCAAGCTGCGCGGGATGCTGCGGGAGAACCTGGCGGGCCCGATCGACAAGGACGAGAACTCGCTGCTGGAAGTGCCGGTAGACACCTTCGGCGGGTTCATCTTCGTCAACCCCGATCCGAATGCTCAGCCGCTCAGCGAATTTCTCGGCCCCGACGTTATCGAACTACTCACCCCATACCACCTCGACGACATGGTCACCGTGATGAATGTCCGGGAGCCCCTGGAGTGCAACTGGAAGGTCGTCATGGACGCCTTCGAAGAGGGCTACCACATCAACGGCATTCACCCGCAACTCCTGACGGTGCTCGTGATCGATCCGACGACCGCCCGGTACCGGTTCTTCGAAAACCACAGCGTCGCGGTTGCTCCGTTCGAAGTGAAAGGTGCCAGTGCAGAGAAGCAGATCGAGGGCATTCTGAACCTGCCGGACACCTTCCCGTCGACCGTTGCGGTGATCCCGCGCTTCCAGGAACTGGTCGCCGAATACCGGGCGCCGGACGGCTCGGTCGAGTTTCCCGACGGCGTCACCGCACGTAAGTTGCTCCAGCGCGCCACCCGCGACACTTTGACCGGCATGGGTCTCGACGTCAGCGGTCTCACCGACGACCAGATGAGCGACAACCAGGGCTGGGTGCTGTTCCCCAACTACTTCATGACCATCCGCGCCGGCGAGTGTCACGTCATCATGGCGGCGCCCCATCCTGACGGCGACCCGAATCGGTGCATCTGGCACGTCAGCAGCTACATGTACCTGCCACCGGAACACCGCGACGCCTTCCGCGTTCCGTTGACCGAGGTGGAGGAGCCCGGCAGCTACAAGTACTTCGAAGCGCTGCAACAGGATTACGAGCAGATGCCGCGACAGCAACTCGGGCTGCGCAACAGCAGGCTCGACCACATGTCGCTGGTCAAAGAGGAAGTCGTCATCGGGCACTACCACTCCGTGGTGGACCGCTACATGGCCAATGGCGCCTGAGCCGGGAGGAATTCCAATGAACATCGCCGAACGCATTGCCCACCACCGCCGGATGGCCGAGGCCTACCGCGACGCGTACCTGCGCCAGGGAGTCCAGGACGGCGAAGCATTCGCCGACGCTTGGAAATTCGCCGACGACGGTGTTTACGTCTCGCCGTATTTCACCGGCGACCAGGTATTCAAATTCAGTGAGTTCCCCGAGGACACCGCACGCGCTTCGACGATGGAGGCCAAGGCCTACTCGCTGACCTTCCCGGACTGGAAGCCCGCCGACTTCAAATACTGGCCGGCCGAGAACGGTGTCGTCATGAAGACCCGGTGGGAAGGCCACACCAAGGACGGCGTCCAGATGGGCTTCTACTCCTACAGTTTCATCGAGACCAACGGTGTTGGGGAGTTGACGCGCTGGGAGACCCATGTGAACGACGAGTACAACGCCTTCCTGGACGTCGCGATCGGAGTGCATGGCCCGTTCCACGGCACCCGAGAATACGTCGAGGCGCTCGAACGTTGCCTGGCCGAGGCCGGGGTATCGGTATGACGGTGTTGCTGAACGTCGACGACGTCATCGGCTCGCACACCGGCCGATCACGCACGGTGCTGCAGTACTGCACCGTCACGAAGCGTCTGGTCGACGAAGCGAAGAAGCCCGGCTTCTCGGTAAACAGTTGGGGGCCGCTGGCCGCACTGGTCGCCGTCGACCATTTCGAGCGAGTCGGCGCCTTCAAAGAGGTGATGAAGTGGCCGGACTATGTCGAATTCCTCACCCAGTGGGCCACATCGTCGAAATGGGAGTGCTCGTTCAAACACATCACCGAGTCCGGCGGCCGGGTGTTCCTCGAGCTGGAGGAGCGGAGCGAAGTAGGCGATTTCAGCAGCGTGGTGAATTCGCTGTCGGTATACGAGTTCACCGCTGATGACAGGATTCGCCACATCGACCTCTACCTGCAGATGACGCCGCCACAGCCGGAGATGTTCAAAAGCTTTGAGGGAGTGGAACTGCCGCAGTGAAGGCCGACGACATCGACAAAAGGGACTTGTTCACCGACAACGAGTTACTCGCCGATCCATACGGCTATCTCGGCGCGATGCGCGAGGAATTGGTCACCGGTTACGACGAGGGTGTCGCGATCTACAACGACACCAAGAGATTCTCGTCCTGCATTTCGGTAACGGGGCCGTTTCCGGGCTTCCCCGAGGCACTGGAGGGTCGAGGCGCCGACGACATCACCGAGCTGATCGCTGCGCGGCGTGACGACCTGCCGTTCAACGACCAGTTGCCCACCTTCGATCCACCGGCGCACACCGCGCACCGGGCGTTGCTGTCCCGGATGATCACTCCCAAGCGGCTCAAGGAAAACGAAGAGTTCATGTGGCGCCTCGCCGATCGTCAGCTGGACGTCGCGCTGAGCGGTGCAGGGTGCGAATTCATCGGGGATTTCGCCTCCCCATTCGCGATGCTGGTGATCGCGGACCTGCTGGGCGTTCCCGAGTCGGATCACGAGGAGTTCCGCGCCGCGCTGCTCAGCGAAGCGGGCACGATCGGCAGCAGCGAGGGTGACACGATGCGTCATTCGCCGCTGGAATACCTCTATGGCAAATTCACCGCCTACATCGAGGACAGACGGCGAAATCCGTGCGGCGACGTGTTGACCGGAGCCGCGTCCGCCACCTTCCCGGACGGCAGCACGCTCGAAGTGATCGACGCGGTGCGCGTGGCGGCCAATCTGTTCGCCGCCGGGCAGGAGACGACCGTGCGCCTGCTCAGCGCCGCGGTGATGATGCTCGCCGAAAGCCCGCAGCTGCAAAGCAAGTTGCGCGCCAACCGCGAACTCATCCCGGACTTCATCGAGGAGGCCTTGCGCTACGAGAGCCCGGTGCGCGGTGACTTCCGTTTGTCCAAGTGCCCGGTGACCGTCGGCGGGGTCGACCTGCCGGCAGGCACCACGGTGATGCTCGTCAATGCTGCGCTCAATCGTAATCCGCGCAAATTCCCCGGGCCCGATGTGTTCGACATCCACCGCCCCAACGCGCGCAGCCATGTCGCGTTCGGCCGCGGCCCGCGCGCCTGCCCCGGAGCGCCGCTGGCACGCACCGAGGCGCGCGTCAGTCTCGAGCGGTTGCTCGCCCGCACCAACAACATTCGCATCGATGAGGACAGGCACGACCCCCCCGGCAACCGCCGATACCGGTATCTGCCCATTTTCATCTTGCGGGGACTGACCCGGCTATACGTCCGTTTCGAGTAGTGCGATGCCGTTTCAGGGAACAACCGCGATCGTGACCGGCGGAGCCATGGGACTGGGCTTGGCCATCACCGAGGCGCTCGCCGCCCGCGGCACCAAGGTTGCGATGTTCGACATCGCCGCCGAGTCGGTGCAGGAGCAAGCGGCTCGGCTGAACGGAAACGGCGCCGACGTCGGAGGCTATGTCGTCGACGTGTCCGACCGCGCACAGGTCGAGTCGGCTGTGTCCAAGGTGCGGGCCGAACTTGGACCGGTGCTGATCCTGGTGAACAACGCCGGCATTGAGCAGTTCGGCAAGTTCGCCGAGATCACGGACGAGCAGTGGGACCGGGTCATGGCGGTGAACCTGCGTGGTCCGTTCATCTGCACGCAGGTGGTGCTGCCCGACATGCTCGATGCCGGGTGGGGCCGCATCGTCAACATCTCGTCGTCCAGCGCACAGGGCGGTCAGGCGCGGATGGCTGCCTACGTCAGCTCCAAGTCCGGCGTGATCGGCCTGACCAAGAGTCTGGCCCTTGAGCTCGGCCCGAAAGGCATTACAGTCAACACGATTCCTCCCGGCATGGTGGTGACCCCGATGCTCGAGAAGGCGATTGCCGAAGGAAGGTTTACCGCTAGCCTGGAGCACTTCGCGAGCATCACGCCGGTGCGCCGGGCGGGCCGACCGGAGGATATCGCCAACGCGGCGGTTTTCCTCTGTCAGGACGAATCGTCGTACATCACCGGACAAGTCATCGGCGTCAACGGAGGACGGAGAACATGACCGACGAGGACGGCGACCTAAGGCAAACGCTGACTCCCCTGACCGCCGACCAGTGGGGCGACGCCGAGTATGCGGCCTTCGGTGTGCTGCTGGGTATTCCGGGCGACAGGGTGCCGCGAGCCGGTTCGGGACACGCCATGGACCCGCTGAAATTCGACATCATCGGCCTGCTTGCCCGCCATCCCGAGATGGCTCGAGCCTTTCTGACCTTCAACGGCTTCCTGCTGCGGCGCGGCGAGTTGTCGCCGCGCCTGCGTGAGCTGGCGATCCTGCGTGTCGCCAACGCCCGCCACTCGGCCTTCTTCTGGGGCGAGCACACCAGACTCGCCATCGACAGCGGTGTACCAGAGGAGGACATCGCGAGGCTCGCTGAAGGCAACGAGGGGTTCTCCGGTGCCGACTTGCTTGTGCTGGAAGCGACGGACGAACTTCTCGCCGACGGTCGTGTTGACGGCGGGACCTGGGAGCGGCTGGTGGCCGCACTCGACACCCACGCCGCAATGGAATTGATCTTCGTCGTCGGCACATACACCATGTTGGCCATGGCCTTCCAGACCTGGGGCCTCGCGCCTCCGCCTGGCAGCGCGCCGTTGCCAGGACCGGCACCGCGTTAGGATTCCGCAGCGATGGACCTGCAGCGAGTCGGCGACGGACTCGAATCACAGCACTGCTCCACAGATACGCCCGCGCGGTCGACGCCAAGGACTGGGATTTATACCGGCCGGTGTTCACAGAGGACGCCCACATCGACTAGTCCTCGGCTGGCGCCGCCGCAGGTCGCCGCGACGAAGTGGTCGCATGGCTGGAACAGGGTTTCGGCGGAATCCCGATGTCCATGCACTACATCACCAACGTGGAAATCCTTGCGCTCCAAGCTGATCCGCGAAGGTCCGGTCGATGTTCTACAGCCCTATGCAATTGCCCGTCATGTCGGAACTGAGCTATTGCGGCGGTTATTACCACCACGACCTGGTGCGAACGGCCGACGGCTGGCGCAGCCGCGGGCTTCGCGAGGAGAACGTCTGGTTCGTCAACCCGCCGGCTGGGAGCTGAGCGCGCAGGCCCCTTTTGCCGCCGAGCGTGAAACTGGCTTCACGCTCGCGCTGACACGCCTAGCCGCCCTGCTACGGCAGCTTGGCGAGTTGCTTCTCCTGATAGCGCCGAGCCCATTCGGCGCGCGACCGGATGGACACGTCCACGTCAAGCGCATTGGCGCGCAACGCTTTCACGTTGGCCTGCGCGCGGGGCGTTCGCGCGAACGGATCCCAGCTGAAGAACCGGCAGGCGTTGCCCCAGGTGATCTTGTTGATGTCGGAGTCGTCGGCACCGGCGGCGTTCAGCTCGGCCAGCACCTTTTCGGGTGCGTCCGGCCAGAAGCAGTCCGAGTGCGGGTAGTCGCATTCCCAGGCGATGATGTCGATGCCGATCTCGTGACGCAGCTTCAACGACGTCTTGTCGGTGACGTAGCAGGCCAGCGAGTGTTCGCGAAAAACCTCGCTGGGCAGCTTGTCCCCGAAGTCGCGCCGCAGCCATTTCTGATTGGTGTAGTGGCGGTCGCTGCGGTCCAGATAGAAGGGAATCCAGCCGATGCCGCCTTCTGAGAACGCAAACTTCAGGTCCGGGTAGCCGCGCATGGCGGGCCCCCACAGCAGATCCTGCGCGCACATCGCCGACACCTGGGTGGCCAGGATGATCAGGTTGTCGATCGGCGCGTCGGGGGCCATGCTGATCGCCCCGAACCCGGTGCCGATGTGCAGGCACATCACCACGTTCTGCTCGGACAGGGTACGAAACACCGGGCCCCAGTACTCGTCGTCGTGATAGCTCGGAAGCCCTTCCAGATGCGGCAGTTCCGGCATCGTCACCGCCCGGCAGCCCTTGGCCGCCACCCGGCGGATTTCGGCACACATGGCGTCGGGGTTCCACGTCGGCAGGATGGCGATCGGAATGAACCGATCCGGGTAGGAGCCGGCCCACTCGTCGATGTGCCAGTCGTTGTAGGCGGACACCATCACCAGGGTGACGTCCTCGCGCGTCATGTTGAGGTGTCGAGCCGAAAAGCCGGTGAAGGTGGGGAAGCACATCGACGCCAGGATGCCGTTGCGGTTCATATCCCGGACGCGTTCATGGACGTCGTAGACACCCGGTCGCATTTCGGCGAAACCCGCCGGGTCGCGACCCCATTCCTCGGCCGGCCACGACACCACGGCGTTGAGCCCGCTCACACCCTGCGGCCTGCCCTGGTACATCCACTGGTCGACGCCCTTGTCGTCGACCACGACGATCGGGGCCTCGGCCCTGTACTTGGCGGGCACATGGCGCAGGAACATGTCCGGCGGCTCGACCACATGGTCGTCAATGCTCACCAGGATCAAGTCATCGACGTTCACGAGACTAGCGGCTCCGCTCGCTGGTGGTCTCGAGCAATCGAGGGATGGGCGCGGGATCCAACAGCAACGCATCGGACATGTGCAACTGACCGGCGTTGGCGATCATGTTGTCCAAGATGGCCTGCAGGTCGTCGCCTTCGAGTTCGTAGATGGCGACATAGGGACCCTGCCCGTCAATCGGTCGCAGCCGGCGTGCCGCGACGATTCCGTCGAGCGCCAGCAATTGGGGTATGTGCACGTCGTCGTACCAGCTGTTGTATTCCTGTTCGCGTTCGGGCGAACTGGGCCGACTTTCGACGTACATGATTCCCTTGGCCATCGCCGCCACCTCTCTTCAGGCGCTACTCGTAGCGCACCGTAACCGAATCCGTGTCCGGCACGCCCTGGCACGTCAAAATGTAGCCCTCCGCGACTTCGTCCTCTTCGAGAGCGTCGTTGACCCGCATGGTGGCATGGCCTTCTTCGAGCTTGGCCATGCACGTGCCGCAGTTGCCCGCCTCGCAACTGAACGGCGGTTCCAGGCCGGCCCGCCGCGCGCTCTGCAATAGCGTCTCGCCGGGGACCAGCGGCACCGAGACCTTCTTGCGGTCCATGTGGATGGTCACCGTGCCCGCCCCGGAGCCGTTTGACCGATTTGTCACCCCGGTCTCCTCGATGCCTCGGGTGACTGTCACTCCGACCGCCCCCTCCCGTACTTGCATTCTTCACTATAGAGAATACTATTCTCACAGAGCGATAGGATCTTCTCAAGTTTGCGCGGATGTCAGGTCAGCCCGGCCTGTCAGGGAAGGACGGGACGTGACCGAGCCGGCCGCGGTCGTGTTCGAGGAACGCGGATTGAGCCTGCCCCAGCTCGGCGCGCTGGCCGACGGCTGGGCCGCGACTCTGGCGAAAACCGGTGTCGCTGCAGGTCAGCGGGTCGCGCTGATGGCGTCGAACCGGCCGGAATTCGTCGCCGCCTTGCTTGGGATCTGGCGCTTGGCCGCAACGGCGGTACTCATCAGTCCCGCATGGAAGCGGGACGAGGTCGACCACGCGCTCGCCCTGACCGACCCCGCTCACGCCGTCGGGGACCATCCCGTGCTCGCCGGCGCCATGCCGATGCTGCACCTCGACGAACCGACCGGGCCCGGGGAACCGCTGGCCGGACCGCCACCCCCCCAATCCGACGCGGTGCTGGTGTTCAGCTCCGGCACCACCGGGCTGCCGAAGGCGGTCCGACACACTCACGCGGCGCTGGACGAGGCCGTGCGGCACTGGCGCGAAGCGCTGCAGTTGACGCCGCGTGACCGGATTCAAATCGCCACGCCGCCGTCGCACATCCTCGGGCTGCTCAACATTCTCACGGCGCTGCGGACGGGGGCCTGCGTGCGGCTGCATACCCGGTTCGACATCGACCGGATGCTGCATCACATCGAAAGCGACCGCATCACAGTCGAAATGGCGGTCGCGCCCATCGCGCTGGCCATCGCCTCGCATCCCACGCTGGAGTCCTACGACCTGTCCTCGCTGCGCTACATCATGTGGGGAGCGACGCCGGTCAGCGCCGACGTCGCGAAGACGGTGACCCGGCGCACCGGCGTCGGCTGGGTGCCGGCCTACGGCACCACGGAACTGCCTGTGATCGCATGCAATCCGATCGACGGCGCCCAATTGGACGCTGTCGGGCGTGCAGTACCGGGTGTCGATCTGCGGGTGGTCTCGGTGGAGACGGGTGAGCCGGTCCGCCCGGGAGAGATCGGGGAGATTCAGGCCCGGTCCTCGTCGCTGATGGCCGGCTACCTGCCGGCCGAAGCGACCGCCGAGGTGATTTGCGACGGCTGGTACCGGACCGGCGACGTCGGGTGGATCGACGCCGGCGGCTGGCTGCGAATCACCGACCGCCTCAAAGAGATGATCAAGGTGCGCGGCTTTCAGGTTGCGCCCGCCGAAATCGAGACGGTGCTGCACGGCCATCCGGCCGTCAAAGACTGCGCGGTGTTCGGCGTACCCGACGGAATCAACGGGGAAGCGGTCGTCGCCGCGGTCGCGACATGCGCACCCGTCGACGCCGGCGAGCTCACCGCCCGGGTCGACCAGCGGCTGGCTTCCTACAAACACGTGAGCCGGGTCGTGTTCGTGCCCGACATTCCGCGCCTGCCGTCGGGCAAGGTGCTGCGCCGAAAGCTCAAGGAGCAATATGGATGTACGTCTGACAGCTGAACAACAGCAATTGCGCGACGCCGCCGCCAAGCTGGCAGACGACCTCGGCCCCTCGGCGGTCCAAGACCTCGACGACCAGGGCCGGATCGCGCGTCTGGACAGGCAAATCGCGGGGACGGGCTGGAGGTCGCTGCGCTCCGACGGCGCGTCGGGTGTCGAAGTCGCCATCGTCGCCGAAGAATTCGGGCGCCGGCTGGTCGACACACCGTTTCTGGGCCCGGTGCTCGCCGACGACCTGGCCCGGCGCGTCGACGCCGACAGCGCCGGCGCGACGATCGCGGTCGACGATCGCGCCGTCGACGCGCGCGGCGCCCAGCGGGCCCTGAGCCTCGCGGACGGGCGGGTCCTCGCCGCCGATGTGCTCGACTTGACCGACGGTGCGGACCTGACGCGGGCCGATGCCAGAATCGCGGAAACGCCGGTGACACTGGGCGAGACCTCTGCTGACGCCGCGGGCCAATGGCGGGCGCTCGCGCTGGTCGCCACGACGGCGGACCTGGTGGGCATCGCGCGGGGCGCGCACGCGGTCGCGTGCGACTACGCCAAAATCCGTGAGCAATACGGCAAGCAGATCGGGTCCTATCAGGCGATCGCCCACCTGCTCGCCGAAAGCCTTGCGCTGATTGAAGGTTCGATCAGCGTGTCGCGGCACGCCGCGTGGGCGGTCGACGAGCTGCCGCCGGCCGAGGCTATCCGGGCCGCACAGGTCGCCAAGGTGTACTGCGTCCGCGCCGCCAGAACCGTCTGTGAGACGGCCATTCAGGTGCACGGTGGCATCGGCAACACCTGGGACTGCCTGGTGCACGTCTACCTGCGCCGTGCCCTGATTTCGACCGAGCTGTGGCCCGTCGCATTGAAGGAGATCGATCTTGGACTTTCGTGACTCGCCGGACGAAGCCGCCTTCCGCGAGCGGCTCAGGTCTTGGCTTTCCGTGCACGCAGCAGAATTCGCCGGATCCGGCGACGAGTATTGGGCCCGGCAGGCCGAATGGCATCAGGCCCTCTACCGGGAGGGCTTCTTCGGGTTGTCGTTTCCCCGCGAATACGGCGGACAGGAGTTGCCGCCCGTCTATGACGTCATCGTCGACGAGGAACTCGCTCGAGCCGGCGCCCCGCCGCGGCCAAGCGTGGGCTACTTGATCTACGGGATCGGCCGGCACGCGAACGACGAAGTGCGGCAACGATTCCTGCCCGGCATCATCAACGGAACCGAGCGCTGGTGCCAGGGCTTCAGTGAGCCCGGCGCAGGTTCCGATCTGGCCTCGCTCACCACCACCGCTCGCCTCGAGGGCGAGACCTATGTGGTGGACGGGCACAAGATATGGACCAGCTACTCCGATGTCGCGGACTGGTGCCTTCTGCTGGCCCGCACCGACCCGGACGCCAAACGCCACCGCGGACTGTCGGCGTTCGTACTGGAGATGAAACAGCCTGGCGTGCAACAGCGCCCGTTGCGCATGATCAACGGGGTGACCAACGAATTCGGTCAGGTGTTCTTCGACGGCGCCAAAATACCGGCCGACCGGATGGTAGGCGCCCCCGGTGACGGCTGGGCGGTCGCCATGACCGTGGTCGGGCATGAGCGCGAGCCGTCCACGCTCGGCTACGCCGCCCGCTATGGCAAGCTGGTGCGAAGCCTGTACGCGCGCAAGGATGGTCCGGTTCCCGAGGAGCTCGCGTGGGCGGCGGTCCAGTCGGAGATGCTGACCCATCACGTCCGGCGGCGGCTGTCCGAGCAGCTCGACGGGGTCTCGCACGGGCCGGAAGGGTCGCTCGACAAGCTGCTGATGACCTGGGTCGAGCAATCCGTCGGACACGCCGCGCTGGCGGTCACCGGGACCCGCGATCCGGACCTGCTCAGCGCCTACCTGTACAGCCGCGCGCAGAGCGTGATGGGCGGGACATCACAGATACAAAAGAACATCATCGCTTCACGCATCTTGGGATTGTCGGAGTGATCGCGAACGCGGGCGAAGCCCGGGTGAAGCGGGTCACGAACATAAAAGGAGTCTGACATGTACGACATGCCTGCCGAAATCGACGTCCAAGCCGACGGTCCGCTTCGGATTATCACCTTGAACCGCCCGGAGTCGCTCAACTCCGTCAACGACGACCTGCACGTCGGCCTCGCGCGACTGTGGCAACGATTGACCGATGACCCCACGGCTCGTGCGGCGGTGATCACCGGGGCCGGCAGGGCGTTTTCGGCGGGCGGCGATTTCTCGTACCTCAAAGAGCTTTCGGCCGATGCCGAGCTGCGCGCCAAGACCATCCGGGACGGGCGCGAGATCGTCCTGGGCATGGCACGGTGCCGTATTCCCGTGGTGGCCGCGGTCAATGGGCCGGCCGTCGGGCTGGGCTGCAGCCTGGTCGCGCTGAGCGACATCGTCTACATCGCCGAAGAGGCCTACCTCGCCGATCCGCATGTGCAGGTGGGGCTGGTGGCCGCCGACGGTGGCCCGCTGACCTGGCCGCTGCACATCAGCCTGCTGCTCGCCAAGGAGTTCGCGTTGACGGGCACCCGCATCAGCGCGCAGCGCGCCGTCGAGCTCGGACTGGCCAACCACGTCGCGGCCGACCCCGTTGCGGACGCGATCGCCTGCGCGAAAAAGATTTTGGAGTTGCCCCAGCAAGCGGTCGAAAGCACCAAGCGAGTGCTCAACATCCATTTGGAGCGGGCGGTGCTGGCCAGCCTGGACTATGCGCTCTCCGCTGAGAGCCAGTCGTTCCTCACCGAGGATTTCCGCTCGATCGTCACCAAGCTGGCGGCGGGCAAGAACTGACCGACGCCGTTAGGCGCGCGATGAGTCGTGTCGCCGCAGAAAGTCACGCATCACGTGATCGAATTTGGCCGGCTCCTCGATGAAGGGCATGTGAGCGCTCTCCCCGAAAAATTCGAACCGCGAGCCGGAGATGCGCTGGTGCATCTCCCACATGTGTTCGGGCACGCATTCGTCGAACCTGCCCGCGAGGATCAGGGTGGGCAACGTGATTTCGGCCAACCGGCCGAACACGTCCCATTCCCTGATTGTTCCGACGATGTGGAAATCACTGGGGCCGAACATCGTCTCGAAGATGTCGGTGCCCATCTCGGCGAAGGCTTCCAAAAGCTCTGGCGGCCAAGGGCGTACGCGGCACAGGTAGGTTTCGTTCCAGGTACGGATCGCATCCTGGTATTCGGCCATGTAGGTGGTCCCGGCGGCTTCATGGCGTTCGATGGCGGCTTGGGTTGCGGGATCGAGTTCCGATTTCAGCCGCGCCACCATCTCCGAGAACTGCGGTATGGACGCGATGCTGTTCGAGATGGTGAGACTGACCGCCCGCGACGACACGTCGAGCGCGTACTGCTGAGCCAGCATGCCGCCCCACGAGTTGCCGAAGATGTGGAATCGGTTGAGACCGAGGCCCGCTACGACGGCATCCATTTCGGCCACCGACCGTTCCATGGTCCACAGTTCGCGGTTCGACGGACGGTCGGAATTGCCGCACCCGAGCTGATCCCAGTAGATGACTTCGCGCTCGTCAGCCAACCGCTCCAGCGAACGCAGGTAGGTGTGCGGCAACCCGGGGCCGCCGTGCGCCACCAGCACGGGAAGGCCGGCTCCGGCGCCGACCCTCTTGAACCACACGGTGCCGCCCGGGACCCCGATCGTTCCCTCCATTGCCGACGATGCCTCCTATGTTGGCGGGCGGACGGGAAAGTCGCGCGCTTCGGTGCCGGTATAGGCCGATTCTGCGTCAGCTCGCGAATCCGCCGCTGCTTGCAACGCCGACTCTCGAAATGAGAGAATAGTGTTCTCATACGCTGCGGGGGCTCTCGAGCACTCCCGACGCGCTTGCCGAAGTGGAGAAGACCCATGCCCGAAGCCGTCATCGTTTCCGCCCTGCGCACTCCTATTGGCACCGCCCGGAAGGGCACGCTGCGCGACACCAGCGCCTTCGACCTCGCGCACCACGTGGTCTCCGAAGCGGCGAAGGACCTGGACCCGGCGCAGGTTGACGACGTAATCCTGGGGGAGGGGCTGTACGGCGGCGGCGTGATCGCCCGGCATGCGGCCATTACGGCCGGCCTGACCCAGGTACCCGGTCTGGCGAACAATCGCCACTGCGCGGCCGGGCAGGCGGCGGTGCAGAGCGCGGCGGCAAGCGTGCGCGCCGGGATGGATCAGCTTGTCATCGCCGGCGGGGTGAACTCTGCCTCCACGTCGCCACGATCCCGGATGCAAGTGGATGGCGAATGGGTCGACTGGTTCCCCCCGACCCATCCAGACAGCCCCCAGGCGCCGAACCTCGACATGTCGATCACGGTCGGCTGGAACGCCGCCGTCAAAGCAGGTGTTAGCCGCGAAGAGATGGACGCGTGGGCGCTGCGGTCGCACCGCAACGCCATCGCCGCGATCGACGAGGGTCGTTTCAAACAAGAAATCGTTCCGATCGAGACGCCGCACGGGTTGTTCGCCGTCGACGAACACCCGCGCCGCGACACCACCATGGAGAAGCTGGCCGCGCTGAAGCCGCTGCATCCCGAAATCGAGGGCTTTTCCATCACCGCCGGCAACGCCTGCGGTGCCAACGACGGCGCGGCGGTGCTGACGATCGCGAGCGACGCGCTTGGGCTGCCGGCGCTGGCCACGGTGCGGTCCTGGGCATCCGTGGGGGTAGACCCGGCCATCACGGGGTTGGCGCCGGTGGAAGCCATTCCGAAAGCTCTTGCCCGCGCTGGCCTTTCGCTCTCGGATGTTGACCTCTTCGAGATCAATGAGGCCTTCGCCGCGATGTGCGTGGCGACCGTCAAGCTGCTCGATCTGGACGCGGACAAGGTCAATGTCAGCGGCAGCGGGTGCTCGCTTGGCCACCCGGTGGCGGCGACGGGAGCCAGGATGCTCGTCACGCTGGTCCACGAATTACGCAGCCGTGGCGGCGGGATCGCCGTCGCGGCCATGTGCGCGGGCGGCGGCATGGGGTCCGCCACCGTCATCGAGGTCCCAGCTCCCTAGATGGAGATCGCCGACTTGATTGCCGGCGCGCGCAACGGATCTCCGCGCGCGGTCGGTCGGCTACTTTCGCTCGTCGAGGGCGAGCGCCGCGACGAGGTGCTGGCCGGTATCGAGCCGTCATCGGTGAGCGCGCTCCTTGTCGTAGGCATCACCGGGCCGCCGGGCGCGGGCAAATCCACAACAATCGCGGCCCTGGTCGGCGCCTGCCGAGAGCGGGGGGACCGGGTGGCAGTGCTGGCGGTGGACCCGTCGTCGCCATTCAGCGGTGGTGCGCTGTTGGGTGACCGGATACGAATGGCCGCGCATATCAACGACTCCGACGTGTTGATCAGATCGGTGGCAACCCGCGGTCACGTCGGGGGACTGGCCGCCGCGGTGCCCGCGGCCATCCGGCTGCTGGGGGCGGTCGGCTACCACGTAGTGCTGCTGGAGACCGTGGGGGTGGGCCAATCCGAGATCGAGATAGCCGCGGTCGCCGACCCTACCGTCGTCATCCTCAATCCCGGTGCGGGCGACGCGATTCAGGCAGCCAAGGCGGGGGTGCTCGAAGTCGCCGACATCGTGGTGGTCAACAAGGCCGACCGCGAAGGTGCCGAACAGACCGTGCGGGACCTGCGGGAGGAGACTGATGCCCCGATCGTCAGCCTCATCGCCGCGCGCGGAGAAGGCATCGCGGAGTTGATGGCCGCCATCGAGGCCCACCACCGCGCCGACAGCCGTGCCCGTCGGCTGGCCCGCGCCCGTGCGCAGATCCTGTCGCTGGCGCAAACCCGGCTGCGGGGCCGGCCGGATCTCGACCGGCTGGCCGAGACCGTCGTCGACGGCGGCCAGGACCCCTACTCGGCGGCCGAGCAGTTGCTGTCACCGACCGACCGCCCGCAGGTCTGACCCCGATTGGGGGAACGGCGATTCATCCCCTTTGCGGACCGAGGGACAGATCGATGTCCCTGTCGGGACCCACATCTGCGTCGAGCTGCCGATCGCGAAATAAACCGATCGGCGGACCGCCCACCTTGACGCGTAACCGGCGATCTTCTGGGTAAGCACCTGACAATGCAGAAGTCACAAGCCGGCGAAGAGCACAACATCGACATCGTCCGCGAATACATGGAGATTTCCTACACTCCCGGCCGTGCCAGCGCACAAGCCGTTTCCCACCTGTGCGCCCCGCACAATCGCTTCATCGCACCGACCACTTTTCCGGGGATCCATACGCTCGAGGAATATGCCGAGGACCACGGTCGGCTCATGGAGCAGGTCAACGATCTCCACATCGTGACCTTCGACGTCTTGTTCGCCGACACCGATCGAGTTTGCCTGCGCTATAGCGCCGAGGGTGCGCACCGCGGTGCACCGCACGGAGAGATCCAGCCGACCGGCCGGACGGCGCGCTGGTCGGCGGCCGCCCTGTTTCAGGTAGCGGACGGGAAACTCGTCGAATTCATCAAGGAGTGGAACAAGTTATATATGTGGGAGCAGCTGGGCTGGCCTCCCAGCGAGTGTCTGACGGCGGGCCAGGCGGCCGAAAACCGCAAGTAATCGCCCAAGGTGATGGCACGGAAGCGCTATTTCAGGTCGACTGACTTCCCGGTGGCGGCCGCATAGCCGGCTCGATAACCGAAAACCATTGCGGGCCCCAATGTTCCGCCGGCTCCGCCGTAGGCGCGTCCGGTCACCCCGCCCATCGCATTGCCGGCGGCGAAAAGTCCCGGTATCGGCTCACCCCCGACATGCAGCACGCGCCCGTCGCGGTCGGTGCGCGGGCCGCCCTTGGTGCCCATCGCGCCGATGCACACCGGCACCGCGTAGAAGGGGGCGGTGTCGATCGGTCCCAAAGTTTTGCCGGCCAGTGTGGTCGCGCTGTCGTCGCCCCAATACCCGTCGTAGGCGCTGGAGCCGCGCCCGAAGTCGGGATCGGCGCCGCCGGCCACGTTTCGGTTCCAGGTCTCGATGGTGCGGATCAAGCCGTCCGCGTCGATGCCGGTCTTGGCGGCCAGCTCGGCCAGGTCCGCCGACTCACAGAACCAGTCCGGCACCGGCTGTCCCGGTTCGATGCCGAGGAATCCATAGCGCTGCAAGTGAACTGAATCGAACACCATCCATCCACGGTCATTGATGTACCCGCCGCGGGGATCGAGGTAGTGGAAAGCCCCGGCCATGGAGTTGTAGTCGCACGCCTCGTTGACGAAGCGACGGCCCGCCGAGTTGACGATGATGCTCCGTGGCCGGGTTCGTTCCAGCCGTACGCTGCGGCTGCGAGGCTTGCCTTCGATGGTGTCGCCAGGAATCTGGACGATCGGTACCCACCAGGCCTCGCCCATGTTGGCCAGGTCCGCGCCGTGCGCCATCGCCATGCGCAGGCCGTCCCCGGTGTTATTGGGCGGCGAGACCGCGCCGTGCATCGGGCCACGCAGAAAAGCTTGTGCCAGAGCGGGATCCCATTCGAAGCCGCCGGTGCCCAGGATGACGCCGCGCCGGGCGCGAACGTTGATCGTGCGTTCCTGCAGGCCGATCCGCACGCCGGTGATTTCTCCGTCCTCGGCGATGAGTCGTTCGGCGCGCGCGTTAATGTGCGGGGTGACGCCGGCATCCAGCAGTCCCTTGAGGAGCCCCGCGATCAGCGCGGTACCTGCGACGCACAGGTGGCTGGTTCGTTCGTCGATCGCCGCGTGCAGACGGGCCCGGGTCTCGGCGTCGAATCCCACGTTGGACCAGTCGGCCGGAAACGACGTGATCTGAGTGGCCCACTCGCCCAGCTGGGCCAGGTCGTAGGGAGCGGCGCTCAGCGATCGGCCGCCGGCCGGCTGGCCTCCCGGCAATTCGGGCCGATAGTCGGGGAACCCGGTGGCGATCTCGAAGCGCAAACCGCTGTGTGCCTCGACGAAGTCGAGCATCGCCGGGCCGGTGCGCACGAAGGTCTCGACCAACTCGTCGTCCATCGAGCCCAGGGACTGCGCACGCAGGTAGCGCAAGGCGTCGGCGGGCGTCAATTCGCCGTCGGGCGAACGGTTATGGGCCGGGATCCACACGACGCCACCCGATACCGCGGTGGTGCCACCGACGGTGCTCGCTTTTTCGATGACCTCCACCGATGCCCCGGACGCGGCCGCGGTGAGGGCGGCGGTGAGCCCGGCGCCACCACTGCCCAGCACGACGACGTCGACTTGCCTGTCCCAGGTCATGGAGTGTTATCCCTTTCAGCTCAGCAGGTCGGACAACTGCGTGGCGGCCTTGACCACCGCTTCCTTTCCGCGCATCACGACGTCTTCCCGGTGCGAGATGAGGTTGATGCAGGTCGGTGGTGAGGGGGCGGGGCGGTGCACCGCGACGGCGAGGCCGTAGGTGTTCGGCTCGATTTCCCCGTACGTGGTCACCCAGCCGCGCTCGCGCGTCCGGGTGACCAGGTCTCGCTCACCGGGGCGCGGCGGCATGCTTGCGAGCAAGGCGATTCCGGCGGCGCCGCGGTCCAGCGGATATCGACTGCCTTCGTGGAAGGACAGTTGGTACGCCACATGGCTCGGCACGATGACCGCGATGGCCACCTGCTGGTCGCCCTCGGCGATGAGTAAGGACACCGTGGTGCCGAGTTCGTCGGCCAGCGCGCGCAGCGTCGGAAGGCTGACTTGACGCACGTTGCGGTCGAATGATGCGCCGAGAACGGCGAGGCCTGCCGCGGGTCGATAGCGCCCGTCCTCCCCTTTGGCCACCAGGCGAAAATCCGCCAGCGTCGTCAGCAGTCGATAGGCGATCGTGCGATGCACCCCGACCTGGTCGGCGAGCTGTTGCACGGTGAGCCCGCCGGGGGCGTCCGCGACCATTTGCAACGCGGTCAGTCCCCGGGCCAACGTCTGCGAACCCGAACTCGTCACAGCCTTGACAGACCCACATCCGAGGTCGAAGCTCTATATATAACGCACATTAACGTGCGATATTAGCACACTCGGTTCGTGAAAAGCGAGAACAAGATTTTCCTTGGGCCAGAGAGGAACCGTGGCGGAGTTCGAGAGCATCTGGAGCGATCTCCAGGGCGTCGCGTTTGAGCAGGGCTACCTCGATGCCGGGGGAGTGCGGACCCGCTACCTGCGGGCCGGCAACCCGGGTAAGCCGGTGCTGGTGCTGTTGCACGGCTCCGGCGGCCACGCCGAGGCGTACGTCCGCAACCTGGCGGCGCACTCCGAGCATTTCTGGACCTGGTCGATCGACATGCTTGGTCACGGCTACACCGGTAAGCCGGGCCACCCGCTGGAAGTCCACCACTATGTCGAGCACCTGATGGCCGTCCTGCACACCATCGGCGTCAATCGCGCCAGCATCAGCGGTGAATCGCTGGGCGGTTGGGTGGCTGCCCGCGCCGCCATTGATCATCCCGACGTGGTCGACCGGCTTGTCCTCAATACCGCCGGCGGCTCGCAGGCCGACCCGGTCGTGATGAAGCGGATCATCACGCTATCCATGGCGGCCGCCGAAGACCCGACCTGGGAAACGGTGCAGGCGCGGATCAAGTGGTTGATGGCCGACAAGTCCAGGGGCTACGACGACCTGGTCGCCAGCCGCCAACGCGTCTATCGCCAACCGGGATTTGTCGACGCCATGCGCGACATCATGGCCCTGCAGGATCCCGAGATTCGGGCGCGCAACATCATCGGCCCGGACGAATACGGTGCGATCACCGCGCCGACGCTGGTGCTGTGGACCAGCGACGACCCCACCGCGGACGTGAGCGAGGGGCGCCGCATCGCGTCGATGATTCCGGGCGCCCGCTTCGAGGTGATGCCCGGCTGCGGGCACTGGCCACAGTACGAGGACCCCAAGACCTTCAATCGGTTGCATCTCGACTTTCTGTTGGGGCGGTGATGGTCGACTCGGGGCGCGAGCCGGCAGGAATCGACACCGACGTCGTCGTGGTCGGTGCGGGCCCGGTTGGCCTGACGTTGGCGAATATCCTCGGCCTGCAGGGCATCCGCACGGTGGTGGTCGACGAGCGTGACACGCTGATCGACTATCCGCGCGGGGTGGGGCTCGACGACGAGGCGCTGCGGACGTTCCAGTCGATCGGGCTGGCCGATCGCGTCGTGCCGCACACGGTGCCCAACCAGATCCTACGGTTCGTCGACGCCAAGCGGCGGGTGCTTGCCGAAATGGCACCGCCCGATGCGCGCTTCGGCTGGCCGAAGCGCAATGGCTTTGTGCAACCGCTCGTCGACGCCGAATTGCTGGCCGGACTAGAGCGATTCGAGCACGTCGAGGTGCGGTGGGGACGTCCGATGGTGGCATGTCAGGACGACGCCGACGGCGTGACCGTCGCTCTCGGGGGCGGGCGTGACCGCGAAATATCCAGCCTGAGAGCGCGTTACGTGGTCGGCTGCGACGGCGGTCGAAGCATGACCCGCCGCATGATGGGTGTGTCTTTCGAGGGGACGACATCGTCAACGCGCTGGCTGGTGGTCGACATCGCCAACGATCCGCTCGGTCACCCCAACAGCGAGGTCGGCGCCGACCCCGAACGACCCTATGCCTCGATCTCGATCGCGCACGGAATTCGCCGGTTCGAGTTCATGATTCACGCCGACGAGACCGACGAGCAGGCCGAAGACCCGGCATTCCTGACGCGGATGCTGGCCCGGATGGTGCCGCATCCCGACCGCGTCGACGTGATCCGGCGCCGGGTATACACCCATCACTCGCGAATCGCCGGCGCGTTCCGGAAGGGTCGGCTGTTGCTGGCCGGGGACGCCGCGCATCTTATGCCCGTTTGGCAGGGGCAGGGTTACAACAGCGGCATCCGCGACGCGGCCAATCTCGGTTGGAAGCTCGCCGCGGTCGTCAGCGGCCGCGCCGACGACAAGCTGCTGGACACCTACGACATCGAGCGGCGCAAGCACGCGCGGGCGATGATCGACCTCTCCACCATGGTGGGGCGAGTGATTTCGCCGACCAACCGCCGGGTGGCCGGTGCGCGCGACCTCCTCGTGCGTTCGGCGTCAATTGTGCCGTCGCTCAAGCGCTATGTCCTGGAGATGCGGTTCAAGCCGATGCCCCGCTACGAGCAGGGCGCCGTCGTGCACGGTGCTCCCGGACGGGCGGATTCGCCGGTGGGCACCCTGTTCATCCAGCCCCGGGTCGACACCCGCGAGAAGCAAAATGTGCTGCTGGACGACGTGCTCGGTGACTGGTTCGCCGTGCTCTGCTGGAACAACAACCCGCGCAAGATACTGGGCGACGTCGCCTTTGCGAACTGGAAAGCCCTGGGCGCCCGGTTCATTGCGCTGCGGCCGGTAACCCAGCTGCACTGGACCGGCCACGACGATCCCGACGTCGTGGTCGTGGGGGACCGCGACGGTGCGGTCAAGTCCTGGTTCGACACCCACCAGGAATCGGTGTTGTTCCTGCGTCCCGACCGGTGCATCGCGGGTGCGTGCATCGCTCAGCGCGCCCCCTACCTGAGCGCCGCGCTCATCGACGCACTCACGCTCACGCCGCGAGGGGGTGATCCGCAAAGTGGCACTGGCTCTGTGCTGTATGTCGCACAGCCCGCTCCTGAATCTTCCGGGGCCGTCGCGGGACCTGCTTGACGACATCGAAAACGCGATCGCCGATGCGCGACAATTCGTCGCCGACTATGACCCCGAACTCGTCGTCGTCTTCTCCCCGGATCACTACAACGGCTTCTTCTACAAGGTGATGCCGCCCTTCTGTATCGGCACCAGCGCCAACGGAGTTGGTGATTATGGCACCCATGCCGGCCCGCTCGACGTTCCGGAGCAGCTGGCCACCGAGTGCGCCAAAGCCGTGCTCGACGCGGGGGTCGACGTCGCGGTTTCGGCCTGCATGGATGTGGATCACGGGACCGTTCAGCCGCTCGAGAAGCTGTTCGGTGCAGCCACCTCCCGCCCGGTGATACCGATTTTCGTCAACGCCATCGGCGTCCCACTGGGGCCACTACACCGTTGCCGGGCGCTCGGCGCCGCCGTTGGCAGCTATCTGGCCAACCTGGACAAGCGGGTCCTGGTGCTGGGATCCGGTGGGCTGTCCCACAGTCCACCGGTGGCGAGATTGGCGACCGCACCGCCGGCGGTGCTGGAGCGGATCGTGCACGGTCGGCCGATGACGCCGGAGGAGAGGCAGGCGCGGCAGGCGGCCGTGATCGATGCGGCCAAGAGCTTCGCCGCCGGCGGGAGCGAGCTGCAGGCACTGAACCCGGTGTGGGATCAGCGGTTCCTCGAGGTCATCGACGGCGGCTGGCTCACCGAACTCGACCAATGGTCGAACTCGTTCGTCGCGCACGAGGGCGGCAGCTCTGCCCAGGAGATCAGAACCTGGGTCGCGGCATTCTCGGCGCTGGCGAGCGCGGGGCCCTACGAAACCGTGGGGCGCTACTACAAACCGGCCGCCGAACTGATCGCCGGGTTCGCCATCAGAACGGCGGTGCCGAAATGACAGGGGCGGTGGACGGCTTCGACCACCTCGTCGACGTACTCGTCGTCGGGTCGGGCGGCGGAGGCATGACGGCCGCCCTGGCCGCCCACGCCGCCGGGCTGGACGCGCTGGTCGTGGAGAAGTCGTCGTTCTTCGGCGGTTCCACCGCTCTGTCCGGGGGCGGCATCTGGGTCCCCGGCGCGCCCGCGCAGCGCCGGGAGGGCTACATCCCCTCCCCCGAGGGCGTCATCGAATACTTGCAACGAATCACCGACGGACTGGTCAGCGAGGCGCGGATACGGCAGTACGTCGAGTCCGCACCGAAAATGCTCGAATTCCTCGAGCGGCTCTCCGACTGGTGTGAATTCGTCTGGAAGCCCGGCTACGCCGACTACTACCCGGAACTGCCCGGCGGATCCGAACTCGGCAGCACGATCAACGTGCCGCCCATCGACCTGCGGAAGCTGGGCCCCGACGAGCACAAGCTTCTCCAGCCGCTGGCGCTGGCCCCCAAGGGAATCTGGTTGGGGCCCAAAGACCTCCGGATGTTCTACCGCATCCGGCAATCGTGGGCCGGGAAAGGCGTGCTCCTCAAGCTGATTTCGCGGATGGTCCGGGCGCGGCTGTTCGGCGAAAGGATGGCGGCGATCGGACAGTCACTGGCCGCGCGGCTGCGGCTGACCATGCGGGAACGCGGCATCCCGCTATGGCTGGACTCGCCGATGACCGAGCTGATCACCGACCCCGACGGAACGGTGACAGGCGTGTCGCTGGAACGGGGTGGTGAAACGCAGCGGATCGGTGCGCGTCTCGGCGTCATCCTGGCGTCCGGCGGCTTCGACCACGACCTGGCCTGGCGCAGGGAGCTGCTACCCGTAGTGGATCAGGACTGGAGCTTCGGCAACCCCGCCGCCATGGGCGACGGCATCCGGGCGGCGCAAAAGATCGGCGCAGCAACCGATTTGCTCGACGAGGCGTGGTGGTTCCCCGCCATTCAATGGCCGGACGGACGCATGCAATTCATGCTCAACGAACGGATGATGCCTGCGCAGTTCATCGTCAACGGCGACGGCAAGCGCTTCATCAACGAGGCGGCGCCCTACATGGATTTCGGTCACGCCATGATCGACGGCCACAGATCGGGGGTTACGCACATCCCCTGTTGGCTGCTCACCGACCACAGGTCATGGAATCGCTACGTCATCGGCGGCCATCTGCCCATACCGAAAATTCCGGGAGCGCCGGTGCCCACCGGCCGCAAGCTGCCCGCGGCGTGGCTGGAATCGGGTGTGGTCAAAGCGGCGATGACGTGGGAGGAAATGGCAGGCAGGATCGGCGTCCCAGCGCACAATCTTTCCGAAACCGCCAGGCGCTTCAACGAACTCGCCCGCAAGGGGCACGACGACGATTTCAACCGCGGCGACAGCGTCTACGACAACTACTACGGCGATCCGACACTGCCCAACCCGAACCTCTACCCGCTCGGCGATCCGCCGTACTACGCATTCCGGATCGTCCTGGGCGACCTCGGGACGTCGGGCGGCCTGCGTACCGACGAATACGCGCGGGTGCTACGGGACGACGACACCGTGGTGCCGGGACTGTACGCGGTGGGTAATACGTCCGCGCCGGTGATGGGGCGGAGCTATGCCGGCGCGGGGGCGACGATCGGCCCCGCGATGACCTTCGGCTTCGTCGCGGCGAATCACATTGCCGCACATGCCGCGAATCGAACCCTTAATTCTCATAGGAGGTAAGAATGAAAGTTTCGCTGTTCTACGAGTTCGCCCTACCGCGGCCCTGGGCGCCCGACGACGAACACGTCATGATGCAAGACTGCCTGGACGAGGTCGAGGCCGCCGACAAGGCGGGCTTCTCCACAGTCTGGCTGACCGAGCACCACTTCCTCGAGGAGTACTGCCACTCGACGGCACCGGAAATCTTCTTGGCCGCGGCCAGTCAGCGGACCAAGAACATCCGGCTGGGCTTTGGCATCATGCACCTGCCGCCCGTGGTCAATCACCCCGCCCGGGTCGCCGAACGCATCGCCACGCTCGACCTGCTCTCCAACGGCCGCGTGGAGTTCGGCACCGGAGAGTCGTCATCCGTCGGTGAACTCGGTGGATTCAACATCGATCCGGCCGACAAACGCGCGCAGTGGGAGGAGGCCCTCGAGGTCTCGATCCGTTGCATGATCGAGGAGCCGTTCACGGGGTTCAACGGCGAGCACGTCCAGATGCCGGCACGCAACGTCGTTCCCAAGCCGCTCCAAAAGCCGCATCCGCCGGTCTGGGTCGCCTGCACGCGCCCGGCGAGCGTGCAGATGGCCGCCCAGAAAGCGATTGGCGCACTGAGTTTCGCCTACACCGGCCCCGGCCCGCTGACCGAGCGGGTGAACGGATACTACAAAGAGTTCGAAGAGAACGGCGTGCCCGTCACCCCGCGGATCAATCCGAACATTCTGGCCATCGGCGGCGACCTGTCGATGATGGTCGCCAAGTCCGACGAGCAGGCGCTGCAACGGCTGGGGCAGGGCGGCGGCTTCTTCTCGTTCGGGATCATGCACTACTACATGACCGGCGTGCACACCCCCGGGCGGACCGGAGTTTGGAAGCGGTATCTCGAAGAGGTCGAGAAGGATCCGACGCTGGCGTACGGCCCCGGGCGGGGCGCGATCGGTTCTCCGGCCACGGTGCGGGAATTCCTGCGCGGTTACGAGGAAAGCGGCGTCGACGAGATCATCCTGCTGCTCAACCCGCGCAGCCACGAGGGCACCATGGAATCCATCGAGCTGATGGGTTCCGAGGTGCTGCCCGAGTTCATCGAGCGCGACGCGAAAGCGGTGGCCGAGAAGGCTAAGCGGTTGGAGCCCGTCATCGAGAAAGTAGAGGCGCGGCGGCCGGCATCGACGGCGCCGCAGTTCGACGAGCATTACTCGTTCGGTGGCCTGCCGACCGGTCGGGGCGGTAAATTCACCGCCAGCGAGATCCCCGAAGCCATGGCGGAGATCAACGAGGGCCGCGTCCAGGCGGCACAGCGGTTGAAGGAACAGCAAGGCAAGTGACACCGAAAGCCGGTTGAGTCTTGGAAGAGATCGACGAGCTGTGGCGCTATGACGGCCGCCGCGCGGTGGTGACCGGCTGCGCGTCGGGCATCGGCGAGCACGTCGTGCGCCAGCTGACGGAGCTGGGGGCCGAAGTCGTCGGACTCGACAAACGTCCGCCCGCTCTCGAAATCAACGACTTCCACGAGGTCGACCTCGCCGATCAAGGATCCATCGACGCTGCGGTCGCCGCAGTCGACGGGGACGTCGACGCGCTCTTCAACGTCGCCGGCGTCTCGTCGGGTATCGGAAATCCGCTACTGGTCGTCACCATCAATTTCCTTGGGCTGCGGCATATCACCGAGGCGCTGATTCCGAAGATGCCGGCGGGGTCGTCCATCGTGAGCGTCTCTTCGCTGGCGGCCGCGGGGTACCGCGACCATCTCCAGGCGGTGGCGCCGCTACTGAACACCACGACCATGCAGGAAGGCATCGAATGGTGCCACGCCCATCCCGACGCGCTGGCGGGCGGCGGTTATCAGTTCTCCAAGGAAGCGATCATCCTCTACACCATGCGAAGCGCCACCCGCCTTGGCGGGCGGGGGATCCGCATCAACTGCACCGGTCCCGGGGTGAC
This sequence comes from Mycobacterium sp. E2733, assembly GCF_001667585.1. Classification (GTDB taxonomy): domain Bacteria; phylum Actinomycetota; class Actinomycetes; order Mycobacteriales; family Mycobacteriaceae; genus Mycobacterium. The sequence continues at coordinate 86,169 of NZ_LZJZ01000020.1, forward strand.
CGAGACCCCGATCCTCGACCAGCTTCGGACCGCGTACGGGCAGGCGTTCCTTGACGACATACCCAAGCCCCTGGGGCGGGTGTCCGACCCCGCCGAGCAAGCCTCGGCCCTGCTCTTCCTGAATAGCCGTGCAGCCAGCTATATTTCGGGCCAGGTGTTGTGGGTCGACGGCGGGAACGTGGCGGCTGCCATCGCCTGCGAACTCGAGAAAGGAGCGCCGTGGCCAGCGTGACCGACTTCCGCCGGGCCGCCCGCGAAGTCTCCAATTGGGGGCGCTGGGGCGCTGACGACGAGCTGGGCACGCTGAACTTCATCACCGCGGAGAAGGTTGCCCAGGCCGCCGGCCTGGTCCGGCACGGCAAGGTGTTTCCGCTCGGGGTGGACTTCGGCTCGTCAGGTCCGCAGGGCGCCTTCGGGTTCCGGCACAATCCGATACACGTGATGACGGTGGACGGTGGCGACGCCAACTCGCTTCCCCGGTACGGACCGGGGTGGGAACGGAACCCGACGGCGGCGCAGATGGGTCCGTACTTCGTCGACAACCTCTTCCGCTTCAACGACGACATGATCATCATGCCGCTGCAGGCCGCCACCCAGTGGGACGCGCTGTCGCACGTGTACTACGAGGACAAGCTCTACAACGGTTTCTCGGCGAGTTCGGTCACCAGCCTGGGGGCCTTCCATCTCGGAATCGAGAAGGTCGACGGCAAGGGCATCACCTCGCGCGGCGTGTTGCTGGACCTGGTCCGCCATCGCGGCGCCGAGGTATTCCTGGAACACGGAAACCCGATCAGCCCGGAGGAATTGGATGACGTGGTCCGCGCACAGGGCGTAACCATCGAACCCGGCGACATCGTCCTCATCCGGACCGGTTGGTGGACAAGGTTTCTCATGACCGGGAACAAGACCGAGCTGTACTCGGGAGTGGACTGGCGATGCGCCTCGTGGCTACACGATCACGACGTCGCGGCGGTCGCCTCCGACAACCTGCAGGTGGAAGACCCGGTGTCAAGTGTCGACGGAGTGTTTCTGCCCTTCCACCTGCTGACGCTGCGTGACATGGGAATGATGCTCGGCGAGTACTGGGACCTTGCCGCACTGGCCGCCGACTGTGCCGAGGACGGGGTCTACGAGTTCCAGCTCGTCGCGCCGCCCCTGAGGTTCGTTGGGGCAGTGGGCTCACCGGTTAATCCCATAGCGATCAAATGATGCAGATGCAGCGCAGAACCACGACGGTCGACGGGCTGGTCACCAGCTATCTGGAAGCGGGCGACGGCGACCCGCTGGTACTGCTGCACGGCGGCGAGTTCGGTGCGAGCGCCGAACTTGGCTGGGAACGCAACATTTCCGCACTCGCCTCGCGATACCGAGTGCTGGCGCCGGACCAGCTTGGCTTCGGCCAGTCGGCGAAGGTCATCGATTTCGTCGACGGGCGTGGGATGCGGATCCGGCACGTGGCGCGGTTCTGCGAGTTGCTCGGCATCGACTCGGCGCACTTCGTGGGCAACTCGATGGGTGCCATCAACCTGCTCACCGACGCCACCTCGGCGACACCGTTGCTGCCCGTCCGCAGTCTGACGATCATCTGCGGGGGCGGCGAAATCCAGCAGAATCAGCACTTCGAGGCGCTACAGCAATACGACGCGACGATGCCGGGCATGCGGCGCATCGTCGAGGCCCTGTTCCACGACCCGGGTTATCCCGCCGATGACGACTATGTGCGGCGCCGCTATGAGTCGAGCACCGCGCCGGGAGCGTGGGAGGCCGTCGCCGCGGCCCGGTTTCGTCGCCCGGGGGCCGCGCCGCCCGCCACGGCCTCGAGCACCCGACCCTACGAGCGCATCACCGTGCCGACGCTGGTCGTCGAGGGGGGAGACGACAAGCTCCTTCCGGCCGGGTGGGCCGCGCAGGTCGCCAAGGAAATCGACGGCGCGCGTTCCGTCGTGGTCGACAAGGCCGGCCACTGCCCGCAGATCGAGCAATCGGCGGCGGTGAATCAGCTGCTGCTCGACTTCCTCGCCGCCGCGGTCTAGAAAACGTAGTCCAGGCGGGTCTGCATGCCGGCCTCCTGGTGATAGGTGTTGTGGCAATGCAGCATCCACATACCCGGATTGTCGGCCACCAGTACGGCGGCCAGCTTCTGCTTGGGCAGCACCATGAGGGTGTCCTTGCGAGCACCGGGGCTGCCGTCGGCCTTGATCAGTTGGAAAGTGTGGCCGTGCAGGTGGATCGGGTGATACATCATCGTGGTGTTGTCGAACGTGATGGTGGGCCGTTCCCCCTCCCGGACGTGCAACGGCTCCGTGGCGCTGTAAGGCTTTCCGTTGATCGTCCAGTTGTATTGGGCCATGTTGCCGCCCAGTACCACCGGTAGGTCGAGGCCGGGCTGGGGCCGGCCCAGGTTGACCGGCGTTGTGGCCGTGAACATTTCCACCGTGCCCACCCGTCGGTTGAGTTCGGGCGGTTGAAAGCCTGGGTCGGATGCGCTGCCCGACCCGGTCGACAACAGCGCCCGCGCCACGGCATTTTTTCCTTCCGCGAGTGCGACCAGCGGGAAAACGCCGTCGGCCGCGGTCACGATGACGTCGTAGCGCTCCGCCATGCCGATGAGCAGGGCGTCGACTTGGACCGGTACCACCGGGTATCCGTCGGTATGGGTGACGGTCATCGAGTGGCCGCCCAGCGCCACCCGGAACGTAGTGTCGGAGCCGCTGTTGATGAAACGGATCCGGATGCGCTGGCCGGGCTTCGCGCTGAAGGTCATAGGAGCGGCGGGAATTCGGCCGTTGACCAGATAGTAGGGGTAAGCGATGTCCCCGGCGTCGCCGCCCAGCAGATCACTCCTGCCGACGGCCCCGGCCGTCGGGGTGGTCGGACTGCTCGGCGTGGTGGGGCTGGTCGACGTCGTCGAGGTTTCGCTGGTGGACGAGGTCGTCGTGGTCTCATTGGTGGCCGAGGTTGTCGAGGTCTCAGCGGTCGTCGTGGCCGTCGTCGAAGTGGCCGGCGTGGTCTCGGGAGTGCTTGGCGGCGCGGGCTTGTTCGGGCTGGTCAGCTCGGTGTAGAGCTGCTGCGGCGATTTCCCGACGCCGTCCGTCCAATCATCAAGAACCACAATCCATTCGGCGTCAAAGTTGCCCTCGGTTGGGTCATCGACGATGACCGGCAGGTATAGGCCCATGTCGGCGTCCAGACCGGTGTGCGGATGGGCCCAGTAGGTGCCCGAATTCGGGACCGAGAACCGGTAGGTGAAGTCCTGGCCGGCAGGGATGTTCGGGGTGGCGGGGGCGGCGCCGTCCATGTCGTTGCGCAGCGCGATGCCGTGCCAGTGCAGCGACGTGGGACGGTCGAGCCGGTTAGACACGGTCACCACAAGCTCGTCGCCGATCCTGGCCCGGATCGGCGAGCCGGGGATGGTGTTGCCGTAGGCCAGCGTGCGGACGACCGGTCCACCCAGGTCGACCTGGACCTGCTGGGCGGTGAGGCTGGCGGTGACGGTGCGGCCGCTATGCGGCCGGGCGGCCTCGGCGGCGGCGATGGCCGCCGACATCTGGGCGCTGCCTGATAGCGGGGGCTTGGACTGACTGCAGGCCGCCAGCGCGAATCCCCCCGCGATGCCGGCGGCCATGAATCCCCGTCTGGTGAGGCGCGTTCTGTCGAAGGGCGCATCGCTGGTGGGTAACCCGGGCATCGATCGCTCCTCGTCTCGTCCTCGACTCACCCCATTGTCTTATACCGCGCCGGGGCGTCGGCGGAGCGCAATCGCCAACCCCGAACCCGAGGCGAACTGGCCTCCGCTCAGACGGCGGCGCCGCCGCCGTCAACGTGCAGCGTCGAGCCGGTGACGAAGCTGGACCGAGGAGAGCTCAAAAAAAGGACCGCCTCGGCGATCTCCGACGCGAATGCGGTGCGCCCGAGCGGCAATGCTCGTCCCAGCTCTTCGTTGACGTCGCCCCATTCCGCCGCGACCCCGAGCGTGCGGGTGGGGCCGGGCGCAACGCTGTTCACCCGCACCCCGGACGCCCCGAACTCGGCGGCCCAGGTGCGGGTGAGTGATTCCAACGCGGCCTTGGAGGCGCTGTAGCCCGACGCGCCGGGGATCCCTTTGAACGCTGCCATCGTGGTGACGTTGACGATGCTGCCGCGCCGGCGCTGCAACATTCCCGGAACCAGGCCAGCGACCAGGAAGTAGGCGCCGCGAACGTTCGTGTCGAACATCGTCTCGAAGGTCGCCATGCCCTGTTCGACAGTCAAAGCCGACGGAAAGCTGCCGGCGTTGTTGACGATGATGTCGACCTCGCCGCACTGCTGCACAAGCGAATTCACGGACTCGGCGTCGGCCATGTCGGCCTGGACAAAGCGCGCATTCTTACCGATGGCCGCGACCGCTTGCAAGCCCCTGTCGTTGTTTCGGCCGGAGATGATGACCGTCGCGCCCTCGCTTGCGAGCAACCGCGCGGCTTCAAAACCGATGCCGGACGTACCCCCGGTGATCACGGCGCTGTGGTCCAACAGTTCCATCGGGGAGACCTCCTACATCCGTTGGGGCGGTCGTTTTGCGGATTGAGGATGAGCTGTGCGGCGACCACGGGTCTTGTCAGCACCGGTAGATCTGCTCGGCAGAGGCTGAGGCGACGCCGAGTTCGGCCGCCACCGCATCAACGGCTCGCCGGGCGACGTCGAGGTCCACCCGGCCGTCGCGGGTAAAGTCTGGCGCGATGTAGCGCTGGTAGTGTCGTTGCACCTCTGCCCGCGTCAGCCGGTCCAGGAACGATGCCAGGTAATCGACGGCGAGGCCTGGCCGGTCGGCAAGCGTCTGCAGGGCGCGCCGGTTGGCCCGCACCACGGCCTGCACCGCGGGGCTGTCAACCTGAAGCCGAGTCGCGTCCACCGCCACTCCGACGGTCGGGATCTGGAAGTGATCTCCCACCCACGCCAGAACGTGAAAACCCTCTTCCTCGGCGACCTGCTCGGGTGCGAGGGTGCTGCCGACGTAAGCGGCATCGATGGAATGATCGCGCAGCCTTCGCAAATCCATCTGGTAGTCGCCCGGGGCGCGCACCACACACTCCAGGTCCCTATCGGGGTCAATGCCGCAGCGGCGCAGCACGATTCGCGCGAAGCAACCGGGAGCGGTGTGCGCCGCATGTACCGCCAGTCTGCGTCCGCGCAGGTCCGCCATGGACGTCACGCCGGCGCCGCCGAGGAACCAGAACAACGGACGGTGGGTGTTGACGCTCAACACCGTCCACTCGATGCCGTCGGTCAACCGCGATAAGACGGCGCGTCCAAGCCCGATCGTCGCGCAGGAGCGTAGGCGCTCTGTGTCCCAGGCGATTCCGTCTCTCACGGCGACGTGGACGCCTTCGTCTTCGAAGTAGCCCTCCTGATCGGCGACGTAGGCGATGAGCTCTTCGTGAATGCCGCGCCCGACGTAGGCCAAGTCGATCGTGTGCATGGGGTGATCAGTCCATCGCAAGGCCGCCGTTGACCGGCAGGTAGTGGCCGGTGGTGAAGCCGGAGTCCTCGCTTGCCAGGAACGCTATCGTGTGGGCGACCTCGTCCGGGGTCACCAGCCTTCCCATCGGGGCGGCCTCTCCGAGCTCATGCATCCGTTCGGGTGTGAGTTGTCGGGTCACCGTCGTTCCGCTGACGGTGGCCGGTGCGACGAGATTGGCGGTGATCCCGTGGGGTGCCAGCTCGAGCGCAACATAGCGGACGAACTGGTCCAGGGCGGCCTTCGCCGTTCCGAGGGCGATCATGCCTTCGCGCGGTCGGCGGGACAGCCCGGTGCTGAGAAAAATCAGCCGGCCATAGCCGCGGGAAATCATGCCCGGCACAACCGCCTTCGTCAGCGTGTACGCGGCGTGCAGCTCCGCATCCACCTTGCCGCCAAGCTGCTCCCAGGTGAGGTTGGCGAAGGAGGTGACGGCGAACGGTATCAAGGCGTTGTGCACCATTACGTCCACGCCGCCCCAGCGCTGTGCGATCCCGTCGGCCATGGCGGAGACCTCACCCGGCACGGTGATGTCGGCCTGAACCGCCACGGCGTCGCCGCCGGCCGAGGTGATGCCGGCGACCACCTCCTCGGCCTGTGGGCCGCTCGCGCGGTGGTTGACCACCACCCGAAGCCCGCGTTCGGCAAGGACCCGCGCCGTCGCAGCGCCGATGCCCCGGCTGGCCCCGGTGATCAACGCCACCCTTGGCATTGCTGTCGCCTCCCCTTCAGCGCGCCGGCAGGCTAATGCGCGCCGCTGGGTGCCCGAGAGGCCATCCAGTCGCTGAAGCGGGTCGGGTAGATCGTCGGATCCTCGCTGTCCAGTGGAACGATGGTGTGTTCGTCGAGCCCGGTGCCGAAGTAGCTGGCCGTGGGGTCTCCCACTACCTGACGGCGGTCACCGGATGCGGTCAGGGCGGCCCTGATGAAGTCGTCCATGCCGCGCTTCTCGGGGCCGGCGATATTGGTGATGCCGTTGGTCGGGGCGCCGACTGTCGCCTGGGTAACGGCCGCGGCGACGTCCTTGGCGGCGATGGGCTGGAACGCTCCGACCGGCAGGCGGACCGTGTCACCTTCGGTTGCCGAATCGGCGATGGCCTCGACGAATTCGAAGAACTGAGTCGCCCGCACGATCGAATACGGCTGTCCCGATTCCTCGATCAACTTCTCCTGCGCGACCTTGGCCCGCATATAGCCACTGTCCGGGGCGCGGTCGGCGCCCACGATCGAGAGCGCGACGTGGTGCCGTACGCCGGCCTCGCGCTCCGCGGCGAGAAGGTTTTTCGTCGATGTGGTGAAGAACCGCATCACGGGGTCGTCGTCGAACGACGGCGAGTTGGACACATCGACTACGGTGTGGACACCCGCTACCGCCTCGGCGAGACCTTCGCCGGTCACACTGTCGACCCCCGAGCGCGGCGACGCCGAGACCGCCTCATGTCCCAGCTCTGTCAGATTGGTGACGACCTGGGAACCGATGAGCCCGCTGCCGCCGATAACCAAGACCTTCATGTTCCGCACCCTCCCGATGTGTTGCGATGAACTGACGTTCTCAGCATCGCGTGGGCACGGGCCACTCGAACCCTTGGAAGTCCGTAGTCAGTGCGTGGTCGCTCCCCGCAGTTGCCTACGCGAGGTGATGCCGAGCTTGGCGAAGACCTTCCGCAGATGCCACTCCACGGTGTGAGTGCTGATGAACAGTTGGGCGGCGATCTCGGGATTCGTCATGCCCTCGCCGGCCAGCCGGGCAATCTGCGCTTCCTGGGCGGTCAACTCGTCTCCTGACGCGGCCGACCGTTTGCTCACCTTCTCGCCCGTCGCCATGAGCTCCCGGCGCGCGCGCTCGGCGAATCCGTCAGCTCCCATTCGCGCGAACATCTCGTGTGCGGTGTGTAACTCCGCGCGCGCGTCGACACGACGGTTGCAACGGCGCAGCCACTCCCCGTAGACCAAGTGAGCTCGGGAGAGGTGCACGGTAATCCTGGTACGCTCGAGCCTCTCGATCGCCTCGCGATAGTCCCCCTCGGACACCCGGTCGTCGCCAAGCAGTGCTCGCGACCGCGCCAACATCCCTGCCGCCCAATCGCTTTGGTTGCTGCACGCGCGATCTTCGAGCTTTTGCAGGGCGGCTTGCGCCGCGTCGCGCTCACCGCAGCGGACGCCCGCTTCGATGAGTTCGACCAGGCACCAGCCGAAAAGACCCAGATCCTCGTGCTCGCATGCTTGCCGCACGGCCTTGAATGCGTCCCCATAGCGACCAAGGCCGTTGTAAAGCACAGCCGTGGCATACCCGGTCAACCCGATCACCCGGCCCTCGCCTCGGGTGATCCCGTCCTCAAGCGCGGCCTCCATGAGCTTCACTGCCTCGGCTTCGGCACCGCGCCAGGCCGGCAATGTCAGGGAGTGATACTTCGTCGGGGCGTATCCGGTTGCGGTGGCGATACCTTCGGCCTCTTCGATAAGCGCTGCGGCCGTGGCGAACTCACCTGCCTGCACGTGCACGCCGGCGCGGTAGACCAGCGCAAGCGGCAGCACAGCCAGCGCACCTGCATCCCGGGCCAGTCGGACCGCCTGGGTGGCCAGCTGGTGCCACGCGTCGTCGTCCCAAAGCTCGTGGGCGGCGGATTCCTGCACGATGGGGAAGGCCTGCCAGAACCACCGCATCACGTCGGAATCGCCGCCTTCCGCTTCCGCGCAGATCCGGTCAATCGCCTCGCGAAGCGCTGGAGCTCCCGCGGAATGGCCGTCGGTGGCCCTGATGGCAATGCCATCGAGCAGCAGATCTACAGGCCGCGCGGGTTCGGGCCGGGCTGGTGCCGTGCGGGCTACCGCCGCAGTCATCGCAATGCCGCCGTGCGGGCACAGCCGTCCGCCGAACATCGCCGCCCCCACGGCTTCCAAGTACGTTTCCCGCGCCTGCGCGTCATCGAGTGACTCCAGGCTCTTCGCGGCATCCAGAAGCCCGACGGCAGAGTCAGATACCGTCGGCGCGCTGGCGTCGCCGCTGCGGCTCCGGGCGAACGCTATTTGTGCGCGAAGTCGCGTCACTTGTGCCCGCTCCAGTGCTTCCAGCGGCGCCGAGTCCGCGATGGTGAGTAGCTCCTCCGCGGCGTCGAACGCGGCCACGTCTCGTTTAGCTTGGGCGGCCGCGAGCGCCCTGGCTCCGCGGCGCACCGGGTCGGGTGTCAACTGGGTAGCCCGCTCTAAGAACGCGGCCGCGGCGGCGACACCGCCTCTGCTTTGCGCCCTGTCAGCAGAACGCTCGAGTTGGATGGCGACGGACTCATCGGGCCCCGGCGCGGCGACGGCCAAGTGCCACGCGTGCCGGTCGGGATCGATGTCCCGGTCGGTTGCCTCCGCCAGTGCCTGGTGAGCACGTCGGCGCTCCATTACGTCCGCGGAACGGTATGCGGCCGAACGGACCAACGGATGGTGGAATCGCACCCTGGTCCCGACGTCGATCAATCCCGCCGCCTCGGCTCCGGCCGCCGCGTCCGGGGCGAGGCCCAGCTGCTCGGCGGCGCGCAGCAGCAACGCCGTATCGCCGATCGGCTCCGCGGCGGCAGTGAGCAACAACTGCTGGGCGTGTTCCGGCAACGACCGAATCCGCCGCAGAAATGTCTGTTCTATCTGTCCGGCCAGCGGCCAGCTGTCGGGCCGGCCGAACCCGCCGGCCAGCTCCGCGGCGGTGAAGCCCTTCGGCAGTTCCAACAACGCGAGGGGATTGCCGCGCGTCTCGGCCACGATGCGGTCACGTACCTGATCGTCCAAGCGCCCGACGATGGCCGAATCCAGCAGCGCGCGGGCATCGCCGAAATTGAGGCCGCTGATCGTCAGGTCCGGCAGTCCCGCCAGGTCGTCGCCGACGTCGTCGCGCACCGCGAAGATCATCGCGGCCGGCTCGGCGACGAGGCGGCGAGCGACAAAGGCCAGCGTTTGTGCCGAGATGTGGTCAATCCATTGCGCGTCGTCGATCAGAACGAGCAGGGGCTGGCTCTCCGTCGCCGCGCCGATCAGGCTCAGCACCGCCAAACCGACCAGGAAACGATCGGGCGCCGGCCCGGCGCTGCGGCCGAACGCGATGTCCAATGCCTCCCGTTGAGGCGCCGGCAAGCGATCGATGCAGTCGAGCAGTGGTGCGCAGACTTGTTGCAAGGCGGCGAATGCGAGTTCCATCTCGGATTCCACGCCCGACACCCGGGTGGTGCGGAAGCCCGAGGCGCGCTCGGTGACAAAGTCGAGCAACGCAGTCTTGCCGATGCCGGCTTCGCCGCGCAGCACCAGTACCTGACTTTGGCCGGAGCGCGCAGCGGACGTCACACGATCGAGGGCCGCGCACTCACTGCGCCGACCCCGCAAATGTTGTGCCGGGAATGTGTTGGTCACGCACACCGCCGCAGGTAAGGGATTGCTCTCTGACCTTACCGACCCCGCTGACCGCCTGGGTGACGTGCCGCCGGGTCCTCGGCGTCCTTAAATCAATTGCTTGACTTAACGCGCTCGGCGCCGATTAACTCGTCGGGTGGTCAACGAATTGGATGGCAAGGTTGCCATCGTCACCGGCGGTGCGTCCGGCATTGGTCGCGGAATTGTGGAGCGGTTTGTGGCCGAGGGGTCGCGGGTCGTGATCGCCGACATCGAGACGGACCGGGGAGAGGAGCTGGCCGCCACGCTGGGCGCCGACGCCGCGTTTCGGCGGACGGACGTCTCCGATCCCGAACAGGTCGGGGCGCTGATCGCCACCACCGTCGAGAAGTTCGGCGGTCTGCATGTCATGGTGAACAACGCCGGCATCTCGAGCCCGCTGCGCCGACTGCTCGACGACGACCTGGCCGATTTCCACCGGGTGATGGGGGTGAACGTGCTGGGAGTGATGGCCGGTACCCGGGATGCCGCCCGACACATGGCCGAATCCGGTGGCGGATCGATCATCAACCTGACGTCGATCGGCGGCATCCAGGCGGGTGGCGGCGTGATGATCTACCGGGCATCCAAAGCGGCGGTCATCCAGTTCACCAAGTCCTCCGCAATTGAGTTGGCGCGTCACGAAGTTCGGGTCAACGCCATCGCGCCGGGCAGCATCCCCACGCCGATCCTGGCGTCATCGGCGGTCGACGTGGACCCCGATGAGCTGGCGCGGTTCGAGGCGCGGATTCGCCAGGGGATGAGTGACGACCGGCCACTGAAACGGGAGGGCACGCCGGAAGACGTCGCCGAGGCGGCGTTATACTTCGCCACCGATCGGTCCCGCTATGTCACCGGGGCCGTGCTGCCGGTTGACGGGGGGACGTCCGCCGGGAAGGTGGTCCGCCCCCGCACCGAGTCGGCTAAGAGCGGTTAGGGCGCCGTCAGGGCCCTTCCGCGGGATGCCCCGCGTGGGTTTCCAGCCGTAATTTGGCCAACGCCTCCGCGCGCTGAAAGTCTTGCACGCCGGCACTTTCCATGATCACACTGTGAGAATGCGCCAGCACGCTCAGCACCGCCTCGGTGGGTAGGTCGGGGAACTGGCGCGCCAGTACCTCGGCCGCGTTCCTCAACTCGAACAGTTTGGGATACGCGCGGTCGGCGGGCGCCGGCGGCACGACGCGGGTGACGTCTTGGGCGTGCTGCAGCACGGCGACGGTCTTCTTGCCCTCTTTGATGGGGGAATTTACGGGCGTCCAAACCTTGTAGACGAACTCGCCCGGATTCCGCCAGTCGGGAATGTCGTAGCGTTGCACTCCCAGCCAATGCCGGATCCCGCGGCGAAGGACCAACTCCAGCGACGCGGAAGCGTTGGCCACGCCGTCCGCTTCGGGATCGTCCGGGTTATCCGGGAAGACGTCGAACAGCTGGCGGCCGAGCAGGCCCTCCCGCGGGTGCCCTGACACGCGCTCACAGGCCGGGTTGACCGCGCGGATCCGGAAGTTTGCATCGGTCAACAGGTAGGGAGCCCACTTCGACTGAAACCACGCCGAGTTCTCGATCGCCGAGAGCCGGCTGGCTGACAACATCCCTACCCCCACGATGATTTACCGTCCTGACACCGCCACGTTGCCGCCGCGCAAGAAGCCATCGTGACCTACCGGGGCGGCTGGGGGCGAGGGACCTTTGTCACCCATTGGCCGCTATCTGGCACGAAACGAGTGTCACCGATCACCCGCCGCAAAATTAAATCAATCGCTTGACTTAATCGTTGGGTCGAGGTTGACTAGCCGGGTGACCACCATCGGTCGGACCGTTCGCACGGAGCGGGCCAGCTCCACCCAGGAAGCGATCCTGGTTGCGGCCGAGCGGTTGTACGCCGAACACGGCATGTTCGCGGTGTCGAACCGGCAGGTGAGCGAGGCCGCCGGTCAGGGGAACAACGCCGCGGTGGGTTACCACTTCGGCACCAAGGCCGACCTGGTGCGCGCGATCGAACAGAAGCACCGTGGGCCCGTCGAGCAGCTGCGCGAGCAGATGGTCGGCGAGCTACTCGAATCGGGTGGTTCCACCGAGATGAGGGACTGGGTGGCGTGCCTGGTGCGCCCGCTCACCGATCATCTCGAGGAGCTCGGCAATCCCACCTGGTATGCGCGTTTCGCGGCGCAGGCCATGACCGATCCCGCCTACTACAACATCATCGTCAAGGGTGCCCTCAGCTCGCTGTCCCTGGTTCAGGTCGTCGGGGGCATCAACCGCTGTCTGCCCGACCTGCCCACCGAAGTGCACTTCGAGCGAAACATCATGGCCCGCAACCTGTTGATGCACACCTGCGCCGATCGCGAACGCGCGCTGGCCGCGGGCGCCTCGCCACCCCAGCGATCCTGGCGGGCGGCCGCATCCGGTCTCATCGACGCGATCGTAGGCCTGTGGCTGGCGCCCGTGACGCCGTACGAGTGAAGGTTCTTCAGATGAAAGTGACTGTCGACCAAGACGTCTGCGCTTCGTCGGGAAACTGCGTGATGAACGCCCCCGAGGTGTTCGACCAGCGCGACGACGACGGTGTCGTTGTCCTGCTCAACCCCAATCCATCGCCCGAACAGGCCGACGGCGCACGGCGGGCGGCCGCGGCGTGCCCCGCGCAGGCCATTCACATCGAGGAATGACATGTCGGAAACGCTGACGAACACTTCTACCGCTCAGGCGGTCCCCGAAATACCGAATTATCCGATGCCGAGGCAGGCGGGCTGCCCGTTCGCCCCGCCGCCGGGCGTCATGGCGCTGGCCGAAGCGCGACCGCTGTCCCGGGTCCGCATCTGGGACGGCAGCACCCCGTGGCTCGTCACCGGCTACGAGCAAGTGCGGGAGCTGTTCTCGGACTCGCGGGTCAGTGTCGACGACCGGCTGCCCGGGTTTCCGCACTGGAATGCCGGCATATTGTCCACCGTGCACAAGCGTCCGCGGTCGGTCTTCACCGCCGACGGGGAAGAGCACACCCGATTTCGGCGCATGTTGTCGAAACCCTTCACGTTCAAGCGCGTTGAGGGATTGCGTCCGACCATCCAGCGGATCACCGACGACCACATAGACGCGATGCTGGCCGGGCCGCGGCCCGCCGACGTGGTCACCGCGTTGGCACTGCCCGTCCCGTCCCTGGTCATCAGCCAGCTGCTCGGAGTTCCGTACGAAGACGCCGACATGTTCCAGCACCACGCCAACGTCGGGCTCGCGCGTTACGCGACGGGTGAAGACACCGTCAAAGGCGCCATGAGCCTGAACAAGTACCTCGCGCAACTGGTCGAGGCCAAGATGGAGCACCCGGCGGAAGACGCGGTTTCCGATCTCGCCGAGCGGGTGAAGGCCGGCGAACTCAGCGTGAAAGAGGCCGCCCAGCTGGGCACCGGGCTGCTGATCGCCGGGCACGAGACGACCTCGAACATGATCGGACTCGGGGTGCTCGCGCTGCTGGTGAACCCGGACCAGTTGGCAGTCCTCCGTGATGCCGACGATCCCAAGGTCGTCGCCAGCGCGGTCGAGGAATTGCTGCGCTACCTCAGCATCATTCAGAACGGCCAGCGCCGCGTCGCGCTCGAGGACATCCATATCGCCGGGGAGACGATCCGCGCCGGCGAGGGCATCATCATCGACTTGGCGCCGGCCAACTGGGACCCGCACGCCTTCGCCGAACCCGACCGGCTCTACCTGCACCGCTCGGGAGCCGACCGCAACGTCGCCTTCGGCTACGGGCGGCATCAGTGCGTGGGGCAGCAGCTCGCCCGCGCCGAGCTGCAGATCGTCTACCGCACCCTCTTTCGCCGCATACCCACGCTGGAACTGGCGATCCCGGTCGAGGACGTGCCCCTCAAAGACGACCGGCTCGCCTACGGCGTCTACGAACTTCCGGTGACCTGGTAGCCCCCAGGTCACTACTCTGAAAAATGCCGATCCGAATGGAGGGTCAACGATGACGACTCACACCAGCACAGTTTCGCTCTACCCACCCGAAGGATTCGGCGCCCCGAAGGACCGGCGCGGCCACGCCTCGGGCGCGGACGTCGGCCTGCCGGCGGGAACCGTGGTTTTCTCCGCGGACAACCACATCTCTTTGGCGGACGACATTTTCTATCAACGCTTTCCGGACGACCTCAAGGACAAGGCGCCGCGAATCTGGTACGAGGACGGCGCCTACCAGGTCGGCCGCAAGGGGCAGTCGTTCCTGCCGGGTGACTTCAGCGCGGTGCTGATGCAGTACGACGACCTGCCCGGCGCCGCGAGCACCAACATCGAGGCCCGCATCCAGGAACTGCACGATGACGGGGTCGACAAGGAGTTGGCCTTCCCGAACGCGATTTTGGCGCTCTTCCACTACCCGGACAAGGATCTGCGTGAGCTGGCGTTCCGCATCTACAACGAGTACATCGCCGAACTGCAGGAGCGCTCCAACGGCCACTTCTACGGCGCGGGCCTGATCAACTGGTGGGACCCTCGGGGCACGCGCAAGACGCTGGAAGAACTGAAGTCGTTGGGGCTCAAGACCTTCCTGATGCCGCTGAATCCCGGCAAGGGCGACGACGGCAACCCGATCGACTACTCCAGCACTTCCATGAGGCCGGTTTGGGACGAGATCGAAGCCGCCGGTCTTCCGATCACGCACCACATCGGGGAAACGCCGCCGAAGAGCCCGACGGAGTTCAACAGCGTCGTCGTCGGGATGATGATCAATATCGACGGCTTCCGGGAGACCTTCTCCAAGTACATCTTTGGCGGCATCCTCGACGATCACCCGGGCCTGCGGATCGGTTGGTTCGAAGGCGGCATCGCCTGGGTTCCGTGGGCCCTGCAGGACGCCGAGCACCTGGTGGCCTCGTATCAGCACATGTTCAATCGCCCCTTGCAGCACGACGTGCGGTACTACTGGGACAACCACATGAGCGCGTCGTTCATGGTCGACCCGCTCGGGTTGCAGCTGATCGACAGGATCGGCGTGGACAAGGTCATGTGGTCCAGCGACTACCCGCACAACGAAAGCACTTACGGCTATTCGGAGAAGTCGCTGGCCGCCGTGGTCGATGCCGTCGGACCCGCGGACGCCGTGAAAATCGTGAGCGGCAACGTCACCAAGTTCCTGGGCCTGTAGGGACGGGGGGCCGATGACGACGTTCGCGCACGCGGGCGCACACACCAGTAGCCTGGTGATCCCCGAGACGCCCGACCTGGGCCGCATGCGCCGCGAGACCGGGACGCGGCTGCGCTCGGCGATGGCCGAACGCGGGGTCGACGCGCTGATCCTGCTGGGCAACAGCGCGGTGGTCTATGCCACCGGAACCAGTTGGCCGCTGGGGGATGCAGGCTTGTCCTATGTGGAGCGGCCGGTGGCCGTGGTGCTCGCCGGAGATGAGTCGCCGCACTTGTTCCTGCCGTTCCGCGAGGGCGCCGCGTCGGAGTCGGACCTGCCCACCGACCACGTGCACGGCCCGGTATATCTCGAGTTCGACGAGGGTGTAGCGGACTTCGCGCGTCTGCTGGCCGACTTGATTCCGGCCCAGGCGGTGATCGCGGTCGACGAGTGCACCGGCGCCATGTCGCGCGCCGCGAAGTCGCTGTTTCCGGGCGGTGCGCCCGTCGATGCGGCGGCCATCGTCAGCGCCGCGAAGGCGGTCAAGACACCGGACGAATTGTCCTGCATGCGCACCGCCATCCGGATCACCGACGAGGCGATGGTCGAGGTCCAGAAGCGGCTGGCCCCGGGAATCCGCCAAATCGACCTTTCCGCAAGTTTTTTGCGACGGGCATTCGAATTGGGTGCCACGGCCAGCATGCTCGAACCGATCTGGCAGGTGATGCCGCCGAGCAAGGCCGCCGGAGTTTGGACCACGCACGGCGACCTGGCGTTGCCCCTGCTGAGCACCGAGCGCGAACTGGCCGAAGGCGACGTGCTGTGGACCGACGTCAGCATCACCTACCTCGGTTATTGTTCGGACTTCGGGCGAACGTGGATCGTCGGCCGGGACCCCTCGCCGCGCCAGCAGGCGCAGTTCGACAAATGGTTCGAGATCATGTCCGCCGTCCTGGGCGTCGCCAAGGCCGGCGCAACGGCGGCGGATCTGGGCCGGGCCGCCATCAACGCCAACCGTGGCAGCAAGCCGTGGCTGCCGCACTTCTACCTGGGCCACGGCATCGGCGTGAACGCGGCCGAAATGCCGATGATCGGAACGGATCTCGGTCAGGAATTCGACGAAAACTTCGTGCTCCGACCCGGCATGGTGCTGGTGTTGGAGCCCGTGGTGTGGGAAGACGGCACCGGCGGTTACCGCAGCGAAGAGGTCCTGGTAATCACCGAGGAGGGCTGGATCCGATTGACCGACTACCCCTATGACCCCTATGGCTCCCATGTCAGTTGAAGTTTGCCCCGACGACCGCGCACTGCGCTCGGGCCGCCGCCGGCGGGTGCTGGATCAGATGGCGGCGCACGACCTCGACGTCCTGGTCCTCGGCCGCCAAGCCAACGTCCGCTACGTCACCGGCGCCCCGCAGTTGTGGGTCGCCGGCACCCGGCCGTTCGGCCCGACGTGCGTGCTGGTGCGCGCAACCGGGGCGATCCACCTGCTCAGCACCTGGGACGAGGGCGTTCCCGACGACATCCCCCACGAGAACCTGTATGGCATCTCGTGGAACCCGATGAACATCATGTCGGCGCTGCAGCGCATCGACGGGGCAGCCGCCGCCCGGCGCGTCGGAACCGACGCGATATCACCGGTTTTCGCACAACTGCTGCCGACGGCGTTTCCCCATGCGGAACTCGTGGACGGCGAACTGGCGATGCGCGCCGCCCGGCGCATCAAGACGGCCGAAGAAGTGGTCTCGTTGCGGGAGGCGATCTCGGTCGCCGAGTCGGGTTTGGCCGCCGCCGTCTCCGAACTACGGCCCGGGGTAACCGAACAGGCGCTGGCCGGGGTACTGCTGGAGGCAGTCGCGGCCGGTGGCGTTAGCACGCCGTCGAACCAAGATGTCGCATGGGTGACGTCACCCGATCATCCGTGGCGGCGCGTGAACGGTGACGGCCGGGTCAAGGACGGCGACCTGGTGGCGTTCGCGGCCGGCGTGCTGGCCGGTGGGTACGTCGGTGAGGTGGGGCGCACCTGGCCCGTGGGCGCGGTCCGCGGCGCGGCTGCCCTGTATCGACGCTGGGATGGCCTGTGGGACAGACTGTTCGCCGCGTGCCGGCCGGGCGCCGCCGCAAGCGAATTGCTGGCCGCCTATGCGGCCGCGGGGGAGGCGTACCCGCCCATGCCGGTGGCCCGCGGGCTGGGCATGGGCTTCGACCCACCGGTGGTCTCCATGCAGCTGCCGGCGACCGCGGCCGGGGAGCTGTTGGAGCCGGGCATGGTGCTCGCCGTAACGGGCTACGTCTGGGAACAGGGAATCGGCGCGGTCTTCGGCCGGGAGGCCGTATTGATCACCGCCACCGGCCCTGAGGTGCTGACCGGCAGCCCGTTCTGGCGCGAATAGCCATGGCCGGCAAGCCCAAACCTCCGGCGGAGGAGATCGTGAGGTACCACAAGGACGCCGAGACCCGCATCGCCACCATCACGTTCGACCGACCGGGGCAACTCAATGCGCCCACGATCGCCGCCCGGTTGCGCTACGCCGACCTGCTACACCGCGCCTCCATCGACAACGAGGTCAAGGTGTTGGTGATCCGCGGGTCCGGCGACGATCTCGGGTCGGGTGCGGATCTCGTCGAGGAGATGGCGGCACAGAGCTCGGCGGACCAGAAGGACCAACTCGCCGAGTACCGAATAGACGACGAAGTCAGCTTTCCGCCCGATGGTTCGTTTCGGCGGGGCGCCACCCTGGGCCAGTGGTACGCCAACCCGAACTCGGGAATAAGGGGCCTGCAGGACTTCAAGAAGATCAGCATCCTCGAGGCCAAGGGCTACTGCTGCGGCTGGCATTTCTACCAGGCGGGCCGACGCCGATCTGGTGATCTCCAGCGACGACGCGCTGTTCGGGCATCCTTCCTTCCGCTATTACGGCTGGGGGCCCCGAATGTGGTGGTGGGCGCAGACGATGGGAATCCAATTCCAGGAAATGGTTTTCACCGGAAGGGCTTTCACCGCCACGGAGATGTACGACTGCAACTTCCTCAACAGGGTGGTCCCCAGGGACCAGCTGGAAGCGGAGGTGGAGAGGTACGCGCTGGCCTGCGCGCGCAATCGCCCCACCGACACGGTGTTCATGCAGAAGGTCTTCTTCGAGATCATGAAACAGTTTCAGGGCGAGTACATGGGCAGCATGCTCAGCGGGTTCTTCGAGTCGATGGGCGGCGTGGTCCGACCCGACGGTGACGACTTCATGCTCGGTGACGCCATCGATCGGGGCCTGGGCGGAGCGGTGAAAGACAACGACGACAAGTTCCCCACGGAATGGCGCCTGAGCAAGAAGGCACGCAAGAGCGCGCGCGCCAAGAAGGAGCCGAATCGAAAGCGGAAGCGGTAGTGGCGGAGTCCACCATCGAACCACCGCTGGCCGGCTACACCGTGGTCGAGCTGTCCACCGGAATAGCGGGTGCCTACTGCACCAAATTACTGGCCGATGGCGGAGCGGACATCGTCAAAGTCGAGCCGCCCGAAGGCGATCCACTGCGTACCTGGTCCGCCTCGGGCGCCGTCATACCGCCCGGCGACGACGGGGCGTTGTTCAGTTTTCTGGCCGGGTCAAAACGCAGCGTCGTCGCGGATCCCGGACTCGACGTCGACGTCGAGCTGGTCGACAGGCTGCTGGCGGCCGCGGATGCCGTGGTGTGGTCCGCCGGCTCGAAAGTCGCGGAGCGCACCGACTTCGCGCCCGCGGTCATGCACCGCCGCCACCCGCACCTCACCGTCATGTCGATCACGCCGTTCGGGCTGGAGGGGCCCTGGCACGATCGGGCGGCCACCGAATTCACGCTGCAGGCATGGTCTGGCGGGATCGTCGGCCTCGGCCGTGGCGAGGCGGACCGCGCACCGGTGTTCGTGGGCGGGCAAGTCGGCGAGTACCTGGCCGGGGCCTACGCGAGCGCGGCCATGCTGGCATCACGCTACGGCCACGGCGGCGACGGCCCTGGTGAACTCATCGACCTGTCGATGCTGGAAACGCAGATCCTTTCGCTGACCTACTATCCCGTCACCTATTTCGAGATGCTCGGGCGGCCCTGGCGGGACGCGCGCCGGGTCACCGTGCCGGGAGTGGCGCGCGCCAAGGACGGACTGGTGGACGTCGGCTGCGGGACCGCGCAGCAGTGGTTCGACTTGTGCGCGATGGTCGGCCACCCCGAATGGATCGACGAGGACTCGTCACTGACGATCACCGAGCGAGCCAACCTCAATGCCGACGAAATCTACGCATGGTTCGAAAGCAACACGGTCGACGAGATACGGGAACTCGCAACCGCGTTCCGGATCCCCAACGCCCCGGTTGCCAACGGCGCCAACATCGCATCGCTCGACCAGTTCCGCGAGCGCGGTTCGTTCGTTGAAAACCCGTGCGGCCGATTCCGACAGCCGGGCCATCCCTACCGGATGATGCCCGCGCGGCTCCGCCGGCCGCAAGCCGCGCCCCGGCTCGGTGAGCACACTGCGCACTACCGGACCTCCGACCTGACAACCCGCCCCGTGCCCACCGGGGACGGGAATCGGCTGCCTTTGAGTGGGATTCGCGTGCTGGACATGACCACGTTCTGGGCCGGCCCCTGCTGCACCCACCTGCTGGCGATGCTGGGTGCGGAAGTCATCCACGTGGAATCAACCCGCCGCCCGGACGGGACCCGGCTGATCGCGGGCGTGCCCGTCACCGAGGACCAATGGTGGGAGAAGTCACCGATCTTTGCGGCGCTGAACACCAACAAGAAGGACCTCACGCTGGACCTGCAAAGCCCGCGCGGCCGGGATCTCCTGCGCCGGCTCATCGCGACCTGCGACGTGGTGGTGGAAAATTTCACCCCACGCGTGCTCGACCAGATGGGCCTGGATTTTGCCGCGGTCCAAGCGATCAAGCCGGACATCGTGATGGTGCGGATGCCCGGCTTCGGACTGGAGGGTCCCTGGCGCGACAACCCGGCTTTCGCGTACGTCATCGAGGCCGCGTCCGGATTGACCTGGCTGACCGGATATCCCGACCGCACACCCTATGACCCGTACTCGATCGGCGACCCAAACGCGGGCGTGCATGCCGTGAATGCGCTGCTGCTGGCGCTGGAGCACCGGCGCCGCAGCGGCCACGGTGTCTTCGTCGAAGCGGCGATGGTGGACGCCGCGCTCAGCATCGCCGCCGAGCAGGTGATCGAACATTCTGCGTACGGGGCGTTGCTGGAACGCGCGGGTAATCGGGGACCGACGGCGACGCCACAAAATCTCTACCGCAGCGCCGACATCGACGAGTTCGGCCGGCCCGACAGCTGGGTCGCGATTGCGGTCAGCACCGACGAGCAGTGGAAGCGGTTGTGCACCGCGATCGGGTCGCCTTCGTGGGCAACGGATCCCGCGCTGGCCACCGCACGGGGCCGGCAAGAGCATGAGGACGCCATCGACGAACGGTTGGCCGCGTGGTGCGAGCGGCGCACCCGCGACGAGATCGTCGCCAGTCTTTGGGACGCCGGGGTTCCGGTGGCCAAGGTCATGCAACCGCACCGCCAGACGGAGCTGGATCAGCTGGCCTTTCGCGGCTTCTTCGAGGAAGTCGACCACCCGGTGAACGGCCCGGCTAGGCTCAGCACCGTGCCGATGAGGCTGTCCGCCGGGCCGAGAAAGTTTCACACGCAGCACGCGCCGCTGCTCGGGCAGCACAACCATGAATTGCTGGCCGAGCTGGGGTTGAGCGGCTCGGAAATCGCCGACCTGGAAGCCGGCGGCGTTATCGGCCGCGTACCGGTGATGTGACCGACGATGGCAATCGATCCCTCGGACATGATGCTCACCGGCCGCGTGGCGGTGGTCACCGGCGGGGGAGCCGGCATCGGGCGCGGCGTCGCGGCCGGTCTTACCGCTTTCGGCGCGAGAGTGGCGATCTGGGAGCGCGACCCGCGAAACTGTGCTCAGGCCGCGGAATCCATCGGCGCCCTGGGCATCGTGGCCGATGTGCGGGACAGCAGCCAGGTGGACGACGCGCTGCAGCACACCAACGCCGAACTCGGCACACCGACGATCCTGGTCAACAATGCCGGAGGGGTATTTTCGTCACCGCTGCTGGAAACCAGTGAGAACGGTTGGGATGCCCTTTACCGGGCCAACCTGCGTCACGTGCTGCTGTGCACCCAGCGAATCGCGAGGCAGCTGGTGGCGGCGGGCATCGGCGGCAGCATCGTCTCCGTGACATCGATCGAGGGGGTGCGCGCCGCGCCGGGCTACGCGGCCTACGCGGCGGCCAAGGCGGGCGTCATCAACTACACCCAGACCGCCGCGCTGGAACTGGCGCCGCACGGCATCCGCGTCAACGCGATCGCGCCCGACATCACCCTCACCGAGGGGCTGGCGCAGCTCGGCGGCGAGGCGGCGCTGACCCGGACCGGCCACGTCGTACCGCTGGGGCGTCCCGGCCATGTCGACGAAATTGCCAGCGTCGCAGTCTTTCTCGCTTCCAACATGTCGGCATACCTGACCGGGCAGACGCTGCACGTCGACGGCGGCACGCACGCGGCGAGCGGTTGGTATCACGACCCGAAAACGGGTGAGTACCGGCTCGGCCCGCCCGGCTAGTGGCTCCAGCCCTCGGCGGCCTGGTCTGAGAAGGTGCGGTCGATGCGTTCGAACCTGCGGCGGATCGACGCACGGGCGGCCTCGTGCGGCAGCACGTACAGGCGGTTGGCCAGGATCGCATCGGCCGTCAACCGGGCGACATCCTCCACGCCGACGCCCTCGTCCTGAGTCGGTAGCGTCCCGTCCGCCGCCTTCGGCGAAGACGACAGCCCATAGTCCGCACCGCGGATCCGTTCCGAATTGGAGACCAGCTTGGTCTCAACGACCATCGGGCACAGCACCGAAACGCCGATGCCGTTGTCCTTTACCTCGCGGGCGAGCGTCTCGGCCAGGCCGACCACGCCGTATTTGGCGACGCCGTACGCCCCGAGACCGGCGTTGGGAACCAGGCCGGCGAAGGACGCGGTGAACGCGAGGTGTCCGCCCGTGCCCTGTTCGAGCAGCCTCGGCAGGAAGGCCTCGACGGCGTGGACGTTGCCCCACAGGTCGATATCGATGACCCAGCGCCAGTCGTCGTGGGTCATCTGCGCGATCGGGCCCGCGACCACGATGCCCGCATTGCTGAAGACGACGTCGACGCGGCCGAGCAGGCGGAAAGATTGCTCCGCGAGGTGGACCATTTCGGCGAGATGCCGGACGTCGCATACCACGCCATGCGCGTCGAATCCCTGGGCGCGCAGGTGGTTTACCGCCTGCTCCAAGCCGGGCTGATCGACGTCGGAGAGCACCACGCGGGCCCCACGGCGGGCGAATTCGGTGGCCGTCGCCAAACCGATACCACTCGCACCCCCCGTGACGACCGTTCCGCGACCTTCAAACCCGGCAATTCCATTCACGGACCGGATGCTACTTAAGGCAGCTACCCGCATCGATGGGCAGGGTCACTCCGGTGATGTAGCGGGACTCGTCGGAGGCGAAGAACAACACGGCGTTGCTGATGTCGATCGGCTCCACCCATGGAATCGGCAGGGTGTGGAACAGCTGACAGATCGGCGCCATGTCGTCTGGACCGGGATTCTCCAGGTCCGGACGGAACATCTTGAAGGTGCCCTCATTGTGCAGCATCGGCGTCTTGACATGGGTGGGGTGTACCGAGTTGACCCGAATCATGTGCTGTCCCAACTCAACCCCGAAGGCACGCATCAAGCCGACGACACCGTGTTTGGCGGCGACATAGTGACCGGTGTGGGGGTAGGCCTTCAGGCCGCCGACCGAGCTGGTCAGGATGATGGAACCGCCCCGGCCGCCCGACAGGAGATGCGGCACACCGGCTTTGACGGTTTTCCATACCCCGGCCAGGTTGATGTCGATCATCTCGGTCCAGTCTTGTTCGCTGGTTTTGTCCAGAGTGTCGCCGCCGTTGCCGATCCCGGCGTTGGCGACGATGATGTCGAGCCGGCCGAGTTGTTCGACTCCGCTGTCCACGGCGGCTTTCAGCGCCTCGTAGTCGCGCACGTCGACCTCCGCGGTGACGATCCTGCGGTTGTGCCCCTTGACCAGGTCCGCGGTCTCGGCAAGATCCTCGGGGGTGGAGGCCGGGATCGCGGTGTCCGTCACGCCCTCGCGGATGGGCTTGCAGATGTCGATGGCGATGATGTCGGCACCCTCTTGGGCCAACCGCACCGCGTGGCTGCGGCCCTGACCGCGCGCCGCTCCGGTGACGAAAGCGACTTTGCCCTCAACACGTCCGGTCATGGCTACCTCAGCTCCTGACTAGTGATCGCCTGTCTCAGCGCGAAACGGCCGTTACCCCGTCCCCGGCCCGCGCATCTCGCCGCCTTTGCACTCTGTCACCACCCACTCTTGAGTGTCAACGACGAATCCGTTTTGGCTATTTGTGATTCTAAATATTAGAGAATCTGATTCTCAGCAGCAAATGGCGTGCGGTATTTGAACAGGTCGAGCGGGGCCTGGCGGTGCGGCCCGGGTCTCGCTAGCCGACGAAGCCGCGTGAGCAGAAATCCCATACCTCTTCGCTGGTTATGGGATGGATGGTGGCGTCGTCGGAACCGCCGCTGGATTGCGCGATGAACATCACCGTCTGCATGGTCATTGCGGCCATCCGCTTCGCATTGACACCCGCGCGCAGTTTGCCGGCGTCGTATGCCGCTTCCATCAATTCGGTGAGCAAAGCCAACAGGGGGGCGTGCGCAACCTTGACCTCGGCGGGATGAGTAACCAGCAACCGCGGCGCGAAGTCGGTGAACAGCGGCCGTTTGGCAGTTGGGTCCGGGCGGGAGGCTTCGTACAGGAGTTGCACGGCGACCTTCAGCCGCTCCAGCGGATCGGTCTGGCTTTCCGTTGCGGCGCGAATCTGGTCGGCGGACCGGCTCAGGGCGTCCTCGAACAGCGCCAACAGCAGCTCGTGCTTGCCGTCGAATTGCAGGTAGAAGCTGCGCAACGACTGGCGGGAGCGGTCGACGACCTCCTGCACGGTAAAGTCCGTGGAGCCCTTCTCGATGATGATGGCCTGCGCCGCGTCGAGGAAGCGTTGCACCCGTTGCGCGGCCCGCAGTTTGGCCGTCTTGATCGACCTCTCGACGGCGCGCTGCTTCCAGGCGGGCTCCTCGCTCGGGCTGGTCACGGCCGGCTCAGCTGATTGCCGCGAGGGGAGAACATGATTGGACTGTACCGGAGAACGCCGTGACATCGCTGCGCTCGACCCCCTCACGGATCATGTGTTGGAGATTGTAACTTTCTCGTCATGAGAATACTATTCTCTTAGACGTGTGTATGGAAGCGTAATCATAAGAGCGAACCGCGCGGTCGGCGGAAATGGTGATCTACCGCCATCCGGCAGTGCTCACAACCGTTCCGGGGAGTCGCGTGCAGCTCACCTTTGACGTTGACGTGGAGGCGTTCCGTTCCGAATTCATCGCCTTTCTGGACGCGCATCTGCCCACCGACGCCGAGGCGTTCGAGCGGCCCCGGTCCAGCTCGCATGTGCCGGAATGGGCGCGGCGCTGGCAACGGCTGCTGTTCGACAGCGGATGGCTGCTTCCCGGCAATCCCCCGGAGTTCGGCGGACGCAACGCCACGCTGTTGCAGCAATACGTCTACTTGGAAGAGCTGGGCCGGCGGCGCATCTACCAAAGTTTCAACCCGCAAGGCGTGGGCATCATTGCGGCCTCGCTGCTGACCTTCGGAACACCCGAACAACAGCAGAATTGGGCGGTGCCGATTCTGCGGGCCCAGATCACCGCGGCGCTGGGGATGAGTGAACCCGGGGCCGGCTCCGACCTCGCGTCGATGAAAACACGTGCGGTGCTTGATGGTGATCACTTCGTCGTCAATGGGCAGAAGGTGTGGACGTCGGGCGCCCACGACGCCGACGTGCTGCTGACCTTCGTGCGTACCGATCCAAAGGCGCCGAAGCACAAGGGCATCAGCGTGTTGCTGATCCCGACGGATACACCGGGTGTGGTGCGACGCCCGTTCGCGTCGATGTGCGACAGCGAGGAAGTCGACTTCAACGAGGTGTTTTTCACGGACGCGCGGGTGCCGGCCGAGAATCTGGTGGGCGAGCTCAACGGGGGATGGCGGGTGGCCACCGGTTCGCTGGGGCACGAACGCGTCATGCTGTGGATGGGATACGTCGACCTGCTGCACGAACTGAGCATCGATTATCGCCCCTCGAGTGCGCTGGAGCGGGATCGCTACGCCACCCTGGTGATGGACGCCCATGCGCTGCGGCTCCTGGGGTCCGCGGCGCTATCGCGGGCGGCTCGCGGGGAAGAGGACGTACCCGCCCAATCGGTGCTCAAGCTGCTGGGTTCCGAAGCCCTGCAACGGGCGTCCGAGGACGCGCTGGATGCCGCGCGCGGGGACGGGCTGGTGTACCGCGCTGTGACCGCCCCGTTCGCCCCGCTGAACCTCGACAGCCATTACCGCAGTTGGTTCGACCGGTACGCGCGCACCTTCGCGGCGACGATAGCGGGCGGCACGTCGGAAATCCAACGGAACATCATCGCCGAGCGCGTGCTGGGGTTGCCCCGGAATTAGCGGGCGTCCAGCCAGGCGTAGTACCCGATCACGACGAGCCCGGCCGCGATTGATACGACCCCCAATGCCATGCCCGCCAGTGCGATTCGGGGATTGTTCGCTTCGCCCCGCTGTGCGCGTCTGCGTGCGATATCGCCCGTGATCACCGCCGCTACACCGAAGGGCACCCCGATCAGCATCCAGCACGTCAGGAGCGCGACCAGCCCCACGAGCAGCGAAGCGACGCCCATTTCGTTGCGGGGTTGCTCGGGTTGACTCATCGCGTGCGATCCTCCTGGTGGCCAGAAGGAGTCTACGCGCAGGCGCGCCCGTCCCCCGGTGGCGCTTGTGACGCTCGGGTCGTGGGTGCCCGGCTAGAGTTCGGCAAGCCGCGGCGCAAACCGCTTATCCACCAAGACTTTTCCGGCTTCCCGGGTAAGCTCCCGTGCGCTGCCGAGCAGGCCGTCCAGGACCAGCGATCGTTTGACGTGGTGGTGCAGCGGGTGCTCGGCGGTGAAGCCGATCCCGCCGAGCACCTGCTGGCAGTGTCGGGCGGCGGTCAGCGCGGCCTGGCCGGCCGCGGCCTTCGCCAGCAGGGAGGCCAGGCCGTCGTGATCGTCCGATTGCCCGGCGACGTGCAGCGCCGCCTCGGCACCCTCGATCGCAACGAGCGTCTCGGCCAGCCGGTGCCGCGGTGCCTGGAACGAACTGATGTGCCGCCCGAACTGGACACGGTCGAGGGCATGCTGGCGCGCCAGCGCCAGCATGGCCCGGGCGGCGCCGACCAACCACCAACCCAATGCCCGCCGCCCTGCCTGCAGCGCGGCCGGCGGCGGGTAATCCCCTTGCAGCACACGGTGTATCGGCAGCGACGCGTCGATCGCCGACCCCGCATCGTCGCCCCGCTCCCAGATCACCCAGGAACCGCCGGCGAACGGCAGCGGTACGGTGCCTCCGGGCGCGGACCCGCTCTCGCGTAACACCACGTCGTTGAGCACCGGGGCATGCGAACCCGTCTCGCCGAGCAGCCGGAACACCAACGGCGCGGCGATGCCGGGCATTTCGTCCAGCATGTCGCGCCAGCCCAGGTCGGCCAGCGCCGCGTCGAGCTTGACCCCCGATGCGGCCGTCATCGTCGTCCGCAACGAACCTTCCAGCAGGCGTAGCGACTCGGGATCCGTCGACTCCACGGATCACTCCTTCCCGAGGTCGAGTAGCCGGCGGGCGATGATGTTGCGCTGGATCTCCGCGGTGCCGCCGTAGATGGTCGCCGCGCGCGAGTACAGGTATTCCGCGCGCCACGGTGTGTCGTCCAGCTCGAGCGCGCCGGGCAGCAGGTCGCGGACGGTGTCGTAGAGCCGCTGCTCGGCGCCGGCGAGCAGCACCTTGTCGATGGACGTGTCCGGTCCCAGGCGTGCCCCGTCGCGCAGCCGGTGCTGGGTATCACGGGATCGGCAGCGTAGCGTGTGTAGCGCCAGATAGGCTGCGCCCAAAGCGGATTCGTTCGCTTCGCCGGCGCCGGAAGCCTGCTCGATGAGTTCGTCGAAGCGGGAGTAGAGGTAAGCGATTCGCTGCCAGAAGCAGGTGGACCGCTCATAGGGGAGCAGGTCCATGGCGAGTCGCCAACCGTCTCCCGGCCGGCCGAGCATCCGGCTCCCCGGGATCACCACGTCGTCGTAGTAGACCTCGCAGAATTCGTCGACCCCATGCATCGTCCGTAGCGGCCGGATGGTGATGCCCGGGGTGTCGAGGTCGACGAAGAAGGCGGTGATTCCGTCGTGTCCCGGTGCGGTGCGAGTGAGCAGGACGCACCGCGTCGAGAACTGTGCGAAGCTGGTCCACACCTTCTGCCCGTTGACGATCCAGTTGTCGCCGTCGGGCGTGGCGCGGGTGGTCAACGAGGCCAGGTCGCTGCCCGATCCCGGCTCGGAAAAGCCTTGACACCATTGCTCTTCGCCGCTCAGCAGCCGCGGCACCATCTCGGCGGCGAGCTCCGCCGGGGCGTAATCGATCATCGTGGGCGCGAGCACCTCGAGCATCGAATAGGGTCCGGGCTCCGCGAGACGGCGACCGACCACCTCTTCGCCGACGATCGCGCGCAGCACCGCGGGACCACCCAATCCGCCGACCTCGGTGGGCCAGCCGTAGCGCATCCAATCGGCGTCGTAGAGCGCGCGGCTGATCCGGGCGAACTGCCGCATATGGCCCTGCAGCGAGTGGTCGGGCCCTGGGGTCAAGTCATTGTCGTCGAGCCACGAGCGCAAACCCGCCCGGAACTCCGCAACATTCACGGCGTGGGACGGCCGACGGCGTGCGGGCGCCCGGAGTCGTGCACGCCGCTGCGGCGAATGAACGTCATGGCACGGGTTTTCAGCCGCCACCCGCCGGCGGTGCGGGAGTAGGTGTCGCGGTAGTAGCCGATCCGCATGTCATGGGTGGCGTGGTCGATGAAGCACAACGGCTGGGTGCCGCTGGCCGAATCGCCGCTGATGTTTTCGATCAGCGCAGTTCCGGTGAGGAACAACCCCTTTGGCGCCGCGGCGACCAATTCGGGGAACCTGTCCAACTTGTAGGTGGAGCCGAAAGCGCTGTAGGTTCCGTCCGGTGTGAAGACGCCGATCAGCCCGTCGATGTCTTCCTGGGTGATCGTGACGGCGTAGCGGGCAAGCAACTGCTGAATCTCGACGAGATCGTCAGTTCTGGTTGGCTGATTTGTCGACATAGACCTTGCCGCCTTTCATGACAAAGCTGACGTTCTGGGTAACGGTTATGTCTTCCAATGGGTTTCCCGGCACCGCGATGATGTCGGCGAGTTGCCCCGCCACGAGCCGCCCCCGGTCCGTCGAGTTGATCAGCTCGGCCGCGGTCACCGTCGCCGCCCGCAGCACCGCCAACGGCGGCAGCCCCCAATTGACGAGGGTGACCAACTCGTCGGCGTTGCGTCCGTGCGGGATCGCGGGTGCGTCGGTGCCGACCGCGATCTTCACACCGGCCTGGTAGGCGGCCAGTATGGAGGTCCGCGCTTTGGGGAACATCTCGGCCGCCTTGGCCTGCAACTCTGGCGGAGCGTGCGACACGTCCATCGCGTCGCCATCAGCCAGGCGCCGGGTGCTCACCAGAAAGGTGCCGTGCTTTACCAGCGACGCGATCGCTTCGTCGTCGATCAGAAAGCCGTGCTCGATGCAGTCGATGCCGGCCGCGACGGCATGCTTGACCGCGTCGGCGCCGTGCGTGTGCGCGGCGACGCGCAGCCCACGCCGGTGGGCCTCGTCGACAATCGCGCACAGCTCCTCATCCGAATAGTGTTGCGCGCCAGGCGGGCCGGTCAGTGACATCACCCCGCCCGAACAGCAGACCTTGATCAGCTCCGCGCCGTGCTTGATCTGGTAGCGCACCGCCTTGCGGATCTCGTCGATGCCGTTGGCGATCCCCTCTTCGACGGTCAGCTCCAGCGCGTGCGGCGCGAACGCCGCGAACATCGTCGGATCCAGGTGGCCGCCGGTGGGCGTGATGGCGTGCCCGGCCGGCACCACGCGCGGACCGTCGATCCAGCCGGCGTCGATGGCCTTCCCCAACGCGACGTCCAACAGGTAGCCGCCGGTCTTGACGAACAGGCCGAGGTTGCGCACGGTGGTGAATCCGGCGCGCAGCGTGCGCCGGGCGTTGCCGACCGCGCGGAGCACGCGAGTCGGCGGGTCATCCTGAACCTGGGACAGGCCGGGCTTTTCGCCGCGGCCACCCATCAGGAGGTTGACCTCCATGTCCATCAGCCCGGGCAACAGGATCTGGTCGCCGAGGTCGATGACCGAGTCTCCTGGGCCCTCTTGGCCCGAGCCCCCGACGCCGACGATCCGGTCGCCCTCGATCCGCACAACGCCGGGGGAGACGATCTTGCCGGCGTCGACGTCGAGCAGCCCGGCGGCCTTGAGGGTCAACACTGGTTAGATCACCGGCTCCCGGATGCATTCGACCCAGGCCGCCCCGCTGTCGGGCACCCGGGCCTGCTTCCACGCCTCGATCGGAAAAGACACCATGACGAGCGACTGCATGATGTGCATGAGAGTCCTTGCGTCGTCGGGCAGATCGTCCAACGGGTACTTGTCGCAGTACTCGATGACATCGTTGAGGCGCGGGAACGCGACGTCGTAGAACGCCTGCATCTCGGCCATCGTCGAGGCCAGCCGCTTGGCGTAGCGCTCCGGCTCGGTCGCCAGGTCCCAATCCAAATACGGCTCCAGGTCCGCGAATTCAGACGGAAACTTTGCCATTGCCCTGGTACTCCTTCGCCCAATTAGCTACATAGTCGCCGGTCGTCTTGTGCAGATGGCGTATCAAGACCTCCTGATCGCACAGCAGGAATTCTTTGACGGCCCGGGTGCCGATCATGGTCTGGGTCGCCTCCAGCGTGTTGGCGTCTTGTAGCGCATACTCCTTGAAGGTTACGGCGGCCAACTCCTGGGCAAGGCGTTCCCGTGCATTACGTGGCGGGACGAAATACAGCGTGCACTCGAAGATGTGCTTGTCCACGGCGGTCGGCCAGTAGTGGTAGGTCAGGAACCAGCCCGGCTCCCAGATCAACAGCATGAAGTTGGGGTAGAAGAGCCACGAGTCGATGCCCCACTGCGGCACCCGCTTCACGTTGACACCTGGAGGCAGCTCCAGCTTCTCGATGATCTCCGGCTTGTCCCAGGGACCGAACAATCCGCTGCGCAGCACCTGGTCCATCGGCTTGACCATGGACATGTCCGGCGGCGGCGCCTGACCACCCCAGGTCGACTGCAGGCTATGCGGGCCGGCCACTTCGTAGTGCAGCGCTTCATAGCCGAACTTTTGGATCTTGGCGGCTTCTTCTTTCGTGTACTGCCCCTGGTGCAGGATCGGCGCGTGGTAGAACTCGACGAACGCGTCGATGAACAGTTTCCAGTTGCTGCCAACCTCGGCCCGGTAGGAGTAGGTCTCCGTCAATTCGCCGAAGGGGTAGCCCTCGATACTCTTGGCCAGCGGCCCGAGGTAGTCGACCAGCGGCGCCGCGTTGTTGTCGAAGTTGATGAAGATGAAGCCCTCCCATACCTCGCAGCGGACGGGTGCCAGGCCGAAGTTGCTCTTGTCCAGGTCGAAGAATTCTTCTTCCTGTTGGACGAAGGTCAGGTCACCGTCGAGGCTGTAGCGCCAGGCGTGGTACTTGCAGGTGAACTGCCGGCAGGTCCCAGAGGTCTCCTCATTGGGAAAGTCGTTCCACACCAACTTGTTCCCGCGATGGCGACAGACGTTGTGGTACGCCTTGACCGTCCCGTCCTTGGTCTTGGTGATGATCACCGACGTGCCCTTGCCCGCCGCCGGCAGTTCTCTGGTGAAGTAGCTGCCGGTACGGGGGAGCCGCTCGACCCGGCCGACGTTGAGCCAGGTCCTCCTGAAGACCGCCTCGCGCTCGGCGTCGAAGAACGCCGGATCGATCGAGTCGGTGTAATCGACAGGCGCCGTCCCGAGTTCGGGGTAGTTTTCTGTCCAGCTGCCTGCCGCTGGCTTGGGGAAGTGGGGCACCTTTCTACCTCTCTTAGTGGTTCTGATCGGCGTTCTCGAGCTGTACGCCAAAGGTGTTGAAGGCCATCGCCAGCGTGGCGTAGCAGCCGACCGTGAAGACGAAATCCATCCGTTGCCGGTCGTTGAGGCGCTCGCCGAGGGCGGCCCAGGTCTCGTCGGACAGCTGCGATTTGTCGTCGAGTTCGTCGACGGCGGTGATCACCGCGCGATCGAACTCGTCCAGGTGGCCGGCGTCCTCGCCGGCACCATCCAGCACCGCGGCAATCTCGGCGTCGGTGATGCCCTCGGCCTTGGCCATGCTGACGTGGTGAGACCACTCGTAGGCGCATTCGCGGCGATGCGCGACCCGCAGGATGGCCAGTTCGCGGACGCGCGCCGGCAGTGTGGACGAGGTCAAGAGGTGAACGTTGAACCGCAGAAATGCCTTGGCCAGCGCCGGATGGTGGGCGAGGGTGCTGAGCGCGTTGTTGGCGGCCGGGTCACGCATTGCCGCGAGTGCCTTGTGGGTCGCCTCGTCCCACTGATCGGCCGGCAGCGGCGGCAACCGCATCCGTGCTCTCCTCTCGCCATCCTCCCAGCCACCTCTCGGACAAGGAGAATCATATTCTCATTTATAACCAACAGAGTTGCACGAATCGCCCGGCCGGTCAATGCCGGCCGGCGGGCGGGCGCCCGGTCCGGGCGCCATCGGCGCGTCCGGCCACCGAAGCGGCCATCTGCCAGCGAAAACGTCGGCGGGGATGCCGGACCCATCCGCAACGACGCCATTTACCTCGGCGCATCTTCGCTCCGAGGCGCGCAATCTCCGGGCTTGTTCCGTCCCCCGTCAGGCGATCAACCGCCGGTCGGGGCGTGGGCTGGATGTTGATTCTCGCTTGGCGAGAAGATAGTTTTCATTTTAGTGATCTTGGCACGGGACAGCGATTCGCCGAGGCTGCGTGGGAGCGGAACCGAATAGGCGGACCCGACGGAAGGGCAACGGCCATGAACAAAGAAGACATGATCCTGATCAGCGTCGACGACCACACCGTCGAGCCGCCCGACATGTTCAAGAACCACCTGGCGAAGAAATACCAGGACGACGCGCCCCGGCTGGTGCACAACGCCGACGGCTCGGACATGTGGAAGTTCCGCGACACCGTCATTCCCAACGTCGCGCTCAACGCGGTCGCGGGCCGGCCGAAGGAGGAGTACGGCATCGAGCCGACGGGGCTCGACGAGATCCGGCCGGGTTGTTACAACGTCGACGAGCGCGTCAAGGACATGAACGCCGGCGGCATCCTGGCCTCGATCTGCTTCCCGTCGTTCCCGGGCTTCGCGGGGCGGCTGTTCGCCACCGACGACAACGACTTCTCGATCGCGCTGGTGCAGGCCTACAACGACTGGCACATCGACGAGTGGTGCGGCGCGTACCCGGCGCGATTCATCCCGATGGCGATCCCGGTGATCTGGGATGCCGAGGCGTGCGCCGCCGAGGTGCGCCGGGTGTCGAAGAAGGGCGTGCACGCGCTGACCTTCACCGAAAACCCCGCCGCGATGGGCTATCCCAGCTTCCACGACGAGTACTGGAACCCGCTGTGGAAAGCCTTGGTGGACACCGACACCGTGATGAACGTCCACATCGGTTCCTCGGGCCGGTTGGCCATCACCGCGCCGGATGCGCCGATGGACGTGATGATCACGCTGCAGCCGATGAACATCGTGCAGGCCGCCGCCGACTTGTTGTGGTCACGGCCGGTCAAGGAGTACCCGGACCTGAAGATCGCGCTGTCCGAGGGCGGAACAGGCTGGATTCCCTACTTCCTGGAGCGCGCGGACCGGACCTTCGAGATGCACTCCGCCTGGACGCACCAGGACTTCAAGGGCAAGCTGCCCAGCGAGGTCTTCCGCGACCACTTCCTGACCTGCTTCATCAGCGACAAGGTCGGCGTGGCGCTGCGCAATATGATCGGCATCGACAACATCTGCTGGGAAGCCGACTACCCGCACAGCGACTCGATGTGGCCGGGAGCGCCGGAAGAGCTGTGGGATGTGTTGTCCATCAACAACGTTCCCGACGATGAGATCAACAAGATGACGCACGAGAACGCCATGCGCTGGTACTCGTTCGACCCGTTCACCCATATCTCGCGCGAACAGGCGACGGTCGGCGCGCTGCGCAAGGCCGCCGAGGGGCACGACGTGTCCATCAAGGCAAAGGGCCACGACAAGGACTCCAGAGGCGGCTCGTCCTTCGCGGAGTTCGCGGCCAACGCGAAGGCCCTCACCGGCAACAAGGACTGAGGGTTCCCCAGTCCCGCGAGCAGACGCAAACTCGCATAACTCCGGTCGCGATTATGCGAGTTTGCGTCTGCTCGCGCTGAAATAGGAGGAGCGCAGTGCCCGGCGCCGGAATGAACTTTGAGCTGACTGACGACCAGGAGCTGATCCGCCGGTCGGTCGCCGAGTTGGCGCGCAAGTTCGACGACCAGTACTGGATGGAAAAAGACCAGGCGCATGAATTCCCGACGGAGTTCTACAACGCCATCGCGCACGGTGGCTGGCTGGGCATGACGATTCCCCCCGAGTACGGCGGTCACGGCCTCGGGATCACCGAGGCCACCATCCTGCTCGAGGAGGTCGCCAAATCCGGCGGCGCGATGAACGCCGCCAGCTCGATTCACCTGTCCATCTTCGGTATGCAGCCGGTGGTGGTGCACGGCTCCGACGAACTCAAGGCGCGCACGCTGCCGAAGGTCGCGACCGGCGAAGTGCACGTCTGCTTCGGCGTGACCGAACCCGGTGCCGGACTGGACACGTCGCGCATCACCACCTTCGCCAAGCGCGACGGTGATCGCTACATCGTCAACGGCCGCAAGGTGTGGATCTCCAAAGCCATGGAGTCCGACAAGATTCTGCTGCTTACCCGCACCCAGTCATACGAGGAAGTCACCAAGAAGACCGACGGGATGACCCTGTTCATCACCGATCTCGACCGCAGCCGCGTCGACGTCCGCCCCATCCGCAAGATGGGCCGCAACGCCGTCAGCTCCAACGAATTGTTCATCGACAATCTCGAGGTGCCGGTCGAGGATCGAATCGGCGAGGAAGGCAAGGGCTTTCAGTACATTTTGGACGGCCTGAATCCGGAGCGGATGCTGATCGCCGCCGAGGCGCTCGGCATTGGCCGGGTGGCGCTGGACAAGGCGGTGAAATACGGCAACGAGCGTGAGGTGTTCGGCCGGCCTATCGGCATGAACCAGGGCCTGCAGTTCCCGCTCGCCGACTCGCTGGCACGCCTGGACGCCGCCGAGCTGATGTTGCGCAAGGCCACCTGGTTGTACGACAATGGCAAACCCTCTGGGCGCGAGGCGAATACGGCAAAATATCTGTGCGCCGATGCCGGCTTCAGCGCCGCCGACCGGGCGTTGCAAACCCATGGTGGCATGGGATACGCGGAGGAGTACCACATCACGCGCTACTTCCGTGAGGCCCGGCTGATGAAGATCGCGCCGGTCAGCCAGGAGATGATCTTGAACTTCCTGGGATCCAACGTCCTGAAATTGCCGAGGAGCTATTGACCGCGTCCGGCGGCCCCGTGCTGCTGTCGGAAGACCGCAACCGAGTACGCACCCTCACCCTCAACCGTCCAGGTCGTAAGAACGCGATCAACCCGGAACTCTGGATCGCGTTGCGCGACGCGCTGCATGCCGCCGGTCACGACCGCGGCGTGCGCGCGCTCGTGCTGGCCGGCTCCGGCGGCAGTTTCTGCTCCGGCGCCGACATCTCGGTTCCCGACGACATTCATCCGAACTACAAGCTGCAGCGGCTGACCGACGTGGCGCTGGCCCTGCACGAGCTGGCGATACCGACGATCGCCAAGGTGGCCGGGGTGGCCGTCGGGGCGGGCTGGAACCTCGCGCTGGGATGCGACTTCGTCGTCGCCACGCCGGGATCGACATTCTGCCAGATCTTTTCCAAGCGGGGCCTGTCGATCGACCTCGGTGGTTCCTGGTTGCTGCCCAAACTCGTTGGCCTGCAACAGGCCAAGCGGCTCGCGCTGCTCGCGGAAACGATTGACGCCGATGAGGCGTACGCCCTGAACCTGGTGACGTGGGTCGTGTCGGGCGCGGAGATCGACACCTTCGTCGACGATGTCGCCGACCGGCTGGCGGCCGGCCCGCCGATCGCACTCGCCCACACCAAGGCCCTGCTCAACGAGGGCGCCGACAGCACCTTGCGCGAGGCGCTGGCCAACGAGGCCCGCGCCCAGGTAGGCAATTTCGCGACGGCAGACGCGGCCGCCGCCTATGCCGCGTTCGCGGAGCGGCGGGAGCCGTCGTTTACTGGCCGGTGGGCGTTATCGAAATCCAAGGAAGCGGAGTAGGGATATGCGGGAAACAGTCATCGTCGAAGCCGTGCGCACAGCGGTGGGGAAACGCAACGGCGGCCTGTCCGGGATGCACGCCGCCGACCTGTCCGCCGTCGTCCTCAACGAACTCCTGGAACGCACCGGTGTCGACCCGGAGATCGTCGACGACGTGGTCTGGGGATGCGTCTCCCAGGTTGGTGACCAGTCCAGCAACATCGGCCGCTACGCGGTGCTGGCCGCCGGATGGCCCGAGACCATCCCCGGGACCACCGTCAACCGGGCGTGCGGTTCGAGTCAGCAGGCGCTTGATTTCGCCGTGCAGGCGGTGATGTCGGGCCAGCAAGACGTCGTCGTCGCCGGCGGTGTCGAGGTCATGAGCCGCGTGCCGCTCGGGTCGGCGAGGGCGACCGGCATGCCGTACGGTCCGAAGGTCCTCGCCCGCTATGACGGCTTCTCCTTCAACCAGGGCCTGTCGGCAGAGATGATCGCCAAGAAGTGGGGATTCTCGCGCACCCGGCTCGACGAATACTCCGCCCAGTCCCACGAACGGGCCGCCGCGGCCCAGGACGCGGGCGCGTTCACCGAGCAGATCGTGCCGGTGTTCACCGGGGAGGAAACGGTTGTCGCCGCCGACGAGGGCATCCGGCGGGGGACTACGGTCGAGAAACTCAGCGGACTCAAGCCGGCCTTCACCGAAGACGGGGTGATCCACGCGGGCAATTCCTCGCAGATCTCCGACGGCGCCGCCGCGCTGCTTGTGACCACGGCGGAGATGGCGGTCGAGTTGGGGCTGACGCCGCTGGTTCGCTACTTGGCGGGGGCGGTGACCGGGGCGGACCCGGTGCTGATGCTCACCGGGCCAATCCCGGCGACCGAGAAAGTGCTGAAGAAGGCCGGCGTGCCGCTCCCGGAAGTGGGCGCGTTCGAGGTGAACGAGGCGTTCGCGCCGGTGCCGCTGGCATGGCTCGCCGAAACCGGGGCGGACCCCGAGCGGGTCAACCCGCTCGGCGGCGCCATCGCGCTCGGGCACCCGCTGGGCGCTTCCGGTGCGGTGTTGATGACGCGGATGGCGCACCACATGCGCGACAACGGAATTCGCTACGGGCTGCAGACCATGTGTGAGGGCGGCGGCACCGCCAACGCCACTCTGGTCGAACTCGTGCGGTAGCCGCCCGGCGCAACCGCGCGCCGAAAAAAGGCATCCCGCGTGACCCTTGTCACAGCGGCCAAACTAACCTACTGTGTGTTCACTAGGTTGGTTCCGTCCGCCAATCAGTCAAGGAGTTTGGTGCCCGACGCACGGCGTTACGACACGTTGCTCGCCAAGGGCGAGGACCGCAAGCAGCGGATCCTCGACGTCGCGCAACGGCTGCTCACGCACAACGGCTGGCGCAGCACCACACTCGCCCAGATCGCCGGCGAGGCTGGTGTCACCCCCGCCGGATTGCTGCATCACTTCGAATCGAAAGAGCAGCTGCTGCACGCCGTGCTCGACGCGCGGGATCTCGACGACGACCTCCATGCCGACCGGACCGGAGACCTCTTCGCCCAGATCGCCCAGGTCGCCGATCGGTTCAACCGGGCGCCCGAACTCGTAGGAACCTTCACTGTGCTGCTGGTCGAAAACATCCTTCCCGACGCTCCGCTGCATGACCGGATGCTGGCCCGGCATCGTGCCGCGACCGACATCGTGGCCGATCTCATCCGACGCGGTCAGGCGGATGGCCGGTACCGCAAGGACATAGACCCTGCCGTCAAGGCAGTCGAAATACTCGCCTTCGTCCACGGAATGGAAACCACATGGTTGCTCGATCCATCGATACCGCTAACCGAGGCCTTCAAGCAGTACGCCGAGACTCTGGCGCGCGACTTCGCCCCATAGAAGAGCAGCGGGTGGCCATGAGATATCGACTCGACGTGGTCGCCGCCACCGTCGTCGACGTGGTGCGGTTCGCCGGCGGCTGGCTTTTCGACCGGGCGATGGCCGGGTGGGAAGTCAACGTGCTCTTGGTGGACCTCGCCGACCAGCCCGACGATCGGCCCCTGCAGATCCTCGGCGCACAGGTGGTCGACCTCGAAGACGCGTTGGCGTCGGTGCAGACACGTCCTCGTCCCCAGGCCCTGGCGGCCGCGGCGGACCTGTTCGGGTGCGACCCACGGGTGCGGCAAGGGGTGTTGCAGGCCCTCGATCACGGCGTCACCGAGGTCACGTTGTGGGGGGATAACTGGCCGGCCGAACTCGACGACAGCGTCGGCCTGGTGCAGCACCGGCTGAGCAGGGCCGCGTGCACCTTCAAAGCTCAGGCCCTGGCCGCGGCCGATCTTCCGCACGGCTCGATCGGTCACGTCGAGACGTTCCGCAGCGGGCTACTGGCCTGGCCGTCGGTCGCCGCCGATCTGATTCCCGCCAGCTGACGCCGCCGACCGGCGCTATCGCACCCTCGGCGACGCCGACCCCTCGTTGACGATCAACCACGCGCTATGGAAATGTAATACTCATCTGCGAGAGGCGCGTTCTCGCTAGCCGAGATTCAAGGAGCAGGAGATGTCGAACGAATTCTCTGAGTTGGACTTCTTCCGCGGCACCGAGCTCATCGAAGACCCGTACCCCTACTACGAGGCGCTGCGCGAGCGGTGCCCCGTCACGCGTGAGAGCCATCATGACGTCACCATGATCACCGGCTGGGACGAAGCGTGCGCGGTGCTCAACGACGCCGAGACATGGTCCTCGTGCATCTCGGTAACCGGCCCGTTTCCCGGCTTTCCCGTACCGCTGGAAGGTGACGACGTCACGGACCTGATCGAGAAGCACCGCGACGAATTGCCGTTCAGTGACCAGCTGCCCACGCTCGACCCACCGACCCACACCAATCACCGCTCGCTGCTGATGCGGCTGATCACCCCGAAGCGCCTCAAGGAGAACGAGGACGCGATGTGGGCGCTGGCCGACCAGGTTCTCGACGATTTCCTGGCACCCGGCCACGGCGAATGGATCAAAGGCTTCGCCGGCCCGTTCACGCTCCTGGTGATCGCCGACCTGCTGGGCGTACCCATGGAAGATCGCGACAAGTTCATCAAGGGCATCGCTGCGCACGCCGGTGGCGGCATCGGGGGCACCAAGGGGTCGCTGGCGCACAGCCCGCTGGAATTCCTTTACGGCCTGTTCTCCGACTACGTTCGGGACCGCCGCAGTGCGCCCCGTGACGACGTGCTGACCGGCCTGGCCACCGCAACCTATCCGGACGGTTCCACTCCGGAGGTCGAAGATGTGGCCCGCGTTGCCAGCAACGTCTTCTCGGCGGGGCAGGAGACCACCGTGCGGCTGCTGGGTGCCGCCTTGCAGACGCTCGGGGAGCGCCCCGACATCCAGGCGCAGTTACGCAAGGACCGCAGCCTGATCCCCAACTTCATCGAAGAGTCGTTGCGCCACGAGAGCCCGGTCAAGGGCGACTTCCGATTGAATCGCGTGCCCGCCAACGTCGGTGGCGTCGAGCTGCGTGCGGGCACCACGGTGATGGTCGTGCAGGCGGCCGCGAACCGTGACCCCCGCCGGTTCGAGGACCCCGCCACCTTCGACCCGGCCCGCAAGAACGCGCGCCAGCACATTTCGTTCGGTCGGGGCATCCACAGCTGCCCGGGCGCCCCGCTGGCGCGCGCCGAAACCCGGGTCGCTATCGAGCGCCTGCTCGACCGGACGTCGGACATCAGGATCGACGAGGACGTCCACGGCCCGGCGAATGCCCGCCGCTACCAATACGTTCCGACTTACATCCTGCGAGGCCTGACGGAACTGCACCTGGAGTTCACGCCGGCATGAAAGTCGCAGTCGACGACCAGCGCTGCCGCGGCCATGGTGTTTGCACCACGTTGTGCCCGGAGGTGTTCAGCCTCACCGACGACGGTTACGCGGAGGCGATATCGTCCGAGGTCCCAACGGAATTCGAGGCCGCGACGCAAGAGGCCATCGAGTGCTGCCCCGAGCAGGCCATCAGCAAAACCTGACCCGAAGGAGATTCAGTGGCGAAAGGGTACGTCATCCTCACGGAGGCCATTAAGGATCCGGAGGGCATGAAAGCCTATGCGCAGGCTGCTGGTTCGGCCATGGCCGGTGCTACCATCCTTGCGGTGGACACCGCTCCCAAGGTAATCGAGGGCACCTGGCACGGCGACCAGACCGTCGTGCTGGAATTCGAATCCGTGGACGCCGCCCAGGCGTGGTACGAGTCCGAGGGTTATCAAAAAGCGGCGAAACTGCGGCAGGCGGCGGCCGACTGCAACGCCGTCATCCTCGCCGGTTTCTAACGGTTTACTCGCCGACGATCGAGATGGCCTGCCGGGGGCATTGACGAACGGCCTCGCGCACGTCGTGTTCGTTCTCCGGGGTGACTTCCTGCTGCAAGACGGTCAGCATGTCGTCGTCGCCGAGGAGAAAGATCTCGGGGTTGATACCCATGCAGACGCCGTTGCTCTCGCAGAGCCCCCAATCGACTTCGATTTTCTTCGTCACGACAACCCCCTTACCGAAGCACCTTGACGGGCACGTTCTTCCAGCCCGCGACGTTCTGCATGTTCACCCGTTTGCACCCGGCCCAGTCCACCTCGTAGCGGGGCATGAAGTCGAGGAGTCGCTCCAGCGCGATCCTGCTTTCCAGGCGGGCGAGCGCGGCGCCCAGGCAGCTGTGAATTCCGTACCCGAGCCCGAGATGCTGCGCTTCGGTCTGGTCGCGCTCGATGTCGAAGGTGTCGGCGTCGGTGAACGCCTCGGGGTCGCGGTTCGCCGCGGCGCCGCACAGGAACACAGGCTTGCCCGGGGGGATCACGCCCCCGCTGACGTGTGCCTCCTTGAGCGTGTAGCGGACGTTGTACTGCACCGGGCCCTCGTAGCGCAGTAGCTCTTCCACCGCCCCGGGAATTTTGTCGCGGTCGTCCTGCAGCTTCTGCCACTGGTCGGGGTGACGGGCGAAGATCACCGCCGCGTTGCCCATCAGCTTCGTGACGGTCTCGGCACCCGCGCCGCCCAAAAGGGTTGCGAATCCGCAGATCTCGATGTCGTCGAGCTTGCGCAGCTGGCCGTCTTCGCCCGGGATCTCGGCCGCGATCAGCCGGCTGATCATGTCGTCCTGCGGTTCCTGGCGACGCTCCTGCACCAGGCTGAAGTAGTACATCGCCGTATCGATGTTGGCTTGGATCCCTGCCGCGGTGGGTTCGATCTGCCCCGGCTCGTGGGACAGGCTGGTGTCGATCCAGTGGCGCACCTGCTGGCGGTATTCCTCGGGCACTCCGGCCATCCGGGTGATGACCTCCACCGGGAACGGGCCGGAGAAGTCCTGGACGACGTCGAAGTTCTCGGGGTCCGCGGCGCCCAGGTATTTGTCGATCACCTCGACGATGGTCTCGCGCTGCGATTGGATCGCGCGTGGGGTGAACGCCTTATTAAGCAAGCTGCGCATGTGGCGGTGCTCCGGCGGATCCATGAAGATGATCGACTTCTGCTCG
This sequence comes from Mycobacterium sp. E2733, assembly GCF_001667585.1. GTDB lineage: Bacteria > Actinomycetota > Actinomycetes > Mycobacteriales > Mycobacteriaceae > Mycobacterium. The sequence goes on from NZ_LZJZ01000020.1 coordinate 127,168, forward strand.
GGGGAGATACCCCTGCGCACCATTGCCAGGTCGCAGCCCCGCGCCGAGGAGTACGTCTCGAAGTCCTTGAATGCAGCCGCGACGTCTTCGTGGCGGGTCAGCGCGTAGAAGTCCTCTTTTTCGTCGTAATACAGCGGCGCGTCCTCGCGCATCCGTCGATAGGTGTCGAACGGGTTGTTGAAGTAGTCCTCGGAGTACGGATCGAAGACGACCTTCGGTTTTGTCACTGATTCCTCCTCAGCGGCGAGGGCGGGCTGAAACCGTTACAGCCGAGTCGTTGACTGTAACGCTAACGGTAATACCTTCGTGACGAAGCGGTAAAGACCGAAACGCTGGCATCTCAACCCCTCTTCGCAACGTTCATGGCGCTGATGGCGTCATCAAGTGCGCCCAGGTCACTGCAGAGTTCATCGCTGATGCCGCGCACCACCGTCACGTCCTTGCTGACGAATTCGCCGGCGAGCTCGATGAACGACTCGACGGAGCCACCCGCCGCCACCAGGTTCAAGACGCGGCCGCTCGCGCTGCCGTGCGTCAGCGCGGTCAGCAGCGTCGACTCCGGTACGCCAAGCTGCCGGCCCAGCCTGATCGATTCCGCGAGCAACCCGATATGCCCCGCGAACAGGGCGTTGTTGACCAGTTTCACCTTCTGGCCGGAGCCATGCGGGCCGACGTGCAGCACGGGATCGCCGTAGCAGCTCAGCACCGGCTGAACCCCGCTCACCGCGTGGTCGGCGCCACCCACGAAGAGCGTGAGCCGGCCGGCGGCAATGTCATGGGGACCTCCGCTGACTGCCGCGTCGATGATGTCGACCCCATCGGCGCGTGCGGCCAGGGCGTCGATCGTCCTCGGGCTGGCGGTGGTATGCACCACCAGCGCCGCGCCCGGCGGCATGGCGGCTAGCAGCCCGCCGTCCAGGCAGACCTCCCGCACCTGTTCGTCGCTGAACACGCAGATCACCACGACATCGGCCTGCGCACCGGCCTCGGTCGCGTCGTGCACCGCATGGGCGCCGAGCTGCTCGAGATCGCTCCGCTTTTCCGCCGTCCGGCCCACCGCCCGAACGTCGTGGCCGGCTGCCGCCAGGCGGGCCACCATGGGGCAGACCATCCGCCCCGCTCCGACGAAACCGACTCTCACCGTGGGTGACCCATGAGGCTCAGGGCCGCGTCGGCCGCCTCCAGTACAGCGCCACCGCTTGCCCCGGCTCGGTCGGCCAGGTCGACGACCAGGCGGACGTCCTTTTGCAGCAGCGTCCCGGCCACGCCGGCAAGCCGGTCCAGTCCGCCGATTCCGCCAAGGGCGTTGAGGGCGAAGCTATTCCCACTGCTGCGAGAGACGACCTCCGTGAGACGGTCCGGGTCAACGCCGAGGGAACTGGCCAGCGACAGCGCGGTGGCCGCGGTGGCCAGGTGGGCGGTGAACATCAGGTTGTTGAGCAGCTTGGTGGTTTGACCGGAACCCAGCTCACCGAGATGGACGATCGGATCGGCATAGGTGGCGAAGACGGGGCGGCACCGCTCGACGACGTCGGCGTCGCCGCCGACCATCACCAGCAGGCGCCCTTCTCGGGCCGCCAGCCCCCCGCCGCTCACTGGCGCGTCGATCACCGAAATGCCCTTGGCGGCAGCCTTCTTCGCAAGCTCACGGCAGGTGTTGGGATGCACGGTGCTGTGCACCGCGATCACGCCGCCCGGCTCCATCGCGGCCAACAGTCCGCGCTCTCCGCCCGCGATGTCGTCGATGTCGGCGTCGCCCACCACGCATAGGCAGACCAGATCGCTGACCGCGGCGAGCTCGGCCGTTGATTCGGCGACCTTGGCCTTGGTGTCGGCGAACGGCTCGAGGGTTGCCGGTCTGCGCGCCCAGAGCGTCGTCTCGTAGCCGCCCTCGACGATCCGCCGCGCCATGGGGGCGCCCTGGCTACCCAGGCCGATGAATCCGACTCTCATCCGGCCTCCAGATCGCCTTCTGCGTCAGCCGGGTTCGCGCGGTCGGCCACGCAGTCGTCGGCGAACGCGAAAACTTGTGCGTGGTAGGCCGCCGCGGTGTGGCCGAGGCTCATGTTGTGTCCCGCGTCGGGCTGGTGATGCACAATGAACCGCGGCGAGCCGGAGAACAGCTCCTCGATCTCGGCCATCGCGGAAGGGTCGTTCTGCCAAACCTTTTCATGTTCGGCGATGCTGAAGTGCACCGGGACCCGCACGGCCGGGGCCAGCGCCGGAAAATCCTGGCGGGCCCAGTTGGACACCATCTGGTCCTCGTAGGACGGCGCGGTCGCAGAGACCGTGACCCCGGTGAGAACCTCGGGCGGATAGAGATCCTCCGGATGCCACAGCAGCTCGCGCAGGCCGGCCGGGCGTCGTTCGCGCGTCGCGGTTTTCAGGATGTCCCGGGCCGCCGGGTGATAGCGCCGTCCCGTGCCGGCCAATTCGATGCCGAGCAGATCGGCTCCCCGCTCGTCGGCGCCCATTCGCATCACGAGTTCGCACCCGCCGGAATGGCCCATCAGGAACAACCCCGCACCGCGCGGCCGGTCCCCGAGGATGCGATCCACGGCCCCGTAGGCGAGGTCGACCCGCTGCTCGGGCAGGGCCATCGCCTCCGGGTAGGGCCCGGAGCTGCCGTAGCCCGGGCGGTCGAGCGCCACCACGGTGTAGCCGGCTGCCGCACCGGTCCGTAGCAGGGACAGTGACGGATGGCCCGGGCAGTCGAAATAGACCGCGGTGGTTCCTCCACCGTGGATGGCCACGATGACGGCCTTGGGGTCAGGTGCTTCGGCGATCAGCGCCGACATCGGCACGCCGTCGACGATCACCAGCCTGGGCTGGGGCGCGGCTTGGCTCATGAGTCGGCCCGCAACAGCAGAACACCGCTGGGCGTGAGGCCGCCGCTGCTGACCACGCCAACCCGGGCGTCGGCGACCTGGCGGTCGCCGGCCTCACCGCGCAGCTGGCTGACGGCCTCGTGGACGAGGCCCATGCCGTGGGTGCGGCCGTGCGAAAGCTGGCCGCCGTGCGTGTTGAGCGGCAGCTGGCCGTCGCGGGCAATGTTCTTGCCGCCGTCGAGGAAGTCTTTGGCCTCGCCGATTCCGCAGAACCCCAGCGCCTCGATCCAGGACAGGCAGTTCATGGTGAAGCCGTCGTAGAGCTCGGCGATGTCGACGTCGGCCGGCCGCAGCGAGGTGCGGGTCCACACGTGCGCGGCCTGGCCCAGCACCTGCGGCTCATGGGTCAAAGTGCTTTGGTCCCAGTCGATTCGCTCGATGATCTGGGTGCCCACCGCCTCCACCAGCACGGGCGGTTTGGCGAGGTCACGGGCGGCGTCGACGGCGGAGACGATCACCGCGATGGCGCCGTCGCACGGCACGTCGCAGTCGTAGAGGCCGAACGGTGTGGTGATTGGCCGCGCGTTCAGGTAGTCGTCCATCGTCATCGGCGACCGGTAGATGGCGGTGGGATTGAGCTCCGCGTTGGCCCGCTGGTTCAACGCGATCCAGCCCAGCGTCTCCCTGGTCGTGCCGTAACGGTGAAAGTGCCGCTGCGCATTCATGGCCAAGGTGTGTGCCGCAGACGTTGCGCCGAATGGCATCTGCCAGCCGGACATCCGGCCCATCGACGGCCTGATCTTGCCCTGCTTCATCAGTTCGCCGTTGGTGGCCTCCCACAGCGTGCGGAAGCACAGCACGTGGCGGGCGAGGCCGCAGGCGACCGCCTGCATGGCGGCGATCAGCGATCCGCCGGGACCGAACGTTTCCATGGCGCCGTTGTGCCATGTTGGCCGGATACCGAGCGCCGCCTCGAGAGCGGTGACGCCGCCCTCTCCGAAGCCGCCGACATTGATCGCACCCGGGTAGGTCGACAAGCCGTCGATGTCGGCGTACGTCAGGCCGGCGTCGGCCATGGCCGCTTCGCACGCCTGCACCGTCAACGCCAGCGGCTGCTGCATCAATCGACGGCCTATCGGCGACGTGCCGATCCCGGTGAGCGCGACCTTGTCTTCGAACTTCTCGGCTGTCAGCATCGGCCGGACGTATTCACCGAACCGCTCGGGCGCGATTTCGTCGTCCGGCAGCGGACCGGGCTCGCCATCGGGCACGCCCTCTGGCAAGGGCCGAAACAGCGGAAACCACACATCCTCGACCTGCTCGAAGACGACCTCTACCGGTTGGCCGAGCTCGAGCTGTTCGGGTGCGCACTCCACGATGTTGGTGGTCAGCCGCACTCGGGGGTCCTCGGCGATCGCGACCTGGGCGACCACATAGGGCGCCGGCAGCCCGGGCAGACTGAACCGCTCATTGATGGTGAAACCGGCCAGCGTCGCCTTGCCCGAGACTGCCCGCGTGCCCACGTCGCGGGAACGGCAGTACCGGCACACCGGCGCCGGCGGATGGATCAGCGATTGGCAACCATTGCAGTTCTGCAGGCGCAGCTTCCCGTCGGCGCCCGAGGTCCAGAAGAATTCGTTGTCCTGCGTGATCAGGGGCAGCGGGCGTCCCGGTGCAGACACGTCACCTCCGCGAGTCGAACGGTCCCGAATGCGATCTGGTAGGCCCGTTATACGAATCGGAGAATTACGTTATCACTCGCAGGCGAGCGCGATCGAGATGGGATTGGTCAGAGCGGCACCCAGACGCCGCCGACGTAAAAGCCCCATTGGTGGTATTGGGTGCTCCACATCGGGGCCTGCGGTGCCCACGGTGGCCGCACCGGCGGGGGCGGCGGCACATCCTGCCCGGCGAATGATGGTGCGTATGGCGGCGGGGGTGTGTACCACGCCGACACCGCCGGCGGCGGCTTGCACTCTAAGGTCGCCGGATTGAACGACATGTTGTGATCGCACTCCGCCGAGCTGATTCCCGGCGTCGCGAGCATCGCGACTGCCATCGCCATAAAGGCGACCGTCATGACGGCGGTCAGACGACGAGCAAACCATCTCATGGGGGCCTCCCAGTGGGGCCATCCTGACCTCGGCGGATCCCAGCCTATTCCCTTGATAGCGCCTTGACCAGGTAAAGGACATTCGGGGACGACGCAACACGAACTGGCCTCTCCTGCCATTCCGTTCGGCCCGGGCGTTATGCTGCCGAACGGTATATCAAGTACTTCACACTCGGAGGGCTGGTTGCTCGACGCAGAAAAGATCCTGATCACCGGGGCGACGGGCAAGATCGCGTTTCCCATCGCGCGGGCTCTGGCGACTTCCAACGAGGTATGGGGCGCCGCACGCCTCAAAGACCCCGCCGACCGGCAGAGGCTCGTCGACGCCGGCATCAAACCCGTCGCGCTGGACATCGGCGCCACCGGCTTCTCCGATCTTCCAGGAGATTTCACCTACGTCTTCCACGCTGCGGTGGACACCGGCGCGGGCGATTGGGGCCGCTGCGTCGAAACCAACGCGCACATGTCCGGTGAACTGCTCTACCACTGCCGCGCCGCAAAGGGTTTCGTCTTCTGCTCAACCGGCTCGATCTACGCGTACCAAGGGCGGCGACCATTGGCCGAGACCGATCCGCCGGGTGTGCCGCTGCGCGCCAACTACAGCTTCTCCAAGGTCGCGGGGGAGTCGGTGTGTACCTGGGTCGCCCGGCATTATCGAATCCCACTGACCATCATCCGGATTTGCTCAACATACGGGCCGGAGGGCGGTGCCCCCGCCGATCGCCTCGATGCGATGTTGGCCCGCAAGCCAATTCGCCTACATCCCGACAAGCCCAACAACTACAACCCCATCTACGAAGACGACTACGTCGACCTCGGCATCCGCGCGATGGAGGTCGCCGCGGTGCCGCCGGTGGTGGTGAACTGGGCCGGTAGCGAAACGGTCAGCGTCGAGGACTACTGCGCCTTCATGGGGCAGTTGATCGGTGTCGAGCCGATCTTCGAATACACGCCCGACGCGCACACGCCGCTGTGGCCGGATGTCACCCGCATGCACGAGGTGCTCGGTCACACGAAAGTGCCCTGGCGCGAGGGTTTCCGGCGCATGATCGAGGCCCGGCACCCCGAAGTGGCGCTGTCCGAATACGACTCGACGAGATCTTGAGGACACCCGCGATGCAGCTTCCCGGTACCCCATCGGACGAGGCCGCCGAAATCCTCGCCGCCGGGCGGGGAGAGATCACGACATTGTTCGTGTCCATGGCAACCCGCCATCCCGACGGTCTGGACGCCGAGTACCTGCGCTGGCACACCCTCGACCACCGACCCGAGCAACACCGGTTGGCCGCGGTGCGCGCCTCGTTGCGGTTGGTGTCGACGCCGGCCTGCCGCGCGGCGCGGACGATCAGCGGGGGGCCGCTGGACAGGGTCGACCACGTCATGACGTACTTTTTCACGGACCCGGCCGGGCTGCGCGGGTTCAACGAACTGTCCTCGGCGCTCGGAAACGCCGGGCGCAAGCTGCCGTTGCTGCCACCGGTCGAGCGCGGTGTCTACGAGGTGCTGACCAAGGCCGCCGCGCCTCGGGTCAAAGTGGGGTCGGACGTCCTACCCTGGCTGCCCGTGCGGGGGGTGTTCCTGTTGGTCGAGCGGGGATCGGCTGCGACGGACGCGCTGGCGGAGGTGGCCGGTGTCGCCGGCGTATGGTCCGCGGAATCACGGCAGGTCGACGCGAATCTGGCGAGCGCTCAAGCGGGCCAGGACATCACGTATTGCTTCCTCGATGACGATCCCGTCGTTACGGCGGAGCGGCTGCGGCCGGTGCTGTCGGCCCGCTGGGAGGAGCCGGATGTGGAACCGCTCTTCGCCGCACCGTTTTTCGCGGTGGTGCCGTTTGAGTGGGACCGCTATGTGCCGTAGGAGCGGGGCCGCATGCGCCTCGGCATAATGGTCGGCTCCGACAAGGAGCGCCCACGGGGTGACCGCCTGGCCGGGGTCATCGCCGACGCCGTCGCGGCCGAAAGCGCTGGGTTCAGCACGTTTTGGATGCCGCAGGTCCCCGGCTATCTCGACGCGCTGACCGTCGTCACGCTGATCGGCCAGGCCACCGACCGCATCGAAATCGGCACGGCGGTCGTTCCGGTCCAGACCCGCCACCCGGTGATCATGGCGCAACAGGCGTTGACGACCCAGATGGCGTGCGGCGGGAGGTTCACGCTCGGTCTCGGGCCATCGCACCATTGGATCATCAACGGCCAACTCGGATTACCCTACGATCACCCGGCGCGGGTGATGGGCGACTATCTCGATGTGCTCGACGCGTCGTTCGCCGGGCCCGGGTCGGTCAAAGTCGAGAACGACACCTACCGCGTCGACGCGCCGATGGACGTCACTGACACGCAGGAGGTTCCGGTCCTGCTGGCCGCGCTGGGGCCGACGATGCTGCGACTCGCGGGGGAGCGAACCGGCGGCACCATCCTCTGGATGGCGGACGAGCGGGCGATCAGCGACCACGTCGTGCCGCGCATCACCGCGGCGGCCCACCGGGCCGGGCGGGCCAAGCCGCGGATCGTCGCAGGCGTTCCCGTCGCGCTCTGCTCCAACAGCGAGGCGGACGACGCCCGTGCGTACGCCAGCGAGGTGCTCGGGCACGCGAATTTCTCCCCGAACTATGTGCGACTCCTCGAGCACGGTGACGCCGAGGACGTCGGCGACACCATGGCGGCGGGCGACGAGTCGGCCATCCTCGCGCGGTTGCGCCGGTACCGCGACGCGGGTGTCACGGATCTCGCGGTGCGAATCGTTCCCTTGGGTAAGGACGCAACCGACCGCCTCGCATCGCGACTGCGAACCCAGGAATTCCTGTCGTCGCTTTCTGCCGCTATCTGATCAGCGGGTGAAGCCCCACTCCGCTTCGTTCTCTTCGGTTTTGAGGCGCTCGGCCGGATCGTCCGCGTCGGCCAGCGGCGCGTGCGGCGTGGGGTATGTGCGCTCACCGATCTCGGCGATGGCGTGCACCGGGCAGTCCATCAGGGCGCGCATGACCGCGTCGCGATCGGCCTCCGCCACGGTGCCATCACCGATGAGGGACGCGTAACCCCAGTCGTCCAGCGAGAAGTAACCGGGCGCGTACTTGGCGCAGATACCGAACCCGTCGCAAACGGTGCGGTCCAAGCGGATTTTCATGCGAGCCTCACAGCTTCCGCCTCGTAGGGACGGTCGGCGCGGAACGCGCCGCGGGCGCAGTCCCGGCATGCGCCGCCGAGATGTGTGGCAACTTCGCCCGGGAACTGACTGAGCAGGCTGGCGGCCACGTTGGTGGCGGCGTCCAGCGTTGCGCACGCGCCGCGCCCGCGCAGCAGCACCGACCAGCGGCGCAACCGGTCGACGTCTTCGGTCGTGGCGGCCCCGTCGCGCAGCGCGCCTGCGACGGCGGCCATCGCCGCCGTCCCGTTGAAGCACGAGCCGCATTGCCCGGCGTTCTCGCGGTCGAAGTAGGCCAGCACCGACGCCGCGACCGCGACGGGGCAGTCGTCGGTGATCACCGAGATTGCGCCGCAACCCAAGCCGCTGCCGAGGTGCCGGATCGTCTCGTGGTCCAGCGTCGTCTCGAGCACTGTGCGGTTGAGCAGACCGGCGAAGTAGCCGCCCATCAACGCCCCCTGGACGTGTTCCGGCGAAACACCATGCAGGGCAAGCAGTTCGGCGAAAGGTAAGCCATGCGGAAGTTCGTAGAGAACGGGCGGGCGGCCCGCGCCGGTAATGGTGGCCAGGAAGGTGCCCGGGGACTGCGATGTGCCCTGTGAGCGGAACGCCGCCGAGCCGTGGCACTGCAGGAACGGCAGATTGGCCAGCGTCTCGACATTGCTTACCAGCGTCGGGCGATCATCGACGCCAAATTCGAATGGGCGCGGCGGCTTGTCTGTCGGCTTGGCCGGACCGCCGTTGATCGCGCGGACGGCGGCGGTTTCCTCGCCGGCCACGTATCCGGGCTGCACGGTAAACATGCGGACCGTAACGCCGACCAGCACGCCGGGGTCGAGCTCGCCCAGCGCGGTTTCGACGCTGTGCGCCGATTCCGGGTCGGACACGTAGACATGGGCACGGTCGGCGCCCACGATCGCGGCGGCCAACCGCAGCCCGTCCAGGATCAAGTGGGGGCGGTTGCGTAGCAGCCAGCGGTCCTTGATCGAAGCCGGTTCTCCCTCTTCGCCATTGGCGACGATCACGGCGCCGCCGGCACTTCGCCCGTTATCGCGCACCGTGCGCAATTTGATCGCGAGCGGGAAGGCCGCACCGCCGCGGCCGACCAGTCCGCTGGCGTCGACCTCGCTCAGTAACGCCTCGGTGTCGGCAAGGGGGCGGTATCCGTCGAGCCGTCGATACGCGGCAAGGTCCTCGCGGGCCTGGCCGGCTCGTTCGAACAGCAACCGGGGCTCAACACCGGGGAAGGTCGCGGTGGTGATGGTGGTGGATTGGGCGGTGTTCACGGCTGGCCTGTCATCGTCTTGGTTAGGCTTGCGCACATGCGAACTGCGGTGGTGCGCGTCAATGTCGACCCGGAGAGCGTCTGCACGGTCCCGCAGCTACGAGACGGCATGACAGCACTCCTCGGCCTTGCGCGTGAGGCGGGCGCTGACGTCGTCGAAAACGACCTCGCGTCGATGCCCGCGGGGCGCCGCGAGGTCGAATTGCTGATCGCCGCCGAAGACGTCGGCGCGGCGAGAGATTTGGCGATCCACTTGTGCCGCAAGGTGTTTATCGCCGAGCCGGTTCCAGGGATCGTCACTTTCATCAGCCGGGGAACCGACGACGACGCTCACGGCGTGTTGTCCGGCTTCGGACTCGCCGGCGACATCGAGCGGACGCCGGGGGACGACGGGTTCGACGTCGTGTACGTAACGCTGCGTGAGAAGGACCTCGAGCGCATTCCCGAGAGCCGGGTCCACACGGCTCTGGAGGCGTCGCTCAACTGCGAGGTTCACATTCGCACGGTGTAGGGACATCACGATCCCAGGAACTCGAGGATCGCGGGCGCCGCCTGCACCCACGTGTCGAACATGTTGAAGTGCTGCACCCGCCCGGCGGCGCGGTCCTCGGACGCGCGCTCCCAGGCGTCCTCCGGCCACGGCGGGTCGATGAGCTTGGATCCCTTGATCAAGCAACTGACTTCGAGCGACGTCCGCTTCGGGTGATCCATGTCATTCTCGCCGCCGCGAATGATCAAGGTGGGCACCTTGATCCGGTCGAACATCTCGTCCTCGACGCCCGGGATCGTCTGTCCCGGCTTGGACACGAAAGCGTTGAGCCAGCGCAGCATCACCTTGAGGAACTCGTCTTTGTCGAAGTCGAGGAATCGCTGTTTGTTGTTCGGGTTCTCCTCGATGCGATCGCGCCACTCCTGCACCTTCACCACGCCGTCCATCCCGGTGCCGCGCACGGCGAGAATGCTCGGGACGATGTAGAAGGAACCGAGCACGAAGGTGCCGTAGATGCCGCCGACGATGTTCCACACCACGAGCTTGGTGACCATCTCGGGGTAGAGCATCGTGGTCAGCATGGAATCCCTTGCGCCGCCGGAGCCGCCGGCCAGAATGCAGCGCTCGAAGCCCAGCCCGGTCACCAGCTTGTGCAGCGTCTCGGCGCGCATGTGCGATTCGCTCTGGCCGTAGAACTGCACATCGGAAGCACCGCAGTTCGGCCGGTCCCACAGCAGCACGCGGTAGCCGCCGGCGGCGAGCGCGTCGGCGAGCGGACGCAAGCCCTCGATCTCCTTGCTGAACCGGCCGCCCGGCGTCAGGGCGATGAGATCGCCCGAGTCGCCGAGGATTTCGTAGACGACATTTCCCCCGTTGATCTCGATTGAAGGCACCCGATTCTCCTGTAGTTAGGCCTGCACCACAACGTCGTTGCCGACGACGCGCACCGGATAGGTTCGGATACTCCATTCGGGCTTGACGGCGGTTGTGCCGGTCGCCAGCTCGAAACCCCATTGATGCCAAGGGCAATAAATGTACTCCAGGTCGCGCACCATGACCGAGTCACCCGGAGCGGTCTCGTCGACGATCGTGCGCCCACGTGGCCGGCCCGAACAGAGCGGACCGCCTTGGTGCGGGCAGTAATTCGCGATGGCGTAGAAGCTGCCGTTGACGTTGTAAACTCCGACGCCGTGCCGCCCGATGGGCACCAGCTTGTGCCCGCCGGACGGGATCTCGTCCACGGTTGCGACGACATGCTCGCGGCCCTGGGCGAGACGGGGCTCGGGCAGCTTGGCTGCCCCCTTGTCTTCGCGGGTCAACTCAGAGCACCCGGGTCTGACCCTCGAGGACCGGGACGGTCTCGGGGAGGTGGTAGGTCGCGATGCCGTTCTTGTACATCACCGCGTCCCGGGCGTGCTTGGGCAGGTGCTTTACCAGCCAGCGCGGGTCGTCGAACGTCCAGTGCGGATAGTCCGAGGAGAAGAGCAGGATCTTCTCGCACTCCATCCATTCCAGCGCGCGCGTCAGCTCGGTCTTGTCTTCCGGGTAGTCCAGCGGCTGGGTGGTGAACTTGATGTGGTCCTTGACGTACTCCGACGGCTTGCGCTTGATGTCCACCCACGGCTTGCGCGCGTCGTAGATCGCATCCATCCGCCACATCAGCGGCAGGATCCAGCTGAACGCGTGCTCGACGAAGACGATGCGCAGCGACGGGAACCGGTCGAAGACGCCGTCGAAGATCAGGCTCATCACCTGATTGGCGGCCAGCAGCGAGTAGGTCACCATGAAGTCGTGGTTGTAGCTGGGGAATCCCACCGGCGGTATCGGTAGCTCGTCGTACTGGCTGCGCGACAGGTGGCAGCTCACGGTGATGTCGTGTTTGGTCGCCGCCGCCCAGATCGGGTCGTATTTGGGATGGCCCCAGGACGGCTTCGGCTCTGCCTTGATCAGGATCTGCGCCATGAACGGATGCCCGGCCCAGCGTTCGATTTCGCGCACGGACGCCTCTGGCTCCTCGATGGCGAGGCAGATCGAACCTCGCCACCGCTCGTGCCAGTTGTTGTGGCTGTCCAGCCAGTGATTGGCCTGCCAGTCGTTCAGCGCGTACGACATCGCGTGCTGCGCTTCAGGAAGGCGGGCGGGGTAGGCGGCGGGTTCCAGGATCGCGATGTCGGAGCCCGCCTCCATGATGAGCTGCCGGAACGCCATATCCGGGTCGCTGCAAGGGAACTCGCCGTTGGAGGGGAACGAGTCCACGCGCATCGCGTAGGAATGCGCGTAGTCCGGAGCGTCGTAGTAAATCAGCTCACCCACATTGCGGTTGAGGAAGTACTTGCTGCGCCAGGGCTCGGGGATGTACGGGACCAGCTCGCCGCGCTTGGGCGCCGGGTGGACATCCGAGTCGACGCAACGGACGGCTGTGCGCTCGGCAGCGGGAAGCCGCTCCTGCGAATGGGTCAACGTCATGTGGAACTCCTCGGTCTCACTTCCTGCTTCTACTGTGCGCCCACTCCGGCGGGGATGTCTATGCCGTAGAGCTGCGCCGCGTTGCGCCAGCACAGCTTCTCGCGCTGCTCGGCGGAGAGTGCCCTGGGCAGCTTCTTGGCATCACCGAACTGCCAGTGCGGGTAACTGGAGCCGAACATCACCATGTCCTCCTTGCCGGTGAATCCGAACCATTCACCGGCGAAGTCGACGTCGCCGGGACCGTCGAGGCTGCCCTGGACGAAATAGACGTGCCCGGGGAGGTAGTCGCTGGGAATGCGCGGCGCCCACGGCGTCTGCTCCAGGTGGGGCCGGCCGAACGTATCCATTCGCCAGATGAACGGCGTCAGGAAGTCGGCCGCGCCGTCGGCCCAGACGAACTTGAGACCGGCAAAGCGCTCGAACACTCCTTCCGCGATCATGTTCATCTGGTGGTAGATGTAGTTCAGCGCCATGAAGCTGACGTATTGCTCGTAAGTGCGGGTATTGCCGGACGGGGTGGGCGGAAACATGATCCCGTTGCCCACTTCGATATGCGCAGCCACCGGAAGGCCCGCGTCGACCGCGGCCTCCCATAGGGGCCAGAACTGCGGCTTGCCGTAGAGCTCGCGCGACTGCAGCGGTACCCCGATCTGGACGACGCGGGGGTGTGCGCGCCACTTCTCGATCTCTCGCAACGCGCCGGGGATGTCGTCGGGATTCACCCGGATGGTGCCGCGGAACCGGTCGCCGAACTCGCTGGACTCCAGCCAGTCCGAGACCATCATCTCGTTGTGCGCGGCGTGCAGGGCGCTGCCCAGGTGCCGGTCCGGCATGATGCCGCGGCCCATCGGGTGCAGGACCGCGATGTCTACACCGCGCTTCGAAAAGAGTTCATTGGCAACGAATTCCGGATCAGAACCGGGGTACTGACGGTCCGGGCCCTCGGTATTGGGCGCGTATTCACCGCCGGGAGCGCCGTACCAGTCCATCTCGTAATCGGGAAAGCCTCGGCTCTTGAACGGCTCACGCAGCGTCTTCCGCAGCGCCTTGTTGGAGGGGAAGAAGATGTGCACGCTCGCGTCGATGAGCGGTGTGCTGGTTCCGTCAGCGTGTTCGATCACGAAAGCCATCCTTCGACTCGGGCACGCGAGGTGAACCCAGTCGGGTCATATGATAGACAACCTAACATTCTTCTCGGGGGCCAATCAATGGGGTTTCCGGTAAGCGTTTCGTTTAATCAACGTCCCTGGTAGTGACCGCTTTCGCGGTCTTCGTGCAAGTACGGTTCTTAAATATCGACAATACCATTCTCCGGCTCGTGGATAAGTGCCATCCGGCCCTATCCAGCAGGGAGCGACCGGCTGGGAGGGCGGCCGGCCACGGTCACGCCGGCCGCCTTCTCGAGCGGTTTGATCACCGTCGTGAAGTCCGAATCGGGGCCCTGGTCATCGGCGGTCGTCTCCCAGAGTCGGGCGATCGTTGCGGCGACGTCCGTTGGTGCGCCAAGCGCTTCCGCTTCCTCGAGGTAAAGGAGTACGTCCTTGACCATCAGGCCGGTCGCGAAGCCGTAGTCGAAAGTCCGGGGGAGGATCGAGCGGGGAAATTTGTCCCGGCTCGCGCTTGTCGCGCCCGAGCCGGCGTTGAGCACCTCGATCATCACAGTCGGGTCGAGACCGGCCTTGACGCCCATCACGACGACCTCGGCGGTCGCGGCCAGGACGTTGGCGGCCATGATGTTGTTGGCGAGCTTCATCGTCTGCGCCGACCCCGGTTTGTCTCCGATGTAGATGGGCCGGCCGATCGCCTCGAGCGCGGTGCGGATGGCGTCGAACTCGTCGCGTGGGCCCGAGACCATGATCGCGAGTGTGCCCTTCTCGGCTCCGCTCGCGCCGCCGCTGACCGGGCTGTCGATCGTCACGATGCCCCGCTCGGCGAGTCGGTCATGGATCTGCCTTGCCGTGCGGCTCCCGACGGTGGACAGGTCGACGTAGCGCTTGATCCTCGCCCCCTCGATCACGCCGGCTGCCACCTCGAGCGAGGCGATCGGCGTCGGAAGGCTGGCCATGACGGTCTCGGTACGGTCGGCGACCTCTCGGGCCGACGCCGCGGGGCGCGCTCCCAGGGTGACGATGCGCTCGAGCGCCGCGGCGCGCGTGTCGAAGGCGACGACATCATGGCTTTTCTCAATCAAGCGGCGCGCTACGGGAAAACCCATGTTCCCCAGCCCGATGAATCCGACCTCCATGCCGGGCCCTAGCCCTCATCCACTTCGGCGAAGGCCTCGCGGGCGATGCGGAAGCTGTCGACCGCGGCCGGCACGCCCGCGTAGATGGCCACCTGCAGGAAGATCTCGCGGATCTCGTCGCGGGTGACGCCATTTGTCAGCGCGGCCTTGACGTGCGTGCGTAATTCGTTGGGCCGGTTCAACACCGATATCATCGCCAGGTTGAGCATGCTGCGCGTTTTCCGGGGCACCTCCTCGCGCCCCCACAACGCGCCCCAGCAGTATTCGGTGACGAGATCCTGCAGCGGTCGGGTGAAGTCGTCCGCGTCGGCCACGGCGCGGTCGACATACTCCTCGCCGAGCACCTCGGAGCGGATGTGCAGCCCCCGCTGGTAGGTTTCGCGATCCAATGGTCTTCTCCTTCGTCGGGGAGGCGTTGGCGCCTGCAATCGCCCTGAGCGCAGTCTCGCATTGAGACTCCTCCGCTCGGTCTGCGGTCGAGGGTCGACGAACGATCTGAGATCGTCCGCGGGCGCAGCCTTGACGCAAAGCCGGAATTCCTCAGGACCGAGTGGGCCTGTACCGCAACGCATTGCAATGCAGAAGCCATGATCGGAGCAAGTCGCGACGTCTGGGAAGTGATGTCGACCGCGCGTACGATCCGGCGCTTAACCGACGAGCCGGTCGACGATGCGACCCTGGCGCGGCACCTGGTGCCAAGCGTCTAACCGAATCCGGGAGGCACCGCGTCCGTTCGATGACCTCATAACCGCTTTGCGAGATTATTACTTCCGCGTGCGAGAATGATATTCTCGCAGCGTCGGTGATGACAGGAGGCGGCCTTCATGCTGTTGGAGTTCGATGCCGATCAGCGGCTGTGGCAGAAGACCGTTCGCGACGCCGTCGCCAAACAGTGCCCGCCCTCGCTGGTGCGCAGCGTGGCGGAGGATGGCGTTGACCCCAGCCCCCTATGGAAGTCCTACGTCGACCAGGGCTGGACCGAGCTGAACGACCCCGAAAGCGCCGTCGAGCTGGCCATCGTGCTCGAGGAGCTGGGGCGCGCGACCGACCCCACCCCGTTCCTGGCCACGATGACCCAGTTCGCGCCGTTGGCCGCCGAGCACTTCGACCCGCACGAGGCGGGTACCGCCGTGTACACCGGGGTGGCGGCACACCGGGATGCCGAGGGTTGGGTGCTGGACGGTACGGCCCGCCACGTGCTCGACGGTGATCGCGTCGACCGTCTGGCGGTGGTGACCGACGCCGGGGTGTTCATCACAGGGGCGAACCAGGTGTCGGCCCGCCGCGCCGCCGTCTTCGACCCCGTCTTGCATGTCGCCGACCTGTCGTTCAGCGAAGTCCGGGTGCCCGACAGCGCACGGCTCGCGGTCGACTCCGAACGCGCGCACCACCTGGCGCTGACGGGCATGGCGATCGCCATGGTCGGTGCCTGCCAGCGCATCCTCGATCTGGTGCTCGAACACGTCCGGAGCCGTCAGCAATTCGGGGTGCCGATCGGCTCGTTCCAGGCGGTCCAGCACAAGGCCGCGGACATGCACGTCGCGGTGGAACGCGCCCGTGCCCTGGCATACTTCGCGGCGCTGACCATCGCGGCCGACGATCCCCGCCGCCGGCTTGCGGCGGCGATGGCCAAGGCGTCGGCGGGAGAGTGCCAGTCCCTGGTGTTCCGGCATGGTCTACAGCTCCACGGCGCAATGGGATTCACGTGGGAGAACGATCTGCAGTTCGCACTGAAACGAGCCAAAGCGGGTGAGTTGATGCTCGGCGGCGCCGCAGAGCACCGGGCGCGGATCGCGGAGGAATACCGTGCAGCTGACTTTTGACTCCGACGTCGAGGAGTTCCGGGCTGAGTTCGCGGCCTTCCTCGACGAGAACCTGCCTCCCGCAACAGAAACGCTCGAGCGACCTCGGTCGGTCTCGCACATGCCGCAGTGGGCCCGCGACTGGCAGCGGCTGCTGTTCGACAACGGCTGGCTGCTGCCGAGCCAGCCACCGGAATTCGGTGGCCGCAACGCGACGGTCATTCAGCAGTTCGTCTATCTCGAAGAACTCAGCCGCCGTCGGATCTACCACAGCTTCAACCCGCAGGGCGTGAACATCGTCGGGGCTTCGTTGTTGTCGTTCGGCAGCGATGGACAGAAGCAGCGTTGGGCGGTGCCGATCCTGCGGGCCGAGATCACCGCGTCACTGGGGATGAGTGAACCCAGCGCCGGCTCCGACCTGGCGTCGTTGCGCACTCGCGCGGTCCTCGACGGCGATCACTTCGTGGTCAACGGTCAGAAGGTGTGGACCTCGGGCGCCCACGACGCCGACGTCTTGCTGACGTTTGTGCGCACCAATCCGGATGCGCCGAAGCACAAGGGAATCAGCGCGCTGATCATCCCGACCGACACCCCGGGTCTGGTGCGCCGGCCTTTCCCGTCGATCTGCGGTGCCGATGATCTGGATTTCAATGAGGTGTTCTTCACCGACGTCCGGGTGCCCGCGGAGAACCTGGTCGGCGAGCTCGACCAGGGCTGGCGGGTCGCCAACGGATCGCTCGGGCACGAACGCACGATGATGTGGCTGGGCTTCGCCGATCGGCTCGAGAACATGATCGACGACTTCCACCCCAGCACCGAGGTGGAGCGCGACCAGTACGCCAGCACGATCATGGACAAGCAGGCGCTGCGCCTACTGGGTTCGGTGGCTCTGGCCCGCGCCGCGCGCGGCGAAGATGACGTGGCCGCGATCTCGGTGCTCAAGCTGCTCGGGTCCGAGGCCGAGTTGCGTGGCATGGAACTGGCACTGACATCGGCCGGACCCGACGGGCTCATTCACCCGGGCCTCACCGGGCCGTACGCGCACATGAACCTCGACCACTATTTCGCCAGCTGGTTCGAGCGTTACGCCCGCAGTTTCTCCGGGACGATCGCCGGGGGCACCTCGGAGATCCAGCGCAACATCATTGCCCAACGGGTGCTCGGCCTGCCGCGGGGATGAGTTCGCTTGGCCTGCAGCCTCGCTAGACCGGGTCGAACTTGGTGATCAGCCAACTGCCGTCGACTCGGGCCAAACTCACCAGCACGCTGCTGGAAGCCATCGCGGGTTCGGGATTGTCCTTGCTCGTGGTGCTCTGGTCGACCAACACCAGCACGACGGCCGAATTCGGATGCAATTCGGAGACCGCTGCCCCCAACACCCGAGCGCTGGTTTTCAGTGACTTCTGCTTGGCCGCCGGAGCCACAATCTGTTCGGTGAACTGGTTGTAATACGACAGGAAGTCACCGGATAGGTGGGACTTGGCGGCGGCGAAGTCTTTGTCGAGCGAGTCGGGCGAGTAGGACAGCAACGCGACCGTTCCGTCGGACGCCGAATTGACGACCGCGCTCGCGACGCCGGGGTCGGTTTGCTTATCGGGCCGGTACTCCTTGAAGTACAGCCACGTAGCCGTAGCACCGGAGATGAGCAGGAGCAAAATCAGAACGGCGGGAACGACTTTCACCCTACGACGCGCGCGCGCATCGCGTTTGGCCGGTTCAGAAGTGGTGTCGGCATCGCCAACGCGGCGGTCGGCCTCGGTCATGGAACGAACTCCAGTTTGGACATCTTGTATTGCCCGCCATCATCCGTCACGGTCACCTTGAGCCGCCAATTGCGTGGTTCGTCTTTGGCGCCCGCGGCGTTGCTGATCCGCGATGAGGCCGCGACAAGCACCAGCGCGGAATTTCCATCGATGGATTGCACGGCCGCCGCATTCACGGTTCCCTGGGTGACCACTTTGGACTGCTCGACGACGGTGGTGAAATCCTTTGCGCGCTGCTGGAAGTCGTCCCTGAACTGACCGGTCGAGCTGTCGATCACCCGCTGGACGTCCTCCTTGGCCCGATTGAAGTCCATCGAGAACATGTTGACGACGCCCTGTCTGGCCCCGGCGATGAAGTTGGCGGTGCGCTGGTTGCGCTCGGTGGTTTCGTGGCGTTCCCACATCATGTATCCGCTGGCCGCGACGAAGGCGCAGATGAGAACGATGACGGCCGCTTTCCACGTCACGGACAACGATGGCAGCCGCACGCGTCGGCGCGAGCGGGCCGGCTCCGATTCCGACTCCGCGTCTTCGCGGGCTTCGTCGGAGCCTTCTTCCACGGTCTCCGATTCGTCGGCTGCTTCGACGGTGTCGGTGACGTCTTCTTCGGTCGCCGCTTCGGCGGTGTCGGTCGTGGCCTCGTCGGCGTCGTGGGCTTCCGCGGTGGTCGTCGCCGCGGCCTCTTCCTCAGCTTGGGCCTGCGCCGCACGCCGGAGCCGGGCCGCGCGAGCGCGGGCGCGCGCCGCGGCGGCCAGCGCTTCGGCCTCGGCCGCTTCGGCTTCGGCCTCCTCGAGCAACGCCATCGCATCGGCTTTCGATATGGCCGAATCTTGCGCCGGTTCCTTCGCCTCAGCCATCGTGCTTACTGCCTCTCACGCGGCTACCATCGCACGAGCGTGAACGGCCAACTGGCGGTGCCCCCCGGTCCGCCGCCGCAACCCGTGTCGAACGTCGAGTCGACCTGACCCGCCAGCGTCACCGCATCCCACGAGTAAACGTCATGCGAGGGAAAGAACTGGACCACGCAACGCACGCCGTCGGGCACATCAACCGCCATGGTGTAGCGGCCGTTCGAAAGGTGAGCATCTGACTTCCAGAAGGCCGCTTGCCCGTTGGGCTGCGGAATCGCTTGGACTGTTAGGCATTCCGGCCCTTCATCATATCTGCACGGTCGAATCGCGAAAATCCAGCTGTGGCCGGGATCCCGGCTCGTGTCCAACCGGTAGTTGCCGACCTGCATGTCCGCCTGGGCGGTCGGCGTAAGCGTCAGCGCGGCCGTGGCGAGCACAAGGCTCACTGCGAAAGTCTTCACCGATGCGTCTCCCGTCTCTGCGCGCGCGCCTGGCCTGAATATAGAGCGCGGCCTCGCTGAACAGGCGTACTCGGAAAAATTGGAGCGGTCAATGGCCGGCTTTCTCCTGCGTTGCGACGCTGGACCGCGAGCGGCTCAGTCGATGACGGCGGCTTCCTTGCGTTCGGTGATCGGTCTGGCGAGTTCTTGCTCGTCACAAATGCGCTGCAGTTTCTCCAGCGTCTCGTCCAGGCCGGCGCCGATCTTTCGGCCGGGGGTGAACGTGGCCGGCAACTTGCGCATGCCCTGGATGACGCCGATCGTCTCGTAGTGGACGGTGCCCTCGGGGTCGCACCGATAGTCGGGCATCCGATCGAGCACCGCGGTGAGCATGGATTTGAACACGGTGCGCGCCACATTCGAGCCGGCGCACCGATGGATGCCCAGCCCGAAGCTGAAGTGGCGGTTGCCTTTACGGTCCAGCACGATGTCGTCCGGGTCGTGGAACACCGCTGGATCGCGGTTGGCCATCGCCCACGAGATCCACAGCCGCTCGCCCTCCTTGAACTGCGTGCCGTCGAGTTCGACATCATCGGAGAATGTCCGGCCGTCGCCGGGCGCGGGGGTGAAGTAGCGCAGGAATTCCTCGGTGGCGGGGTCGAGCAGCGTTTTGCGCTCGTTGCTGAGCAGTTGCCGCTGCTCGGGATGCTCGGAAAGCCACTCCAACGAGTGGGCGGTCAGGGCTGTCGTGGTGTCGAACCCGCCGCCGATGACCAGGCCGAGGTTGCCCAGAATTTCCAGGTCCGGCGCGGGCTCCCCGTCAATGCGCATCTGCAGCAGGGCATTCACTATGCCCGGCCGCGGATTCTCGCGGATCTCGAGCATGTTGTTCACCATGTCGAGGCCCATCTGCTTGTGCATTTCGGTGACACGCTCGATGTCGGGGGAGTGTTCGGGCGTGTACACCGCGGCGTGAACCGGCTCGCTGTACATGTTCCACTTCTTCAGCGGTATGCCCATCATCGCCAACGTCAGGACGGCCGGCACGATGTTGGCCAGGTCGTCGACGAAATCTATGCTTCCCCCCTCGATCTTTTCGTCGAGGCAGGCGCGCGTCACGTCGTCGATGAACGGCTCCCAGCGCTTGACCGCCGCCGGCGACAGGTAGGGATTGAGCACGGTGCGATAGGTGCGGTGCTCGGGGTCGTCCATCTCCAGGATGCCGCCGCGCACCGCGCTGATCCGGCTGGCGGTGGGGATCGAAATGCCTTTGTAGCCACGGCGTTCGCCATTGATGTCATGATCGTTGGAGACGGCCGGGCAGCGGGCCAGTTCGAAGACCTCGTGGCTGCCCGCCGCGACCCAATGCCCGCCGTAGGTGTCACTCCACGCCATCGGGCACTTGGCGTGCATCTCCTTGGTGATCGAATTGAACTGCGACCGGTACTCCGGGGAATGCCGATCGAAGTGGTACCGGTTCTTTTTGCGGTCGCTGTCGCTGACGACGTCGTCGACACTCAAAGCTCTGTCTCCCTATGTATTTCGTCCGTCAGTACCCGATGCCGGGCTCAGGCGTCGTCGGTGATGACGATGGCCTGTTCCGGGCAGGATTGGGCGGCTTCACGCACCTGGTCCTGTCGGTCTGGGGGCACCACTTCATCGATCGCAGAAGAACTGCCGTCGATGTCGCTGAGCTGAAACGACTCCGGCGCGATCATCGCGCACAGGGTGTGGCCCTGGCATCGTTCTGAATCCACCCGAACCTTCACGGGCTGTCTCCTCTCACCTGATCTGGTTGCCGGGCACCTGACGAATCGCCACTCAGGTGTTGCGACCGCCGTTGACGCCCAAGAGTTGACCGGTGATGTAGCCGGCTTCGTCGGACACCAGAAAAGCGCATGCCGCCGCGATGTCTTCCGGCCTACCCATCCGGCGCACCGGGGTCCGCGCGATGGTCTCGTCAATGTCCCCCAGGAATCCGTTCTTCGCCGCGGCGCGCAGCATCGGGGTGTCGATGAACCCCGGCGGCACGGCGTTGACCGTGATGCCGCTTGGGCCGTACTCGAGCGCCAGCGACTTGGTGAGCCCGTTGACCGCGGACTTGGCCGCCACGTAATGGCTCATGTACGGCGCGCCGGAATGCGTGCTCGACGAAGAGATATTGACGATGCGGCCCCACTTCGCCTCGAGCATGTCGGGCAAGACCGCCTGAATGGTGTGGAAGACGCCGTTGAGGTTGACGTCGATCACCCGCTGCCAGTCCTCGAACGTGATGTTGTTGAAGCGCTTGAATCCGTCCAGCCCCGCGGCGTTGACGAGGACGGTGACCGGCCCCAGCTTCGCGCGGATCCCCGCGAGGGCGGCGTCCACTTGCGACCGGTCGGTGACGTCCGCGGTGAAGGAACGGTCGTTCTCCGACGGCCGGAGGTCGATCGTCGCGACGTCGAGACCGTCGGCGCGCAGCCGTTGCGCGACGGCAAGACCGATGCCGGATCCGCCACCGGTGACCACCGCAGTCTTCACGTTGAGGCCTTTACTCCAAAGGTGACCGTCTCAGTCACAAAGAATCGCGCTTACGATTATGAGAACCCTACTCTCACGCCGGAGTGTGTTGCAACACACCTCGGAAACCCTGTTCGGCCTGCGTCAAACTACTCGGCGCCGCAGCTTTCGGTGTTCGCAGCCCTGGTCAGCGGGCCCCTTCCGTTCCTGAGAGTTTCTTGAATTATCGAGAGCCGAATGTAAGATTCGCCGGGGAAGAGAATGAAATTATCGTGACCGTCACCACTTAGGGAGTACGGAATGCCTGCCCAGGACACGGCAGAGCCCGCCACTGCGACTGCAGCGACCATCGCGGACGCCGCGCCTGGGTCACCCGTCGACCGCCGACTGTTGATCGGCGGCCGGCTGGTCACCACCGACAAATCTTTCCCGTCGATCAATCCCGCCACCGGCGCGGTGATCGGGCATGCTCCGGATGCCGGTGTCGATGAGGCCGAAGCGGCGATCGCGGCGGCCCGCCGTGCCTTCGACACCACCAGTTGGCCCACAGACGTCGAGTTTCGGATCCGCTGCCTCGACCAACTGCATGGGGCGCTGATCGACCACGCCGACGAGTTGCGTGAACTGACCATCGCCGAAGTGGGCGCCACCCGAGCGCTGACCCACGGCGCCCAACTCGACGAGCCGATCGGCATCGTGCACTTCTACGCGGACCTGCTTCGCGGCTACCAGTTCTCCGAAGACCTCGGCGAAAAAGAATCGCGGGGCATGCTCCATCACCGCTGGGTGGAAAAGGAAGCCGCCGGGGTGGTCGCCGCGATCATCGCTTACAACTACCCAAACCAGCTGGCGCTGGCGAAGCTGGCCCCCGCGCTGGCAGCCGGATGCACCGTGGTCCTCAAGGGCGCGCCGGACACCCCGTTGGTCACGCTGGCGCTCGGTGAACTCATCGCCAATCACACCGACATACCGGACGGCGTGGTCAACGTGCTCAGCTCCTGGGGCGCAGAGGCGGGCGAGGCGCTGACCGGCAGTCCCGCCGTCGACGTCGTCACCTTCACCGGGTCAACCGCGGTGGGGCGCAAGATCATGGCCGCCGCGAGCGAAACGGTCAAGCGGGTCTTCCTGGAACTGGGCGGCAAGTCGGCGGCCATCGTGCTCGACGATGCCGACTTCGCCGGCGCGGCCATGTTCGCGGCCTTCAGCATGGTGACCCACGCGGGGCAGGGGTGTGCGCTGACGTCCCGGCTGCTGGTGCCCAAGTCGCATCACGACGAGATCGTCGAGCTGATCGCGCAGAACTTCGCCAAGGTCCGCCACGGCGACCCGGCAGATCCGAAAACCTACATGGGCCCGCTGATCAACGAGCGCCAGCGGGACAAGGTCGACGGCATGGTGCAGCGGGCCGTCGCGGCGGGGGCGACCCTGGTCACCGGTGGCAAGCGGTTGGACCCGGGCTACTTCTATGCGCCGACCCTGCTCACCCACGTCGATCCCGACAGCGAAATCGCGCAGGAGGAGGTCTTCGGGCCGGTGCTCGTCGTGATCGCGTTCGACGATGACGACGACGCGGTGCGCATCGCCAACAACTCGATCTACGGCCTGGCCGGCGCCGTCTTCAGCGGCGACCAGGACCGGGCGCTCGCGGTGGCGCGCCGCATCCGGACCGGCTCCTTCTCGATCAACGGCGGCAACTACTTCGGCGCCGACAGCCCGTTCGGTGGCTTCAAGCAGTCGGGGGTGGGCCGCGAGATGGGTGTGGCCGGTCTGGAGGAATTCTTGGAACGCAAAACTTATGCCACTCCGGCGGTCCAGGGGGCCCCGGCGTGAAGCCGCTCGAGGGCATCCGCGTCCTGGAAGTCGCCATGTACGGGTTCGTCCCGTCGGCGGGTGCGGTGCTCGCCGAATGGGGTGCCGACGTGGTCAAAGTCGAGCACGCGGTCACCGGCGATCCGCAGCGGGGGCTGCGACAGACCGGCATGCTGCGCGTCGAAGGTGACCCGAACCCCAACATCGAGCACGCGAACCGCGGCAAGCGCAGCATCGGGCTGGACATGTCGGTGCCCGAGGGCAAGGAGGTGCTCTACGAGCTGGCCCGCCGAGCCGATGTGTTCCTCACCAGCTTCCTGCCCGGTACCCGCCAGAAGTTCGGGATCGACGTCGACGACATTCGGGCGGTGAACCCGAAAATCATCTACGCGCGCGGGAGCGCGCTCGGCCCGCGGGGCGAAGAGTCGGTCAAGGGCGGCTACGACATGACCGCGTTCTGGTGCCGGGCCGGAACCGCGGCGACCATCACTCCCGCCGGCATGCCGGGAATGATCGCGCCGCCCGGGCCGGCGTACGGCGACACCATCTCCGGCACCAACCTCGCCGGTGGCATCGCGGTGGCGCTGCTCAAACGGGAGCGCACCGGCGAGCCGTCCGTCGTCGACGTGTCGCTGCTCGGGAGCGGCCTTTGGTCAATGGGGCACACGGTCGCGCTGACGAACCACCTGGGCCAGCGGCTCGAAGCGCCCCCGCCCGGTGTACACGGCGCTCCCAACAACCCTCTGGTCGGGCTTTACACCACGTCCGACGGTCGCTATATCTCCTTCGTGATGATGCAACCCACCAAGTTTTGGGCCGACGTCTGCCGGCACGTTTACCTGCCGGAGTTGGCCGACGACCCGCGTTTTGAAACGGTGGATAAGATCGCCGCCAATACAGCGGAGGCGGTGGAGATCCTGACCAAGGTGATCGCAACCCGGACGTTGGAAGAGTGGAGCGAACGCTTCGCCACCCTGGCCGGGCCCTGGGCGCCCGTGCAGGACACCCTGCAAGCCGCCAAAGACGCACAGATCCGGGCCAACGAGTACATCGTGCAGGCGGGTGAACTCGAGTTGGTCGCGAACCCGGTCCAGTTCGACCTCGCGGCCCCACAGACCGGGCCGGCGCCCGGCTTCGCCGAACAGACCGACGACATCTTGATGGAACTCGGACTCGACTGGGACCGAATCATCGAACTCAAGACGGCCGGCGCCGTCACCTAGAGCCGGAGGTTCCCTCGATGTTTGTGCCGACCGTCGTGTCCGTTGCGCCTCAGTCGCTCCGGCTAAGCGGTGTGCTGATGGGTTGTCGGATAACGGTTATGCATTTTCCGTTCCACCCGGACTCGGCATGAGTCATAATCGCCGGACGCTTCAAGACACGGGGCCCCACGTTTTGAAGCGTCTACTCACGCAACAGAATGGAGGGCCTGGCGTGAGGATGGACAGCGCTGTCATGCCCGATGCATATGCCGGATTCCGGCCGCACACAGGGCGTTTCGACGTCTCCAGCACCCCCCCGCGGCCGCCGGTTCAGCCAAATCTACAGCAGTCAGTAGGCGAGAACAAGACTGTCGGTCTCGTAACTCAGGAAAGAGTCTGAGGCCGATGGCAACCAAGGGAGCAGACCACTGGTCAGCGGGATTGCCCCAGCTGAAACTGAAATGGGACATGTCGGGGCCCATGCAGGCGGTCGGAGCCTTGTTTGCGATGTCCGCCGATGCGGTCAAGTTCGCGTTCCGTCGGCCCTTCCAGTGGCGGGAGTTCTTGGAGCAGTCCTGGTTCGTCGCGCGGGTGTCGCTGGCGCCTACCTTGTTGGTAGCCATCCCGTTTACCGTCCTCGTCAGCTTCACGCTCAACATCCTCTTGCGCGAACTGGGCGCGGCGGACCTATCCGGTGCGGGTGCGGCGTTCGGTGCAGTCACCCAGCTCGGACCGCTGGTCACGGTTTTGATCGTGGCGGGCGCGGGTGCTACGGCAATGTGTGCGGACCTGGGAGCACGAACGATTCGTGAAGAAATCGACGCGATGGAGGTGCTGGGCATCAACCCGGTGCAACGGTTGGTCACACCGCGCATGCTGGCTTCCGGATTGGTCGCCTTCTTGCTCAACAGCCTCGTTGTGATCATCGGCGTCCTTGGCGGCTACGTCTTTTCGGTGTTCGTGCAAGACGTCAATCCCGGCGCGTTCGCCGCGGGTATCACGCTGCTCACCGGCGTGCCCGAGGTGATCATTTCGTGCATCAAGGCAGCGCTTTTCGGGCTCATCGCCGGTTTGGTGGCCTGCTATCGGGGGCTGTCGATCACCGGCGGGGGCGCCAAGGCCGTTGGCAACGCGGTGAACGAAACCGTCGTGTATGCCTTCATGTCCTTGTTCGTCGTCAATGTGGTCGTCACCGCGATCGGCATCAAGATGACGGCGAAGTAGGGGCTGTCATGGCGCTGAGGGCTACATATCCGCGACTGGCTCGCCAATTCGAGAGGCCGGTCGCCTTACTGGGGCGCATCGGCGACCACACCCTGTTCTACGGCAAGGCGCTCGCCGGGGTGCCCTTCGCCGCCACCCGCTACACGCGCGAAGTCGTTCGGCTGGTTGCCGAGATCAGCATGGGCGCGGGCACTTTGGCGATGATCGGCGGAACCGTCGTGATCGTCGGCTTCCTGACGCTGGCGGCGGGCGGCACGCTGGCGATTCAGGGCTACACCTCGCTGGGCAACATCGGCATCGAGGCGCTGACGGGCTTCTTGTCCGCGTTCATCAACGTGCGGATCGCGGCACCGGTGGTCGCCGGCATCGGCCTGGCGGCCACCTTCGGCGCCGGGGTGACCGCCCAGCTGGGTGCCATGCGGATCAACGAAGAAGTCGATGCGTTGGAGAGCATGGCCATTCGGCCGGTTGCCTACTTGGTGAGCACCAGGATCCTCGCGGGGATGATGGCTATCACGCCGTTGTACGCCATCGCCGTCATCCTGTCGTTCCTGGCGAGTCAATTCACCACGACGTTCTTGCTTGGCCAGTCACAGGGTCTTTACCAGCACTACTTCAACACGTTCCTAAACCCGATCGACTTGTTGTGGTCGTTCCTGCAGGCCATCCTGATGGCGCTCACCATCTTGCTGATTCACACCTACTACGGTTATTTCGCTTCGGGCGGGCCGGCCGGTGTCGGCAACGCGACGGGTAACGCGGTGCGCACCTCGCTCATCGTCGTGGTGTCGGTAACGCTGTTGGTCTCGCTATCTATCTACGGTACGAACGGCAACTTCAACCTGTCCGGTTAGCTTCAGGAGGTGGAACGGCAGTGACGCAGAGTGTGCCAGCGGGTCGCGGCGCGGTCGGTGGCCGACCCGCGCGCGCCGGCCATGCGCGGCCGCCGGCATCACGGAATTACCTGCCACCCCTGCTCGGACTGATCACCGTCGTCATCATCGGCTTGATTTTCGCCGTGGCGGTGGGTCTGTTTCAGGGCTCCTTCACCGAATCCGTGCCGGTGACCGTGATCTCGCAACGCGCCGGCCTGGTCATGAACCCCGACGCCAAGGTCAAGATGCGCGGCGTGCAGGTAGGCAAGGTCGCTTCGATCGAATCGCTGCCCAACGGCCAAGCGGCCATCCACTTGGCGATGGACCCGTCGCAATTGCACTTCATACCCGGCAATGTGCTCGTCGACATCGCGTCATCGACGGTCTTCGGCGCGAAGTCCGTCCTGCTGGTGGAACCGGCGCAACCCTCGGCCCAGCGGCTGCACGCCGGCCAGACGCTGCAGGGTCAGCACGTCATGGTTGAAATCAACACGGTGTTCCAGCAGTTGGTGTCCGTCCTCGAGCACATCGACCCACCGAAGCTCAACGAGTCACTGGGTGCGCTCGCCCAAGCGTTCAGTGGGCGGGGTCCACAGCTCGGCCAGTCGCTGAGCGACCTGGATTCGTTTCTGGCCAAGCTGGAGCCGAGCCTGCCCGCATTCAGGCATGACCTCTCGGTCTTACCGGTGGTGTCAAACGCCTACGCCGACGCGGCACCGTACCTGTTGAAGACCGCGTCAAATGCGACCCGGATCAGCAAGACGATCGTCGAGGAGCAGCGCAACCTGGATGCATTCTTGATCAGCGCGATCGGCCTGGCCGACATCGGCAACGACGTGTTGTCGACGAACCGACAACGACTGACGGATGTGTTGCATCTGCTGGTGCCGACCACCGATCTGACCAACGTGTACCACGAGGCGCTCACCTGCGGTTTCGGCGGGCTGGTAACGATAGCCCACAGTCCGCCGCTGTCGGAACCGAGCATCAACATCTCGGCAAGCCTCACGTGGGGCGGCGAACGCTACCGGTATCCAACAAACCTTCCCAAGGTTGCGGCAACGGGTGGGCCGAAATGCCTGGGTCTGCCGGTAATTCCGTTCAACTCGGCTCCACCGCAATTCATCACTGATATCGGCGCCGACCCGGTCGGGTACGGAAACCCGCAGCTGCTGATCAACTCCGATCTCCTCAAGCAGCTGTTGTACGGGCCGATCGCCGGGCCGCCACGCAACTCCGCCATGGTTGGGATGCCCGGATGAGAACCCGCGCAACGCTGATCAAGTTCACGATCTTCGCGGTCGTGATGGCGATGCTGACCGCCTTCCTGTTCTTCATCTTCGGCCAGTACCGGACGGGTGCCACAAACGGGTATTCGGCCGTGTTCTCCGACGTTTCGCGTCTCAAGGCGGGGCAGTCGGTGCGGGTCGCGGGTATCCGGGTCGGCACCGTCAATAGTGTTTCGCTGCAGCCGGACAAGAAGGTTGTCGTGAAGTTCGACGCCGACCGCAACGTCGTCCTCACCGAGGGCACCAGGGCGGCGGTGCGCTACCTGAACCTGGTGGGCGATCGCTACCTCGAGCTCGTCGATGGTCCGGGCTCGACCAGGCGCCTGCCGGCCGGCGGTCAGATTCCTGTCAACCGCACAGCGCCGGCGCTCGACCTCGATCTGCTACTCGGCGGACTGAAACCCGTTACCCAGGGCCTGAATGCGCGCGACGTCAACGCGCTGACGTCGGGATTGTTGCAGGTCTTCCAGGGGCAAGGCGGGACTCTCGAATCGCTGTTCGCCAAGACGACGTCGTTTTCAAACGCCTTGGCGGACAACGATCAAACCGTGCAGCAACTGATCGACAACCTCAACATCGTCATCGGCACGATCTCCAAGGACGGTAACCAATTCTCCGGCGCAATCGATCGCCTCGAGCGGCTTGTCAGCGGGCTGTCGGACGACCGCAACACGATCGGCTCCGCCATCGACGCGCTGGACAGGGGAACCGCCTCGCTGGCGGATTTGCTGAGCAACGCGCGGCCGCCGCTGTCCGGCACGATAGACCAGCTGAGTCGGCTGGCGCCGATTCTCGATAACGACAAGGACCGCCTCGACGCCGCGATCGGCAAGGCGCCGAAGAACTACCGCAAGCTGGTCCGACTCGGAGTGAACGGTGCCACAATCCCGTACTACCTGTGCCAGTTGGAGCTGCGGGGCACGGATCTTCAGGGCAAGACGGTAAAAGCTCCCTTTTTCAGGTCAGAAGCTGGAAGGTGCACGGAACCCTGATGCTCAAGTATCGCGGAGCTGGGCTTGTCAAGGCAGGATTGATCGGCGTCGTCCTGGCGGTGATGGTCATCCTCGTGGGCCTGTCGCCCGACCGGTTCATTTCGTGGGCGACGATGGTCAGGTACCAGGCGCTGTTTACCGAAGCCGGCGGCCTTGCGACGGGCAACCCTGTGATCGTGTCGGGCGTGAAGGTCGGCACGGTGTCGGATGTGAAGCTGCGCCACGGCGATGCGCTGGTGACGTTCGCGATGAAGGGCAACATCCTGCTCGGGTCGGAGACCTCCGCGCACATCCGCACCGGCACGCTGCTGGGCGAGCGGATGCTTGCATTGGAGTCCGCGGGCAACGGCACGATGCATCCGATGGCTCTCATTCCCGTGTCGCGCACGTCGTCGCCGTACTCACTGACGGAGGCGGTCAGCGACTTTACGACCGACACCGCCGGAACCAACACCGCGGCGCTGAACCAGTCGTTGGACACGCTCGCTGCGACGCTCGACCAGATCGCGCCACAAATGGGGCCGGCCTTCGACGCGCTCACCCGGTTATCGCGCACCCTCAACAGCCGCAACAAGAGCCTGGGCGAGCTATTCAAGAGCGCCGGCGACGTCACCGGGATCCTTTCCGAGCGCAGCCAGCAGGTCAACAAGCTCATCCTCAATTCCGACTCTCTGCTCCAAGTCCTGGTGGCGCGGCGGCAAGAGATCGTGGACCTGCTGGCAAACACGTCGGTGGTGGCCAAACAGCTGACGGCGTTGGTGCACGAGAACGAAAGCAAACTGGCACCCACGCTGGAGAGGCTGAACAGGGTCCTCGCGATGCTGGAAAAGAACCGCGACAACATCAGCAAGGCGCTGCCGGGTCTGGCGAAATTCGAGATCACGGTTGGTGAGGCGATCTCAAGCATGTATGCATATTCCGCATTCGTCCCGAACTTCCTTGTCCCCCAACTCTTCCAACCGTTCTTCGACTACCTCTGGGGATTCCGCACCTTCGACACTTCTAAGGGCCCCGGCCACCCGTCGCCGGTACCTCGGTCGCTGATCCCCTGGCCGTACAACGGCATTCCGGTGTGTCCTGGCTGCACGTTGGGCGGCAGGATCGGAGGGTCGCAATGATCGCCCGCATGCCCCGCAAAAGGGTGGCCGCACTCGGGGCGGTTGTCCTGGTCTGCCTCATCGCAGCCGGCGCCGCCGTGCTCGTCCGCAATACGTTCTTCGGCCCGAAGACGATTACCGCCTACTTCACCACCGCCACCGCGATCTATCCCCATGACGAGGTTCGGGTATCGGGTGTCAAAGTCGGCAACATCAAATCCATTCAGCCGCAGGGCACACAGGCCAAGATGGTCCTCAAGGTCGACCGCGACGTCCCGATTCCGGCGGACGCGAAGGCGATTATCGTCGCGTCGAATCTGGTGTCGGCCCGCTACGTGCAACTGTCGCCGGCCTATCGGGACAGTGGGCCGGTCATGCACGATGGGGCGGTCATACCGGTCGAACGGACCGCAGTGCCGGTCGAGTGGGATGAGGTCAAGACCCAGTTGATGCGGCTGGCAACGGATTTGGGACCCAAAAGTGGTGTATCCGGCACGTCGGTGGGCCGGTTCATCGACAGCGCTGCGAATGCGCTCGAGGGCAATGGCGACAAGCTGCGGCAGACACTCGGCCAGCTGTCAGGGGTGGGCCGCATCCTGGCCAACGGTAGCGGCAACATCGTCGACATCATCAAGAACCTGCAGACCTTCGTCGGCGCGCTGCGCGACAGCAACGTGCAGATCGTCCAGTTCAACGACCGCCTGGCCACACTCACCAGCGTGGTTGACGACAGCAGGTCCGACCTGGACGCGGCGTTGACCGATCTGTCGACGGCGGTCGGCGAGGTCCAGCGCTTCATCGCCGGGACTCGCAATCAGACCAGCGAGCAGATTGCTCGGTTGGCCGATGTCACACAGGTCTTGGTCGATAAGCACATGGCTCTGGAGAATATCCTGCACACCTCGCCGAACGCGCTCGGCAACTTCTTCAACGACTACAACGCCGACACCGGGACCATTGTGGGCGGGTTTGGGATCATGAACTTCGCGAATCCCACGTTTGGGGGTCAGCTTCTGCTGTCTTTCCCAGGCTGTGACCAAATCGGCGCCATCGAGAACGTCACTGCGGTCGAATCGGGGAAGCTGTGTGCCCTGTTCCTCGGTCCAGGTTTGCGGCTGCTGAACTTCAACAACCTGCCGATTCCCATCAACATCTTCTTGCAGAAGTCCGTGGACCCGTCCAAGATTCTCTACAGCGAACCCCGGCTGGCGCCCGGCGGCGAGGGCCCGAAACCTGGACCACCCGAGATCCCGCCCGCGGTGTCGGCCTACACGGGCTTGCCCGGTGATCCGGTGGGACCGCCCGGGGCGGTGCCGCCGGCGCGGATACCGGGCGCGGCGATGCCGCTGCCGCCCCCGCCGTCCACCCCGGAGCCGCCACCTCCGCCCCCGGCGCAGAGCGCGTCGGGCATGCTGCTACCGGCCGATGGGCCGCAACAATGATCGCGCGGATAGCGGCGCGGAGGGTGTTCGCCATCGGCTGTTGTGTCGTGGTGACGGCGACGGGATGTGCATTCCACGGCCTGAATTCTCTGCCGCTGCCCGGCGCGGTCGGACGCGGGCCGGGGGCCAACATTTACCACGTCGAACTCCCGAATGTCGGCACGATGGAGTCGAATTCGCCGGTGATGATCGACGATGTCGTCGTCGGCAGCGTCGGCACGATGAGAGTGCGAGGCTGGCACGCGGACGTCGAGATCTCAGTGAAACGCGATGTCGTCGTCCCGGCCAACGTGGTGGCCACCGTCGGTCAGACCAGCCTGTTGGGGTCGATGCATGTTGAGCTGAACACCCCCCTCGGCCAACAGGGGAGCGGGCGGCTGCAGCCGGGGGCCACCATCCCGCTGAGTCGGTCATCGGCGTACCCGTCGACAGAACAGACGCTGTCGTCGCTGGGAGCCGTAGTCAATGGCGGGGGACTGGGACAGATCGGTGAGATCATCCACAACTTTTCCGCCGCACTGTCCGGGCGCGAGGGCGCCGTACGTGATCTGCTCACTCGCCTCGACACGTTCGTGGGAACGCTGGACGACCAGAGGGACAACATCGTCCAATCGATCCAGGCGCTGAACCGACTCGCCGGAACATTCGCCGACCAACGCGACGTTCTCACCCAGGCGCTGCAGAAGATTCCGCCCGCTCTCGATGTGCTGATCAAGGAGCGGCCGCGGCTCACGGCCGCGCTGGACAAACTTCGCGTCTTCAGCAACACCGCCACCCGGTTGATCAACGACTCGCAGGCCGACCTGGTCACGAATCTCAAAAACCTGGAGCCGACGATCCGGGCGCTCGCCGACGTCGGGCCCGAGTTCGGCACTGCGATCGCGGCTGGGTTCGTGTTCCCGTTCACCCAGAACTTCGTCGACCGAGCGGTCCGGGGCGACTACTTCAACCTGCACGTCGATTTGGACCTGTCGATTCCACGGCTCAAGCGGGGACTGATGCTGGGGACCCATTGGGGGCAGCTCGACCAGCCGGAGCCGCCGGCACCCGGGGAGCCGTATTACCTTCAATACACCCACGATCCGATGCATGACCCCCTGCGGCCACCGTGGGTCGACGCCGCGAGCCTTCCTCCGCTGCCCGGGCCTCCGCCGGTTGCGGCCCCGTTGCCCGGCCCGCCGCCGACTGCGGCACCGCTGCCCGGGCCTCCGCCTGCTGCGACTCCGCCGGCCGACGCGGGTCTAGGTCAAACGGCGCCGCCCGCGGAGGCGCCTGGAACGGGAGCGGGTGGATAGATGCTGACGCGCTTCGTTCGGATCCAGCTGGCGGTTTTCGCGATCGCCGGAACCATCGGCGTGATCGCGATGGTCCTCTTCTACATCCAGGCGCCGACCCTGCTCGGCATCGGTCGGATGACGGTGACGCTGGAGCTGCCAGCCACCGGTGGCCTGTACCGGTTCTCCAACGTGACCTACCGTGGGGTTCAGCTCGGTAAGGTCACCTCGGTGGGTTTGACCCCGACCGGCGCGAAAGCGACGCTGTCGCTTAGTACTTCGCCGAAGGTCCCCGCCGACTTGACAGCGAAGGTGCTCAGTGTGTCCGCGGTGGGTGAACAGTACGTGGACTTGCAGCCCAAAACCGATTCGCCGCCCTACCTGCACGACGGCTCGGTAATCTCCGCGCACAACACGACGATTCCGCAGCCGGTCGGACCGATGCTCGATCAGCTCAATGCCTTGGTCCAGAGCATCCCGAAGACCAAACTGGGCCAATTGCTCGACGAGTCCTTCAAGGGCTTCAATGGCGCCGGTTACGACCTGGGATCACTAATCGATTCCTCACAGACCATTTCCCGCGACGCCAACGGCGTCGTCGATCGCACCCGAGCCCTCACCGAAGACACCGGGCCGCTGTTGGATACCCAAGCACAGACCGCCGATTCGATCAGAACGTGGGCACGTAGCCTCGCCGGCATCTCGGATGTGCTGGTGAACGACGATTCCCACTTCCGCATCATCCTCGAAAAGGGCCCTGAGGCTTTAAACGAAGCGTCCCGGCTTTTCGAACAAATCAAACCGACGCTGCCGGTGTTGCTCGCCAACCTGACCACCATCGGGCAGATCGCCGTCACCTACCACCCTTCGCTGGAGCAGCTGCTGGTGTTGCTGCCGTCGGCGGTTGCTATCGAGCAGGCTGCTTCCCCCACCAATGATCCCGACGGTCTGGCCAAGGGTGACTTCGCGCTCACGATCGACGATCCGCCGATTTGCACCGTCGGCTTCATGCCGCCCAACACGTGGCGATCCCCGGACGACCTCAGCGACATCGACACACCGGACGGGTTGTATTGCAAACTCCCGCAGGATTCACCGCTTTCAGTCCGCGGTGCCCGCAACTATCCCTGCATGGGTCACCCGGGCAAGCGCGCGCCCACGGTCGAAATCTGCAACAGCGATAAGCCGTACATGCCGCTGGCGATGCGCCAGCACGTCCTCGGTCCTTACCCATTGGACCCGAATCTGCTCGCCCAGGGCGTTCCGCCCGATGACCGGATCACCTCCAACGACAGAATCTTCGCCCCGGTCGAGGGAACACCGCTGCCGCCGGGGGCGGTGCCGCGCGGAACACCGGCGGGGCCGCGCGGAGAGAACCCGCCACCGGGCACTATTGGAGCGGCCGTACCGCCCGTGCCGTCGTCGGGACCACCTCCGCTGGCGCCCATGTCGAGAATGTCGGCTGACCTTCCGCCCATAGCGCCACTCGACGTCCCTGCACCGGGAGAAATTCCCCCGCCGCCCGCCGCGCCCGCTCCTCCCGATGCCGCACCGCCCGACACCCTCGGCGGCGCAGGGCCCCAGGCCGCGCCCAGCGCATTCGGGAGCGGGGCCGGTAAGCCGGTGCCCTCGGTCACCATCGCGCGGTACGACCCGCATACGGGTCGTTATATCGGTCCGGACGGGAAGATGTACCAGCAATCGGATCTCGTTGCCCCGAAAGCGCCCAAGACATGGCAGGACATGCTTCCCACCTGAAGCCGCCCCGCGACGATGTAGGCCGCGCAGCGGTCTGAAAAGCAGTCGGACAGGGAGCGAACGCCCGGTCAGCTCAGCTGGTCCAGGCGCAACGGCATCGTGATATCAAGCCACTGATTTTGGCCGCAGGCACCAGACGGGCCGACCGTCTTGTCCTTCCCAGCGTAGGTCGATGACCCGAGTTGATATCCGCCGTATTGGTTCACTGGATAGAAAAAGAACGTTTGCTGCCCGGGGAACGCGTTACCGTCCTCGCACCGCTCCCAGTTGGGCACCTCGCGCTTGACCTTCCACATCTCCCCGTCATTCATAAACAGGGGCGCGCTCCATCCCTGGTCGCTGGTCACCGTGCCGTGGCACTCCTGAAACGTGACGCACGTCGAGCTGATCGTCCATGTCTGGACGACCGTCGGCTCGCCGAAGTACTGATCATTCCTCTGGGCCCAATCGCCGATGGACGTGGCGCGGAACGTCCCGTTGACGGCCACTTCTTCCTTGGTTGTCGCCCGCGCAGTCGATGCCGTGCCCAAACCGCCGAATACGGTCGCGGCGACCAGCGTTGCGGTGGTGAGTGTTCGAACTGATCGCATCAGGTGCTCCTCGACCCGCTTCAATTAACCGACATTTAATGCGGTATCAACGCGGCTTTTCGTGCAATGAGATTAACACCGCTTCGGCCCCGGCAAAATGGCGATCGAACCAAAATGTAAAGCGGTCACGACAGCGGATCCAACTCCGAGATCAGCCAGGAACCCTTGACTTTCGTCAACGTCACCCGGGCGCCGTTCGCGGTCGTCTGCGGTTCCGGCTTGTCCTTGCTTGTGGCGGTCTGGTTGATGAACACCAGCACCACGGCTGAATTCGGGTGCAACTCCATAACAGCAGCCCGAACCACCTTGGCTGTCTCCGTGACGCGTTTCTGCTGTGCCAGCGCCGCGATCTGTTCTGAGAACTTGGTGTAGTAGGCGAGGAAATTACCGGTGAGATACGACTTTGCCTTCGCGAAATCACGGTTGAGGTTGTCGGGAGCGTACGACAGCACTGCTACAGAACCGTCTGACGCCGCCTGGATCGCTTGGTTCGCCGCCGCGTCGCCGACCTGCTGATCCGGCCGGTACAAAACGAAGTAGAGACCGGCGGCGACGCCCATCGCGGTGACGACCAACAGTGTCGCGACTATGGAACGCCACCTCGCCAGGCACCGGCGGATCCAGCGCTTGATCGTGGCCAGTCCGCTGGTCCGAGCCGGTTCCCGGGAAGCGGGCGGTCCCGTGTTCTCGTCGGCGGGCGGACTTTCCCCGTCGCCAATCGCTGTTTCGGTGCTGTCCGGCAGCGAGCCATGCTCGACAGTCATTGCAGGAAATCAACTTTCGACATCTTGAGCTGCCCGCGTTCGCGGTCCATATTGACGCTGAGCCGGAATAAGGCCGGTGGCGGTTTGGCGTTATCCGGCCCAGTGGCAACGGTTTTCGCCGCCACGAGCATAACCCCCGAATTGTCGCCCGCCGACTCGACGGCGACGGCTTCCACGGTGACGGTGCTGCCGACCTTCGTGTCCTCGGCCTTCTTGACCATGAGGAGTGACATCGCCGACAGTTGGCTGTTGAGGTCGCCCGTCGAGGCATCGATCATGCGCTGGACATCCCTCTTGGCATGATCGGGGTCAATTGACAACAGCGCCGTGACCCCTTGCCGGGCTGCGGCACTGAACTCCGCCGCGAGCTGTTGTTTGTGCACGGTGGTGCG
Organism: Mycobacterium sp. E2733; assembly: GCF_001667585.1. Lineage (GTDB taxonomy): Bacteria > Actinomycetota > Actinomycetes > Mycobacteriales > Mycobacteriaceae > Mycobacterium. Next base: position 163,805 of record NZ_LZJZ01000020.1, read on the forward strand.
GTGCTGCGAAACCATGTAACCGCTCGCTGCGAGGGAAGCGGAGGCGAGCGCGATGCCGACGCCGGCGGCTACGTTTTTCCGCCTCGGGCGTCGGAGCCAGCGTGGCCGCCCGGGGCGGCGGAGCCGTAGGCGTGCCCGGGTGGACTTTGCGGGGGGCTGCTCGACATTTTCGGAACCAGCGTGGTCGTTCGCGTCTCCGGTTTCGGCTGCCGCGCGCAGCCTGGCGAGGCGTGCCCGAGCCGCCTCGGCGCGCGCTTCAGCCTTGGCAACTTCGTCTTCTGAGTCCACTTCCGAGACGGGTGCTATCGCACCGGGGTCTCCTCCTGAACGCGGCTGTGACTCGTCGTGGTCGGTCACGTCCGCCGGCTCATCACAATGGTCGGCCTCGGGCCGCTCCGGATCGTGCACGGAGAAGCAGCCTATCACTCCAGCTTGGGCTCAACGCCGGCATCGACCGGCTGCTCCATGGCTCTTACATGCGGAAACGCGCACTTGCCCGGGTACGGGGCTGGGTAGCGTTCGGCGTTGATCGGCGCCGGCGGTAGTGCGGTCAGGTGATCTTCTCCGACCAGGAGAATTTTCTTTTCAGATATGGCACAGTAATCGGGTGCGATCGATCGTGGCCCTGGTTGCCGCGTTGCTCGGCGCCAGTGTGCTGGCGGCGCCGCCATCGTTTGCGGGGCCTTCCGTCTGCGACTACCCCGCCTGCACCCCGGGCATCATGCCGCACCAGGTTTTGGGCGCGCCGTGCGACAACACCACTTACTACGCCTTTGGTGTCGCCGACGGCTACGTCTCCTTCGCCTCCGAGCCCGGCCGTTTGATGTTCTGCGGCTCGCCGAGGAGATACCAGCCGCGATGGTTCCGGTCACCGCCCATGGCGGGAGTCAAGGAGGAAGGCGCCGACTGCCAGAACTACCAGAACTACGTCGCGCAGGCGCCCGATGGTCTGTTTCTGATCTGCTTTGCCCACGACGGCGTTATGACCTGGGTACGCGCCGACACGTAGCCGCACTGTTCATCCGTCGTTGGCTTCCCGAGGCAGACCGAGCAGACGCCGGCTCAAATCGGTAACCCGTTCGAGCAATGTTTCGTCGTCGATGTCGGCAACCAGCGGATGCATGACCGCGGTGCTGAGTGCGCCGGAGAACATGGCCGCCTCGATCCGCCCGTCCAGACCCGCATCGCTCAGCAGCACCTGGTACAGGCGGTCCATGAAAAGTTGAAACGGCTTGTGCTCGGCCAGCAATCGGACGACGACGGGATCGAATTGCAGCGTGCGCACCAACCGGCGGTCGCGAACCGCCATCTCGACCACGCGCACCAACAGGGCATCTCGCGCCTGAGGTCCGTCGTCGTATGCTTCGGCCTCCTCGAGCGCCGGCTCGAGCCGGCCGAGTTCGCGCTCGGTCACGGCGATGACGATCTGTTCTTTAGTCCGAAATTGATGGTAGACAGCGGCTTTCGTTATCCCGACGGCATCGGCGATCATCTGCAGCGACGTACCGCTGACACCATGTGTGGCGAACAGATCCAACGCGGCATCGAGCACGCGCGTCCGGGCCGCGCTGTGCTCGATCAGCCAGAATTGCTCATCCGTGACCGGTTGCCGCGCTGTTCCCACGCACCGAGACTAGACGACGATATTGACTCCAAGCTAGCCGATCGGCTAGCTTCGCTGACTAGCCGTGTGGAGGCGACCGATCTCGCGTGGGAGGGAGCGCTGATGTCCGACGTCGACGGTGGCGATGCACAAGGTCGGGGGTCGAGGCAGGCCGCGCTGCGCCGGACCGACGGTGAGCTGATCCTGCTCTGGACGTTGCCAGTGGCGCTGCTGCTATGGATCGCCTGCTTCTTCCTGTTTCCGGGCTTCAATCCGCCGATGTCGCCAACGATGCCGGCGGAACAGGTCGCCGCCTTTTATCGCGATCCGGCGCACCTCCCGGAGATCCGGTACAGCATGATCGTGTTCAACTGGTTCGGTGTGTGCCTGGTGCCGATCCTGGCCCTGATCGTCCTGCAGATCCGCCGAATGGCGCATCGGACACCGATCTTCTCCTACGCGATGCTGGGCTGCGCGGCCGGCGGCCCGACCCTGTTCCTGGTAGCCAACGTCTGCTGGCTGCTGGCGGCCTTCCGCCCGGAACGCAGCCCGGAGCTGACCCAGTTACTCAACGATTTCGGCTGGATGACCTTCACCATCCTGGTCCCGTTTTTGATCGGGCAAAGCGTAATCCTCGCCCTGGCAATCTATTTCGATGACCAACCGCATCCGGTCCTCAGCCGCTGGGTGGCCCACTTCAACCTCTTGGTGGCCGTCGCGCTGGTGCCCGCGGCCTTCGTCGGTATCTCACTGACCGGCCCGCTGGCGTGGGACGGCTTCCTGTCCTTCTGGGTGAAGAACGTTGCCATTGCGGTCTGGATCGTCGTGATGGGCGTTGTGCTGGGACAAGCCATTTATCGGGAGCGCGCCGAGAACCGTGGGCGTCCCGAAGAATTGGTCAACGCGTGAGCAGCGTGATCACACCGCCGAAGCCCCCGCCCCAGGGCCCGCCGCAGCACCGAATCGCATGGCATCTGCGGCACAATCCCAAGCGCGAGCTGTGGCTGGCGTGGTGGACGATGATCGTGTTCTACAACGTCTTCTTTCCGATGTTCTTCATCGTGGCTCAAGTCCAGCCGCCGCCGCAGCCGACCTGGGACCTCGCGACGCAGGTCCACTGGTTCTCCGAACGGCACCTGGGCATACCTTTCGGCTTCGGCGTCATCTTCGCCATCAGCGGCATGATCGCGTTCAACAATGCGCTCATCGCCTACTCGATGCGACGCATGTCCGTCAGCCGCGCGTTCGGCTACTCGTATCTGATCATCTATTCGCTCAGCGCGGTTCCCGGAATGCTGCTGCTGTGCATCGCGCTGATCGTCGGGACCCTACGGCCAGAGCGCGACCCCGAAGCGATCGGCTGGCTCTACGACTTCGCCTTCTTGTCTTTCGACGGGACCATGGGAGTGTTCCTGATCGGCTCGCTGATCTGGATGGTCGCGATTCTGCTCGACAAGAACCGGGTGTTCCCCAAGTGGTTCGGCTATCTCAACCTGTGCAACGCACTGACCGAGGTTGTCGTGTCGCCGTGCTGGATTTTCCAGCGGGGTGTCTTGGCCTGGAATGGTCAGATCGCTTGGTGGTTGGACATGGTGGTGTTCGGCGTCTATCAGGTCACCTTCATCGTGATGCTCTTTCAAATGATCCGCCGTGAGGACTTCGGCACCGGGCCGCTGCCAGAGCTGCCGCGGAAACGGAAAGCCGCGCCGACCGATGTCAAGGCTCCGTCCTGATGTCTGAACTCGGCGAAGCGAATAACCGCGCCCGATTCGTGCCGGGTCAGCCCGACATGTGGGCCTTCGTGTTGTTCGAGACACTGGTTTTCACCGGATATTTCGGGTTTTACCTGTTCTACCGCGCCCGCAGCCCCGAGCTCTTCCTGCATGCGCAGGCTCAGCTCGACCTGCGCGTGGGGGTCGTCAACACCCTTGTCTTGCTGCTGAGCTCCTGGTCGGTTGCGCGTTGTGTCCAGTCGGCGCGGGTCGGCGCCTACCGCGCGGCGCTGCAAGAGGTGTTCATCACGGTCGCATTCGCCGCGGTTTTCCTCTTCTTCAAGGTCTTCGAATGGGCCCGGTTGGTGCGCATGGGAAATGGATTGGACAGCAACGACTTTTTCACCTACTACTTCTTTCTCACCGGTATCCACTTCGTGCATCTGCTGATCGGCTTCGTCGCCCTCGGCGTCATCGTCTATCAGCTTCGCGAGAAGACGCGAAAGACCCACGCATCAAACGAATCTCAGCAGCTGGTCGAAACCTGCGCCACCTATTGGCACACCGTCGATTTCCTGTGGGTGTTGATCTTCGCGCTGCTCTACGTGGTGAGGTGATCGGAATCAAATTCAACAAACGACTCCTGGTGGTATGGATGATCCTGGCGGCCCTCACCCTCGGCTACCTATGGATAGACCACTCCGCAGGGGGCCGGGCCGGCGCGCTGAATTCCAGTGCGGTGGTCACGTCGAGTGTCATCGTGATCGCACTTATCAAGGTGCGCATCATCTTTCGTGAGTTCATGGAGGTGCGAAACGCTCCGGTACTGCTGTGCCGGCTTACCGACGCGTGGGTGGTGCTGATGGCCGTCGCCCTGCTCACCTGCTATTTCGTCGGCATGACGCACTGAGTCAGCCGACGGACGCGACCGCGTCCGCGGTGGTGAACTTCAGGTGCAGTTCGCTCAGGCCTCGCAGGATGTAGGTCGGCTCGTAGGTGTAGCGACGTTCGGCCGCCGGCCCGTGATGAGCCTCGTTGATTTCGATGTGCGGCATCCGGTCCAGGATCCGTTCGATCGAGACACGGCCCTCGACGCGGGCGAGCGGCCCACCGGGACACGAGTGCACGCCACGCGCGAACGCCATGTGTTCGCGGACGTTCTTGCGGCGAAGGTCGAACTCGTGCGGGTTGTCGAACCGGCGCGGGTCGCGGTTGGCGGCGCCCGGTAGCACCATCACAACAGTGCCGGCGGGGATGTCGACACCGCCGATGCTCGTTGCCCTGCGGGCCAGGCGCGAATCGCTCTTGACGGGGCTGTCCATGCGCAGCGATTCCTCGATGAACGCGGGGATCAGGCTGCGGTCCTCGCGCACCTGTTGCTGGATGTCGGGCCGATCGCCGAGTACCTGCAGGGCAGCGCTGAGCAGCTTGGCGGTGGTTTCCTGTCCGGCGGCGAAGAGGAACGTCGCCGAGCGGACCACCTCGATCACCGGGGGCGTCGAGCCGTCCGGATACTTCGCTTCCGCCAGGAAGGTCAGCACGTCGCCGCGGGGTTCGCGCCGCCGATCCTCGATGTAGTTGCAGAACTTGTCGTCGAGCCACTCCAGCGGGTTGATCCCGACCGACTCGTGATCCAGCGCGCCAACCCGCGCCTCGGGGCGGTCGGCGCCCAAGACTTTACGAAACTCCTTGTGGTCCTCTTCAGGTACGCCGAGTAGGTCGGCGATCACCAGCGTGGCGAACGGCTTTGAGTATTCGGCGATGAACTCGCACTCGCCGTTGCGCAGGAACTCGTCGAGCTGACGGTCGGCGAGCCGCCACATGAACTCCTCGTTCTGCTTCAGCCGGCTCGGAGTCAGCAGCTTGGCCAGCACCGACCGGGCCTTGGTGTGCTCCGGCGGGTCCATGGTGACCATGTGCTCGTTCATGGGAAAGGAGCTGCGGTGCGCATCGATCTGGGGACCGATGTCGTCGCCTTCGGGCGTGAAGGGCAGCGGTGGGAACGGCCCGCCGAGCGCGACGATGTTGGAGAACGTCTCCGGATCCTTATAAACCTCGCAGGCTTCGTCGTAACCGGTGACCGCGACGACGCCATAGTGCGGCAGGCGCAGCACCGGGTTCTGACTGCGCAGGTAGTCGAAATAAGGGTGCGGATCCGGGACCAGTGACGGGTCGGTGAAGAAGTCGATGGAATCGTACGTGCTCATCGGATTGCGTCTCCCTGGGCTGGGTTACCGGTCTTATCGGCGGCAAACCGTACCGCCGCCCCGATTTCGAGAACCGAAAATGTGCTGAGCACCTGCTTAGCATGGCGGTAATGTCAGGGTCAAGATCGCAACGCCGCGCCACGATACGATCCGTGGGGTCGGATGGCGCACAGTACGGAGTGTGGAGATGACAGCGTCTTCTTCCGGGGCTCGCAGGATCGGAGCGCCGGACGCGAAGAATCGCGGCCTGCTGCTCGACGCGGCCGAACAACTGATGCTCGAAGAGGGTTACGCCGCCGTGACCTCGCGTCGCCTCGCCGGCAGGGCCGGGCTGAAGCCGCAGCTGGTGCACTATTACTTCCGCACCATGGAGGACCTGTTCCTCGAGGTCTTCCGGCGCCGTGCCGAGGAGGGCCTGCGGTTTCAAGCCGAAGCGCTGCAGTCGCCACAGCCGCTGTGGGCGCTGTGGAGGTTCGGCACCGATCCGGCATTCACCCGCATCTCGATGGAATTCATGGCGCTGGCGAACCATCGCAAGGAGATGCGAGCCGAAATCGCTTACTACGCCGAGCGTTTCCGTGAGGAACAGCGCCAAGCGGTGGCGGCCGCGCTGCAACGCTACGGCGAGGACACCTCCGAGATGCCGCCGGTGGTCTGGACGGTGCTGATGACCAGCCTGTCGCGCATGCTGGTGCTCGAGCAGGCTATCGGCATGTCCGGCGGCCATGCCGAGACCATGGCGCTGGTCGAGAGCCACCTGCGCCGCCTGGAAGGCGAGCCGCAACCCATTCCTGGTATGCCGCCGGCCTGGGTGGTTCACCAGTTGCGCAGCGAACAGAGCACGCCCTTCGGGCCGTCCTGAGATACGACGACGGCGCCGTCGACCGCAAGATCGCAGTGCAGCCCCGGCGTGCCGGGCTCCGTGCCCGTGCTCGCCACGACCATCGCGTACGCGTCGGGGTTCGACATGTCCAGATCGAAGCTCCATGGCTTGTCCGGAGCGATGTCAACGTCGACGTGCGGTGTGAACGAGTAGGGGTTGTGGCTGTAGTCGGAGAATTTTTCCGGCTGGTGGTCCAGGTAGTAGATATCGGTGTAGATCGGGTTCTGCGCGCTCACGGTGTACTTGACATGATGCATGACCGGGTCGGCATGGGCGCGGCCGGGGCCCACGACTGAACAGGTCGCACCGGCCAGCATCGCCGCCAACGTGGCCGCGCCCCAGCCCAACCGTCTGACCGTCATTTCGCCCCTCCGGCCGCCCGTCGCGCACTCGTGGTGCGGTTCATCACCCGCTCCGCGGCCCGCCAGTGTGCGTCGGCAACCCACAGCCGCGCAAAGGATGCTATCGCTTCGTCTGCCGAAACTCCGCTGATTACGCGCTTAATCTCGGTCGCCGGATGGCGAGCCAGCGACCTCGCGATGGCTTGCCACCCTTCGTCGAACGAGGCGCGGGGGAACACCCGGTCCACCAAGCCGACTCGCTCGGCCTCCTCCGCGGTGAGCGCGGTTCCGGTGCCGGCCAACAACAGCGCCCGGCTCTTTCCGACGAGCTCGGCCAGCCGCTCGGCGCCGCCCCAGGCCGGCATGATCGCCAGCTCCACCTGGTTGAAGGCGATCTTGACGTCGTCGGCCGCCACCCGGATGTCGGCGGCGACGGCCACTTCGGCGCCACCGCCGAAGGCGTGGCCGTTGAGCGCGGCGATCACCGGAGCCGGGAAGCTGGCAAGCTGATCGCAGATCGCACGCATCCGCTTGGCCATCGCCGCGGCGTCCTCTTCGGTGCGCAGCGCACGCAGTTCCTTGAGGTCGCCGCCGGATACAAAAGCCCGCTCGCCCGCCCCCTTGATCACCAGGGTCCTGGCGCCCGCCGCGGCGTCGAGCGCCTTCTCCAGCTGCTGCATGGTGTCCAGCGCGATGGCATTGCGCGCATGCGGGCGATCGATGGTCAGCACCGCCAACCCGTCATCGATCTCCAGGTCCACCATGCGTTATTGCTCCTTGGACGAGAACAGACGATATTGGCATTCTCTCGATGCGAGAATAACATCGTCGCCGCAGGCCGAAGAGCTATCGTCAGCGAAGACAGGGGCGCCCCATGCGGGATCGAATCGCGGCAATGGTCACGGCGTCGCTCGCCGTCACCATGCTCGGCGCGTGCACTCCGCGGCCGCCCACCCAAATCTCCAGCACCGCCTCCGCGACCGTCAACGGAGTCGACACGAAGTTCAACGTCGTCAAGTGCGGTCAGCGGGAGTGGACCCGGACGATCGACATCGGCGGCGACTTCGCCGGGGCCAAAGTCATCGTCGACGAGCGAGCGGATCCGGTTTCCGTCGAGTCGGTCCGCATCCGCAACCTGGGCGACTTCACCGGCATGTACTCGCGTGGGGGCGAGGGTGATGCGGACATAAGTTTGAGCGGCGGCAGGTTCACCATCACCGGCACCGCGCACGGCTCGAAGGCCGACAAACCCAACGAGCCGACCACGGCCACCTTCAAAATCGTCATTGCTTGCTGACCGGCCATTCAGGACGCCGGGGCCCGTTGCGGTTCGACGCCTGTAGAGAATACAATTCTCATAAATTGCGAAGGAGGATTTCATGGGCCAGTTGTCGCACCGGGAGGACGTCCCGTTTCCGATCTTTGACGCGGACAACCATCTCTACGAGCCGCCGGAGGCGCTGACCAAGTTCCTGCCGAAGGAGTACAAGGACTTCGTCCAGTACGTGCAGATCAATGGGCGCACCAAGATCGCGATTCGCGGCCACATCAGCAACTACATTCCCAACCCGACCTTCGAGGTCGTCGCCCGGCCGGGCGCGTGGGAGGAGTACTTCAAGTACGGCAACCCGGACGGCAAGAGCAAGCGCGAACTGTTCGGTGAGCCGATGCGCGCGATCCCGGCGTTCTTCGAGCCCGGCCCGCGTCTGGAGAAGATGAACGAGCTGGGTCTGGACCGCACCCTGATGTTCCCGACGCTGGCCAGCCTGCTCGAGGAGCGGTTGCGCGACGACCCGGTCGCCATCCACGTCCTGATCCATGCGCTGAACGAATGGCTCGATGAGGTCTGGGGCTTCAACTACCAGAACCGGATCTTCACCACTCCGGTCATCACCCTGCCGATCGTCGACAAGGCGATCGAAGAGCTGGAGTGGGCGGTCAAGCGCGGTGCGCGCTGCATCCTGATCCGCCCGGCTCCGGTCCCCGGCTTCCGCGGCCCTCGGTCGTTCGCGGTGCCCGAGTTCGACCCGTTCTGGGAGCGGGTCGTCGAGTACGACCTGCTCGTCGGCATGCACTCCAGCGACAGCGGTTACTCCCGGTACACCTCCGAGTGGGACGGTGCCGAGCAGGAGATGCTGCCGTTCCAGACCAATGCGATGGGCATCCTCAACGAGTGGCGGCCCATCCAGGACGCGGTGGGCTCGTGGGTGATCCACGGTGCGCTCTACCGCCACCCCAAGCTGAAGGTCGCGATCGTCGAGGCCGGCTCGAAATGGATGACCCCGTTGCTGGATGGCCTTGCCGAGGTCTTCCGGAAGGCGCCGGAAGTCTTCCCGAGCGACCCGGTCGAGATGGTCAAGAACCGCATCCACGTCAGCCCGTTCTTCGAGGACGGCATCGACGACCTGGTCAATCTCGTCGGCGTGGACCGGGTGCTGTACGGCTCGGACTGGCCGCACCCCGAAGGGCTGGCCGAGCCGACCTTCTACGTCAACGCGCTGTCGCACCTGTCGGTCGACGACCAGGCAAAGATCATGGGCGGCAACCTCGGTCGGCTCGTCACGGTGTGACGCCTAGGGAGGCGTGGCGGACCATCCCCGAGATGGTCTTGAGCGCGGCGGACCGCTTCGGCGATGCGGAAGCGGTCGTGGACGGTCCGCTGCGCCTCACATTCTCCGAAGTGGTAGAGCGAATCCGTTGCGCCGCAGGCGCATTCGCTGACCTCGGGGTGGAGAAGGGCGACCGGGTCGCCATCTGGGCGCCCAACTCGGCAGAGTGGATTATCGCCGCCTTCGGGCTGCTCACCGCCGGCGGCGTGCTGGTTCCGGTCAACACGCGGTTCAAGGCGGACGAAGCGGGCGACATCATCACCCGCAGCAAGGCGAAGGCCGTACTGGTCCAGAAGGGCTTTCTGGGGCAGGACTACACCGCGCCGGCCGGGATACCCGTCATCGATCTGAAATCCGACTTCCTTGCCGGGGGCTCCCCGTTCGCGTGCGCGGTGGGCGGCACCGACATCGCCGACGTCATCTTCACCTCGGGCACGACCGGTCGCCCGAAGGGCGCGATGATGAATCATCGCCAGACACTGCGGATGTATGAGGAATGGGCGACGCTCGCGGACCTGCGCCAGGGGGACCGCTACCTGCAGATCAACCCGTATTTCCACACGTTCGGCCTGAAAGCGGGACTGATCACGTCGTTTCTGCGGGGTGCGACGATGCTGCCGGTCGCGGTTTTCGACGTCGACGCGGTGGTGAATCTCGTTGAGCGCGAACGCGTCACGATGCTGCCCGGTCCGCCGACGCTGTACCACTCGTTGCTGACGGTCGGCGACAAGGCCAAGCTGTCGACGCTGCGAGCGGGCGTCACCGGCGCGGCCGACATCCCGGTGGAACTGGTCCGTCGCATCCACGGCGAACTGCCCTTCCAGACGCTGATGACCGGATACGGGCTGACCGAGGCGGGCAACGTCACCCTGTCCCGGCCCGGCGATTCGTTCGAGGACGTGGCGACCACGGCGGGCCTGCCGTGCGACGGGGTGGAGGTGCGCATCGCCGACGACGGCGAAGTGCTGGTCCGCGGCTACGGCGTGATGCAGGGGTATTTGGATGACCCGGAGGGCACCGCCGCGGCGATCGACACGGACGGCTGGTTGCACACCGGCGATCTGGGCCGCCTCGACGCGGCGGGTCGGCTGCGGATCGACGGCCGCAAGAAGGACATGTTCATCGTGGGCGGGTTCAATGCCTACCCGGCGGAGATCGAGGGCTACCTGCTGGAGCATCCGGCGGTGGCGCAAGCCGCCGTCATCGGGGTCCCCGATGATCGGCTCGGCCAGGTGGGCAAGGCCTTTGTGGTGGCGAAAACGCGGGTGTCCGAGGATGACCTGCTGATATGGTGCCGAGAGCGGATGGCTGGATTCAAAGCGCCGAGATCCATCCAGTTTCTCGACGAGCTGCCGCTCAATGCCACGGGGAAAGTGATGAAGGATCAACTCCGTTGAGTGACGGCGACATTCATTCGATGGTGATCGCGTCGGATTACCGTGTCCCGGACCCCAGCCGGGTATGGCCGCTGCTCGAGCGCAGAAAGGCGGCGCTGTCCGACATCGGCGCCCACCACGTCCTGGTCTACACCTCGACGCATGACTACGGCCGCGTGTTGGTGATGATCGGAATCCACAGCCGCGAGCCGATCGTGGAGCTGCTGCGCTCGCGAGTCTTCTTCGACTGGTTCGACGCGGCCGGCGTCGACGACATTCCGGCGGTCTTCGCCGGCGAGATCGTCGAACGGTTCGTCCCGGCGCCCACCGTGACGCCCGAGGCGCCCGGCGTCGTGGTCGCCACCATCGCCTCGGTCCACGACGTGGCGGCGCTGGCCGCCGAAGTCGCTTCGGCCACCGACAGATTCGTCGCGGCCGGCATCCGCAAGACCTGGATCTTCCAGGCCTTCGACGATGAGCACGAGGTGCTGATCATGTCGGAGCTGCCCGACGAAGAGAGCGCGCGGCGATGGATCGAGCATCCCGACGCAGCGGCCGAGTGGATGTCCGGCGCCGGAATGGGGCCCTATCCACCGATATTCGTCGGCCGATTCACCAACATGATGCGCATCGAGGCGGACTGAGCGGGCAGGGCGATGTTCGTGTGCCTGTGCAACGGAGTCACCAGTCAAACCGTGACCGAGGCGGTCGAAGCCGGGGCCTGCACCACCAAGGATGTCGCCCAGGCCTGCGGAGCGGGCGCCGACTGCGGGCGTTGCCGGCGCACGGTCCAGGCGATGCTGCGCTCGTCCGACCCGGCCGGCGGGCCCCCTCCCTCCGAGCCCCGCTGACGCGGCGTCCCTAGCGGCGAACGCTGCCGTCCGGCGATGTCGGCTGGACGAGTTCGACCAGCAGCGGCGGGATTTCGAGCCTCGGCAAGACCACCTCGACGAGCACCATGCTGTCGCGGTGCTGCGCGGCGGCGGTCAAGGCGTCATCGAGCTCGCCGTAGGTCCGCACCCGGAACGCCAGGTGGTCGGCGACCCCCAGCGCGTTGGGGATGTCGGTCCACTGCCAATTCACGATGTCGTTGTAGGGCGCCGTCTCTCCGTGGATCGCCCGTTCGACGGTGTAGCCGTCGTTGTTGACCACGACGATGACCGGGGACAGCCCTTCCCGTGAGAACGTGCCGAGCTCTTGCACGGTGAGTTGCGCGGCGCCGTCGCCGATCAGCAGCACGGTCCGGCGGTCCGGATGTGCCACCCCGGCGCCCAATGCGGCGGGCAGTGTGTAACCGATTGAGCCCCAAAGGGGTTGGCCGATGAATGTGACGCCCTGGGGCAAGCGGTGGTCGGCCATGCCATAGAAGGAGGTGCCCTGGTCGGCGAGGACCACGTTGCCCGGTGTGAGGGCTGTGCAGAGGCGGTCCCACAGCATCTCCTGCGTCAGCGGTTGATCGCGCGGCGGGGGTGGGGGCAGATCGTCGGCGGGCGGCGCCGCCACCGGCCGCGACGTGATCGGGCGCCGGGTCAGGATGGTCGACAGCGCCTCCAGCGCGGCGCTCATCTCCAGCGGCGCAAAGACCTCGCCGGCCACACTGCTCTGGTACTGCCCGACATCGATGGTCCGCGCCGGGTCGATCCGCTGGCTGAAGAAGCCGCTGACCATGTCGGTGAAGACCACGCCGGCGGTCACCAGCACCGGTGCCTCCTCGATCGCGGTGCGCACCGCCGGCGCGCTGGCCGAACCGGCGTAGATCCCCAGGTAGTTGGGCGAGCTTTCGTCGAGCAGGCTCTTCCCCCACATCAGCGTGGCGTAGGGCACCACGTCGGCGGCCAGCAGCGCCTCGAGTTCCTTGACCACCTGCAGCCGGTGCACCAGCAAGTCGGCCAGCACGGTCAGCTGGTGGTCGGCGATGAGCTCGGAGGCGGCCTCGGCGAACAGGGACAACGCGCGCGGGCTGGTGCCGCCGGCGTAGCGGGGCAGCGGATCACCGGGCGGCTCGGTGGGGAAGCGGGCCACATCGGTGGACAGCAGGATGTATCCGGGGCGCTTCTGCTCGCGCACCTCGGACAGCACCCGGTCGATCTCCCGGCGGGCGTTCGCGGGCATGAGGTTGGCCTGGGCGCAGGTGATCTCGCGGCTGACCCGGAAGAAGTGCTCGAAGTCGCCGTCGCCGAGCGAGTGGTGCAGCGCGCGCCGGGTGCCCTGCGCGTCTTTGGACGGTCCGCCGACAATGTGCACGATGGGCACCTGTTCGGCATAGCTGCCCGCGATGGCGTTGGCCGCCGACAGTTCCCCGACGCCGAAAGTCGTTACCACGGCCGACATTCCGCGCAGTCGACCGTACCCGTCGGCGGCGTAGCCGGCGTTCAGCTCGTTGGCGTTGCCCACCCAGCGGATGGTGGGGTGGGCGACGATGTGGTCGAGGAATTCCAGGTTGTAGTCGCCGGGAACGCCGAAGATCTCGGTGACGCCGAGTTCGGCGAGGCGGTCTAACAGGTAGTCGCCGACGGTGTAGACGGGCTCGGGCGCTGCGTCAGGCACAAGCACGACGGTACCTCGGTCGAATCCGTTCCGGGCGCGACGCCGTTTCAGTATCGTGCGGGCCATGGCACTCAAGGAATCCCGCGACATCGTCATCGAAGCCAGTCCGGAGGAGATTCTGGACGTCATCGCCGATTTCGAGGCGATGCCCGAATGGTCCGAACCCCATCAGAGTGCGGAGATCCTCTCGACCGGTGACGACGGGCGGCCCAGCCAAGTGAAGATGAAGGTGAAGGTCGCCGGGATCACCGACGAACAGGTGGTGGCCTACACCTGGGCGGACGACGCGGTGAGCTGGACGCTGGTGAGCTCCTCGCAGCAGAAGGCGCAGGACGGCAAGTACACCCTGATACCGCAGGGCGAGGCGACCCTGGTCAAGTTCGAGCTCCTCGCCGACCCGAATGTGCCACTGCCCGGCTTCGTCCTGAAACGCGCCGTGAAGGGGACGATCGACTCCGCGACCAAGGCGCTGCGCGAGCGGGTGCTGAAAGTCAAGAAGGGCAAATAATCGCGGTGGCCGGCGGTGGGCCCCTCGCCGGGGTGAAAGTGATCGAGCTCGGCGGCATCGGGCCGGGGCCGCACGCCGGAATGATGCTCGCCGACCTCGGGGCGGACGTGGTTCGGGTGCGGCGCCCCGGCGTGGCGATCGCAAGCGCGGCGAAGCCGGGCGAAGCGGGTCGCCACCAGAGGGGCGGCCTCACCATGCCGCCCGAGGACCGCGATCTGCTGCATCGCGGGAAGCGGATCGTCGACCTCGACGTCAAGGCGCAGCCGCAGGCGCTGCTGGATCTCGCCGCGAAAGCCGACGTGCTGCTGGACTGTTTCCGGCCCGGCACCTGCGAGCGACTCGGCATCGGCCCCGACGAGTGCGCGGCGGTCAATCCGCGACTGATCTTCGCGCGGATCACCGGCTGGGGGCAGGACGGGCCGCTGGCCCAAACGGCGGGGCACGACATCAACTACCTGTCGCGCACGGGCGCGCTCTCCGCGCTGGGCTACGCCGACCGGCCCCCGATGCCGCCGCTGAACCTGGTCGCCGACTTCGGCGGCGGTTCGATGCTGGTGCTGCTCGGCATCGCGGTCGCGCTGTACGAGCGGGAACGTTCGGGCCGGGGGCAGGTCATCGACGCGGCGATGGTGGACGGCGTCAGCCTGCTCGCCCAGATGATGTGGACGATGAAGTCGACCGGGGCGCTGCGCGACCGCCGCGAATCGTTCCTGCTCGACGGGGGTGCCCCGTTCTACCGCTGCTACGAGACCGCCGACGGCGGATACATGGCCGTCGGCGCCATCGAGCCGCAATTCTTCGCGGCGCTGCTGACCGGACTCGGCCTGTCGCCCGACGAGGTGCCCGGCCAGCTCGACATCGGGTCCTACCCGCAGATGTACGACGTCTTCGCGAAGCGGTTCGGCAGCCGGACACGCGACGAGTGGACGGCCGTTTTCGCCGGCACCGATGCGTGCGTCACTCCGGTGCTGACGTGGAGCGAAGCGGCGGCCGACGAACATCTGCGGGCGCGGTCGACGGTGATCACCGCCCACAGCGTTGACCAGGCCGCACCCGGTCCACGCTTCTCGCGCACTCCGGCCGGACCGGTGGGGCGGCCGCCCGCGGTGACCACGCCCCTCACCGAAATCGACTGGTAGCCAGCCTGCTACGCGGAACCATTCCGCACCCGGGCCGGCGTTGCTAGGTTGATCTCAGTGGCCGTTAAAGCATCACGCGAATTTGTCGTCGACGCGCCGCCGGAAGTGGTCATGGAGGCGCTGACCGATGTCGGCGTGCTGTCGTCGTGGTCACCGCTGCACAAACACATCGAAGTGATCGACCGTTATCCCGACGGTCGCCCCCATCATGTGAAAACGACGATCAAGATTTTCGGGCTCGTCGACAGGGAGATCCTGGAATATCACTGGGGTCCCGATTGGGTCGTCTACGACGCCAAAGGGACTGCCCAGCAGCACGGTCAGCACGTCGAGTACAACCTCAAACCCGAAGGTCTCGACAAGACCCGGGTGCGCTTCGACGTCACGGTCGAACCCGGTCGGCCGATGCCCGCCTTCATCGTCCGGCGGGCCAGCGAAAGCGTTCTCGACTCGTCGGTAAAGGGATTGTGCGAATTGGTAAAGCGCGGCAAAGGTTCAACCGAGCCCGAATAGTCGGCGGCTCGCATTTTTGCCACCGGAACCGCCCGAGCGGTTGCTAACTTGTTAGCAGTGGCCGTTCAAGCATCGTCGGAAATCGTCATCGACGCGCCTCCGGAAGTGATCATGGAGGCGCTGGCCGACATGGACGCCGTGCCGTCATGGTCGTCGGTGCACAAGCGGGTCGAAGTCGTCGACAAGCACCCCGACGGCCGACCGCACCACGTGAAGGTCACCATCGCGGTGACCGGCATCCACGACACGGAACTGCTCGAATACCACTGGGGGCCGGACTGGATGGTGTGGGACGCCCAGAAGACTGCCCAGCAACGTGGCCAGCACGGGGAGTACACCCTGACAAGGGAGGGCTACGACAAGACCAGGGTGCGGTTCGCCATCACCGTTGAACCGTTTGCTCCGCTGCCCGAGTTCTGGGTCAAGCGGGCCCGCAAGAAGATCCTCCATTCCGCGCTGGAGGGGCTACGTAAGCGCGTGGTCGAGGGCTTCGGCCCGGGCAGGTAGCCGACCGGTCACCGCAAGACGGCCAGCCGCCTGATCGCTTCGTCAAGGGTGTCTTCCCGTTTGCAAAAGGTGAAGCGCACCAAGTGATTCCACACCTCGGCTTGCACCGAGGCATGTTCGGCGGCGGGGTCGCAGAACGGCGACAGCGGGATGGCGGCTACCCCCGCCTTTTCCGGTAGCGCCGCACAGAACTCGGTGCTGTCGTCATAGCCCAGAGGGCGGGGGTCAGCGCAGAGGAAGTAGGTGCCGGCGCTGTCGTGCACCTCGAAGCCGATCTCGGACAGCCCGGCGGCCAGCCGATCGCGACGGGCCCGCAACGAGCTGCAGAGCGCGGCCACCCACGCGTCCTCGGTGTCGAGTGCGAGGGCCACCGCGGGCTGGAACGGCGCGCCGCCGACGTAGCTCAGGTATTGCTTTGCCGCGCGCACGCCGGCGATGAGTTCTGCTGGGCCGCAAGCCCATCCGATCTTCCAGCCGGTGCAGTTGAACATCTTGGCCGCGCTGGAGATGGTGATCGTCCGCTCGGCCATCCCATCGAAGCCGGCCAACGGAAGATGCCGGTGGTCGTCAAACACCAGGTGCTCGTAGACCTCGTCGGTGATCACCAAGAGGTCGGCGGCGACGGCGACCTCCGCGATGGCGGCCAGCTCGGCAGCGTCGAGCACCGTGCCGGTCGGGTTGTGCGGTGAGTTGACGATCAGCGCGCGGGTCCGTGGTGTCACCGCCCGGCGCAAGGCGTCGGCGTCCAGGGCGAAGCCACGACCATGAGGGACCAGGGGCACGGCCACCCGGTGCGCGCCGGCCATCGCCACCACCGGCGAGTAGGAGTCGTAGAACGGCTCGATGAGCAGGACCTCCGAGTCGGGCTCGACCAGGCCCAGCACCGCGGACGCGATGGCCTCGGTCGCCCCGACGGTCACCAGCACCTCGGTGTCGGGTTCGTACTCGATGCCGAAACGACGCCGCCGCTGGGCGGCGATGGCCTGCCGCAGCGGCGGGACGCCGATGCCGGGCGGGTACTGGTTGTGTCCCTCGGCGATGGCGTCTTGGGCGGCCTTCAACATGGCCGCGGGCCCGTCCTCGTCGGGAAAACCCTGACCGAGGTTGACCGCGCCGACCCGCGCGGCCAGCGCGGACATCTCGGCGAACACCGTCGTCGCGTACGGACGCAGTCGCGACACCGTCATGCTGGTCGAGCTTAGGGTGCGCTGGTGCTCGAACGTCACGCCAGTGTGGCGCTCGCGGTCCAGCGCCAAGCTGGCGTGTCCCCCGCACGCGGGGGTACCCCCAGCTCGGCGCGGGAGGTGCCCCCGGCTCGGATTACTGACCAGCGGGGATCGGCCCAACCAACAGGTTGGCCGGGCACTTTGTTAGGGTGCGGTATCTGGACCTACCTTTAATACGGATCCGAAACCCACTCGCGAAGAGGAACTCGACATGTCCGAAGAAGCCTTCATTTATGAGGCCATCCGCACGCCGCGGGGCAAGCAAAGAAACGGCTCGCTGAACGAGGTCAAGCCGGTGAACCTGGTCGTCGGGCTGGTCGACGAGCTGCGCGGGCGCAACCCCGACCTCGACGAGAACCTGATCAGCGACATGATCCTGGGCGTCGTCTCGCCGGTCGGTGACCAGGGCGGCGACATCGCCCGGACCGCGGCGCTGGTGGCGGGGCTGCCCGAGACCACCGGCGGCGTGCAGCTCAACCGGTTCTGCGCCTCCGGCCTCGAGGCCGTCAACATGGCGGCCCAGAAGGTCCGGTCCGGCTGGGACGACCTGGTGCTGGCCGGTGGCGTCGAGTCGATGAGCCGCGTCCCGATGGGCTCCGACGGCGGCGCCTGGGCGCTCGACCCCGAGACCAACTACCGGATCGGCTTCGTGCCGCAGGGCATCGGCGCCGACCTGATCGCCACGATCGAGGGCTTCTCCCGCGACGACGTCGACGCCTACGCGCTGCGCTCGCAGCAGAAGGCCGCCGAGGCCTGGTCGGGCGGCTACTTCGCCAAGTCGGTGATGCCGGTGCGCGACCAGAACGGTCTGGTCATCCTCGACCACGACGAGCACATGCGGCCCGACACCACGATGGAGGGCCTGGCCAAGCTGAAGACCGCGTTCGACGGCATCGGCGAGATGGGCGGCTTCGACGACGTGGCGCTGCAGAAGTACCACTGGGTCGAAAAGATCAACCACGTGCACACCGGCGGCAACAGCTCGGGCATCGTGGACGGCGCCGCCCTGGTGCTGGTCGGCTCCGAAAAGGCGGGCGCGTCGCAGGGCCTGACCCCGCGCGCCCGCATCGTCGCCACGGCGACCAGTGGCGCCGACCCGGTCATCATGCTGACCGGCCCGACCCCGGCCACCCGCAAGGTCCTCGACCGCGCGGGACTGACCGTCGACGACATCGACCTGTTCGAGCTGAACGAGGCGTTCGCGTCGGTGGTGCTGAAGTTCCAGAAGGACCTCAACATTCCCGACGAGAAGCTGAACGTCAACGGTGGCGCCATCGCGATGGGCCACCCGCTGGGCGCCACCGGCGCAATGATCACCGGCACCATGGTCGACGAGCTCGAGCGCCGCAACGCGCGTCGCGCGCTGATCACG
Source organism: Mycobacterium sp. E2733 (assembly GCF_001667585.1). Taxonomy (GTDB): domain Bacteria; phylum Actinomycetota; class Actinomycetes; order Mycobacteriales; family Mycobacteriaceae; genus Mycobacterium. The sequence continues at coordinate 182,348 of NZ_LZJZ01000020.1, forward strand.
CTGTGCATCGGCGGCGGCATGGGTGTCGCCACCATCATCGAGAGGGTTTAAGACCATGGCAGAGAACACCATCCAGTGGGATAAGGATGCGGACGGCATCGTCACGCTGACGCTCGACGACCCGACCGGGTCGGCGAACGTGATGAACGAGCACTACAAGGAGTCGATGCACAAGGCGGTCGAACGCCTTGTCGCGGAGAAGGATTCGGTGACCGGCGTGGTGATCACGAGCGCGAAGAAGACGTTCTTCGCCGGTGGCGATCTCAAGAGCATGATCAACGCCGGCCCCGAGAACGCCGGCGACGTCTTCACCGAGGTCGAGGACATCAAGCGCGACCTGCGGGCCCTGGAGACCCTGGGCAAGCCGGTGGTGGCCGCGATCAACGGCGCCGCGCTCGGCGGCGGCCTGGAGATCGCGCTGGCCTGCCACCACCGCATCGCCGCCGACGTCAAGGGCCTCGTCGTCGGGTTCCCCGAGGTGACGCTGGGCCTGCTGCCCGGCGGCGGTGGCGTGGCCCGCAGCGTGCGAATGTTCGGCATCCAGAACGCATTCATGAATGTGCTATCGCAGGGCACCCGGTTCAAGCCGGACAAGGCCAAGGAGATCGGGCTGATCGACGAGCTCGTCGGCTCCGCCGATGAACTGGTGCCCGCCGCCAAGGCGTGGATCAAGGCGAACCCCGACTGGCACACACAGCCGTGGGATGCCAAGGGCTACAAGATGCCCGGCGGCACCCCGTCGAGCCCAGGGCTGGCCGGCATCCTGCCGTCCTTCCCCGCGCTGCTGAAGAAGCAGCTCAAGGGTGCGCCGATGCCCGCGCCGCGGGCAATCCTGGACGCGGCCGTCGAGGGTGCGCAGGTGGATTTCGACACCGCCAGCCGCATCGAGAGCCGCTACTTCACCTCTCTGGTCACCGGCCAGGTCGCCAAGAACATGATCCAGGCGTTCTTCTTCGACCTGCAGCACATCAACGGCGGCGGCTCGCGACCCGACGGCATCGAGCCGGTCAAGATCAACAAGATCGGTGTGCTGGGCGCCGGCATGATGGGCGCCGGCATCGCCTACGTATCGGCCAAGGCCGGGTTCGACGTGGTGCTCAAGGATGTCAGCCTCGAGGCCGCGGAGAAGGGCAAGGGCTACTCGGAAAAGCTTGAGGCCAAGGCGCTTCAGCGGGGCAAGACCACCGAGGAGAAGAGCAAGGCGCTGCTGGACCGCATCACGCCGTCGGCCGACCCCGCCGACTTCAAGGGCGTCGACTTCGTGATCGAGGCGGTGTTCGAGAACCAGGAACTCAAGCACAAGGTGTTCCAGGAGATCGAGGACATCGTCGAGCCGAACGCGCTGCTCGGGTCCAACACCTCCACGCTGCCGATCACCGGTCTGGCGACCGGCGTCAAGCGGCAGGAGGACTTCATCGGGATCCACTTCTTCTCACCGGTCGACAAGATGCCGCTGGTCGAAATCATCAAGGGCGAGAAGACTTCTGACGAGGCGTTGGCCCGCGTGTTCGACTACACGCTGGCCATCGGCAAGACCCCGATCGTGGTCAACGACAGCCGCGGCTTCTTCACCAGCCGCGTCATCGGCACCTTCGTCAACGAGGCCTTGGCGATGCTCGGGGAGGGCGTGGAACCGGCGTCGATCGAGCACGCCGGCTCTCAGGCCGGCTACCCGGCGCCGCCGCTGCAGCTGTCCGACGAGCTGAACCTCGAACTGATGCACAAGATCGCGGCCGCCACTCGTAAGGGTGTCGAGGACGCCGGCGGCACCTACGAGCCGCATCCGGCCGAGGCCGTCGTGGAGAAGATGATCGAGATCGGCCGCCCGTCGCGGCTGAAGGGTGCGGGCTTCTACGAGTACGTCGACGGCAAGCGCACCGGGCTGTGGCCGGGCCTGCGGGAGACGTTCAAGTCCGGTTCGTCGGAGCCGCCGCTGCAGGACATGATTGACCGGATGCTGTTCGCCGAGGCGCTGGAAACCCAGAAGTGCCTCGATGAGGGCGTGCTGACGTCGACGGCCGACGCCAACATCGGGTCGATCATGGGCATCGGCTTCCCGCCGTACACCGGTGGTAGCGCGCAGTTCATCGTCGGCTACCAGGGTGCGGGCGGCACGGGCAAGGAAGCCTTCGTGGCGCGGGCCCGCGAGCTGGCCGCCAAGTACGGCGACCGCTTCCTGCCGCCGGACTCGTTGACCTAGTGCAGGCTCGGCGAGCAGACGCAGAATCGCATGGGACCCGTTCCCACAGTGCGAGTTTGCGTCTGCTCGCGTATCAGGTGCGACCAGCTTCCGCACCCTCTGCGCGAGTGGGTGACCGTCCCAAGGGGTGAAGCCGACGCGGTAGAAGATCCGAAACAGCGCCTGCTTGGAAGCCAGACCTCACCCCAAGCGCGATCGCCGCGGGACTACGTGGCGGCGGCGGCGATTCGGCGCCATTGCTCCCGCGGGAACGCCTTCGGGTCCTCCAACAGCACCTGCACGCACACGTGGTCCGCCCCGGCCGACCGATGCTGGGCGACCCTGCGCATGACCGCCTCTTCGTCGCCCCACGCGATGATGGCATCGAAGAGCCGATCGCTCACCTGCGCCAGGTCCTCTTCGGAGAACCCGGTGCGCAGCAGGTTGTTGGCGTAGTTGGGCAACGCCAAATACGCTCGCAGCCAGTCGGTTCCGATGCGTCGCGCCTCGTCGGCGCTGTCGGTCAGGATTACCGTCTGCTCCGGCAGCAACAGCGGGCCGTCGCCCAAAGTCGAACGGGCGGAGGCGGTGTGGTCGGGGGTGACCAGGTAGGGGTGGGCCCCGCGGGAGCGGGTCGCGGCCAGGGTAAGCATCTTCGGGCCGAGCGCGGCGAGGACCCGGCTCGCGGACGGTACGGGCCGTGGTGCGGCATCCAGCCCGTCCAGGAACGCCGCCGTTGCCGCCAGCGGTTTGCGGTACCGGCCGGGCTGGCCGGCGTCGATCAGCGGTGCGTGACTGACGCCGATGCCCAGCAGGAAGCGGTCCCCGTGCTCGGCGGTCAGCGTCGCATAGGAGTCAGCGACCTCGCCGGGCGAGTGCATCCACAGGTTGAGAATGCCGGTGGCGATCACCGTTCGCCTGGTCGCGGCGAGTAGGTTGCCGACCGCGTCGAACACCGGCCCGCCGACGTCGGGTATCCACAGCGCCGGAAATCCCAATTCGTCCAATTCGGCGGCCGCCTCGGCAGATTCGGACGGATCGCCGTAGCGCAGTTGACTGCTCCAGATCCCGACGCCGGTCAGTTCCATGGGCGATTGTTCCTTTCGTCGGCTTGGATGTCGGTCGCCTCGTAGTCGGGCACCGGCAGCGAGTCGTGCATTCGCACGCCCTTCGTGTTGAGTTTCGCCAGTGCCCGCGAGAGCGAGCCGGGCAACGACGAGACTAACTTGGCGCCACGGGTCAACGCCCACACCCCGAGTGGCGAGCCCGGGATGATGCCCTTCGCGGCGCCGCGGGCGAAGGCCCGGCTGCGGCGCACCGGTTCGCGCATCTGCAATTCGTAGGCCGCGAACGCGCGCAGGTGGTCGCCGTCCGCCCGGGCGAGCTCTCCGGCCAGCACGTACGCGCCGAGCACCGCGAGGCTGGTGCTGCCTCCCACCGCGGGGCCGGGGCAATATCCCGCGTCGCCGACGAGCGTGACCCGGCGGCGTGACCACCGGTCCAGCCGCAGTTGACTGATCGAATCGAAGTAGAAGGCGGGCGTGCGGTCGACTTCGTCCAGCCAGCCGTCCACCTGTTCATGCATGCCGGCGAATGCATCGCGCAGGATTTGCTTCTGCCGCAACGCATCTCGATGGTCATAGTCGAGTTCGCGGCTGGTGCGGAACAGGAAAACGGCGCGCGCGTCGTCCAAGTGCTCGGCGGTGTAGATGGCCGCGAGGCGGCCCACGCCGACGTGGGAGGTCATCTCGCCGCGGCCGGCCAGCGCCTTCGGGGCCGACACCACGGCCAGGTAACCGCCGAGGAACCGGGTGAGGTCGGCTTCTTCGCCGAAGGTCAGGTGCCGAACGTTGGAGTGCAGCCCGTCGGCTCCGACGATGACGTCGAACCGACGCGCGTGGGCTTGCTCGAACGTCACCTCGCCGTCGTGTTCGATCGCGGTGATCGAATCCCCGAACAGGTACTCGACGTCGTCGCGGCCGACGGCGTGGTAGATCTCGCTGAGGTCGTCGCGCATGATCTCCACATGCCGGTCCGACGTGGCGGCGTAGATCTTGGTGAGGTCGATTTCGATGGGCCGCGACCGGCCTTCCCGATGCATGGTCATGCGGTTCGTTCCGGTGGCGAGCGCCTCGATCTGAGGCAGCACACCCATGTCCTCTGAAATCTCCATCGCGGGACGAAACAGGTCGACGGCATGGCCGCCGGTTTTGCGCAGCGCCGGTGCGCGCTCGACGACCGTGACGTCGAAGCCGCGACGGGTCAGCCAGTAGGCCAGCACCGGGCCGGCGATGCTGGCGCCGGAGACGAGGACCCGCACGGCGACCTCCCACTTGCTTGACGATGCGTAAGCCTAACGGGGCTGTAGGGCAGGACTGCCCGCGGCGGTCGAGGGGCTTGCCTTCTGCGATGTGCTGGTCGGCGGCGGGCTAGAGTCCGTTCCTATGCGCTTCGGTCTCTTCATCCCGCAAGGCTGGCGAATGGATCTGGTCGGCATCGAGCCGGAGAAGCACTGGGCGGTGATGCGCGACCTGGCTGTCTACGCCGACAACAGCGCGTGGGACTCGCTATGGGTCTACGACCATTTCCACACCGTCCCGGTGCCGACGGGCGAAGCCACGCACGAAGCGTGGTCGTTGATGGCCGCCTACGGCGCGGTCACGTCGCGGATCAAACTGGGCCAGATGTGCACGGCGATGAGCTACCGCAACCCGGTGTACCTGGCCAAGGTCGCGGCGACCGCGGACATCGTCTCCGGGGGCCGGATCCAGATGGGTATCGGCGGTGGCTGGTACGAACATGAGTGGCGCGCTTACGGTTACGGTTTCCCGTCGGCCGGCGTGCGGCTGGCCCGGTTGGACGAGGGCGTACAGATCATGCGCGATGCCTGGCGCGACGGCGAGGTCAGCTTCGACGGCAAGCACTACCAGGTCGACGGCGCCATCGTTTCCCCGAAGCCCTTGCAGGACAACGGGATTCCGCTGTGGATCGCCGGCGGCGGGGAGAAGGTGACCTTGCGCATCGCCGCGAAGTACGCGCAGTACACCAACTTCGCGCCGGAACCGGAGGCGTTCGCCCACAAGTCGGACGTGCTAGCGCGGCACTGCCGGGAGGTGGGCACCGACTTCGATGCCATCGTGCGTTCGGCCAACTTCAACGCGGTGGTCGGGACCTCGGACGCCGACGTCAAGGACCGGATGCAGCGCGTCCGCGACCGCGTCGTCCGCTACGTCCCCGAGGCTGCCGCCGATGCGATGCTGGCCGCCGGCAGCGGACCCGATTCGGCGACGGGGACACCGGAACAGGTGATCGAGCGGATCGCCAAGCTCCGCGACCTCGGATGCCAATACGCGATCTGCTATTTCCCGGAGGCCGCGTACGACCGCTCCGGCATCGAGTTGTTCGAGCGCGAGGTGATTCCCGCGCTCAGCTAGCCTTCAGATGTCGGAGGTGACGTACCTCTTCTTGACGGGGGGCTGGGCCAGCAGCGGCGGCAACTCGGTGAGTCGGCCTTCGCCGGCGCGAAACGCGCGGTAAGCCTCGTCCTGCTCGACGGTGTCCCACAGTTCGTAGATCAGCCAGTGGGTTTCGTCGTCCTCGTCGACGAGCACGTCGGTACCGAGGTTCCCGGCGAACGCCCGGGTGTCTTGCAGAGCCCGGCCCATGACGTCGCGCGCCTGCGGCACCGCGTCGGGCTTGAATTTCAGTTCGAGTATCACCGTGACTGGCATGGTCGTCTCCTCGGTTGCGGCGGCGATCCCAAGATATCCGCCCGGCGAGACCAACAATGAGAATGGGGTTTCCACTTTTCGGAAAGCTGTTATACGGTCCAGTGAGCAACATTCTGTCGACACCGTGGACGCTCCTGGAGGATCCCCAATGCAAAAGGCGCTCGCACCCGAGATCTCGACGTGGCCCGACGAGAACCCACAGCTCATCGGCAGCCGGTGCGGAAGCTGCGGCGCGACCACCTTCCCGGTGCAGCAGTGGTGTCCGCGCTGCAGCCTCGGCGAGATGACCGACGTGTTGCTGCCGCGCCGCGGAACCCTTGTCGCCTGGACCACCCAGGGCTTCCCGCCCGGGGCACCGTATGCCGGCCCGACCGGCAAGGACTTCGTGCCGTTCGGCGTCGGGTTGGTCCAGCTCGACGACGTGATCCGGGTGGAGGGCCGGTTGACGGAGAACGACCCGGCCAAGCTGCAGTTCGGCCAGGAGGTCGAGCTCACCATGGTGCCGCTGACCACCGACGAAGAGGGCGCGGAAATCATGACCTTCGCGTTCCAGCCGGTCTAGTGGCGATCGCGAGCGCGCCGAAGGCGGGCGCAGCGGGTCGCCACCATCAACCCAGAAGGAGGCTGAGATGACCAACGATGTCGCGATCATCGGCGTGGGCCTGCATCCGTTCGGCAGGTTTGACAAGACGGCGATGCAGATGGGCGCCGAAGCCATCCAACTGGCGCTGCAGGACGCCGGTGTGGAGTGGAAGGACATCCAGTTCGGTTTCGGCGGCAGCCACGAGGTGTCCAACCCGGACGCCGTCACCCGCCTGGTCGGTCTCACCGGGATCACGTTCACCAACGTGTTCAACGCGTGCGCCACCGCGGCCAGCGCCATCCAGCAGACCGCCGACACCATCCGGCTGGGCAAGTACGACCTCGGCATCGCGATCGGGCTGGACAAGCACCCCCGCGGCGCGTTCACCGACGATCCCGCCAAGCTGGCGCTGCCGCAGTGGTATGCCCAGAACGGGCAGTTCGTCACCACCAAGTTCTTCGGGATGAAGGCCAACAAGTACCTGCACGACCACAACATCTCGCAGGCCACCCTGGCCAAGGTGGCGGCCAAGAACTTCCGCAACGGCGCGCTGAACCCGAATGCGTTCCGGCGCAAGCCGATTTCCGAGGAGGAGATCCTCCATTCGGCCGTCCTCAATTATCCCTTGACCCAATACATGTTTTGTGCGCCCGACGAAGGGGCCGCGGCGGTGATCATGTGCCGGGCCGACATGGCGCACAAGTTCACCGACAAGCCGGTCTACGTGCGAGCCTGCGAGATCCGCACCCGCCGCTACGGGGCCTACGAAGTGCACGCCACCTTCGCGCCGCTCGACGAGGACGTCTCGCCGACGGTGTATGCGTCCAAGGCCGCCTATGAGGCGGCCGGCATCGGCCCCGAGGACGTCGATGTCGCCCAGCTGCAGGACACCGACGCCGGCAACGAGGTCATCCACATGGCCGAGACGGGCCTGTGCGCCGACGGGGAGCAGGAGAAGCTGCTGGCCGACGGCGCCACCGAGATCCACGGCTCGCTGCCGGTCAACACCGACGGCGGGTTGATCGCCAACGGCGAGCCGATCGGCGCGTCGGGGCTGCGGCAGATGCACGAACTGGTGCGGCAGCTGCGCGGCGAGGCGGGCGAACGTCAGGTGCCTGGCAGCCCACGCGTCGGGCTGGCCCAGGTGTATGGCGCGCCGGGAACCGCCTCGGCGACTATCCTGTCGCTCTGATCCATGGCGCGAGCAGACACAAAATCGCGTTAGCTCACCGCATTTCGTGCGAGTTTGTGTCTGCTCGCGGTTAAATCGCCGGCCCGAGTAGGTCGTCCGCGTCGCGGATAATGTAGCCGTAGCCCTGCTCGGCGAGAAATCGCTGACGGTGCGCGGCGTATTCTGCGTCCAGGCTGTCGCGCGCCACCACGGAGTAGAAGATGGCGCCACCGCCGTCGGCCTTGGGTCGCAGCAACCGCCCCAGTCGCTGCGCCTCCTCCTGGCGCGAGCCGAACGTTCCCGAAACCTGCACCGCCACAGAGGCTTCCGGCAGGTCGATGGAGAAGTTGGCGACCTTGGACACCACCAACGTCGACACCTCACCGCGGCGGAACGCGTCGAACAGTTCTTCGCGTTCCTTGGTTCGCGTCGACCCCTGGATCACCGGGGCGTTCAGCTCGGCGCCCAGCTCGTCGAGCTGGTCGAGGTAGGCGCCGATCACCAGGGTCTGCTCGCCGGGGTGCCTGTCCAGAATCGACGTCACCACGGCGATCTTCGAATGCGCCGTCGAGCAAACCTTGTAGCGCTCTTCGGGCTCCGACGTGGCGTATGTCATTCGCTCGTTGTCGGTCATGGTGACCCGCACTTCGACGCACTCCGCCGGCGCGATCCAGCCCTGAGCCTCGATGTCCTTCCACGGCGCGTCATAGCGCTTGGGGCCGATCAGCGAGAACACGTCGCCCTCGCGGCCGTCTTCGCGGACCAACGTGGCCGTCAGGCCCAGGCGCCGTTTGGACTGCAGGTCGGCGGTCATCCGGAACACTGGCGCGGGCAGCAGGTGCACCTCGTCGTAGATGATCAACCCCCAGTCGCGGCTGTCGAAGAGTTCCAAATGCCGGTACTCGCCCTTGGTGCGACGGGTGATCATCTGATACGTCGAGATGGTGACGGGCCGAATCTCCTTGCGCTCGCCCGAATACTCACCGACTTCGTCCTCGGTCAGCGAGGTGCGCGCCACCAGCTCGCGCTTCCACTGCCGCGCCGCGACGATGTTGGTGACCAGGATCAGCGTCGTCGCGCTGGCCTTCGCCATCGCGGCCGCGCCCACCAGCGTCTTGCCGGCCCCACACGGCAGGACCACCACGCCGGATCCTCCGGACCAGAAGGAATCGGTAGCCATCTGCTGGTAGTCGCGCAGATGCCAGCCGTCCTGCGCCAGGCTGATCGGGTGCGCCTCGCCGTCGACGTAGCCCGCGAGATCCTCTGCGGGCCAACCGACCTTGAGCAGCATCTGCTTGACGCGGCCGCGCTCGCTGGGGTGGACGACGACGGTGTCCTCATCGATCCGGGCACCGAGCATGGGTGCGATCTTCTTGTTGCGCAGCACCTCCTCGAGCACCGCGCGGTCCAGGCTCAGCAGCGTCAGGCCGTGCGCCGGGTGCTTGACCAGTTGCAGGCGGCCGTAACGGGCCATGGTGTCGACGATGTCGACCAGCAGCGGCTGGGGCACCGCGTAGCGCGAGAAGCTGACCAGCGCGTCGACGACCTGCTCGGCGTCGTGACCGGCGGCGCGCGCGTTCCACAGCGCCAACGGTGTGATGCGGTAGGTGTGCACGTGCTCGGGCGCGCGTTCCAACTCGGCGAACGGCGCGATCGCGGCGCGTGCCGCGCCGGCCAGCTCATGGTCGACTTCGAGCAGCACCGTCTTGTCGGACTGCACAATCAACGGGCCGTCAGTCAATGGCGCCGCTCCTCCTCATCGCTTCACTCTGCATCGTCGCCGGCGCGAGTCAATGGCGCCGCTCCTCCTCATCGCTTCACTCTGCATCGTCGCCCACCATTATCGGCCGTTGGCCGACACCACCGACGTGATGCGGTGGATGGCGAAGTCGCGCAGTCGCCCGGACGCCGAGTCGAAGGCTGTCAGCTGGCCGCCCCGAACGGCGATCGGCGACACAACCCGCTGGGTGGCGACACCCGCGGCATCCAAATAACCGATCACCAGGGTGTCTTGTTCCCGGGCCGCGCGCTGCAACAACGACATGGTGACCGCCGGGTCGACGCGGTTGTTGCCGAACGGCGCGGCGGTCACCTTTCGCAGCACCGCCACCACCGCGTTCAGGCTCTCGCTGTTGGGCCGCGGCATCGGGCGGTAGGGCCGCCGCTGTTGCGGCGTGGCCACCCGGGCGCCCCGGGGACGGACGTCGACGATGGCGCCGGTGGAGTCCTCGGCCGCCGGCGCGAAGCCGGCCGCTCGCAGTGCGACCAGCACTTCGGCGATCGGCGCCGGAGACACCGCGACTGTAGGGGCCAGCGCGCGCAGTTGCACACCCTCGGTCGCGGGCGCGGACACGGCCTGGGCCAGCAGCGCCGGGTCCTCGCACCGCACGAAGGAAGCCGCCATGCCGATCCGCAGCTGGCCATGCCGGCGTGCGACGTCGTCGATGAGGTAGGTAAGGCCTTGCGGGACGGGTGTTTTGGAGTGCTTGGCGAACAGGGCATGCATCCAGTCGCGGGTCTTTCCGACGTCGAGCGCATGCCGGATCGTCTGCTCGCTGATGCGGTACACCATCGCGGTGCCGGCCGACTCGACGGTGGCCACCGTGGCCAGCTGCTCGGCGAGGTCGCGCTGCAGTGGGCCCGGTACCACCACGGTCAGGTCGGCCTGGACCAGGAAGTAATCGATCGCTTTGGGCAGGGCCCGCGCCATGGCGTCGACCGCGGCCTGGGAGTCGGCGCCTTCGTCCAGCAGGGCGCGGCCGGGCGTGCTCAGCGCCCCCCGTCCCACCAGGCCCAGCGCGTGGCTCTCGGTCAGCAGATCACCGACTGGCCCGGGCTGCAGCCGCTTCGCCCAGCGGGGGCGCCGCCAGATGAGTGCCGCCGACGCTTCGGCCGCGTTGACACCGGCGCCCGGCGGCAGCTGGGCCAGCGTGTTCAGCAACAGCCGGCGATCCAGCGGCGCTGCCGTCGAGTACAGCGCATCCGTCAGTGCGCCATAGGGTTTGGCGTCCGGTCCGCGGGTTCCGATCAAGGTCGGCCGGCTCGGCAGGTCCAACCAGCTACTGGCCAGCAGCTGCCAGCGTTCGGCGGTGGACAGCGCCGCGAACCGGTCGACGGCGACCGTCGGTGCCCAGTACGGTCCGTCACCAGTGGCCGGTTCGGGATCGGGCATCCCGCTGGCGATCAAACCGGCCGCGGCCGCCACCTCGAGAATCAGGCCGAGCCGGGACTCGTCGATGCCGGTCGCCTTGCTGAGCCGTTTGACGTCACGAATTCCCAGTCCGCCGCTGCGCAGCTCGGATACCGGTGTGGCGGCGAGCGTTTCGATGAGGACGTCGAGTTCTCGCAGCAGGTCGATGGTGGCCCCGGCCGCCGACGCCTCGACGTCGTCGGTGGTGGTGGTCGCTACCACCGGGTCGGGTGCCGTCAGCCGCACGGGACCGGGCTGTTCGCCGCGCAGCACCTGCCCGACGTGACGGGGGAGGATCACCGTCTCGGCGTCGATGCGTCGCAGCAGCCCCATCGCCAGTAGCTGGGGCACCGGCCGGTCCGCGGGTGCGCCCGGTGCGGCGTCACGGGTGCGGCCCATCGGGGAACCCTCGAGAAGCTTCTCCAGCACGTCGAGCTGGGCCTGGTTCAGGCCGTCGATGAGGCCGGCGATCTCCTCGCCACTGCGGGAGGCGTCCTCGAGGGTGACTTGGCCCGGGTGCCACGGCAGGGCCGTGCCGGCGTCCGGTGCCACGCGGAGCGCGGCGTCACCCCAGACCAGCGCGCGCTCCCGCAGATCGTCCAGCGCGCCCGCCAGGTCGGCATCCGGAGCGCGCTCACCGATCAGCGCCCGCAGTTTGGGCGTCGGCACCGGCGCGGCATCGGCTTGCAGCACCAACAGGGCGTCGAGCACCGCCAGCCGCAGGTAATCCAGGTCGTCGGTGGCGGCCTTCACCGACTGGCGGGCCTGGGCGCGGGCGGCGAGCGCGGCGATGCTGCCGGGCGGGGGCTGGGCGAGGTCCGGCCGCAACTCCAGCAGTCGGATCAGCCGCTCGTCGGGCAAGTCGGCCAGCCACGACCCCAGCGGGATATCCGGGGTGTTGTCGGTCATTGCTGACCAGCGTAAAACAGTCGGCGGCTCACTAGCGGGCAACGAATGTCGGCGCCTGGTGGGGCGAACTGGCGGTCTTGCGGGACGCGCGCAGGAGCGACCTGTCAGAATGGATGGCGTGGCTGACACTGCTGAGGGCAAAGCTCGCAAAACCAAATACGTCGACAACGGCTGGCCGACGACGGACCACGATGACCACGCGGTGAGCGAACTCGCGACCGACCGGACGGGTGCGTTGTCGCCCTTCGGTGAGCTGGTGTTTCCGCTACCCTCCACCGACCTGCCCTACCTGCACCCGGTCACCGTCGTAAACCGGTAGGCGCCAGGATGGCTAGGGCCTCTGAGGCCGCCAAGCCCGCGACGGCCTGGGCGTCGGGAGAATCCCCCTCGGGCGCGCTGTCGCACCTGGACGACCGCGGGGCGGCGCACATGGTCGATGTCAGCGGCAAGGGTGCGACCAAGCGGACCGCCGTCGCGTCGGGTTCCTTACACACGTCCCAGCACGTGGTGGAGCTGATCTCGTCCGGGGGCCTGCCCAAGGGCGACGCGTTGGCTACCGCCCGGGTGGCGGGCATTCTGGCCGCCAAACGCACCAGTGACCTGATCCCGCTCTGCCACCAGTTGGCGCTCACCGGGGTCGACGTCGATTTCACCGTGGGGGAGTCCGACATCGAGATCACCGCAACGGTGCGCAGCACCGACCGCACGGGTGTAGAGATGGAGGCGCTGACCGCCGTCAGCGTGGCCGGTCTGACGCTCTACGACATGATCAAAGCGGTTGACCCCGCCGCGCGCCTCGATGACATTCGGGTGCTGCGCAAGGAAGGCGGCAAAACCGGAACGTGGGTGCGGTGATGAGCGCCCGATCCGCCCGCGTCATCATCGCCTCAACCCGCGCGTCGGCCGGGGTGTACGACGATCGGTGCGGGCCGATCATCGCCGAATGGCTTGGACAGCGCGGCTTTTCGTGCGCCGAGCCGGAGGTGGTCGCCGATGGCGAGCCGGTCGGCGCGGCCCTGCGCCAGGCAGTCGACGACGGGGTCGACGTCATCATCACTTCCGGGGGCACCGGCATCTCGCCCAGCGACAGCACGCCCGATCAGACGGTGGCGGTGCTGGACTACATGATCCCGGGGCTGGCCGACGCCATTCGCCGGTCCGGCCTGCCGAAGGTGCCGACGTCGGTGTTGTCACGCGGTGTGTGTGGCGTGGCGGGCAAGACCTTGATCGTCAACCTGCCGGGTTCGCCCGGCGGGGTCCGGGACGGCCTGGGCGTGCTCGCCGATGTGATCGATCATGCGCTCGATCAGCTCGCCGGTGGAGACCACCAGCGATGACGCTCGTCGTCCGCGCGGCCATGACCGATCATCCGATCGTGCTGGCCGAGCACGAAGAGCTCGTGGGCCACCAGTCGGCGGGCGCCATCGTCGGTTTCGTCGGCATGATTCGCGACCACGACGGCGGGCGGCGGGTGGTGCGGCTGGAGTACTCCGCGCATCCGTCGGCCGAACAGGTCTTGGCCGAGGTGGTGGCCGAGGTCGCGGAGCGGTCGAGCGGCGTGCGCGCCGTCGCGGCGAGCCACCGGACGGGGGTGCTGCACATCGGGGAGGCGGCGCTGGTGGCGGCAGTTGCCGCCGACCATCGTCAGGAGGCGTTCACCACCTGCGCGCTCCTGGTCGACACCATCAAGGCCCGGCTACCGGTGTGGAAGCACCAGTTCTTCGATGACGGGACCGAAGAGTGGGTGGGCTCGGCGTAACACCGTAGCGATCGGAATGCCGGCACGCCCCGAAGCGGGAACGTTCGAGGCGTGCCGGGCAGTCTGTGACGGGTCGAACTCAGGCGGACGGCTGCGCGATCGCGTCAAGCGCGTCGTTGCCCTGAATGTCCTGCCCCCGAATGGCTTCCCACAGCTGCTTCGTGTAGCCGACCGTGGAAACATGCTGCGGCATGTTGGCCGGCACGAAGCCGTGGAAGTCGTTGCTGTCGACGACGGGTGCGTCCGCCGGGGGCGCCGGCGGCAGGTCCGCCGGAGGCGCGGGCGGCACGTCGGCGGGAGGCGCCGGGGGCATCGCGTCCGCCGGAGGGGCAGGGGGCATCGCGTCCGCCGGAGGCGCGGGCGGCACGTCAGCGGGGGGCGCCGGGGGCACATCCGCCGGGGGCGCCGGCGGCAGTTCTTTCGGGC
>NZ_LZJZ01000021.1 GCF_001667585.1 Mycobacterium sp. E2733
CCCATGGTGTCGTACGAGGTGGCCTGCGCCTGACCGCTCCAGCCCGAGCCGGCGATGTTCATCGAGGACGCCCACATCTTGCGAGCCTCGTCTTCAACCGTCTGGGCGTGCACCTCGAAGCGGCCCGCCATGGCCCGCATTTCGTGCGGGTCAGTCATAAAACGTGTTGCCATGTGGCTGTCTCCTTAATTCGTAGTACTCAAATACTTGCTGTGTTTACGACGAATGGCCGGACCGGTCACGCGCTGGCGAACCGCCGAGCCGAATGCAAAAGGATGATCCCCCCTTCCCGTCAGCCGGCGGCCACCGGTTGCTCTAACACGGTGAGACGGACGTCAAACCCGAACTCCGGCGTTTGAGTTGTCCGGCCGTCAGCCCCCGAGATCATCGGTTGCAGGGCGGTCAGGTGGGATTCCACGTCGACGACGTCCCGTCCCAGACCATCAACCGCCGACTCGATTAGCCCGTCTGAGCTGCGTTGATTGCCTCGGTCGCAGCGTACGAGCCAGAACTTGTCGACAGCGTGTTCACGAACGCCTCGTGAACGGCGGCGGCCTGGGCGCTAACCGCCTGGTACATCTGCGCGTGCGCCGCGAACTGTGCAGCCGTCAGCGCCGACACCTCGTCGGCAGCAGCGGGCACCACCCCGGTGGTGGGGGCGGCGGCAGCCGCGTTCTGAGCGCTCAGCGTTGAGCCAATGGCCTGCAAGTTTCCGGCCGCCGCAGCCAGAGCCTCGGGCTGTGTGGTCACGAACGACATACTTGGTTCCCTCCTAGTTCAATCCCCGACTCTGCAGAGACTAGATGACCGCGACCCCTGAAGCGCTTTCGGAAGCCGCCTGTTTGCAATTGTTCACTTGACGGTACGGCGAATTCATTTTCGGTAACGCCACAGTAACAGCGCCTGACCTGGATCGCAGCACCTCGCAGTACGGTCACAGCAAACTGTGACAGACCCGGCAGGCAAAGTTGCTGGTAGTCATCTCCCAGCCGCCGCGGCACCGCGGTTACTAATAAGATCTCGTTGCTCGCTAACTCCTTTCGCACGAGCGGCGACCGCCCAAACGATCCCCGACGCCAGGACTCCCTTGAAAGGGTTTTCAGTCCCTCGAGCGGGGGCCGTAGGTCCTTCGGCGGGGACGGACGCCGCGGTGAGCGGCGCCACGAGTCTGGCGGCGCCTCCACGCGCATTCGTTTGCTCACCCTTTGGTGCCCGGTCGACGTGCGGCTACGCCATTCCACAGGGGGTGATCAGCCGGCGAAGGGGGGTCGGGCCATGACGGTGGGGCGGAATCCGTAGCGGGGTCCGGCGCCGGCGTGGGTGCCGGTGCCCATACCGGCCAGGGGCATGCCGCCGAGCAGGTTGCCCGGTCCCCCGGCCCCCTCGGGTGCCGCGCTGATGGCGCTGACCGGGATCGCCGTGTGCCCCATCGGCGGGACGGCCGGACCCCCGGTCCAGGCCACCGGCACCGACAACTTGCCACCGATCGACGTGGCACCCGCACCGCCGATCGCGGCCGCCGGGTGCACCGCACCGGCCCCACCACCGAGCAGACCACCCAGGCCACCCAGGCCCGGCAGCGCCTTGGCCGCCGCCGGAGCCGCACCACCGATCGCACCCACCGACTTGGCGATCTGCACGAAGTTGTTGCCCATACCAATACTGAAGTACGGCAAACCCTCGGTGTTATAGAACAAGCTCGCGAACGGGCTGTAGCCGTTCACGGCCGTCCCCAGGTTGTTCGGCAAGACGGACTGGCCGGTCAGCAGGAACCAGATCTCGCTGAACGGATCCGTCGCCTGAGTCGACTGGGTCAGGAGCTTCGGGGCCGCAGTGGTGGTCGGCTGCGCCAGGCTTGACAGCGTCTTGGACACAGTGTTGGAGGCGTTGCCGGCCGTGGTGTTGGTCGCCGCGTTGGCGACCGTGGCACTTTGGGTGGCGGTGCCGGATTCGTTGGAGATCTTGGGCGCCGCGCTGAACTGCGTCATCTTGGTCGCCGTCGATGTCTGACCCGCATAGCTGTACATCGCGGCAGCATCCTGCGCCCAGAATTGGCCGTACTGGGCCTCCAGCTGGGCGATCAACGGGGTGTTCTGCCCCAGGACGTTGGTCGCCTGCAGCTGCATGGACTCGGCCCGGTTGGCCGCGATCAACGGCGGGGGCACCGACGAGGCCAGCGCGGTCTCGTAGGCCGCCGCGGCCGCGCGCGCCTGGGCGGCCGCCTCCTCCGCCTGCGCGGCCGTCGTCGTCATCCAGGTCACGTACGGCTGCACCGCCGCCGCCATTGTCGCCGACGCCGTACCCAGCCACTCCTCGCTGCTCAGCGCGGTGATCACCTTGTCATAGCTCAACGCCGTCGCATTGAGCTCGGCAGCCAGCGCACTCCACGCAGAGGCCGCCGCCATCAACGATCCCGACCCGGGACCCGAATAAATCCGAGCCGAATTGAACTCCGGCGGAAACGCCCCAAAATCCAACACCATTGACTCCTTAACCCGTCGCGGCCGCGTTGGCCGCCTCAGTCACCGCGTAGGACCCCGAGCTCATCCTCAGGGTGTTGACGAACATCTCGTGAATCGCCGTAGCCCGGGCGCTCACAGCCTGATACATCTGCGCGTGCGCAGAGAACTGCGCCGCCGTCAGCGCTGACACTTCGTCAGCGGCGGCCGGCGCCACCCCCGTCGTTGGGGCCGCCACCGCTGCATTCTGCGCGCTCAATGTCGAACCAATGCTTTGCAGACCGCCCGCCGCCGCGGCCAACGCCTCCGGTTGCGTCGTGACAAACGACATCAAATTCCCTCCCCTGGTCTCTAGGCCCGCTGGCCTTCGAGGAACGGTTTGCCGGTGGGCGTACCGCAGGCATGGCTTGCTGGTGAGATTAATGGGGTCACGCGGTGCCTCGCCTCCCTAGTGCCGACTGTTCATTCATGTACAACTTCCGTTCACCTGGGCTTTCCTTATCCGGCCGATGGTGGGCGGGTGAGGACGCTGTAGCGGAAGCCGTATTTGTGCGAGTAGCCCGCGGTGGCGCTGCGTCGGCCGAGGGCGCCGGTGGGCATGCCGCGCAGCAGGGCGTTGCCCGGCGGGGCGCCGGCCCCGGCGGTCTGCACGGGAACGGCCTCGGCCTCGGCGGCGTTGGCCGGGCTGACCGCGGAGGTCAGCGTGGCCCACTGCTGGGGAACCGACAACGCCCCCACGTGGGTGGCCTGCCCGGCACTGGCCGCAACGGCGCCACCCCCGACGTTGCCCAGGTTGCCCAGGCCCAACTGGGCGAACTGCGGCGTCGGGAACCAGGCACCGCCGGCACCGGCGGTGCTACCACCGGGACCAAAGGTCAACTGCTGGGCGATCGAGGAACTGAACTGCGCCAGACCATTCGAGAAATACCCCAGACCCGACGTTTGTTTGAGGATCACCGTGTACAACGTGGGGTTGAGCCCCAGGTAGTTGTTGGTCGGGGTGGGCAACCCGCTCTGCGAGAAGTTCTGAAGCGCACTGGTGAGCCAGGTAAACGGCCCCGGCTGCGTCGCGGCCGTGGTGGTCACCTGCTGGGTCGCCACCTGGGGCGCCGCAGCGGTCATCAACTGTGTGCTCGCCAGTTGTGAGGAGGTCGAGGCCACGGTCTGGGCGGTGTTGCCCGCCGGCTGCTGGGCGGCCTGAGTCAACGCCAACGCCTGATCGGCCATCCCATCGGGGGTGGTGGTATTCGGCGGGGCAGCAAACGGGGCCAACGCCGACGCCGTCGCCGAAGCCGCCGCATACCCATACATCGCCGCCGCGTCCTGCGCCCACATCTCCATGTACTGCGCCTCGGTCGCCATGATCGCCGGCGTGTTCTGCCCAAAGAAATTCGTCGCGACCAACGTCGCCAACAACACCCGATTCGCCGCAATCACCGGCGGCGGCACCGTCATCGCAAACGCCGCCTCAAAAGCCGCCGCCGCCGCCCGACCCTGACTGGCCGTGTCCTCAGCCAACCCCGCCACCGCACCAAGCCAACTCACATACGGCAACACCGCCGACACCATCGACGACGCCGCCGGACCCACCCACGGCCCCGCCGTCAACTCCGAAACCACCGAGCCATACCCACTCGCCGCCGCCCCCACCTCCGCGGCAATCTCATCCCAAGCCGCCGCCGCAGCCATCAACGGCCCCGAACCCGGACCCGCATACATCCGACCGGAATTAACCTCCGGCGGTAACGCCCCGAAGTCAAACACCTGTTCTCCTCAGTTGGCCGCGATCGCTGGCGATCGCGGCAGTCGCATCGGATCAGTGGTGGCCGTGGTCACGGCTTCGTAAGCAATTGCCACCCGTAGGTAGCTGAGCGCCCGGAATCACCGACTCAGACCTCTCGGTCTGCCACCCCAGTCGGCGGGCTGGCCGGTGCATCCTGCCGATCCCGTGCCCGACGCCCAAATGTGGTCTCGCACCACACTTCTCAGACGTCCGGTCAGGAACAACGTGCACCTTTAGCCTCGATTGATCCCCTGCTGTCAGCAACCGAGCGACAGTTCACGGTCTTCTCCGAACTGTCGCTCGTCCATGAGATTAGTTCGTTATCGTGGGCGCGCCGATACGCGACGCCAACTGTTCATTCCACGCCAGCCACTGTTCACTCCCCGTCGACTGCCGTTCATTTCTGGCAACTGATTGTTCATCCGGGGTTTGCCAAAAATGCGGTTCGGCGCCCAGTTCGCCGGGCGCAGTGGAGCGTTGGGGCGTCAGTCCTCTTCGAGGATCAACGCCATCTCCGGGCAAGACGCCACACCGTCACGCGTCAACTGCTCATCCTCGGGCCGCACCTCGTGCTCCTCGAGGATCGAATAGCCCGAGTCGTCAATGGGGAACAGATTCGGGTCAACGGCGTAGCACTGGGCGTGGCCCACGCATTTGGATTGTTCGAGACGAACCCTCATCAGGTTTCCTCCCTACCCGGCTCCGCAGAACAAGCGGGATCGCGCCGAACGAATCGAGACGGAGATCAGCCGCTCGCTGAAGTGTAGAAGATGCTCGCGAAGCGGGGTCGGCCGCTGTAAGCCCCGCTCCCGACCAACGGTCGGATTCGTGTCCCTTTGCGACACATGCGATATTGGGTTTCAGCGAAAATCGGTGCCGACGACCCGCCCAGCGGTTGCCGAGATCAGACAGACAAGCGGAGAGCCCATGAGCACTCCTGGCCAAGGCCAGCAAGCCACGTTCCACCTACCGCGGCTCGATTTCGAAAAGCTTCCCATGGCCGTGGACCGGGGCGTCGGGTGGAAAACGCTGCGGGGCGCCGGGCCGGTGGTGTTCATGAACGGCCACTACTACATCACGCGCCGTGCGGACGTGCTGGCCGCGCTACGCAATCCCAAGGTGTTCTCGTCGACGATCCTTCAGCCTCCCGGGCACCCATTACCGGTGTTGCCGCTGGCTTTTGACCCCCCGCAGCACACGCGTTACCGCAAGGTGCTGCAGCCCTTCTTCAGCCCGCTCGGGCTGAGCAACTCCCGCCCGGTGCTGGAGCGGCACGCCGCCGAAATGATCGCTGCCCTTGCGGCCCAGGGCAAGTGCGAAGTGATGGCAGACTTCGCCCACCTGTACCCGTTTCAAGTCTTCATGGACCTCTACGGCCTGCCGATCCAGGATCGCGATCGCCTGATCGATTGGAAGGACGCCGTCGTCAGCGACAAGCCGTACATCACCCAGGCTGACATCGGAAAGAGTGAGCAACTGCTGGCGTATCTGGCCGATGCGATCCAGCAACGCCGGCAGAACCCGGGCCCCGACATGCTGTCTCGGATCATGGCCAGTGACGGTGACTTCAGTGACCTCGAACTGCTGGGCATGAGCCACCTGCTGATTCTGGCGGGCCTGGACACCGTGACCGCGGCGATCGGGTTCTGCCTGTTCGAATTGGCGCGCCGACCACAGCTGCGCGAGTTGCTTCGCGACAACCCTAGGCAGATCCGGGTTTTCATCGAGGAGATCGTCCGGCTGGAACCCTCGGCGCCGGTGGCGCCCCGGATCACCACCGAATACGTCAACATTGGCGGGATGACGCTGCCCCCTGGCACTTCAGTGCGGTTGTGCATGGCCGCCGTCAATCGCGACGACAGCGATGCGACGTCGGTCAATGAATTGGTCATGGACGGAAAGGTCCACCGGCACTGGGGGTTTGGGGGCGGGCCACACCGCTGCCTGGGGTCCCACCTGGCGCGGATCGAACTGACGGTGGTCGTCGGGGAATGGCTGAAGCAGATTCCCGACTTCGACCTTCCCGCGGACTATGTTCCCGCGATCAACTACCCGTCAAAAAGTTTCGCGCTCAAAGAATTACCGCTGCGCTGGGGCTGATCCAGCCAACCCCGGCGCAGCGGCATCCCGTCTTACTTCCGCAACTCCGTCGCCGCCACCTGTACGAACACGCCGGTGTCCTCTGCCATCAGCAGGCCTCGACCGCGGGGCAGCGGGCC
The DNA here is from genome assembly GCF_001667585.1 of Mycobacterium sp. E2733. GTDB lineage: Bacteria > Actinomycetota > Actinomycetes > Mycobacteriales > Mycobacteriaceae > Mycobacterium. The sequence goes on from NZ_LZJZ01000021.1 coordinate 6,462, forward strand.
GCCCTTCATCTTTCCGCGGATGAATCCCTCGTCCGGGTCGGCGTCCATCACCAGCAACGGAGCGTTTGCCTGGGCCAGGGCCCGCAACATCGGGTCGCTGCCCGCCGAAGACCAACCGCCGAAGGTGCGCGTGACGATGACGTGCAACCCGACGTCGGCCGCCCGCGTCACCCATGGCGCGGCCTTGTGCAGCGGTGAATCGAAACCGGCCGGCAGCTGCTGGATGTCGTCGACGATCAGGAAGATCTCCGGACCGCTCCACCACGACCGCGACAACAACTCTTCCGCGGACAGGCCGGGCGGCGGTTCGCGTCCGGCCAGGACCGCGGCCAGCTCGCCCATCATCGCCTGGACGCCGTCGAGGTTGTACGCGAACTTCTCGACGTAGTCCGAACCCAGTGCGGTCAGCAGCTGACGTCGTGGGTCCACCAGCCACACCTGTGCCGACGGCTGGCCGGCCGGAGGCGTGGGTGCGCTGCTGGCTCCCGGCGCGTACAGCCGGCCGATCTCCGACATGATGGTCGCCAGCGTGGTGGTACGCCCACATTCGCGCCGACCCGTCACCATCAGGTGCGCATTCTCGGCGAAGTTGAGGTAGACCGGCGACAGATCCAATTCGGAGATGGCCCAGGCGATTCCGCCCGCGCCGACCCCTTGGCGGGTGTCCCGTGCGGCCAGCTCCCGCAGTTGCTCCACATCGAAGCGGGCGGGGAGCCGGCGCACCGGCGGGGCCTGACCGCTCGTGAGGCGAATGACCGCGTCGATGACGCTGCCGGACTCGAACACATAGTCAGGCGTGGTGGCGAGCGCGGGCCGGGCCACCAACGTGTGCAGACCGGCCTGCGGGTCGGAGTCCAGTCGGACGTAGTTGACCGCAACCATGCCGCGGCCCGGCTTGACCGGAACGTCCTTGGCGAACCGGGACCGCACCAGCTTGGCGTCTTCCACGGCCGCCAGCCGCAATTCCACCCGGGAGCCGAAACCGCTGCGCACCGGGGGCCGCAGCTCGGATTCGCGGTCCGCGGTGACTATCACGTGGACTCCGAACGAGGGGCCCTGGTTGATGATCAGGTTGACCTGCTCGATCAGCACCTCGTTCTCTTCGGCCAACGCCCGGTAGTTGTCGACCACCAGGTAGACGTCACCGAACCCGTCGTTGGGGACGGGGCCGGGCTCACCGCCGAACTTGCGGCGCCGGAACACCTCCATCGAGGCGATGCCGTACTCGAGGAAGGTGCGCTTGCGATCGCGCACCAACGCCAGCAGTTCGGCCACCGTGCGGCGCACGCCGTACGGATCCGTCGGACCGGCCACCTCACCCACGTGCGGCAGCCGGGCGACGGTGGTCAACGCGGTGCTGCTGTAGGCCAGGCAGTAGAACTGGACCTGCTCGGGGGTGTGGGTCAGCGCGGCCGAGCAGATCAGGGTCTGCAGGGCCGTGGTCTTGCCCGAACCGCCGGCGCCCAGGATGAGGACGTTTGCGCCCGGACCCGAGGTGTCGACCGTCCACGGCGGCTGGTCGTGCTTGAACGGACGGTCGATGATCCCGATCGGGAAGACCAGATCGCGCGCCGTGCCGTAGTTCTCCTGCCACGGGTGGCCGAGGAACCGGTTGACCAATTCGTCGATGGGGACGGGCTGGTTGAGCGGCGGTTGCCACAACCGGTACGGCTCGAAGTCGATCTTGCGCAGCTGATCGATGATGACCGTGCCGACCTTCGGCACCCGGATGCCCTCGACGTCGTCGTCGTCGCGCGGCAGACCGTCGGCTTCAAGCGTCTCGCCGTTCGTGATCGCGGCCGGGGTGAGGTCCGGCCCGCCCACGCTCACCTCGAGCGGGGTGAACGAGTTGGTGAACAGTTGCGGGCGAACGTAATCGATGCTGTGCACCAACGCAGGCGCTTCCTCACCGTCGTCGGTGAGGCCGCGGGGGAAGTAGTCCCGCCACAGGAACTCGGCCTGGAACCGGACGATGTCTTCCAGGCTGCGCCGGAAGTAGCCCAGACCGGCCTGCGCCGGCAGGTTCACGGCGTTCGGCACACCGGCCGCCTGCGCCGCACCGGCGGTACGCGCTTTCAGCACCAGCCGGTAACCCATGTTCTCCATGAGCTTTTCGGCGCGGCTTTCGATGGTTTGCGACGCCATCATCAGGTGGATCCAATAGGCGCGGCCCTGCCGGCCGATCGAGTCGAGCACGTCGACCGCCGTCGGCATGATGCGGAACCACTCGTAGAACTCGTCGATGACCACCACGAGCATCGGCAGCGGCGCCATGTCCTGGCCCCGCGCCCGCATCCTGAGACGGACCGAGTTGTATTCCTTGGCGTCGTCGACACCGGCGCTGTCGCAGATCGCCTTGCGCCGGGCGATCTCGCCCCACAGGGCGTCCAGGAAGCGCTCCATGAGCGCCTGGTCCTCTTCCAGGTCGGTGATGATCCGCGACACGTGCGGCACCCCGGCGAACGGCTTGACCGCCGACCCACCCTTGAGGTCGGCCAGCACGAACTGCAGCTCTTCCGGCGGGTGGCTGAGCATCAGCGACTCGATCACGGTTCGCACCAGGGTCGATTTACCGGAACCGGTCGTACCGGACATGACGCCGTGCGGGCCGTCACCGCCCTCGTCGAGAGACTTCATGTCCAAGAACAGCAGCTCGCCGTTGTCGGAACGGACACCGAACGGCGCCCGCAACCGCGAACGGCCCATCGAGTCGTTACGGCTGCCCCACAAGGACTCGAAGTCGATGTGGCCCGGATCGTCGATCCCGTAGTAGGACATGATGTCTCGGGCGCCGATGTGGGCCACCCGCTGGCCGATCTCCTCGTATGCCTCGGCGAGCCGCCAGCGAGCCAGCGCCTGGGCGAATTCCTCCGCCTCCGCGATGCTGATGTGGTCGGTGAGGGCGAAGAACCACGGCTTCTCGTCGATCACCATCCAGGTGTCACGGTCGCGCGGCAGCGCCTCGATCACGCCCTTGTCGTCGAACCGCAAGGTGCGCTCGGGAACCGACGTCCACATCGAGGCGCCGGTCAGGTCGAAGAACGTCACCCCGTCGACGCCTTCGGAGCTGATCACGTACTCCCACTGGGGGTCGACGACGTCGGCGACGATCACCGTGTGGGGCGTCGGAGTCTGCGCCGACGAACTCGCGTGCCGGGGCGTGAAAGAGCCACGGCCGGCGAACAATTCGGCCTGCTCGGCGGCGAACTCACGCACCGAGCTGTAGACCATCCGCGCGTTCCCCGCGGCGTCCTGACGCCGCGGGTCGCCGAAGTGCGGAAGCCACTTCACCCAGTCCCACTCGTCCAGGTCCGAGCTGACGACGACCATCTGCACGTGGTCCGGGCCATGCGAGAACGCCAGCTGACAGATGATCGCCCGCATCAGTCCCAGGACCTGCTCCCGCTCCCCGTCGAGCGAATACCAGGGTTCGACCAGCAGCGAGATCATCTTGGGCAGGTTGTAGACGACGCTTTGGTAGCGCCCGAATTCCTGCAGCGCCTTACCGGTCACCGGCTCCAGCTCGATGTCGGTCGGCATGTTCTGAGGCTCACCCCAGGTCACCTCGGGTCGGGTCATGCCGACGCCGACTCGCACCACGCCGAAGTTGAGGTCCTTGCCGTCGGGCTTGCGCTCCCACATCCGCGACGACCCCACCGCCGCGGACAGCGTGGTGGGCGCCGGGTGGAACCACCGGTAGTTGGCGTCCATGCTGTCGGCCGACTCGTGGGCGGTCTCGCGCAGCATGTCCAGCATCAGCATGAACTGGGCGCGCATCGCGTCCAGCTTGGGCCGGCTCATCTGCTGCTGGCCGCCGAAGCGGCCGCCGAACATCATCATCGCGACACCACCGATCATGAAGATCGGGAAGATGGCGCCCGCGCCACCGAACACGCGCGAGCCGCTGCCAAAGACCATTGCGACCATGCCGATCAGCAGGCCGATCACCAGTACGCCGACGATGATCAGCCACACGGGCTTGCCCTCCGGCGGCGGAATGCTCAAGGGCGTCGGAAGGACGATGTTCTCCGGCTTGATGACCGGAGGCTTCTCCGGTGTCGGCCGCGCAAACCCGCGTTTCACTTAGGTACCGCCAATTCTCCTGGGGACATATCCATCGGTAGGGTGTCGTGCTCCACGAGCGCGTCCGCCCGGGACAGGGTCGGACCTTGCGGGAGCAGCCGCAGCGCCACCCACGGCGCCAGGCTCGGTTTGGTCTTCAAACCCAAGGCCTCACGGACATCGCGGGTGTCGTCGACCCCGAACCGGGCGCCCGCGTCCGTCAGCCACCACAGCGATTCCGTCGTCTTGGCGCCTGGGTCGTTGCCGGTGACGGCCACGAAGTTTCCGTAGTCGGGCCCGAAGAAGACCTGGTCGGCCACGCGGCCCGTGGTGTCGGCTTTGACGAGCGAGACCACCTTGTTCTCGTCCTTGGCCGCGACCGGGATGGTCGCGCCGGACACGACCTGAATGCGGGCCCGGTTCTCCCCGGACGTCTTCTGCCACCACCAGCAGGTCGACGGGTTCTCGCGGATGTCCGCCACGTTGAGCGGGGCGTCCGGGTAGGAGGACAGGTCGAGCTTGTTGACCACGGGCATCTTCGCCAGGGCGGACGGTTCCACGGTCACCGGCTTGGTGTTGCCGGGCCCGGCGTTCTGCAGGATCTGGGCCACCAACGGGGGCAGCGTCTCCACACCGTCAGCCAGCACCAGCGAATACTGTTGCGGCCCGCTGATTTGCGGCGTGACGATCACCGTGCCGATCGGACCGGGGGCGCCCGGGAACGAGGCGGCGGCGCCGGCGTTCTGCACCGGCGGCACGGTCAGTTCCGGGCCCACCGGCAAGGCGTCGAAAAGGGCGCGGCTCATGGGCCTCGCCTGGCCGACCTGCTCGGGCGTCAGGCCCAGCGGCAACAGCACCGATCGGTTCGTCGCGTCGATACGTGACCGGCGTCCCTCGCGGATCACCCACGCGTCCCCGCCGTAGCTCAGCACCACGGCATCCGACCCGCTCAGCACGCGCCGGTGGTTGCTGAGGTCGGGGTTCCCGTCGATGACGGTCACCGTCACGCCTGATGGCGCACTGACCCCGGTCGAAGTGGCGACGGTGTCGCACACCAGCCACGACGAGGTGGACGGGGTGGCGGTGTGGAAGTTCGACGGCGCACCCGGGATGCCCACCAGAGGGCCGCGCGGCAGGCTGGCGATCTGGTTGGACTTGACCAGGTGCGGGTTGTCCGGCCGGCCGGTGATCAGGCGCGCCGACGCCAGGTTCAGCGCCGGGTACAACTTGTCACCCACGCGGACATACAGCGCGCCGGAGTCACGGTCGGCGATGATCGGCGAATCTCCGACCTGGCCGGCCGGGCTGAGGAAGGAGTAGAGCAAGGCACCCAGGCAGATCACCAGCGCCGCCGAGACCGAGGCCACCACGGCCAGTGTCTGGCGCCGTCCCGGCTCGACCTCCATGCGGACGCGCCACCGGGTGAGAGCCATTGCGGTGCGGCGAGCGAGGAACTGATAGCCGGTCACCTGGGTCCGCGTCGACAACCCGAGGCCATACCCCGACCCGCGTTGCCCGCGACTCTCTTGCGCCACTTAATTCACCATCCGGTCTGCTAGAACGCTTAGATATTGTCCCTGAAAATGTCCGCCGCGCGAATTACATCGACAACGGTAAGTCACACGTAGCGACCTCGCCACGCGGCGCCGTGCGTTCACATCTACATCACTTTGTGTACATCTCTACGGACGCCCTCACCTCGCCGCGTTTGCTGGCGCGGTAACGCACCAGGCACCGTTGAACTGGCCCTTTCGGGCTCCCCCGCCGATCCCCGCCCGGACACTCATGTCTCCTCAGGGCATCGTAATGGCGAATGGCCCACTCGTCCTGTTGAGCTTGTGCCCTCAGCGAACGAATGAGTGCGCAACGGGCGGGCGAAACGGGCCACCACTCCCCGATTGGTCGGGCGGCGAATTCGGGCAGCAAGATGAGCGGTATGAGTGAGCTCGCGCCGTCACTGGTCGAACTTGCCCGGAGGTACGGCATCGCGACCGAGTACGACGACTGGACCGGGCGGCGGGTGCCGGTTTCGGCGGCCACGCTGGTGGCCGTGTTGGCCGCGCTGGGCGTCCCGGCCGGCACCGAGCAGGAGCGCAACGTGGCGCTGACCGCGAAGCTCCGGTCGTATTGGGCGCGTCGGTTGCCGGCGACCATCGTCGGTCGCACCGGTGAGCCGACGCGGTTCTGGGCGCACGTGACCCACGGTGATCCCGCCGAGGTCTGGTTGCAGCTCGAGGACGGCACGGTCCGCGGTGGGATCCAGCAGGTGGACAACTTCACCCCGCCGTTCGACCTGGACGGGCGCTGGGTCGGCGAGGCCAGCTTCGTGCTGCCGGCCGATCTGCCGCTGGGCTATCACCGGGTGCACCTGCGTTCCGGCGGCGTGGAGAGCAGCAGCGCGGTGATCATGACGCCGGACTGGCTCGGGTTGCCGGAGCGGCTCGGCGCCCGGCGGGCCTGGGGCCTGGCCGCCCAGCTCTACAGCGTGCGCTCCAAACAATCGTGGGGCGTCGGCGATCTGACGGATCTGACCGACCTCGCCGTCTGGTCGGCGTCGCGGCACGGCGCCGACTATCTATTGGTCAATCCGCTGCACGCCGCCGCGCCGACGGCCCCTATGGAGCCGTCCCCCTACCTGCCGACATCACGGCGCTTCGTCAGTCCCATTTATCTTCACGTCGAGGCGATTCCGGAGTTCGCCGAGCTGCCCAAACGCAGCCGGGTGCGGCGGCTGCGTTCCGACGTGCAACAGCGAGCCGCCCGGCTCGACGCCATCGATCGCGACAGCGCGTGGGCGGCGAAGTGCGCCGCGCTCCAGCTCTTGCATCGGGTGCCGCGATCCGCGGGCCGCGAGTTGTCCTACGAAGCCTTCCGCGCCCGCGAGGGAACCGCACTCGACGACTTCGCCACCTGGTGCGCCCTGGCCGAGAAGTACGGCGACGATTGGCATTGCTGGCCGAAGTCGCTCCAGCATCCCCGCGCGCCCGGCGTCGATCAATTTGTCGAAAAGCATTCGGAGGCAGTCGATTTCCATCGGTGGCTGCAGTGGCAACTCGACGAGCAACTCGCCTCCGCGCACTCGCAGGCGGTCCGGGCCGGAATGGCGCTGGGCGTGATGCACGACCTCGCCGTCGGCGTGCATCCCAACGGCGCCGACGCGTGGGCCCTGCAGGATGTGTTGGCGCTAGGCGTCACCGCCGGCGCGCCGCCGGACGAGTTCAATCAACTCGGCCAGGACTGGTCCCAGCCGCCCTGGCGGCCCGACCGGCTCGACGCCGAGGAATATCGGCCGTTTCGGGCGTTGATAGGCGCGGTGCTGCGGCATGCCGGCGGCGTACGCATCGACCACATCATCGGACTGTTCCGGCTGTGGTGGATCCCGGAGGGGGCGGCGCCCACCGAGGGCACGTACGTGCGTTACGACCACGACGCGATGGTCGGCATCGTCGCCCTGGAAGCGCACCGCGCCGGAGCGGTGGTCGTCGGCGAGGATTTGGGCACGGTCGAACCGTGGGTGCGCGACTACCTGCTGTTGCGCGGCTTGCTCGGTACCTCGATCCTCTGGTTCGAGTTGGACCGGGACGGCAACGGCGGCCCGCTGCCTGCGGAGCGCTGGCGCGAGTACTGCCTGTCCTCGGTGACCACCCACGATCTGCCGCCGACCGCCGGCTATCTGGCGGGCGACCACGTGCGGTTGCGCGAAGCCCTGGGCCTGTTGACCCGATCCGCCGAGGAGGAACTCGCCAGCGACCGGGCCGAGCTGGCGGCCTGGCTGGCCGAGTTGCGCCGGGTGGGGTTGCTCGACGACGGCGAAGACGACGCGGAGAAAATCGTGCTCGCCTTGTACCGGTACCTGGGCCGGACGCCGTCGCGGTTGGTGGGCGTGGCGCTGACCGACGCGGTCGGCGACCGCCGGACCCAGAATCAGCCCGGCACCACCGACGAATACCCCAACTGGCGGATTCCGCTGACCGGCCCCGCCGGGCGCCCGGTGCTGCTCGAGGACGTGTTCACCGATGTCCGGGCGGCCACCCTGGCCGAGGCCGTGCGCAGTGCAATCGCGCCCGCGGCCGTCGAGAGCGCGCCTGTTAGCTTCTGAGGCCATGAAGGTCTCAGTCGTGGCGCCGGTCGCCGACGGCGTCACCGCGGATCCCGAGTGGATGGCGGCCTTCGCGGGCCACCTCGAGCAGTGCGGGTTCGAGTCGATCGTCGTTGTGGAGCACACCGTGCTGGTCACCCGCTACGACAGCGTCTACCCGTATGACAGTTCGGGACGTGTCGGGCTGGCGGCCGACTGCCCCATCCCCGACCCGCTCGATCTGCTGGCGTTCCTGGCCGGCCGCACCACCACCCTCGGGCTGGCCACCGGCGTGTTGGTGCTGCCGAACCACCATCCGGTGGTCCTCGCCAAGCGGGCCGCCACCGTGGACACGTTGTCGGGCGGCCGGCTGCGGCTGTGCGTGGGCGTGGGATGGCTCAGGGAGGAGCTCGAGGCGTGCGGCGCGGATTTCGAGAACCGCGGCAGACGCGCCGACGAGCAGTTGGCCGTCTTACGGGCACTGTGGTCCGACCAACCGGACGGGGTGTCGCACCACGGTGAGTTCTTCAGCTTCGACAATGTCATGTGTTATCCGAAACCCATTGCCGGAGAACGGCTTCCCGTTCACATCGGCGGACACAGCCGCGCGGCCGCCCGGCGCGCCGGGCGATTGGCGAACGGCTTCCAACCGCTCGGCGCGACGGGGTCGCGGCTGGCGTCGTTGATCGCCATCATGCGCGACGAGGCGTCGTCGGCGGGCCGCGATCCGGCGGCCCTGGAAGTGTCATTGGGCCACGCCGTCAACAAGATCGACGCCGAGCGGGCGGGCAGCCTGGTCGATCAGGGCGCCGACCGGCTCGTGTTGGCGATGCCGCCGACCGCCGACATCGAGCAGGCCAGGGACATGCTGTCGGCGTGCGCGCAGCGGCTGTCGCTGATCGCGTGACCCCGATGAGCCTGTCAGCCGACGACCGATCAGCCCTCAGCGACCTGGTGCACAGATACGCGGCCAACGTGGACGAGCGACGATTCGATTCCGTCGCAGCACTTTTCACCGATACCGCCGTGCTGACGGTGCCCGAACCGCCTAAGGCGCTGGAGCCGATTCATTCGCATCGGGGGCGACGCGCGATCGCCGCCGCCGTCGCTACCGTCGCGGCGGTCGCGCGCACCGAGCACGCCATCATCGGCGAGGTCTACGCCGTCACCGGGCCGGGCACTGCGCGTGGGCGCGTTGCGTGCATCGCGCACCACTGGGACCGGCGCGGCGACGAATTCGCCGACGTGATTTGGCATCTGCGCTACGACGACGAATACGAGCTGACCGACGGATGGTTGATCGGCCGTCGGGCGTTGACCATCAACGCGCTTGAGATCCGTTCGGCGCGCCGGGTGCGTCCACACGACACGATCTAGCGACCTTGCAGAAGACTTTGCGCAAACTCACAGCGACCCCCCATGAACCGAATCTGCGGCGCAAACAGGCGGTTCGTTAAGCAAGTGCGGTTATCCCCTTCGGGAGCGAGATCGATTTTGCCCACCCCGGGCGGCAGCCGGCAGCGGTGGGCCGAAGCGGGGCCGCCGTCGGCGCGTTTCTTCCTGATCGTGTCCAATTAATACAAGTCGATCCGTGTATTTTCGGCCGCGTGACGAACACCGAACATCGGAACCTGGCCGTCAATACCGCCGGAATCACCGGAAAACGGGAAGCGCCGAACGGCAACGTATCGACACTGGCAGTGGGCACACCGCTGGAGTCCTCCCCGGATTTCCGCAACGAGATCCACACCGCCGAAGACATCATCGACGTCGAAACCTACGGCGGCGGCTTCGATCTCACCAGGCGGGCGACCGCCCCGAAGCTGCGCATCGGCCGCGACCGGTGGTTCAACCTGCTCTGGTTGATCCCCATCGGCTTTGCCCTGCTGATCGCCGGGGTGGCGGTCGGCAAGGGCCTGCACAACATGCCGGCCGTCCAGTCGTTTATCCAGCGTCACCCCGGGACGGACAGCTCCAATGTCACGCCCGGCCTGCCGGCTTGGATCGGGTGGACGCATTTCTTCAACCTGTTCATGATGATGTTCATCATCCGGACCGGGATTCAGATCCTCTGCGACCATCCCCGGCTCTACTTCAGCCGCAACGCCACCCCGGGCAAGGACGAGTGGCTGCGGGTCGGACCGCCGGTCCCGGATGACGAGCTGTGGACTGCCAACGCCGACACCGTCGCCCTGCCACCGCAATTGGGCCTGCCCGGGTTCCGCCACTCCATCGGGCTGGCCCGGTGGTGGCACCTCGGTGTGGACGTGCTGTGGCTCGTCAACGGTGCGGTCTTCTACGTGTTGCTGTTCGCCACCGGTCAGTGGCGGCACATCGTGCCCACCAGCTGGGACGTCTTCCCCAACGCTGCATCGGTGGCCATCCAGTACCTGTCCCTGGACTGGCCGACCGACAACGGCTGGGTCGCCTACAACGGCCTGCAGTTGTTGTCCTACTTCACCACGGTATTCATCGCGGCGCCCGCGGCTTTGCTCACCGGGTTGGGAATGTCGCCCGCGCTGTCGCAGCGCGTGCACTGGCTCAGCAAGCGGCTGAGCATTCAGCACGCGCGGTCACTGCATTTCGTGGTGCTGGTCTACTTCCTGTTCTTCATCCTGGTGCACGTCACGATGGTGTTGACGACGAGCGCACTGCGAAACCTCAACCACATGTTCGCCTCCCGCGACGACAACAGCTGGGTGGGCTTCGGGATTTTCGCCGCGGCCATGGTGGTGACGGCGATCGCGTGGGTTTGGGCGACTCCCTTCACCATTCGCCATCCGCGGGTGATCCAGCGGGTCGGGTACGCGCTCGTCGGCCCGTTCCAGCGAATGCTGGAGCAGCTCGACCCCAAGCCCGGCGCCTTCACCGAAAAGGACATCTCGCCGCATCACTGGCGCAACGGCCGCCTGCCGGAGACCGTCGAGTACAAAGAGCTGGAAGCCAACGACTTCAGGGACTGGCGGCTCAAGGTCTACGGTCTGGTCGAGCACCCGATGGAGTTCTCGCTCGAGGACTTGATGGCGCTGCCCTACCACGAGCAGATCAGCCAGCACTTCTGCATCCAGGCGTGGTCGGGCGTCGCCAAATGGGGTGGCGTACAGATGAAGACGATCATGGACATCGTCAAACCGCTGCCCGAAGCCAAATGGGCGGTGTTCTATTCGATGGGCCTCGGCGCGACGGGCGGCATCTATTACAACGCCCACCACATCGGCCAGATGGACCATCACATGACGATGCTCGCCTACAACATGAACGACCAACCCCTCCCCTACATGCATGGCAGGCCACTGCGGCTGCGCAACGAACTGCAGCACGGTTTCAAACTCGTCAAGTGGATCAAGGGGATCGAGTTCGTGGCCGACTACCGCGACATCGGAAGCGGTTACGGCGGTTACAGCGAGGACCATAAGTACTTTGGGCGGCACCAGACGCTGTAGGGCGTCGCGCCGAACCCCTCGGCGCGACGCCTCAGGTCGTTTGTCCCGACGGCAATCCGGGTAGCACAACGGAAGCGGCCGAACGGAAGTGACCCGAGGAGAGACGCCCATGAGCCACAGCCCTGCCGACCAGGGTCCGACCATTCGCCGGCGTGAAGCCGAGCCGGGGCGAGGCTTGGAGCGCACGCCCGGGCTGCTCATCGTCGGGGCCGCCGTCTTGGCAGTCGTGATGTGCGTCGCCACCTTCGCCCTCGGAGACGCCGGCGCGGGCGTTGCCGCCGCGATCGTCGCCATGCTCGCGTTCGGGGCCGGCCTGGCCTGGCTTGGCATGGACCGCAGGCGGATTCGCCAAGCGGAGCGCGACTGGCCGATTGGCCACGTGGCGCGGTAACGCGGTTGGTTGCGCCGCCTATTGCAGCGCGGCGAGGTTCTTCACGGACTTTTCCACATCGGAGCGCAGGACCCGGGCGACCAACCCGCCGATCGGGCCACTGAGCAATCCACCCCGCAGGTCGGCGGTGAGATGGAAATCGGTTCCGGGCTTGCTGTCAGTGACGGTCATCGCCACCCGGAGGCGGATCCCACCGCGACCGCGGCCTTGCAGCTCAATCGAGTTCGGCTCGTCGTAGCGGGTGACCGTCCAGTGGATGACGTTGCGGAATCCCTTGACCTTCACGCACGACGAGACGCAGGTGCCCTCCTCGATCTGGTCGGGAATGGGTCCGCGCCACCCGGCGAATATCGTCATCCACTCGTCGAATCTGTTCAGGTCGGAGGCCAGCTTCCAGGCGGCCTCCGGGTCCACATCCGACGACACCGAAACGTCTACTCGTGCCACGTCTTGTCGCTCCTCCCCAGACGATGATTGCGGTTGGCGCCGACTGGCAGCGCAGCCGACCAGCGCGCAACGTGAACTGAGTACCCCGGCGGGGCCGGGCCTACGCGTTCGCCGCGTCCTTAGGGCCAGGCCTCCTGCAATTGCTTCGCCACGTCGATGATCTGCGCGGCCTGCGACTGCGGCGAGTCGATCTCTTCGGCGACGTACAGGGCGACGAATCGGCGGATCTCACCGTCGACGCCCGCGAGGATGCGCAGCACCTCGCCGCGGAAGGACTTCGACGACACGTTGACGGTGATGTCGGAGGGCCGCGGTTTCGCGACGTCGACGATCAGCAGCAGCGGTTCGGCGGCTCGCGCCGTGGCCCGCAACGCGATGTCCCCGGAGACGACGAACCGCTGCTTGTCGAGCCGGAGGTCGAGGAGCAGGTCGATCGACAGGGGGATGTGGATGACGAACGTGATGCTGTCGCCCAGGCGGCGGGTGACTTTGGGCTCGTGGATCTTCACGTTCGCGCTGACCTTCGCGATCCCGCCGGGCCCCTGAGCGATGGGCTCCATGGCGAACTCGTTGCCGGCGATGTCGGCAAATGCGGCGGCGACACGCTCGGGGGTGACGGCGACCTCGAAGAATCTGCGTCCGAACTCCTCGTAGGTGACATAATCGTGAGTCTCCATAGGCTTATACCGTCTCATGTCGGCCGCCTGAACGGTCGTTGATCTGCACGCGTCGCAAAAATCCGCGTTCGGTACCCCCCGCTGGGATCACCGGCGACCCGGGCCGCATTGTGAAGCACGCCACAGGGTGGGCGCTTCGATTCGATCCCGCGGGTGGTCGCCTGGGAGGCTTGTTGGATTGGGAGGTGTTTTTGATGTGCGCACAGGAAGTCCCCGAGCAGCGCTCGGACCTGTCGCCCGCTGGCCTGCTCACCTGGCTTGGCGGCGGGCATCGGCGGGAGCTGGACGAGCGCCACGAGCGCTCCACGCACGCCGTGACCGGAGCGGTGGTGTTGTTCGGCGCGCTGCTGGCGTGGCTCGTCGCGGCCCTGGCGGTGAGCGAGTCCGCTCGCTGGTCACTCGTGTCGGCCGTGCCATTGACCCTTGTCTTCGGCCTGCTGGTCGGCGCGGTCACCCGCGCGGTTGCGTCCGGGTCCGGCCGGGGCCGGGCCGGGCTGGCAGCGCGCGCGGCGGTCACGGCCGCCCTCGGCGTCACCGTCGGCGAACTGGCCGCGGTCGTCCTGCTGTCCGGCTCGATCGATCACCGTCTCGACGAACGCGCCCTGCGCAACGCCGGCTCCGCGCCGGCGGTCGCGCAGGCGACGGCGTCCCTGCAACAAACCAGGGGTGCGCGCGGCGCGCTCGACGCCGACGTCGAGCGCGCGCACCAGCAGCAGGATCAGGCCCTGGTCATTGCGCGTTGCGAGTACCACCCCACTCCCACGTGCCCGCAAACCCGGATCACCGGTGTGCCCGGCGCCGGGCCGGAAACACGCACGGCCAACGAGCTCCTCGCTGACGCCCAGCGCGAGCTGGACGACGCGCTGGCGGCCCGGGATCGCCAAGCGCCCGGGTTGGACGCCGAGATCTCCCGCGAAGCGCACGCGCTCGACGAGGCACGCCACGGCGTCATCGCGGACGCCGATCGCGGCCTCGGCGCGCGCTGGGTCGCGATGAACGACCTGACCTCCGCCGACTTCGGGGCGCTGACGTTGCGCCTGCTGACCATCGCGTTCTGCGTGCTGCTCTACCTGCTGCCGCTGATCCTGGGGAGGTGGCGCGGCGAGACCGCCTACGATCGCCACGCTGCGGCGCGCGCGGAGCGCGAGCGCGCGGAACTCGAGGCGGACACGGCGATCGCGGTCAAACGCGCCGAGGTTCGGCGCCAGGCGGAAATAATGTGGGCCGAGCATCAACTCACCCAGGCCCGGCTTGCCATCGAGGCCCAGACCGAGATCGACCGCGAGCAGCAACGCCGGCGAATCGTGGACGCTTTCGATCCCCCGGTGCTGGCGCCTTCGCAGCGCACCTTCGAGCCGGCCGACGAAGACATCTACCTGCCGATCGCCGCGGAAGCCGAGGCCGCCAGCCGCGCGGCCCTCAGTCCGCCCGTCCCCACGCAGACCACCGCTGTGGAGAACTTGCCGGCGCCCGTCGCACGCGAAGTGGAGCCGCACGAAGAGCGTGGCACCCCGATTCCGTCGATTCCCGACGCCACCAAGGCCGCGGCGCGCTGGATCCGCCCGCTGGTGCCGCCGTTCGTGGCCCGGGTGATCGACACCACGACCGCACCGCTGCGCACCGCGCGTCAGGTCTTCGAAGAGGTCGAGGAGATCACGTTCGCGTTCAGGCGCACACACAAAGTGACGGTCGACTCCGAAAGTTCCGACGCCGGCGGTGGGCCCACACCACCCGAAGAGACCGATGAATCCCCTTCGCCCGAAACGGGATTCGTCGACTCGTCGCGCGTGGACCGCACGGCGGTCACGCACCGGCAGGTGGGTGGTCAGGAGCGGCGCGGCCCGGCGCTGGGCGCCTCGGAGCGCACCGACAACCGGGAATTGACGAAGCGGGAGGGACCGGCCGAACTGGATTCACCCGCGGGACCGCGGCAGTTGCCGCCAGCGAAATAGGTTGGTGTGAGTCCTAATCCGGCCTATTCGTCGCCGAAGGCCGCATAGAGTTCCGGCAGGAAGGCCGCCAGGTGATTCATCTCCTGGGCGCAGTGCACCATCAGATTGCGAGCGCCGCTTTCCGCGTTGCCAAGCACCCGCGAGGCGATCGGGCGCACGGCGCGCGATGCCACTCCCGGGACGTTGCGCACCTCGATGTGCCGTCCGCCCATCCAGAATCGTGACCGCATCTCCGCGCCGTTCGGCGTCGACCGAATGTGGTGGATGAACCATCCGACGTCCACCGGGGCCTCGCTGGATCCCAGCCGGGCGCAGATCGCCACTGCATCGTCGCTGTCGGGCGGGCAGCCCATCGTCACCGGATCGACGAATTGGATTGCGCCATTGAGCATCGTCGAGCCGATGTACTCGCTGATCAACGACCAGCGACCGATGTAGCGTTCGGCGCCCCGACGGCCCGCGGCCTCATCGTCGCGGCCGTCTTGCTGTTGACCTTTCCAGGCGGCGCGCAGATGGGCCCGCGGATGCCACAGCTTGTAGCGGCGGGTGTCGCAGCCGTGCCAGCCGAACCACCACGACCACATCTCCGGGGTCACCCCCGGCATGTCGGTACGCACCGACACCTGATAGCCGCCGTCGTCGAGGACCCCGTAGCCGTTCTCGGTCCGCTGGTAACCGTCGTCCGCGACGCGCGCGGCGTCGTCGAACGCCGACAGCGCCATCGCGCCTTGCGGCCCGTGTGCGAGTGCCTCGACGATATGGTTCGGCAGCGGGGCCATTTCGGGGGTGAAGAACTTGCCGAACGGGGTCTTCGCATCACCCCCGCGATACCCCAGATACAGGTCGCCGGCCATCAGAGTCGTCCCATCCAGCTGTTGAACAAACCGTCGGGGTCGTACGCGGCGCGCACACGGTCGAGTTTGGCCATGGCGGCGTCGCTGGCGAACCGCGCCGGACGCTGGCCCAGGTTCTCGTCCGCGAGCTGAATGCCGACGGCGAATTCGGACATCGCGGCCATGTTGGACTGCGCCCAGTCGGCGTACTTCGCCTCGTCTGCCGGCTCCTTCCACGAACCGTAGAGGGCCAGATAGATGTCGCCTTCGATGCTGTAGGCCATGTCCTGGCGGGGCGGGCACGGCCCCCAGTTCAGCCACAGAAAGTGCGCCGGGTGCGGGGGCATGGTGTCGAGGATCGTCCTGATGCCCGGCAGCAGGTCTTCGGCCGGCGCCGACGTCCACATGTTGTCGACCGCGTAGTGGTGGTCGGATGGGTAGTGGCTCATCGCGACGTCGTACCAGGTCGGCAAATCGGTTGGCATGTAGGGGATTTTGACCAGCGCCCGGTCGGCGACCGGGCAGGTGCCGAACAGGGCGAGTGCCTTTTCCGCCTCCGCATCGGAGTCCGCGAAGGCGGGTGACGCCAGCGAGATGACAGGGCTGTCGATACCCATGTTCGGTTCGCCGCGGGAGGCCACGGCCTGCAGCTCGACCCGGGGGTCCACTTCGGCGCTGACGGCGCGCGTCCACGTGAAAACCTCGTCGGCCAGTTCGAACGGATAGACATAGACGCTTGTGCCGCATGCACCGGGGCGAGGATAAAGCTTCAGGTAGAACGACGTGACCACGGCGAAGAAGCCAGGTCCGGCGCCGCGGGCAGCCCAGTAGAGGTCGGCGTTGTTGCTGGCGTCGCAGTGAATCCGTTCGCCCTCGGCGGTGACGACATCGAGACCCACGACGCTCTCGCAGGCCGGGCCGAAAACGCGGCTGTTCCAGCCGTATCCGCCCTGCAGGAGGTAGCCACCGAGACAGACCCCTTTGCAGTGACCGCCGGGGAAGAACAGACCCTGCGCCTCGAGGTCGGCCATGAGCAGACTCCCGCCCTTGCCCGGACCCACTCGGGCGAGACCCTGCTCGGCGTCAATGGAAACGTCGTCGAGGCGGCTGACGTCGAGCAGGACGGAGCCGTCGCGCAGGTGGCTGGCCGCGAAGCTGTGGCCGCCCGACACGATGCTGATCTTGAGCCCGTGGGCCTTCGCGTGGCGGATACCGGCGATGATGTCGTCGGCGTCAACGGCCTGCACGATCACTTCCGGGTAGCGTTCCGGCACCCGCTGGTGCCAGACGGTGCCTCGACGGGCCGCCTCGTAGCCGTCATCGCCGCGAAAATGGTGCCGCCCGGCCGGTAGCCCGCTCATCTGGAATCTCCTGTGATTCGCATTACGGATCTTTGTGATCCGGTATGCGGAACACTATAGTGGACCGATGCCGTCCACGGGGGAAAAACTTGCAGCTGGCCGCGACGAGGGCATCCAAGTATTGCGTCGCGCGGCCGCCGCGCTGGACGAGATCGCCGCCGAGCCGGGGCGGTTGCGGCTGGTCGACCTCGGTGAGCGACTCGGACTGGCCAAGTCGACGGCTCGCCGGCTGCTGGTGGGCCTGGTCGAGGTCGGGCTGGCCAGTGTCGATCCGCAGGGACGCTTTTCCCTCGGCGACCGCTTGCTGGGATTGGGCACTTCCGACGGCGCGCACATCGCGGCGGTCTTCCGGCCGACGATCGAGCGGGTGGCGCGCGCGACCGACGGGGAGACGGTCGACCTCTCGGTATTACGGGGCCGACGAATGTGGTTCGTCGACCAGATCGAATCGTCACATCGTCTTAGGGCCGTGTCGGCCGTCGGCGTCCGGTTCCCGCTGGAGTCGACCGCGAACGGCAAAGCGGCCCTCGCGGCCCTCGACGACGCCGACGCCGAGGCGCTGATCTCCCGCCTGGATTCCGAGTCCGCCGACCGCCTCCGCGCCGACGTGGCCGAGATCCGGCGCACCGGAATCGCTTTCGACCGCGACGAGCACACGCCGGGAATATCGGCGGCCGCGATCGCACGACGCGCGGTGGGCGACAATCTGGTCGCTATCTCGGTGCCGGCGCCGACGGAGCGTTTCCGGGAGAAGGAACAGCGCATAGTGGCGGCGTTGCGCGCGGCCGCCGAATCGGCGGCCTGGCCGCGCTAGCGTCAGCAAAACGGGTTGATGCCGAAGCGATTGGAGTTGAGACGGCCGGGTTACCCCTCGAAAGCTCGGCCGTCCCAACGTCTTGGTGCCCGCTCAACAGGGCACTGCGGCGGAGGAGAACAGCGTTCCCCACTCGTGCCGAGCCGCGGACTGCGCGTCGGTGAAGCTCGGTGTCTTTTCGCCGTCGCCGGCCAGGTGTACCAGGGCCCACGCCATCGCGAATACCGGCACCTTGTGCCGCAATGCCGCGTTGTGCAATTCGTCCAGCGCCGCTTCCGACGGGCACCGGCGCAGGCCGATGAGAATGCCCCGCGCGGTATCGAGGATGCGACCAGAGTGTGGGCCACACGAAGTCTGGGCGGGAACCCAGTTCGACGTCATATTGTGGATACCTCCTGCGGCACCGTCGCGAATCCGCCGCTCGCGCAGCGGCCGAGGAATTCCTGCGCTACGCATCATCGCGGCCGCAAACCTCAAAGGCGCCCTGTGCCATGATTTGTCGATCGCTCGCGTTGTGCCAGCCCATCGCGACGATCGATGCGGCCCTGTGACCGTTTCGGAATCGGTTGCTAATCAATCAATGCGGCGAATCGCCTGTTCGGCGCCGGAATCCATTCTAATCAGCCTGCCAAGGACAGTAATTCATCGAACCCGCCGACGATAGCGTCATGGAAAACGTCGTAGTCGGGTATCGCGGTGGTGTCGACGTTCAAACCGAGACCACACGTGTCGACATAGGTGAGAAGTGTGACGTTGACTGCCGCACCGATGGTTGGACCGAATGCGTACTGTGCCCGCACGGGGGCGCCGCCAAGGAAGACCGGCACTGGGACGCCCGGCACATCGCTGGCCACGAAATCGACGTGGCGCAGAACCGAGCCGATGTACCACCGGGGCACCAGATTGAGCACCCCGGCGATCAATTGCGTGTACGGCAGCGATCTTTCGTTGCGAACCGCCGCGGTGCGCTGCCGTATCGCGGCGATCCGCTTCGCCGGATCCGCCTCGCCGACGGGCACGTCGAAGCGCATGAGCGTGATCCGGTTCCCGCCGATGCCATCGGCTTCGGTGCGCAAACTGATCGGCATCGTGATGTGCAGGTCGTTCACCTCGACGCCGTGCTTCTCGTGGTAGAGGCGTAGTCCACCCGCCACCCCGGCGACGAAAGCGTCGTTCAGCGCCCCGCCGCAGCGGTGCGCCGCTTCCCGTAGCGGCCGCGTCGGCACCTGATGCACCCCGAGGTGCCGGATCAGGCCGCGGTCCGTCGCCAACGGTGACCCGGTTCGGTTGATCGGCCGGACGGTTCGGTACACAGATGCCGCGGTGGTCGCCGCGGACCGGATGGTGGCGACGGGCCGCCGAACGCCGTCGTAAATCAACCGCGGCACCAGGGAGGCCGCGCCCGTCACGGCGCTGTTGAGCAAGCCGGTGTCGTAGCGCACGGCGTCGCGGTATCCCCCCAACAGGGCCGGACCCGCGACCTCTGGCTCGGGCGGCATCGGTTCAACGGGATACAGATGTTCTGAGAGGTCGAACAAATGCATCGCGATCTCGACCCCGCCGACCCCATCGGTGAGCGCGTGGTGAAACTTGCAGATCACGGCCGCGCCGCCGTTTTCCACCCCCTCGACGAACGTCGTTTCCCACAGCGCGCGGGCCCGATCGAAATCCTGCATCTCGGCCAATCGAGCCATCTCGAGCACGTCGTCAAGGGTTCCGGGGGCCGAGACCGTGGCTCGCCGGAGGTGGTAATCGAGGTCGAAGTCGCGGTAGTTCTCCCACCGCGGCGGGATCCCCGTAGGCGATGGCACCACCCGCTGCCGGAACATGGGCAGCGTGCGGCTGATCAAGTCGAATCGCTTCCGCACTTCGTCCCAGTCCGGGGGCCGGTCCAGAAGTACGACGCTGACCACGGTCGAGCGCAGCCGCGGGTCAGTTTCCATCGCCCAGGTAAACGCGTCGGTGGCGCGCATGAATGCAGTCATGTCGGTGGCTCCTTGCACCGAACGTACGACTGCGGGCGCCCCGGGTCATCGGGTTGGCGGCAGCCGATGACTTTGGTCCCCACAGATAGCGCCTTTCGTCGACTGCCCCCGGCCGGCGCGCCGCCCTACAGAATCGCCTTGAGATCCTTGGCCCTGGCGATGTCGTCCCAATCGACGTCGAGTTCCAGCAAGATCTCTTCCGTGTGCTGCCCGTGTTCCGGCGCACGCGCGGGCGCCGGCGGGGTCTCGTCGAACTGCACGGGCGCGGCGACTATCCGGTACTTCTCCCCGTGGTCGTCGACGTTGGTCACCACGTAGCCGTTCGGTTCGACCTGTGGGTCGTTGAGGGTTTCCCGCGGCGTCGCCAGGGCGCCCCACACGCCCGGCTCGTCCTCGAGCGCCTTCTGCCAGTGGGCAAGGTCGTGGCGGGCGAACACGTTGGCCAAAATCTCCGTGGCCTCCGCGGCGTTGGCTATCAGGTTGCTCGACGGCACGAATCGCTCATCGGTGATGAGCTCAGCCAGGCCCATGCGTTCGCAGAACCCCGCCCAGAACTTGTCCGGCTGCAGGAACACCAACTGGATCCACCTGCCGTCGCGGGTCTTGTACCTGTTCACGAGCGGGTTGATGGCCAGCCCCGGCGGTGCGCCCGGAATCCCGTCGATGTCGAAGAAATCGGCCGCCGAGATGGATGGCGCTATCGCCCACATCGCCTGAGCCAGCAGCGAGGAGTCGACTACCGTCGCTTCACCGGTGCGCTCGCGGTGAAACAGCGCGGCGCATACGCCACCGGCGAGCGTCGCCCCGCCCTGGAGGTCGCCGAACCCCGGACCCTGCACCGCGGGTGTGTCGGTTCCGAACGGCGTGAGCGTGTAAGCGACGCCGCCCCGCGCGAGGTAGGTGGCCGCGTCGAACCCGCCGCGATCCCGATCGGGGCCCCGCACCCCCAGACCGGTGCCACGCGCGATGATGATTTTCGGGTTGAACGAGCGGATGTCGTCCACGGTGAGCCGGGCCCGCTCGAGCGCGCCGGGCAGCCAATTGGTAAGGAACACATCCGCACTCGCCAACAGGCGGCCGAACAGCTCGCGACCGGTCTCGGACTTGATGTCGATGGCGATGCTGCGCTTGCCGCGGTTTCCCAATTCGAGGATGAAGTCGGCGTCCGGGCGGGCCGCCTGCCGGGTGAACCCGCCGACGACCAGCGCGCGTCCGGGGTCACCCGAGGCAACGCCCTCAACCTTGATCACGTCGGCGCCCCAGTCCGACAGGGCCGCGCCCGCCGACGGTACGTAGGTCCACGACGCCAACTCGACCACTCGCACCCCGTGCAGGACACGTACGTCAGACATCGCCAACTCCCTCGGTCGACCGGTCATTCCTTGCTATTTTAGATATTCTAGCTAGTCTAGGGCGTAGCGATAGCCCAGCTGCAGGTCAGCGCAGTTTTTGGTGGAAGAGATGCGATGGATCCGACCGTTGGCCCGATTCGGCACCGGTGACCGCGCGTTTCCCGGCGGGGACGAGCGGCCGGCCGAGTCATTCCGCCCGCACCGGCGCCGATGCCGGCGAATACCCTTGGGCCCCAACCTGGATCGCGCTGTAGATACACGGACGAAGGACGGGCGATGGGCAGGGTAACCGGCAAGGTGGCCGTGATAAGCGGCGCGGCGCGCGGCCAAGGCCGTTCGCATGCGCGGATGCTGGCCGCCGAGGGCGCGGACATCATTGCGGTGGACGTGTGTGCCGACATCGAGACCAATGAGTATCCCCTGGCCCGGCGGGAAGACCTCGAAGAGACGGCCCGGCTGGTCGAGAAGGAGGGGCAGCGCGCGTTCACCGCGGTCGCCGACGTTCGCGATCGGGTGGCCCTGTCCACCGCGATCGATCAGGGCGTCGCCGAATTGGGGCATCTCGATGTCGTCGTCGCCAACGCGGGCATCTGCCCGCTGACCGCGGGGCTGCCGCCGCAGGCGTTCGCCGACGCCGTGGACGTGGACCTGGTCGGCGTGCTGAATCTGGTGCATGCGAGCCTCAAGCATCTGCAAGCCGGCGCGTCGATCATTGTGATCGGTTCCAACGCCGCGTTCATGTCGTCGATGAACACCACGGGCATCGACGGGGGTCCCGGCGGCGCGGGGTACGCCTTCGCGAAACTGGCTGCCGCGCATTACGTCAACGACTTTGCCTTGGCGCTTGCGCGGTTCTCCATCCGGATGAACGCGGTGCATCCCACCAACGTCAACACTGACATGCTGCACAGCCCGCCGATCTATCGGGCCTTCCGGCCGGACCTGAAGGAGCCGACGCGCGAGGATGCCGAACCGGTTTTCCCGCTCGTGCAGGCAATGCCGATCCCCTACGTCGAACCCGAGGACATCAGCGAGGCGGTGCTGTTCCTTGCCTCCGACGCCGCCCGCTACATCACGGGGCAGCAGCTCCGCGTCGACGGTGGCGGCTTCCTCAAGGTCAAGCCGTGGTCGGGTGCGTGATACCAATGGGCGATTCCCCGACGGGCGTCGAGCGCAGGCTGTACGAGCTGATGGTGCTGATGAAGGCGGCCGACGACCGGCTGTCCAAAGGCATTGGCACGGGCGAGTTCATGTGCGTGTACTGGCCCTCGCGCGGCCAGGAGGCCATCGCCGCGGCCATGGGCGTGGCGCTGCGCCCCGACGACCAGCTGGTGACCACCTACCGCGGCCTGCACGACCTCATCGGCAAGGGCGTCCCCCTGGAGGAGATCTACGGCGAGATGATGGGCCGCACCGTCGGCGCCGGCCGCGGCAAGGGCGGGACCATGCACATCGCCAATCCCGCCAAGGGCGTGATGCTTTCGACCGGAATCGTCGGGGCCGGACCGCCGGTGGCGGTCGGACTGGCGATGGCGGCCAAGCGCAAGGGCTCCGATCGCGTCACGGTGGTCAGCTTCGGTGACGGCGCCACCAACACCGGGTCCTTCCACGAGGCGGCGAACATGGCCGCGCTGTGGGACCTGCCGATCGTCTTCGTCTGCCAGAACAACCTCTACGCCGAAATGACGCCCACGGCCGACACGATGAAGCTCGAGCACGTCGCCGACCGGGCGGCCGGTTACGGCATGCCCGGGGTGCGCGTCGACGGAAACGACCCGCTGGCCGTCAAATCCGCGCTCGAGGAAGCGCTGCGCCGGGCCCGCGCCGGTGGCGGCCCCACCTTCATCGAATGCGTGACGTTCCGCTTCCGGGGCCACTACTTCGGCGACCGAATGCCCTACATCCCCGAGCAACAGCTGGCCGCCGCGATGGCAGCCGACCCGGTCCCCCGCTTCCGCGACCACCTCGCCCACACCGGCGTCTGCGATCCGGACGAACTAGACCACATCGACACCGACGCGCTGGCGGCGGTGGAAACGGCGCTGCAAACCGTGATGGGCGCGGATTCCCCGTCCATCGATGAGCTGGACCAAGACGTGTACGCGACCCCGATCAAGTTCCCGGTATGAGCATGCAAGAGACGGAGATGACGATGCGCGAGGCGCTCAACCTCGCGCTGGATCAAGCGCTTGCCGCCGACGACAGGGTATTCCTGCTCGGTGAGGACATCGCCGATCCCGGCGCGTCCGGGCCGACCGCGGGCCTGTCGACGAAGTACGGTCACGACCGCGTCCTGGACACACCGATCTCGGAGGCGGCCATCGTCGGCGCGGCCATCGGCGCCGCCATCGACGGCCTGCTGCCGGTGGCCGAGATCATGATCATGGATTTCATCGGCATCGCCGCCGACCAGCTGATCAACAACGCGGCCAAGCTGAGGTTCATGACCGCCGGCCGCACGACGGCGCCGATCACCATCCGCACCCAGGTTTACGCCGGGCTGGCCACCGGTGCCACGCATTCGCAAAGCCTGGAAGCGTGGTTCATGCACATCCCGGGGATGAAGGTGATCGTGCCGTCCACACCGCGCGACGGGAAGGGTCTCCTGGCATCGGCGATCTTCGACGCGGACCCCTGCCTCTTCATCGAAACCATTCGGCTGCAAGGCAAGAAGGGCCCCGTCCCCGTCGATCCCGCGTTCTCAATCCCGCTGGGCCGAGCCGAGATCAAGCGACCCGGCACCGACGTCAGCCTGATCGGCTACGGACGCTGCGTGCACGACGCCCTCACCGCCGCGGCCACGCTGAATGAACAGGGCGTGAGCGCCGAGGTCGTCGATCTGCGCACCCTGGTGCCGCTCGACGTCGAGACCATCGTCGACTCCGCCCGCCGTACCCGCCGGGCCGTCATCATCCACGACGCGGTCCAATTCGCCGGCCCCGGAGCGGAGCTCGCCGCGATCCTGCACTCAGAGCTGTTTTCCGAGCTGGCCGCGCCCGTCGAACGGGTGGCCGCCCGATTCGTCCCCAGCCCGGCCGCGGCGGCGCTCGAGGCGCAGGTGTACCCCTCCCCGGCGCGAATCGTCGCGACGGCGCTGAAGACTTTTGGAAGGACCCCGGCGGGGGCGAGAGTGCATGGCTGACTTCATCATTCGCATTCCACGTGTCTCGGTGGCCGTGTCCGAGGCCGAGCTCACCGGCCTACTGGTCGACGCCGGCCAGCACGTGGACGCGGGCACACCCATCTACGTGATCGCCACCGAGAAGGTGGAACAGGAGATCGAAGCCGGGGCGTCGGGCACCGTGCACTGGACGGGCCAAGTCGGGGCCACCTACGACATCGGCGCCGAAATCGGCGTCATCACTTCATGAACCAGGAAAGGTGAGCACGTATGGATCTCAACGAGACTCGCGAGAGAATCATCTACCAAAAAGAGGGGCCCATCGCCCGCGTCACCCTCAACTGGCCGGAGAAGGCGAACGCACAGGACCAGAAGCTGGCCGAAGAGGTCGACGCCGCGCTGCTGGACGCGGACCGCGACTACGACATCAAGGTGCTCGTCCTCAAGGCCAACGGCAAGGGCTTCTGCTCGGGACACGCCATCGGCAACAATGCCGTCGACTACCCGGCCTTCGTCGAGGGCGCCAAAGTCATGGGCACGCCGTGGAAGCCGCAGACGGACCTGTTCGTGAAGCCGGTGCTGAACTTGTGGGAATTCTCCAAACCGACGATCGCCCAGGTGCACGGCTACTGCGTCGGCGGGGGCACGCACTACGGGCTGACCACCGACATCGTCATCGCCTCCGAAGACGCCTACTTCTCCTACCCGCCGCTGCAGGGCTTCGGCATGCCATCGGGTGAATGCTCCATCGAGCCCTGGGTTTTCATGAACTGGCGGCGAGCGGCCTACTACCTGTACCTCGCCGAGGTCATCGACGCCAAGAAGGCCCTCGAGGTGGGTCTGGTCAACGAGGTGGTACCGCGTGACCAGCTCGACGACCGCGTGGAGGCGATCGCCCGCCACATCGCGCAGGCCCCGATGACCACGCTGCTTGCCACCAAGGCCAACCTGAAGCGGGCCTGGGAGCTGATGGGCATGCGGGTGCACTGGCAGAGCTCGAACGACCTTGTCGCCCTGGCCTCCATCAGCAAAGACGTCCAGGAGCTGATCCAGACGGTGTTCAGGGACAAAGTGCTGCCCTCCGAGCAAGCGCGGCGCCAGGCCGCGGCCGCGTCGACCGACGGCGCAACGGCCACTTAGGGTTCCGCAGGGCTCGCCCCAGTGGACCTCGCCGATCACGCCACAACGGCCGGACAGGCGCCGGCCCTCATCGTCGCGGGCGGTGCCACGATCTCGCACTCCGAGCTGTATGCCCGCAGTCAGCGCGTCGCCGCGGTGCTGCACGGCGCTGGGCTGCACCCCGGCGACGGCGTGGCGCTGATCTTGCCCAACCGACCCGAGTTCCTCGAAATCACCTGGGCCTGCCAGCTTTCCGGCCTGTATTACACCGCGGTCAACACTCACTTCACCGCGGACGAGGTCGTCTACGTCATCGACGACTCCGATGCGCGGGCCGTGTTCGTCGACGCGACCATGCCCGAACTGGCCGCACACGTCCGCGCGGCCAACGCCGCCGTCACCGCCCACCTTGTGGTGGGGGGCGACCTGCCCGGCTGGCGCGGGTACGAGGACGCGCTGGCGACCGCGGGTGACGCGCCGCCGGCGTCGGACGGATCGGAGATGCTGTATTCGTCGGGGACCACAGGACGGCCCAAGGCCGTCCGCCGGCCCCTCCCGACCGACGGCAACGGCTCCTGGGCGCAGGCGGTGCTGGAATTGGCGCTTACCCACAAGTACGTGATGAGCCCGTCAAGCGTGTACCTCTCCCCTGCACCGCTGTACCACGCCGCCGGAGTCAACTACACCATGGCGGTCAACCGCGTCGGGGCGGCGGCGATCCTCATGCGGAAGTTCGACGCCGAGAACGTCTTGCGGCTGATCGAGACGCACCGCGTGACGCACGCACAGTTCGTACCCACCATGTTCGTGCGAATGCTCAAGCTGCCCAAGTCGGTTCGGGAGAAGTATGACGTCTCGAGCCTGCGTTGCGTCATCCACGCGGCCGCGCCGTGCCCGGTCGACGTCAAGCACCACATGATGAAGTGGTTCGGGCCGATCATCCACGAATACTACGGTGGCACCGAGGGGTTCGCGGGTACGACCATCGGCCCGGGGGAATGGCTGGCCCATCCCGGCTCGGTGGGCAAACCCATGTCGCCGGTGCACGTCATCGGAGACGACGGCGTCGAGTTGCCCGCCGGCCACGCCGGCGAGCTCTTCTTCGAAGGCGGACCCGACTTCGAATACTTCAAGGACCCCGCCAAGACCGCCTCGGTGTCCAACGACCGAGGCTGGCGCACCCTGGGCGACATGGGGTACGTCGACGAGGACGGCTACCTCTACCTCACCGACCGGTCCACGTTCATGATCGTCTCCGGCGGGGTGAACATCTACCCCCAGGAAGTCGAGAACTTGCTGATCATGCATCCCAAGCTCGTCGACGCGGCGGTCTTAGGTGTTCCCAACGACGAGTTCGGCGAGGAGGTCAAGGCCGTCGTTCAGCCGGTCGGTGGCGTCACGGCGGGGCCCGCCCTCGAGGCCGAGCTCATCGAGTACTGCAGAGCGCACCTGGCGGGCTACAAGTGCCCCCGCACCGTGGAGTTCGTCCAGGAATTGCCCCGGGACCCGAACGGAAAGCTGTACAAGAGACGCATTCGCGAGCGTTACTGGCAGGGGCGGGCATCGCGGATCCTATGAGGGGATGAAAATGGTCACCACCCAGAGCACCCATGACAGCCAAATCAACTGGACTCCGCTTCCGGTGCCGTGGGCGGTCCAGGCCGTCGATCGCATTCCCAAGCAGCGCTACTACGACCCGGAGTTCTACGCCCTCGAAACCGAAAAGCTCTGGCCGCGCGTGTGGCAAATGGCCTGCCGTCTGGAAGAAATTCCCAAGCCCGGCGACTACGTCGAGTACGAGATCCTTGACGAGTCGATCATCGTGGTCCGCCTGGACGCGGAAAACGTACGCGCCTACCACAACGCCTGTCGCCACCGCGGGGTGAAGCTTGTGGAGGGCAATGGAAACCGGCGCACGTTGGTGTGCCCGTTTCACGGATGGTGCTGGGGCATCGACGGACGCAACACCTTCGTGCTGAGGCCCGAAGAGTTCGACGACCACAACCTGGACCCGGAGGATCTTCGCTTGGTCTCGGTCCGGTGCGAGGTCTGGGGCGGGTGCGCGTGGATCAACCTCGACGACGATGCACCGCCGCTGCGCGACTGCTTCGAGCCGTTCGCATCGATCTACGACGCATGGAAAGTGGAGTCGCTGCGCGTCGAGTGGTGGCAGTCGTGCCGGTTGCCGGTGAACTGGAAACTGGCGACCGCCGCATTCATGGAGGGCTATCACGTCCCGCAGACCCACCCACAACTGCTGCCGTCCAGCATGCCGAAGCGGCCCGACACCTCACGACCACCCGGATTGGCCCAGACCAACCTGTATTTCATGCGCACCCTGGGTGAAGGCATGGCCGGCATGACCCACGAGAACGATGTCCGCATCGCCGAGGGCCTGCAGGACATGGAACTGCCGGCCGACCCGGCCGAGGCGATGGCCGTCTGGCGCAGCACCCTCAATGACGCCATCGTGCACTGGCACCGAGCCCGGGGCTGCGACATTCCCGACCTCAACGAGTTGCAGCGGCGCGGCATCGACGAAGCGATCAATTTCGCTTTCCCCCACTATTTTCTGCTTCCCCAGTACAGCAGCGCCTCGTCATACCGGATCCGGCCGCTGGGTCCGGAGGAAACGCTTTTCGAGATCTGGTCACTCACCCGCATTCCACCTGAGCAGAGTACGGCCAAGCCGACGCCGCCCGTACCCATGGCACCCGACGACCCGCGCTGGCCACCGATACCCGCCCAGGATTTCTCCAACCTGCCTAGACAACAAAAAGGACTGCACTCCAAGGGCTTTGAGTACATGCGGCTGTCCAGCCGCATCGAGGGCTTGATCTCCAACTTCGAACGCGTGATAGACGGCTTCCTCGCCGGCCTGCCGTACGACGCCCTGGTGCCCGCCATCCAGAAGACCAACACCACCATCGACGTCCCGGTCGCCGACCTCGGCTTCAGCGCGGGCGCACGATGACCACCCGGTGGGACCGCTCCGTCGACCTGCTCATCGCGGGCAGTGGCGGGGGCGGCCTGGTGGCGGCGCTGGCGGCACTCGACTCAGGCATCGAACCCCTGGTGATCGAAAAACAACCCCTGGTCGGCGGTTCCACCGGGCTTTCCGGTGGCATGGTGTGGCTGCCCAACAACCCGCTCATGCGCGCCGACGGCATCCCGGACTCGCACGAAGACGGCCTGGCCTATTTCGACGACGTCGTCGGCGACATCGGGCCGGCTTCGTCGCCGGCCCGGCGCGAGACGTTCCTCAGCGCGGGCTACGAAATGATCAACTTCCTGACCCGCAAGGGTGTTCGGTTTGTGCGGTGCCCCGGCTGGAGCGACTATTACCCGAACCACAAGGGCGGCAACGAGGCCGGTCGCGCAATCGAGTGCGTCCCCTACGATGCGGCCGCGCTGGGCAGCTGGCGTGACAAGGTCCAGCCCTCGATGGCCAAGGCCTACGGCGGATTCGTCCTCAAGACCAACGAGCTGCGTTCGGTGCAGTACTTCAATCGTTCACCGCGAGCCTTCGCCGTGGCGATGCGAGTTTTCGTGCGCACCAGGGCCGCCCGGCTCCGCCGCCGGGAAATGCTCACCAACGGAGCGTCGCTCATCGGTCAGATGCTCAAGGTGCTGATCGATCTGCGCGGCGAGCCGCCGATCTGGACTGGCGCGGCAATGGAGGACCTGGTCGTCGAGGACGGCCGGGTCGTCGGCGCGCGCGTCTCACGTCACGGCGAGACGCTGAACGTCCAGGCGCGCAAGGGCGTCCTGCTCGCGGCGGGCGGCTTCAGCCGCAACGCGGATATGCGCCGCCGCTACAGCGGGGAGCAGCCCAACGAGGGGCTCTGGTCCATCGCGAACGCCGGTGACACCGGCGAGGTGTTGCAGACCGCGATCCGGCTGGGCGCCAAGACCGACCTGATGGACGAGGCCTGGTGGCTGCCATCGGTGTTCATCGCCGACGGAGGTGACGCTGCGAAGGCTCTGGGCAGCGGGCGGCAGCGCCCCGGCGCCATCTACGTCGACGGAACCGGCCGGCGGTTCTGCAACGAGTCCAACTCGTACGTCGAGGTCGGCAAGGCGATGTACGCAAACAAGGCGGTGCCGTGCTGGATGGTGTTCGACGAGGGCTACATCAGCCGGTACGTGTCGGGGGCCAACCCGTTCAAGAAGCGTCGCCTTCCCGAAGAACTCTTCACGCGGGGCGCGGTCGTACGGGGTGACACTATCGGTGATCTCGCGCGCAAGATGGGTGTCCCTGGCGATGCGCTGGAGCAGACGATCAAGCGCTTCAACGGTTTTGCGGTCAAGGGGCTCGATCCCGACTTCGGGCGCGGTCAGTCGGCCTATAACGACTGCCTGGGTGATCCCGGCTATCGCCCCAATGCCGCGCTCGGCCCGCTAGAGCGGTCACCGTACTACGCCACCAAAGTCGTTCCGGCCGATGTCGGAACGTGCGGCGGGGTGATCACCAACGAGTACGCCCAGGTGCTCGACGAGGACGACCGCGTGATCGACGGACTGTACGCGACGGGCAACATCACCGCGACGGTGATGGGCCGCAATTATCTAGGTGCCGGTGGAAGCATCGCCTACACAATGGTGTTCGGTTACGTCGCCGCCCGCCACGCCGGCGGCCGGAGTGTCGCGGGCGACACGAGCCGTTAGGCCCCCGCATCCTTTTCGTCGCGGCCGACGAAATCGCGTGGCTTCATGCCCGATTGCTTCAGCTCGGCCCGCCGCGCCTGGACGTCGGAGGCGGCCCCGACCATGTTCGTCAGGATGTGACTCACTTGCAGGTGCACCCGCATGCCCATCAGTTCCCACGCGCGCTTCACGTTGTTCTTCACCGCCATCAGCGTGGTCAGCGGGATTTGGGCGATCTTGCGCGCCATCTCCTCGACGACTTCTTCGAGGTCTTCGGGCGGCACCACCTTGTTGAGCAGGCCCCAGTCGAGGGCTTCCTGCGCGGAGAGCGTCGGGGCCAGCAGCAGCCAATCCATGGTGCGATGCCAGTTCATCAGCAACCACGGCTCGATCATGGTGTGCCCACCGGGCTCGCCGAGGCTTTGGGCAAGCGGCATTTGGAAATACGCGTCCTCGGACGCGACACAGAAGTCGGTCAGCAGGCCGAGATAGATTCCGCCGCCCATGCAATAGCCGTGAATCGCGGAAATGGTCGGCTTCGGAAATTCCCACAGGTACAGCGTCGGCCACAGGAACAGGTCGGCGGTGCCTTTGTACAGGTCCTCGAAAGTCTCGCCGAAGTCCGGATACGGATTTTCGTCGGGGCCCCAGCGTGCCACGTGTCCGCCGCAGAATCCTTTTCCGTTGGCCTTCAGGATGACGACCTTGATGTCCTTGTCACGGTCGGCTTCGTGCAGGCATTCGTCGACTTCGGTGACCAGGACCGCGTCCTTGGTGTTGGCCTTGTCGACGCGGTTCAGGATGATCCGCGCAATCGGCGGCTCGCGCTCATAGATGACCGCTTCGAGGACACGCCGCTCCATGCGCGTGACATTACCGGGCTGGGAGCCAAAATGGCACCGCCAATTGCGATCCCGATGGACCGCAATTTCCGCCGCGAAAATGCTTGCGGTTCAGCAACCTTCGCGCCCCGCGCGGGCCAACAGCCAGGCATGGCCCTCGCCTTCGCCGGCCGCCACTAAGTCGAGTTCGGCGAACGCCGCGGGTAGCTCACCGGCGGCCGCGCGAAACGGCCCCGGGGCGGCTCCCACTTCGCTCAGCACGGCGATCGCCAGTAACCCACCCGGTGCCAGGCGCTCGACGATCGCGTGATCAAGGCGCCGGTCCCGGAATCGGTGGCACAGTATGACGTCCACGGACGGTCCGGCCGGCAGGCCGTCATCCAGGTCGGCGACTTCGAAGCGGCACCGATCGCTCACCCCGGCGCGCTGAGCCAGTTCGCGCGCCTGGCCGACCGCCACAGGCGAGACGTCCAGGGCGACCACCTCGAGCCCGCGCATCGCGAGCCACACCGCGCCGAGTCCGGCTCCGCACGCGAGGTCCAGAGCCCTTCCCGCAGTGGGCAGTACATCGACGTGGGGTGCCAGAAAGTCGGGCGGTCCAACCGCGTCCACCGACGGGGACGCTTTGGTCGCGTACCGCTCGTCCCAGCGCTGCCGGTCCGCCTCGGCCATGCCGTCACTCTAGAGCCAATCGCGGCGCCACCGCGCCGTCACAGGCGGTCGTTCTGGACAGCTGTCTGTAAATCGCTGCTGCGGGCACCGGACCGCCCTCGGCGCGTGGTAGCAAAACGACAGCGCCGGACGCGAATAGGCCGCCAGGCACGACCCCGAGGAAAGTTGTCCACGCTCTCTCCGCCTTCCTACACTGGACGGGTGTCTAAAGATGCGGCTCGCCGGTCCGATCGCCGGCCCAAACAGACGATCCGCAAGGTCCTCGATGCCGGGCTGGAGGAGCTCCGCGCGTCGTCGTATGCCAATCTGACCATGCGCTCGGTCGCGAGTCGCGCAGGAGTGTCGCCGGCCAGCGCCTACACCTACTTTCCATCGAAAAGCGCACTGGTCGCGGCGGTGTACCTGCGCTTTCTCCGAGAACTGCCGCTGCATACAGACATCAACGGCACCACCAAGACGCGGGTCAGCGCCACGCTGCGCGACATGGCCGTCGTGGTTGCCGACGAGCCGGAGCTGACCGCCGCCTGCGGCGCGGCCCTGATGGCCGACGACCCGGCGGTGCAGCCGATTCGGGAGCAGATAGGCCACGAAGTCGCCACCCGCATCAGCGCCGCGCTGGGCCCGGGCTGGCCGCGCGCCGTGAAATCCACGCTGCAGATGACCTTCTCCGGGGCCCTGATGACCGCCCGCTTCGTCAGCTTCGAGGAGATTGCGGGACAACTCGACGCGGCCGTCAACCTCATCCTGGGCGCGTCCGTGGCGTAAACCGCTGCGCAACAACGATCAAGCGACCGGCGTCAAGCTCCCCGATGTCTGGCCCGCCCGCAGGAAGCGGCCGAACTTCTGCTTGCCCAGCGCCGGGGCGGCCTGGCCGGCACCGAACGCGAACCGTCCCGCCACCAGCACAGCGCTGACGGTTTCGTCGTTGCGGTTGACCATCCGGGACAAGCCGCCGTACGACTGCACCGGATGCTCGGCGTAGTGATCCAGCGAACCGTCGAGCTTGTCCGGGTTGATCACGACGATGTCGGCGCGGTCGCCCTCGCGCAGGGTGCCGGCATCGATTCGGTACCAGGACCCGAGTTCGCCGGTGAGCCGGTGCACGGCACGCTCGACCGACATGAACGGGGTGCCGTGCTTCTCCGCCTCGTGCACGTGCCGCAGCAGACGCAGTCCCGAGTTGTAGAAGGCCATGTTGCGCAGGTGCGCGCCGGCGTCCGAGAAGCCCAGCTGGACGGTTTCGCTCTGCGCCAGCTTCTTGAGCACCTCGGGGCGGTGATTCGAAATCGTGGTGCGCCAGCGCAGCTTTTCGCCGTGCTCCACGACCAGGTCGAGGAACGCATCCACGGGATGCAGCCCGCCGCGGTCCAGCCCCACCTGACCGAAGGACTTGCCGACCACCGACGCGTCCGGGCAGGACACGATCTCGGCGTCGAAGAAGTCGCGGTGCCACACCCGGGGCCCGAACCTCTGGTCGTAGTCCTCGCGGAACCAGCGGCGATAGTCCTCGTCGCGCATCAGCTGATTGCGCTCGA
Organism: Mycobacterium sp. E2733; assembly: GCF_001667585.1. GTDB lineage: Bacteria > Actinomycetota > Actinomycetes > Mycobacteriales > Mycobacteriaceae > Mycobacterium. Next base: position 39,793 of record NZ_LZJZ01000021.1, read on the forward strand.
TCTCGCCCTGCAGGTGCAGCGCCGCGGCACCGGCGCCGAACTCCTCGAACACCACCAGCGAGATCCCGTCGGCGTAAACCTCGAACGGCACCGGCAAATGCTGCCAACGGAAGTCACCGCCCAGCGCGTTCACGACTCGGGCAAGGGAGTCCATGAGGTGGATCACCGGCGGGATGGCCTTGATGTCGGCCGCCGAGAGCAGGCTGGTCTTCAACCGGGGCCGGCCGAACCCCAGCGACGTCGCGAGCTGCGACACCACCGACAGCGGATTCTTGATGTCCGGTCCCGACTGCAGAATCTTGTTGCGCCGCCGCAAGATAGCGTTCAACCGGCGCAGTTCGCGGGACTTCGCGTACGTCGACGGCAGGGTGCGCGACCGGCAGACCTCGCCGTCGAGTTTGTCGAACAGCAGTTGCTGCGACGACATCCCGACGAAGCCTTCGTCGAGCGCCTCGTTCAGCATCGACTCCATCCGAGCCAGCTCGGTGGCCGACGGCCGGACGTCCTTGCGAGTTGCCCGGTCCAGCCCCATCGTCGCGGCCCGCATGTCGGAGTGGCCCATGAAGGCCGCGACGTTGGGACCCAGGTTTCGCCGGTCGAGTTCGGCGACATACTCCGCCGGATTGCTCCACGAGCGGGCCGCGTCCAGGTGCTCGATGACATAGCGCCGGGGAATCGCTTCGACCCGGCCGAAGATGTCACCCGCGTCCACGTTGTCCAGGTAGACCGTGGACAACGAACACGATCCAAGCATCACGGTGGTCACCCCATGCCGTAGCGACTCGGAAAGCTCAGGCTCGCAGAGTATTTCGACGTCATAATGGGTGTGGATGTCGATGATGCCGGGGATCACCCACTGGCCCGTCGCGTCGACGACGTCGGTGCCGGCCGTGTCGAGTGGTTCGGCGGTGATGGTGGCGACCCGGCCGTCGCGCACACCGATGTTTCTGCGCGCCGACGGCGCACCCGTGCCGTCGAACCAGCGTCCGTTCAAGATCACGGTGTCGTACTGCAATGTTCGGCCTCTCTGCCGCGCCGGACGCTGGAAGATCCGCCGCGATCATACATAGTTTCCAAAGTGTCCGCCCACGGCCCTCGCGGCCCGCGTGCTGTTAACCAGCATCGATCGCCCTCCACCGGACGCTATGATCCAGCTGTGGGGATCACCGGCTACGGGTTTGCCACCCGTTAAATGCGCAGTCACGGTTGGGCAGGAAACACGCCCGCCTCCGACGAGGAGGCGATCGAGCGCATCCTGGATGCCGCCGAAAAGATCATCGAGGAACGCGGCGACGCGATGCGAATCGCCGACGTGGCACGAGCGCTGGGGGTGACCCGGCAGACCGTGTATCGGTACTTCCCCGGAACGCAGGCGCTGTTGGTGGCATCGGCGATGCGGTCGGCCGACGGATTCCTGGATCGGATGGCGGCCCACCTGGAGGGGGTCACCGACCCGGTCGTCGCGATGACCGAAGGAATGGCGTTCGCGATCGAAGAGCTGGCCTCGGACAACCAGGTTGAATTCGTGCTCAACCAACGCCACCGCGGCGGGCAGAAGGTCTCGATCATTTCGGACACCGCCCTGGCGTTCGGCCGGTCGATGTTGCATCGCTACGACATCGATTGGGAGAGCTACGGTTTCGACGAAGCCGGCCTCGACGAATTGAACGAATTCAGCCTGCGGGTGCTGCATTCGTTCCTCGCCGACCCGGGGCGTCCACCACGCAGCGGTGCCGATCTGCGGCGCTATCTCACACGTTGGCTCGGACCGGCGATCGCCTACCCACAGATGACGCGCGCGATGGACGCGCTGCAAAGCCCCGAGCCGCCGCGAACGCGCCGGCGGCCCTTCAAGGCATCCTGACCCCCGCCGACATCGACGACGACCGTAAGGAGCGGGCATGACGGGTCTCGGACAGATCGCCCTGAATAGCGCGCCCGTGTTCGGTGGCGCGATGCTGGCCGTCGCCGCCGGGCAATTCCGGGGCCCGGATTATCGGGAGCTGATCAAGCAAGACATGGACTTGCTGGACCGGCTGCCGCCGGAGGCCGCCCAGAGGCGCGCCGAGCTGCAACGCACCATCGACGCCCGCATCGACGATCTGATCGACACCGCGGACCGGAGCCGGGCCCTGCGCAAGGCGGCGTTGTCTTACCGGGGGAACTGGCGGGACGTGGTGCTCCTGCTCTGCGTGGTGCTGTTCACCATCATCTGGTGGGAGGTCGACCACAGCAGGGGCAACTGGCTGCCCATGTTCGTCCTGCTCATCATCCTGACCATCGTGACCGCCGCCTACGCATTCCGCGGCGTGCTGCGCGCCGCCGGTTCGTTCACGCGCAGGCGACCCCGCGCCCATGGTGCGGACGCACCGCGCTAGCACGACGGCGGCTGCGGCCGCATAACGCGCGGACTTTGTCACCCTGTGTCAAACTCACGCTGTGAAGGCGCATCGTCTCGTCAGTCTGATTTGTGCTGTGTTGGCTCCGTTTTGGGCGCTCCCGGCCGTTCCCGTCGCGACCGCCGAGCCGTGCCCCGATGTCGAGGTGGTGTTCGCCCGGGGTACCAACGAGCCGCCCGGCGTCGGCCGTATCGGACAGAGCTTCGTCGACAGCCTGCGCCCGCGCGTCGGCGGCAGGTCGCTGGGCGTGTATCCGGTCGACTACCCGGCGACCACGGACTTCCCGAGGGCCGTGGATGGCATCAGCGATGCGGGCGGGCACGTCGAACACATGGCGGTCTCCTGCCCCCGAACGAGGATGGTGTTGGGCGGATACTCTCAGGGCGCGGCCGTGGTTGGTTTCGTCACCGAAAGCGCGGTGCCGGACGGGGTACACCTGGTCCAGGCACTGCAGCCGATGCCGGCCGAGGTCTCCAGCCACGTGGCGGCGGTCGCGCTCTTCGGAAAGCCGTCGAGCCAGTTCATGAGCATCATCAACGAGCCGCCCGTGACGATCGGCTTACCGTACGCGGCCAAGACCATCGAGTTGTGCGTGCCCGGCGACCCGATCTGTTCGGACGCGGCAAACCCCGTAGCGCACCGCCAGTACGTCGAGGCGGGCATGGTCGACCAAGCGGCCGATTTCGCCGCCGGCCGGCTGTAGGCCGGCGGGCCCGCATCAGCGGGGTCCGGCCCCGGCCTCGAGGACATCGAGGGCCGCATCGATGTTGGGGATGATCGTCGGGCCGTAGCCGGTGACCAGCTGCCCGAGGGCGCGAGCGATGTGCGGTCCGACCGCGCCGGCGGCAAGGACCTCCTCGGCCAGGACGATGCCGTTCACCAGGTGGGCGGCGCTCAGCCGGCCGTCGGGGGTTACCTCATAACGCCAGTCACCGATCTGCACCCGTTCCGGCTGAGACCGGAAGAAGCCGCGGCGGGCGGGAACGAGAATTACCCCGGGAACCCCGCAGAAGACCCTGAGCACCAGCCCGACTCCCCCGGGGCCGGCCAAGGCGGTTCCGATGGCCTGGCCGACGCGTTCGTGATCGAGGCTCGTCATCAATCGCTCATGGGCAGGACGAACGACGGCGTCAGCGTCTGCGCCTCACCGCCGCGACGCACCGCGGTTCCCGCAACATAAAACTCCACGGTGTGATGCCCCCACGCATAGTTGGAGATGGCGAAATGCACCCCGACGACGCCGCTTCCGCCGTCGCGCTCGGCCTCGCTCTGCATGCGTGACATCGCCAGTTCGCGGGCCTGGTAACTCCCTTGCGTCCACTGGGGCATCTCGGCATTGCGCCCGACCTGTCCGAGCGTGCGCAGGAACCCTTGTACGGCGATGTGAAACACGCAGTTGCCCATCACGAACGCCACCGGGGCGAATCCCGACCGCAGGAGGGTCGTCAGGTCCTGCCCCGACAGGTGACTGGTGAACGCCTGCCCGTTGGGACGTCGATAGGCGCCCGGCTTCTCCGTGTATCGCACGGCGGTGCCGACGGCGATGAACTCCAAATGCTCGCCCTCGCCCTGATGACGCCATTCGAGGCGGACGCCGACGACGCCGTCCGCGCCCAGCGAATCTGCCTCCGCCTGCATCCGCGACATCGCGTTCCAGCGCGCCCGGTAGGTGGCGTCGGTGAGCACGGGCAGTTCGGATTGTTGCCGGATCCCGGTGAACTGATAGCCGACGTGGTAGACCGAGACACCCATCACCAGTTCGATCGGCTCGAACCCCGCCCCATGCAGCAGGGCGAATTCGTTGATCGACAGATCGGAGGTGAACACGTTGCCTGCGTGCGACAGCCGTTCGCTGGCAACTGGGTCGAGCGGGTTCGGTTGCATTGTCAAAACACCCTCCTGCGGTTCGCACGACAGCGTAGGCCGCCGGACCGGCTCGCACACCCACAACGTGCGACTTTCGGTGCACCGGTGGCGAAATAACGGCACACTCGGACGCGCCGGGCGCTGCCCTCGCGTCAACCGGCACGGCGCCGCCGAGATCGATTTGCTGTGGCCCGGCTTCGGGCCCCTCAGCGCGCGGCTTGCGCGGCCCCGATCATCGAGTGCAGATCGTCGACCGACCACGGTTCGGCGTCGTGGTGGTCGCGGTAGCCCAGCACGCGCGGCGTCGGCCGGTCGAAGCTGCCGACGAATCCGCCTGCAGCAACGAAGATCTGGCCCGTCACGGCCCTCGCCAGGTCGCTCACGAGATAGGCGTATAGCGGGGCCACGAAGGCGGGCGGGGCGCTGTCGAGCGAGGCCCGCATGGTCATTTCGTCCAGCAATCCGCGGCGGTGCAGCTCCTCGATGTGCTCTTCGTACTCGGCGCCCGTGGACAGGCGGGTCCGGGCGCCGGGGCACACCACGTTGGCTCGTACGCCGCGACCCCTCAATTCGGCGGCGATGGCCATGGTCAGGGCGTTCACGGCGCCTTTCCCCGCGGGATAACCGGTGCCGCCGTAGTCGCCGAGAAATGCGACCGAACTGGTGTTGACTATGGCGCCGTGCCCCTGCGCGGCCATGACGCGAGCCGCCGCCCGGCAGGTGTGGAAGGCGGTGCCGAGGTGGGCGCTGATCAGGCGGTCGAAGTCATCCGGCGAGATGTTCAGAATCGAGGAGCCCGGCGGCTCAGCGATGCCCGCGCAGTTGACCAGGGCGTCCAGCCGTCCGTACCTGCGCACACAGTCGTCGACCAGAACGCCGGCGATGCGCTCGTCGTTCGCGGGTCCGGCCACCACGCTGGCATGCCCGCCCAACGCCGTGACCGCGGCGACTGTTTCCTCGACCGCGTCCGCGTCGCGCCCGTTGACGACCACGCCGGCGCCCAGGTCGCAGAGCAGTTCGACGACCGCCCGCCCGATCCCTCGGCTGCCGCCGACCACCACCACGCCGAGCCCGTCCAGCAGGCGCCCGTTGGCATTCACCGCCATCGCTGTCAGAAAACGTTGTGCCCCAACGACTCTCGGCCAGGACCGAGAGCGGGGCGCTGAAGACTGGTCACGAACATTAGGCGAACAGTACCCAGCCGCGACAGGAATGAGAACCGCTGTCGACACCTTCAACGGGCACGGGACATCCGCGCCACCCGGTGGCAACTGGCTACGCTGAATGGCCGATGGAGGGCCGCGTGGTTTGCGGCCGCCCAGCGGGTCAGAGCACAGATAGCCGGAAAGCACAGTTCTACCCGGCGGATGGCCGCAGCTCGGGCGAGCGGATCGGTTTGCTGTCATGCCGTCCGTTCGTGCGGCGGCAACGGTTTCGAAAAGACTTCGGGACCGAGTCGGGGTAAGCGATCGCAGGGGCGTGCGATGGGGCGTATAGTCTTAAACGAAGTCCGTTATGGACGTGTCGCCGTTTAGCTCAAAGCGGCCAGTCAGCCGCACGGCTACTGAGCTTGACATGGCTCCGGCGATCAAAGACCCGAGTCATCTCCCCTTCGGTGATCGCGCGCGTTCGATGAACGACCAGTCCTGCGGAACAGGTGCCGTGAGGCGACCGTGCGATAGCTGCCGGTCCCCCGCTGCACACGACTCAGAGGAGTGAGTCAAGTGATGCAAAAATATTTATGCACAGGAGTTTTCAGGATCAGCCGCGCCGAGAACGGGCGCGTGCGCCTATGACCAGTGTGATTGCTCCCGCCCGTCCTGCTTCCACCCCTACGCCTCCGTGCCGCGATAAGAAAGCCGACGATTCCTACGACGACGTTGTCGAAATGTTCGTGTTGCTGCGTCGGCTGCCTGCCGAGTCGCATGACTACCGTCGCCAGCGCGAACGAATCGTGACCCGATGCCTGCCCCTGGCCGACCATGTGGCTAGCCACTTCGCCCGCCGTGGGGAGGGTCTCGACGACCTCATCCAGGTGGCGCGACTTGGGCTGATGAACGCCATCAACAGATTCGATCCTGACAAGGGTCCCAGCTTCATCGGCTTCGCGGTCCCGACCATGATGGGCGAGGTTCGGCGGTACTTCCGCGACTACAGCTGGGGCATGCGAGTACCGCGGAGATTGCGTGAATTGCACGTGCAGATCAGCAGGACGACCGGTGATCTGGCCCAGAAGCTGGGGCGCGCTCCTACCGCGGGCGAGCTGTCGGAGGCGCTGGAAGTTCCCCGCGAGGAAATCGTGGAATGCCTGGTGGCGGGCGACGCCTACCGGCTGGATTCCCTGGACGCGCCGGTGGGCACCGATAGCTCGGGCACACCCCGGCTGGTGGCTGACGCGGTCGGCGGCATCGACCCGCAGATCGAGCACATCACCAACCGGGAAGCGCTGCGCGTCCTGGTTGCCGAGCTCCCCGAGCGCGAACGCGAGGTCTTGCGGATGCGATTCTTCGAATCGATGACGCAGAGCCAGATCGCCGAGCGCATCGGGGTGTCGCAGATGCAGGTCTCCCGCATTCTGGCCGCCACGTTGCGCTGCCTACGCGACCAACTGGACTAGCCCGGCCATCTCCCCCAGGGCCTTCGGCGCCACGGTGGCGCCGCGCCGCAATGTACTGTGCGATTCGGGAACGACTCGACGGTGGCGCCGGAGGCCGCCTGGAAGGGAGCTCGAGCGATGACGACTTCACGGGCGGTGGCCGCGGGCGTCGCGGTGACGACGGCGCTGGCGGTGGCGGTGGCGGGATGCGGCAAGAATCCGACGTCGTCGCCCTCGAAGCCGTCGTCGTCCAGCTCGACTAGTAGCGCGCACAGCTCGACACCACCTCTGTCGGCCGCCGCGCAGCCGAGCGAGTACACCGGACTGTTGATCCAGGCGAGCGACATCAACGCGCCGATACCGTTCACCGCTACCCCGCCGACCAGCAACCCGAATGGTCAGCCGGGCGTCGCGACGACGTTCAAGGACGAGGACGGCAGCCACGTCATCAAGGACACTATTCAGGTCTTCGCGGACCCCGGCGCCGCCACGGATGCGTTGAACGCGGCCAAGGGCGCTCAGGGTGACGTGATCAAGAACCCGACAACGCAAGCCGCCAACGTCGGAACGGGCGGAACGATGTTGTTGGGTAACAATCCGGACAAGAGCAAGGGCGTGACGATCCTGCTGTTCACCGAGGGCAGGGCCTTGGTCACGCTGCAGTTCGACGGGCCGCCCGACACCCTGGCCCCCGCGGATTTCGTCAACGACGTGGGCCAGAAACAAGACGCGGCCATCAAGAAGGGGCTCGGCGGCTGAGCGCGAACTGACCTCCCCCCACCAAGGAGTCAAATGACCGTCATCAACGGCATGCCCGCCCATGTCCTGCTGCTGCACTTCGTGGTCGTGCTCGTGCCGCTGACCGCCGTGCTGGAGATCGTGTGCGTGTTTTGGCCGACGGCGCGTCGGGGCCCGTTGTTGTGGCTCGCACTGATATTCGCTGTCGCCACCATGGTTTTGACGCCCATCACGGTAGACGCAGGGGAATGGCTTTACGACCTGAGGGCAAAACCCAGCGCCATCCTGCAAAAGCACGCCTCCCTGGGCGGCACGATGACCTACTTCGCCGCCGCACTGTTGGCGGCCGCGCTGGTGCTAGTGGTGATGCGCCTGATCGAGCGCCGCTCGGACAAGAGCCGTGTGGTCGTCCGGGCGACTATCGCGATACTGGTGCTCGCCGTCGCCGTTGCTGCGATGGTCCAGATCTACCGCGTGGGTGATGCAGGGGCCCAATCGGTTTGGGGTGACGAGATTGCGCATCTGAAAAAGCCGCATCCGGGTTAGTTCCCGCCGCGACACTGTTGGGTGGGCGTGAGGAGAAACAGGCGGAACTGCCGCCGACTCGCGCGTTCTTGGGCGAGTTGATAGTTCGGCCAGTGCGCCAGCACCGTCGACCACGCTTCGTCGCGCTCCACGCCGGTGAGCAACCGCACGGTCGCGACGGAGCCCTCTCCGCGCCTGCGCACGGTAACCCGTTGCCTAGCTTTAAGGTTCGCTGACCACGACGGGTGGCGGTCCCGGCCCCAGTTGGAACCGATCAGCAACAGCCCATTGCCGACGGGCACGTACTGCACGGTTGCCGTGCGGGCCAGGCCCGTTTTGCGACCCGACGTGGTGATCCGCACGTTCGGCAGGCCGGCGAGGTCCAAGACGCCGAGCCGCCCACCCGTCGCGAACCGCGGCAGCGCCTCCAGGGTTTCCGCGACCGGCCGGCCACTGAGGACGAGCCGGCGGTAGGCCGTCGGGTTCCCGAGCACCCGCTGCAGCGGATTCATACGGTGACTGTATTCCCGTGCGGCCCCGTCTGGGCGTCGGAGCGATGAAATCACCTTGACCGGAAGGGGATTCGACTGCGGATGCCTACCGCGTCGCCACAATGCCACGCCGGTTAAATAAATTGCTTGATTTAATCCGGTACGCCGTGTTCACTGGGGCGATGACCGCCGAGCGGATCGCCCGGTCCGAGAGATCGAGCGGCACCCGGGACGCGATCCTGTCGGCCGCGGAAGTGCTGTTCGCCGAATGCGGCATGTATGCCGTATCGAACCGGCAAATCAGCGAGGCGGCCGGACAGGGCAACAACGCCGCGGCTTGCTACCACTTCGGGACGAGGACGGACCTGCTCCGGGCGATCGAGAGCAAGCATCGGGATCCCATCGAGGAACTCCGGGCGCAGATGCTGACCGCCATCGACGGTTCGACCGACCTGCGTGACTGGGTTGGCGCGTTGGTGCGGCCGCTCACCGATCACCTGCACGCGCTCGGCACGCCCAGCTGGTATGCCCGCTTCGCCGCTCAGGCCATGGCCGACCCCACCTACCGCCACGTAGTCACCAAAGACGCACTCGCGTCGCCGCTGCTGGTGCGGACCATCGAGGGCATCAATCGCTGCCTCCCCGACCTGCCCAGGCGGGTGCGTTCCGAACGCATGGTCATGGTGCGCAACCTGCTCATGCACACCTGCGCCGAGCACGAGAGCGCCCTGGCCGAGCACGGACCACGTTCACGTTCGGCCTGGCCGGTCGCCGGCGAGGGCCTGGTCGACGCCATCGTCGCCCTGTGGCGCGCACCGGTCCACGTCGGCGCGGCAACCGGCTAGTCCACCAAGACCAGAACAGGCCAGCAGCAAGGAGAACGATGACCGACGTCTCGACCGCCACGGACATTCCGGAGTTCCCGATGTCGCGGGCGCCGGGTTGCCCGTTCGCCCCGCCGCCAGAAGTGTTGGAGCTCAACGCCGAAAAGCAGCTGAGCCGCGTCCGGATCTGGGACGACAGCACACCGTGGTTGATCCACGGCTATGAGGCGATCCGGGCGTTGTTCAGTGACTCGCGCGCCAGCGTCGACGACCGACTGCCCGGATATCCGCATTGGAACGAGGGCATGCTGGCGACGGTGCACAAGCGCCCTCGGTCGGTGTTCACCTCCGACGCCGAAGAACACACCCGGTTTCGGCGGATGCTGTCAAAACCGTTCACGTTCAAGCGGGTTGAGGCGCTGCGGCCGGCGGTGCAGAAGATCACCGACGATCACATCGACGCGTTGCTGGCCGGCCCGAAGCCGGGCGACATCGTCAGCACGTTGGCGCTGCCCGTCCCCTCGCTGGTCATCAGCCAATTGCTGGGCGTGCCCTACGAGGACGCCGACTTCTTCCAGGCCCAGGCCCAACGGGGCATGGGCCGCTACGCCACCGAGGAGGACACGGCCCAGGGCGCCGCGTCGTTGGCGAAGTACCTGGCCAATCTGGTGCGGGCCAAGATGCAAAGCCCCTCGGAAGATTTGGTGTCCGACCTTGCCGAGCGGGTCAACGCCGAAGAGCTCAGCGTACGCGAGGCCGCGCAGTTGGCCACCGGCGTGCTCATCGCCGGCCACGAGACCACCGCCAACATGATCAGCCTGAGCATCGCGGCCCTACTCGACCATCCCGACCAGCTGGCGCTGCTGCGCGACAGCGACGATCCGAAGGCGATCGCGGTCGCGGTCGAGGAATTGATGCGCTACCTCAGCATCATTCAGACGGGACAGCGCCGCATCGCCGTCGAGGACATCGAGGTCGGCGGCGAGACGATCCGCGCAGGCGAGGGCATCATCCTCGACGTCGCGCCGGCGAACTGGGACACCCGCCAATTCCCCGATCCCGAGCGGCTCGACCTGCGCCGGGAGGACGGCCCGCACGTCGGCTTCGGTTACGGCCGCCACCAGTGCGTCGGGCAGCAGCTGGCCCGGATGGAGCTGCAGATCGTCCTGCCCACCCTGCTGCGCCGCGTCCCGACGTTGCGGCTCGCAGTGCCGGTGGAAGAGCTGCCGTTCAAGCACGACGCGCTGGCCTACGGGCTCTATGAGCTTCCGGTGACATGGTGAAGGCGGGGCGGCTGCAGACCCGCACCCCTTACCCGGAGGGTGTGATCGGAGCGCCCAAGCACCGTCGCGGCCACGCTATCGGCGCCAGCACCGGCCTGCCCCCCGGCACCGAGGTGTTCTCCGCCGACAACCACATCTCGGTGGCCGATGACATCTTCTACGAACACTTCCCCGACGACCTGAAGGATTACGCGCCGCGAATCTGGTACGAGGACGGCGCCTACCTGCTCGGCCGGCCGGGGCAGTCGATGGTGGTCGGTGATTTCAGCGCGGTGCTGATGCAGTACGACGACCTGGCCGGAGCCGTCAGCCGCAACATCGACGCCCGCCTGCGTGAGCTCGCCGAAGACGGCGTCGACAAGGAACTCGTGTTTCCCAACGCGGTGTTGGCGTTGTTCCACTATCCCGATAAGGATCTGCGGGAGCGCATCTTTCGCATCTACAACGAGCACATCGCCGCGTTCCAGAAACGCTCTTGCGGCCACTGCTATGGTGTCGGCCTGATCAACTGGTGGGACCCGCGCGGCACCCGGCGCACGTTGACCGAGCTGAAATCCTTGGGACTCAAGACGTTTTTGATGCCGATAAGCCCCGGCATCGACGACAACGGCCACGCCATCGACTTCTCGGGTGCCGCGATGAGCGCGGTGTGGGAGGAAATCGAGGACTCCGGGCTGCCGCTCACCCACCACATCGGGGAGAGCCAGCCTAAGGTTCCGAGCGAGGTCAACAGCGTTGCGGTGGCGATGATGGTCAACATCGACTCGTTCCGGGAGATGTTCTCCAAGTATGTCTTCGGCGGCATCCTCGACCGTCATCCAGGGCTACGGGTCGGCTGGTTCGAGGGCGGTATCGCCTGGGTCCCACCGGCTTTGCAAGACGCCGAGCACGTCCTGGCCTCGTATCGACACATGCTCGCACATCAGCCCGAACGCGAGGTCCGGCATTACTGGGACGCCCACATGTGCGCCTCGTTCATGGTGGACGGCCTTGGGCTTGCCCAGATCGACGAGATCGGCATCGACAAGGCGATGTGGTCATCCGACTACCCGCACAACGAAAGCACCTTTGGCTATTCGGAGCGGTCGCTGGCCGCGGTGGTTGACGCCGTAGGTCCCGAGGACGCCGTCCGCGTCGTCAGCGGAAACATCAGAAACTTCCTGGGTCTGTGATGACTTCTTTCACAGCTGGTGGCGCGGTGATCGACATACCGGAGGAGCCGGACCGGGCGCGCATGCGTGCAGAAACCGGGGCGCGGCTGCGGTCGGCGATGGCCGACCACGGTGTCGACGCTTTGATCCTGTTGATGAACGGGTACGTCGGGTACGCGACCGGTGCCAGCTGGCCGCTGCTGGATGCCGGCCTCTCACATGTGGAGCGCCCGGTCGCGGTCGTGCTCGCCGACGACGAACATCCGCACCTGTTCATGCCTTTCCGCGGTGGAGCGTCCGCGGCATCACCAGTACCCGACGATCATCTGCACGGCCCTGTCTACCTCGAATTCGACCATGGCGTCGAGCAATTCGCGCGCGAGCTGGCCGGGCTGATCCCGCCGGGTGCGAACGTCGCCGTCGACGAGCTGACCGGGGCGATGCGCAGGGCCGGGCCCACGCTGTTTCCCGCGGGCGTGCCGACGGATGCGGCAATCGTGCTCGGCAATGCGCAACTGGTGAAGACTCGAGACGAGTTGTCCTGCCTTCGCCGCGCGGCCCGCATCACCGAACAGGCGATCGTGGATGTGCAGCGGGCCTTGGCGCCGGGAGTGCGGCAGATCGACCTCTCGGCCACGCTGGTGCGTCGCGCATTCGAGTTGGGGGCCACCACCAACATGCTCGAGGCCATCTGGCAGGTCATGCCGAGTTCGCGCGAAGCCGGGGTGTGGACGACGCATGGCGATCTTGCGCTGCCGCTGCTGCCCACGGATCGTGAACTCGCCGCCGGGGATGTGCTCTGGACCGACATCAGCATGACCTACCTCGGCTACTGCTCCGATTTCGGCCGGACCTGGGTGGTCGGCGAACAGCCCACGCCCCGGCAGCAGGATCAGTTCCGGCAGTGGCGCGCCATCCTGGACGCGGTGCTCGCGGTGACCAAAGCCGGTGTCACCTCCGGTGATCTGGCGCGGGCGGCGATCGCCGCCAACGGTGGCCGCAAACCGTGGTTGCCGCACTTCTACCTGGGCCACGGCATCGGCACCTACCCCGCCGAAGCGCCCATGATCGGAACGGATCTCGGCGAAGAATTCGACGACAACTTCGTCTTCACGCCGGGGATGGTGCTGGTTCTCGAACCCGTCGTGTGGGAGGACGGCACGGGCGGCTATCGCAGTGAGGAGATCGTGGTGATCACCGAAGACGGCTACCTGCCGATCACCGACTACCCCTATTCCCCCTATGGCGACTGAGGTTTTGCCCGACCCCCGCGCGTTGCGGGCGGGCCGTCGGGAGCGGGCACTGGCCCAAATGGACGCACACGGGCTCGACATCCTGGTGCTCGGGCGGCAGGCCAACATCCGTTACGTCACCGGCGCACCGCAGCTGTGGATAGCCGGGACGCGGCCGTTCGGTCCCATGTGTGCCGTGGTGCGCGCCTCCGGGGACATCTACCTCAACAGCACCGACGACGAGGGGGTGCCGGAGGAGATCGGGCGCGATCACCTCTACGGACTGGCCTGGAACCCGATGACGCTCATCGACGTGCTGAAGAAGATCGACGGTGCCGACACGGCTCGGCGGGTCGGCACCGATGCGATCACACCCACTTTCGCCGCCCTGCTGCCGGAGGCGTTCCCCAACGCCGAGCTCGTCGACGCCGAGCCGGCGATGCGCGCGGCGCGGCGCATCAAGACGCCCGACGAAGTCGCTGCGATGGACACCGCACTGCGCGTCGCCGAACGCGGACTCGCCGCTGCCCTGGCCGAATTCGCGCCGGGAGTGTCGGAGCGGACGCTGGCCGGGGCCATGATGGAGGCCATGGCCGCGGGCGGGGTGAGCACGCCGGCCACCCAGGACGCCGCCTGGGTGACGTCAAAGGAAGAGCCGTGGCGCCGCGCCGGTTCCGGCGAGGTTCGAGCGGGCGACCTGGTCGCGTTAGCCGCCGGGGCCCTGGCGAATGGCTATGTCGCGGAGGTGGGCCGCACCTGGCCGGCCGGTGATTCTGCCCCGGAGCTATTCGGCCGCTCGGATGTGTTGTACGACAACATGCTTGCGGCCTGTCGACCTGGCGCGGCCACCTCGGACTTGGTGGCGGCCTATCAGGCGGCCGGCGAACCGATTCCGCCGATGCCGATAGCGCACGGGTTGGGGCTGGGGTTCGATCCACCCGTGGTGTCCCAAACGCTGCTGGCCGCCGGCGAACACGACCGGCTGGAGGCCGGCATGGTGTTGGCGATCACCGGCTACGTGTGGCAGGACGGCGTCGGGGCGGTATTCCGGCGGGACACCGTTCACATCACCGGGGACGGTGTAGAGGTGATGACGACCAGCCCGTCGTGGTCTGACCGCTGAAATCATTTGTGTCACTTCAGCTCCAGCGGTCTCAGCGAGGCGGTTTTTGTCGGTGGGCGCCGATAGTTTCAAGGTGTGAGTATTGATCGCGAGGCCGTGTTGGCAGCATTCGACACCATCGACGCTGCCATGGGCGATCTTGTCGGCTACGAAGGCGACGATCTGGCCACCCGGGAGCAGCTGGCGATGTTGGAGCGCTGCGAGAAGGTGCGCCGCCAGCTGCCGGCTATCGAGCATCCGCTGATCAACAACTTGACCCGCCAGGCCACCGCAGAGGAGCTGGGCGGCAAGCTCTCCCACGCGATCGCCGAGTCAACTTTGGTCAGCCGCGCCGAAGCGTCGAGGCGCATCAAAGAGGCGACCGACCTGGGTCCCCGGCGCGGGCTGACCGGGGAACCGCTGGATCCGATCCTGCCGGCCACCGCCGCCGCCCAACGCGATGGGAGGCTTGGCGGCGGACAGGTGGCGGTGATCCGCAGGTTCTTCCATCAGCTGCCCGGCTGGGTGGACTTCGCCACGCGCCAGGCCGTCGAAGCCGACCTTGCAACGCACGGAACGCGGTACCGCCCCGAGCAATTGGCAGAGCTCGCCGATCACATCGCCGATTGCCTGAACCCAGACGGCACCTACACCGACGACGACCGGGCACGGCGTCGTGGACTGACCCTGGGCAAGCAGCAAGCCGACGGCATGTCGGAGTTGCGCGGCCTGCTCACCCCCGAAGCCCGCGCCACCGTGGAGGCGGTGTTGGCCAAGCTCGCCGCGCCCGGCATGTGCAACCCACTGGACGACGCGCCCTGCGTGGACGGCGCGCCCAGCCAGGATGCGATCGACCGTGACGGCCGATCCGCGGCCCAACGCAACCACGACGCGCTACTGGCGGCGAACCGTGCGCTGCTGGCGTCGGGAAAGCTGGGCCAGCACAATGGCTTGCCGGCCTCCATCGTCGTCACCACGACGCTGCAAGAGCTGGAAGCCGCCGCCGGGCGTGGCCTCACCGGCGGAGGCACCATCCTGCCGATGAGCGATGTGATTCGGCTGGCCCGCCACGCGCGTCATTATTTGGCGATCTTCGACAAGGGAAAAGCCCTGGCCCTCTATCACACGAAACGACTCGCCTCCCCCGGCCAGCGAATCGTGCTGTATGCCAAGGACCGCGGCTGCTCTGCACCCGGCTGCACCGTCCCGGGCTACTACTCCGAGGTCCATCACGTCACCGACTGGGCCAAATGTCGGCGCACCGACGTCGACGGCATCACCTTCGCCTGCGGACCCCACCATCGCCTGCTCAAACCCGGCGGCTGGACAACCCGTAAGAATGCCAAGGGCGACACCGAGTGGCTTCCACCCCCACATCTGGACCGGGGCCGACCGCGCAGCAACACTTTTCATCACCCCGAGAAACTGCTGCGCGATAAAGATGACGACGACGAGCCGTAGCTCAGGGGCTCGTCCCTGCCAGCGCTTCGTCGAGCAGATCACTGATGCGATGCCGATCCCACAGGAACAGCAGGTTCGACAGCATCTGCAGTGGCGCGCGTATGCCCTCGTCGTCCCTGATCAGTGGATGGCGTCGACTGTCCGGTATGGCTTCGAATCGCTTGCGGATCAACGCCGGCACGCCCAGCAGCCAGGCGACGCCCATCGCCGCCGCGTACAACAGTGTGTGTCGGAGCAACCGAACCGGATCGAGTTCCGGTCCGCCACAACGATGGAACTCGGTGACGAACAGCTGCAACAGCTCGTCGAGATAAGAGTCCCACACGTCGGTTTCGGCGCCGGACATGGCTCCCCAGATCGCCATGCCGAGATTCATCTGGCTGGCGCATCCCCAGTCCATCAGGCCGCAGCGTAGACCGTCGTCGGCGTCGCGCCAAAACCATGCGTTGTCTATGTTGGCGTTCCAATGGCACAGCGCGACATAGTCGGAGTCGTCGGCCAGCAGGCCCGCGACCGTGTGCTCGTGGCGCGCGAACCGGGGCACGTCCGCGCGCATGCGTGCGATGAGCTCCGGTGAACAAGCGGGCAGCAGCCCGGGGCGGATCTCTGCGAATTCCGCCAGTCGGTCCACCCGGCGCTCCAGCTTCTCGGTGGACAGCAGCGCCCGATCCCCCACCGTCGCGGCCGCGACGTCCACCGGGAAGTGTGCGGTGAGCTCGGCGGGCAGCCACCCGGATCGGTGGGTGCCGGCGAGCCGGGCCAGCGCGGTGAGCAGCGCTCGATAGTGTCCGAGCGGCTCGGGCATCTCGTAGTCGAGGCATTTGTGATACTGCCGTTCGATCCCGTTGCAGCCGAATCGGATCCGCTCTGTGACCAGTATTCCGGTGCCGGTCTGGCGCTGATAGTCGGCGAACAGCGCGTGGGGTATCGCGATCGGAAATTCCGGAGCCCGGGACAGGGCGGCGAACCACACCTCGGCCTCCATCTGGGTCTTGCCGCGATCACGCGCCGGGTCGTCGAAGTCGCGCGAGAACTTGACGAAAAGGTCGGCGGGCAGGTCCGGGGCGGGCTTGGCGTATTCGACGGAGAGCATGGTCTTGCGTCCCGTGCTACCGCCGGCCACCTCACGAAACCCGGAAACGCGCGCGACGCCGTTGTCGCGCAACGCACCCGAGGCGAGGAACGCCTCGGTGAGAAACCGCGCCGCACCACTTTCCAGCGCCGCGGGGTCGGCCGGAAACGCCAACCCGTACCGGTCGCCGACGGCCCAATGCGAAGTCAATTGCTCACCAGGTTTGTTCGGCCGCGCGCACCAGCATGTGATTGACGGCCACCCGGCGGTCACGGGTCACCATGAACAGGACCGCGTCGGCGATGTCCTCGGGGCGCAGCATGACCATCCCGGCGGTCTGGCGCTCGAAGG
This sequence comes from Mycobacterium sp. E2733, assembly GCF_001667585.1. Lineage (GTDB taxonomy): Bacteria > Actinomycetota > Actinomycetes > Mycobacteriales > Mycobacteriaceae > Mycobacterium. Next base: position 56,884 of record NZ_LZJZ01000021.1, read on the forward strand.
CCTCCCGCGACGACTCGGGGAGGTGGCCGAAGATCTCGGTATCCACCGTCCCGGGGCCCACCACGCCGACCCGGACGCGCTGCCCGAGCACCTCCTGCCGAATGCCCTCGCTGAAAGCGTTCACCCCGAACTTGGTCAGCGAGTAGACCGCGGTGTTCGGCCGGGCCACCCACCCGGCGGTCGAACTGATGTTGACCAGATCGGCGACACCGCGCGGCGAGTCGGCGGCGGCGTCGATCAGGTACGGCAGCGCCGCACGCGTGACGTACAGAACCCCTTGCACATTGACCGTCACCATGGCATCCCAATCCCGCAGCGACGCCTCGGCCGCCGGCCCGGATTGCATCAGCCCAGCGTTGTTCACCACGGTGTCGAGCCGGCCGAACTCCGCGGCGGCGCGCCGCACGGCCGCCGACACCTCCTCGGCGTCGGTGACATCGGCCGCCACGGCCAGCGCTGTGCCACCGGCGGTTTCGATGTCGGCTTTCAGCTCGGCGAGCCGGTCCGCGCGGCGCGCGAGCAGGGCCACCGCCGCGCCTTCCGCGGCCAGCGCTTTGGCCGTTGCTGCCCCGATACCGCTGCTGGCGCCGGTAACCAGGGCCGCGGTGTGTGCAAGTGTCCCGGTCATGCGCCCAGTATCTCGTGTAGCACGTACTCGGTGTGCTCGCCAAGGTCGGGCGCACCGTGAGCGATGCGCGCCTGGCCGCGGGCCATCCGCCAGGACGGCCCGACGATCGGGCGCTGGCCCTCACGATGATCGCTGACGAAGCGGTACAGCTCGCGGTCCCACAGTCGTTGATCACCGATCACGTCGAGCGCGGTGGCGCTCTTGCCGGCCGGGACACCCGCGGCGCGCAGGCGATCCGCGAGCTGCTCGGCTTCGTGGCGCCGAGTGAGCTGCGCGAGACAGGCGTCGAGCGTCTCGGCATCGCGCCGTCGCCCCTCCATGGTGGCGTAGCGGGGTTCTCGGGTGAGCAATTCCGCATCGAGCACGTCGCACAACCCGCGCCACTGCGCGTCGTCGGCTACGGCGACCGTGATCCAGGCGCCGTCCGCGCAGGGATAGCAGCCGTGCGGGCACAGGTCGGGGTGAGCATTGCCGTTGGGCCGAAACGCTTGTCCCGTCAGGGCTTGCTCAAGCAGGCAGTCGCCGATCATCGACGACAGGGTTTCGACGGCCGAGAGGTCGACGAACTGTCCGGCGCCGCTGAGTTCGCGATGCAGTAATGCGACCACCGCGGCGTACGCGGCCGCCGCGCCGACGGTCGAATCTCCGTAGCGCATGCTGGTCCCGAGGGGCGGCCCCCCGCGATAGCCGACCAGCGGGGCCAGCCCGGCCAGGGCGGCGAAGCATGGCGCGTAACCGGTTTGATGACCCAGCGGCCCGTCGTTACCCCACATCTTGATCGACACGGAGATGATGTCCGCCTTGATCTCCGTCAGCTGCGCATAGCCTAAGCCCTGGCGTTCCATCGCACCCGGGCGCAGGTTGTTGATCACGATGTCGCTGCGGGCGATCAGCTCACGCAGCCGCGCCATGCCCTCGGTGGACTTGATATCGAGGTCCACACTGAGGATTTCGGGGTTGATGCTGAGGAAATACGGCGCGTGGTTGATGTCGGTGCCGCCGTAGGCACGCATCTCCTCGGGGCTACCCGCGGTTTCGACCTTGATGACCTCGGCGCCCAGCATGGCCAGCAGCTTGCCCGCGTAGGGCCCGGCCCACACCTTGGTGAGCTCGACGACCCGGACTCCTTGCAGCGGCCCACCGCGCGGATTCTTGGGTGGCTTGAGTTGCGGCCACTTGACTTGCGGCCGCGGTCGCGGGCCATCGATGCGGCCCAGGACCTGACCGGTGTGCTGGCCGAGGGCCGGTGCGGCGGAGGTGATTCGGGCCGGCGATGCGCTGAACGCGTATGGCACGGTCGGATATGCGGCACCGCCCAGCACCGGGTGCCGCACTTGCTGAAAGAAACCCCGGTGCCGGTACTGCGGTGAACGATGCAGGTCCGCGGCACCGTTCACCGGTACCAGCGGTACGCCCAGGCGCTGGGCTCGGTCGGACGCTTCGTCCTTGGCAAGGTCCCGAACCCACGCCACGAAGCCCCGCTGGAACGCAGCTACTTTTTCCGGGGTGACGGAGAACTCCAGCCAGTCGTCGTCGAACGCGTTCAGCCAATCCGGATGAGCCATCAGTTCTTTCAGGCCGAGCCAGTGGGCGCGGCTGGTCATGTACAGGTAGACGAAACCGTCGGCGCAGGCGAAAAACGCCGCCGGACCCACCTGGTCATAGTCGCTGCGGTGGCCTTCGGCGGGCACCTCACCGGTGATGAACCGGCCGATGATGCAGTCGGCGCGGGAGACCAGCACGGCGTGTTCGGAAATGTCGATGGACTGTCCGTGGCCGTTGTGCAGGCGCCCGAACAGCGATGCCGTCACGCAAAGCGCGGCGTCCAGTCCCGCTTCGTAGTCGGCCAGGAACCGGCCAGGCCCCTGCAGCGGCGGCTTGGCGGGATCGGGGTGGCTCGGCGTGTGGTACCCCCAACCGCTGGCGTGGAACACGTTGAGGCTCTTGGCGTTGCCGAACTCGGGGGGCGCATCCCGCCCGAACGGCGTGATCGAACAGAACACCACGTCCGGATGCCGCCGCGACCAATCGCTGGCCCCGTCGAAGGAACCGTCGTCGACGACCGCGTCGGCCGTCCCGATGAGCCGGTGCAGGGTCTCCGCACCGGCGGCGGGCCGGACATCCAGCACGACGGACTGCTTGTTGGTGTTGAGGTACGCGAAAAGCCCGCTGCCGTCGAGGCCGTCGGCGACGATGGGAGCCATCGCGCGCGTCGGACTGCCGCACTCCGGCGCCTCGACCTTGACGACCTCGGCACCGAAGTCGGCCAACAACTTTCCGCAGTACTCCCCCGCAACGGAACCGGCCAGCTCGACGACCCGGAAACCCGTCAGCGCCGACATGCGAGCCGTCCCAAGACGGTCAGGGCTTCGAGCGTCCCGAGCGGCTCAGACGCCACTCCGGCGGGAAGTTCAGGTCGTTGTCCTTCACCACGTTGTTGAGGCCCTTCTCGAAGGTGCCCGCTGTCAGGTCCACTTCCTCCGCGTCGTTGGTGATCATCGGCAGCATGCCCTCGACCATGCCGGTGAGCAGGCTGCCGAAGTATTCGCCCTTGTGCTGCTTGTAAAGCTCGAGGAAGGTCTTCTGCACCGCGACGGTGTCGGTCGGGCGGGAACGCGAGCAGGCCATCGCGTACTTCAGCGTCTCTTCTTCCAGCTTCTCGCGCGGCACCACGCTGTTGACGAAGCCGCACTCGTACATCTCCTTCGCGCTGAATGGCCGTCCGGTGAACAGCATTTCGGAGAATTTGCGCAGGCCCATCGTCTCGGCCCACCACCACAGGCGCGGTCCCCAACCCACGTAGCGAAACGCCGGGTGGCCGAACAGGGCGTCGTCGGAGGAGACCACCAGGTCGGCGTCGCCCGCCTGGTAGAAGTGCCAGCCGTAGCAGTAGCCCTTGGCCTCGATGATGCTGATCTTGCGCAGCTCCTGCAGCGGGCGGTTTCCCGCGCGGGCCTTGGCGTAGAAGTCGGTGACGGTCGAAAGGTAGCGATACGACCCGCCGGGCGGGTACTTGACGTCGTCATCGTTGATCGCCAACTCGTGCAGCAGCGGCATGCCCGGGTTTTCCAGCATGCCCCGCTGCTCGGGCAGGTCGCCACCGCTTCCGAAATCGTCTCCCTCGCCACGGATCACGACGACCTTGACATCGTCGTCCACGTTGCACTTGTGGATCAGGTCGGCGTAGTTCTGCCGCATGCCCAAGGTGGTGGAGTTGAGCTCCTCGGGGCGGTTGAAGGTGATGTAGGCGATCCGGTTCTTCTTGTCCTTCTCGAACTTGATGTACTGCTCGGCTTCCTTCTTCATTTCTTCGTAGTCGTATTCGGGCATCGTCTTCTCCAACTTCTCTTGAATAGCGCTTATTTGAGCAAGCTGCCCGCGTCGACGGGAAGCGAAACGCCAGTGACATAACGAGATTCGTCAGAGGCGAGGAATAGGACCGCATTGCTGATGTCTACGGCGTCCACCCACGGCACCGGCAGGGTGTGCATCATCTGGGAAATCGGCGCGAAGTCGTCCGGCCCGGGATTTTCCAAGTCCGGACGAAAGAGCCGGAATGTGTTGTCATTCATCACCATCGTAGTGCTGACCTGCGTGGGCAGCACGGAGTTGACGCGGATCATGTGCTGGCCCAGCTCGACGGCGAAGGCACGCATCAGACCGATCACGCCGTGCTTGGCGGCGATGTAGTGGCCGGTGTTCGGGTAGGCTTTGCGGCCGCCGACCGAGCTGGTGAGGATGATCGAGCCGCCGCGACCACCCGCAAGTATGTGCGGCACGCCCGCTTTGACCGTATGCCAGACGCCGCTGAGGTTGATGTCGATCATGTCCTGCCAGACGTCTTCCCGAATCTTGTGCAGCTTCCTGCCGTCGGTACCCACGCCCGCGTTCGCGACGATGATGTCGAGCCGCCCGAGTTGTTCCACACCGCCGTCCACGGCGGATTTCAGCGCCTCGTAATCGCGGACGTCGACCTGCGCGGTGACGATGCGACGGTCTTGGGCTTTCACCAAGTCGGCCGTCTCGGCCAGGTCTTCCGGCGTCGAGTGCGGATACGCCAGGTTGTCGATCGGCCCGCAGACGTCGATCGCGATGATGTCGGCGCCCTCCTGCGCCAAGCGCACTGCGTGGCTGCGACCCTGACCGCGGGCGGCGCCGCTGACGAACGCGACCTTTCCCGCTACCCGGCCCTCGACGCGGCCGGTCATCAGGGCACCACGGTGGGCAGGGTTTCCCAGCCGCGCACCGACGACGTCGGGCTCAGCTTTGCGTTGGCCAGGTCGGGCTCCCACTCCGGGAAGCGCTTGAGGATCTCCTCGAGGGCGACACGTCCTTCCAGCCGGGCCAGCGCCGAACCCAAGCAGAAGTGGGCGCCGACGCTGAACGTGAGGTGCGGCCGGGCGGCGCGATGAATGTTGAATTCGCCCGCGTCGGGCCCAAACTGTCGCTCGTCACGGCAGGCCGCCCCAATCAGCATCAGCATCACGCTGCCTTCCGGCACCGTCTGGCCATAGAGGCTGACGTCGCGAGTTACATAGCGTGCCATGTGCGGCGCGGGGGGCTCGAAGCGCAGCAGCTCCTCGATTGCCTGCGGGATGAGTCCGGGGTTGTCGACGAGCTCGCGACGCTGGCCGGGGTGCTCCGCGAGAACTTTGCCCGCCCAACCGATCAGCCGCGTTGTCGTTTCGTTTCCCGCCCCGGCCACCACGTTGAGGTAGACCAAGATCTCCTCGCGCCTCAGTCGCCGAGTCGTGCCGGTCTCGTCGACGAACTCGACGTTCAGCAGCTCGGTCATGATGTCGTCGGACGGATTGTCGGCACGCCAGTCGATATAAGCCTCGAACTGCTCGCCTACTGACAAGCCGTGCTCGGCGGCACTCATCGGCTTGCCGGGCTCGGTGCGTAGTTGGGCATTGCCGCGATCGCGGATGTATTCCTGATCTTCTTCGGGAATCCCGAGCAGTGCGCTGATGACCTTCATCGGCATGATCGCGCCCAGATCGGAGACGAAGTCGAACCGCCCCGACCCCACCAGTGGGTCCAGTGATTGCGCGCAGAACTCCCGGATCATCGGTTCCAGCGCCGCGATCTTGCGAGGCGTGAACATGCGCGACAGCAGCTTGCGGTGCACGTCGTGGATCGGCGGGTCCTCGAAGATCAACATGCCTGACGGGATCTCGAGGTTGGCCTTGATCAGTTCCATGATCACGCCCCGAGCGGAGCTGTAAGTGCCGTAGTCGATGATTGCCTTGTTTACATCGGCGAATCGGCTCAGCGCGTAGAAGTCGTATTCGGAGTTGTAGTAAAGCGGCGCCTCGTCACGCAGGCGCTTGAACATGGGATATGGGTCGGCAATCAGCTCGACATCATATGGGTCGAATCGAACATGGCTATCGGTGCTCGCCGTCACGAAATTTCTCCTACTGCAGACATTTCCGGGTACCGACACCCCCTGCGCAACAGAGCCGGCACCGCCGGTCTGTCAGCGCCGGATCGGGCTCGGCCAATTTGTACACTCCGCTTAATTGGATTGTTCGCACGTGCTCACGGGTTTGGCTGACGCGGCCCGTGAACGTGGACCTACTCTATTCTCGTAGAGAACCATACAGCGGGTGGCCTGGCAAGGGCCAGAGCCAGAGCCACACACGCCGTGTCCCGCCCCGCAGGCTCACCCGGATCCGGCTACCCGGCTGCGGCGCGCTGCCGACACGCGGTCGCTCCGTGTGAGGCGGCCCTTGTTCGGACTCTTGAGAATCCCCACCGCCATCGCCGACAAGATGCCATCTAACTGCTCCGCGGTATCGATGAGCCGGTCGCCATGGGCGAGCCGCTGCAGCAGGCCGTTGATGAAGGTCAACGTCACATTGCTCAGGTCCTCGACCACGGCTGGGTCAAGGTCCGCGCCGTGCGGCATGAGCTGGACCAGGATTTCCCGGTGCAGCTTGGTGAATTCGTCCGTGGCCCGCTGCAGGATCGCGGCCAGCGACGGATCGCGGGCGGCCTGCATGGTCAGCTCATACCTGGCCTTGGTGCGGAACAACTGTGGCTCGTTACCGGAGCGAATGACCACTTGGGACAGCCGCGAGGGCGACGGGTTGTCGCCCCGACCGTCGGAGTCATCGGCGACGGACCGTAGGTCGGCGAGGTCGAGCTCCGCCAACCGCTCGGCCACGGCACGCAGCAGCGCGGAGCGGGTGCGGAAGTAGAACGACGTGGTGCCGTCGGGCACGCCGGCTTTGCGGTCGACCTTGAGGTGGCTCAAGCCCTTGGCCCCGTCGTCGGCCAACAACTGAATCGCCACATCGCACAGGTCGCGGCGGCGCTCCCCGGGATTAGGTTTTCGGCGTTTGTCCATGGCGATCCATCTCGGACCGAGACCTTACTCTATATTCGTAGTGTCGGTAAAGGGCCGGTGTGATCGCCGATGATGGCGGGCCGGTGGGCCACCGGGCGGGAGTCTCCCCCGCCCCGCACGAAAATGTCTGTGACGCAACGACTATCGGGCAACGACGAGACGACGTCTGTTCGACTGGAACAATGGTCGGATGATTGGACGTCGGAGTGATCAGACAGAGAGCGCGGTGCGGCATCGCTGCGGGCGCCGCCACGGGCGCCTCATGGCCGCCTGGCTCGCTAGCGCCGGCCTGGTCGGGGCGCTGATCTGCGGTTGTCACCCGACGAGGCATCAGGCCGCACCCACCACGTCGACCACCACTGCCACCACCGCCCCGGCGCCCACCACAACCGCATCGCCCGCGCCGATCGTGAAGATTGCGCCGCTGCCCGTCCGGCCGGTGAACAAGTCTCAGCCGACCACCCCGGACAAGTGTCCGGCCACCGATCGCGTGGTAGCACCGACTGATGCGCTCACCACCTGTGATATCGGGCGGACCACGTTGTACATGCTGGGGCCGGAGAGCATGCAACTCGGGCTGATACACGTCGACCCACCGACGTCACTGGCCGCGGGTTTCTACGAGGTGACCCTGACCCTGGACCCACCATCGGCGACCGCGTGGGCGTCCTACACCGCCGCGCATCTCAAAGACCACGTAGCCTTCATCCGCGACAACCTCGTCCTGGAGGCGCCGATCATCGAAGACCAGGTCGCCTCCGGACGAATCGCGCTGACCACCCAAACGGCCGAGGCGGCAGCGCAATTGGCCCAGCTGGCCGGCCGGCCCTCATGACATGAGCACCACGGGCACGGATCGGCTCGGCATCGGCATGCTGAGCGTGTTCGGCCTTCCCCCAGTCGAATTGGTGAACCTGGCGGCAGATCTCGGCTGCCATTACATCTCCGCCGCCCTGCAGGGAATGCCGTTGGTGCCGCTCGGTTATCCCCGCTACTCGCTGACGGACGACGCCGGCCTGCGACAGACCTTGCTCGCCGCGATGAATGATCGCGGCGTGGCGATCTCACTCGGTGACGGCTTCCTCATCCTGCCCGGGTCCGACGTGAGCGTGTTCGGCACGGATCTCGACGTGCTGGCAGAGCTTGTCGTTCCCCGCATCAATGTGGTCAGCCTCGACCCCGACCTTTCCCGCAGCTTCGACCAGTTCGCCGCGCTGACGGAGCTGGCCGCCGAGCGCGGCATCCAGACACTCCTCGAAGCGGTGCCCGGCCTGACCGTCGGCGACCTGCCGACGGCACTCGCCGCGCTGGAACACGTGGGGCGGCCCGCTTTCCGCTTGCTGATCGACACCATGCATCTGGTCCGCTCGGGTTCGGGCGCCGCCGATCTCGCAGCGATCGACGCGGCCCGCATCGGCTATGCCCAGCTCAACGACACCACGCTGCGGTCGCGCAGCGGAAACTATATGGAAGAAGCCATGTTTGAGCGCATGGTTCCCGGTGAGGGCGAGTTGCCCCTGCATGACATCCTCTCGGCGCTCCCATCCGACATCGTGATCGAACTCGAGGTGCCGCGCAGGTCGCTGGCGTTGGACGGGGTCCGCCCGATCGACCGGCTCCGTCCCTGCGTCGAGGCGGCGCGGCAGTTGTTTTCCGAGCTTCCCTGACCCGGCGCTCACCAGGAGCAACGAGCTCACGCAGCCATCGGGCTGATGGGCGTGAAGGCTCGTCCTTCGATGTCCTCACCGATGATCAGCGCGGTTGGATCTTGTGCACCTGAGCCACGTTTGACCATCGATGACGACCATGCCCGACGAGGTCGCAACTATTGTCCGGCTCGCCACATTGCAATCCCAATTCGGCCGAGCAGTTCGGGCAGCGCAGCGATTCGAACGGGCCGAAGCCCCGAACGCGCGCACAGAACAATCGTGGCAGGTATTACGACGTGAGTCGTAGCGACGGGCGAATGCCGGAGACGCACGCCCGCAGGCGAGGCGAACGTCAGTCCGATTGGACTCCGGGGCGGTCAAGTGCAGGGCACCCCATTCGGGCCGCCGACCCATTGCCCGGGCGGCGACTGCCAGGGACAAACCTGCTTGACCTGCCCAGGCGGCAGCGGATTCCAATGACCGTCGTCCACGACGTGTGGGCCCGGCGGAACCGGCGGCGGCCACGGTCCCGGGTGGGCTTGTGCCATACCGGTTCCGAAACTCAGCGCCGCCCCGCACAATGCGCTGGCGACGATGGCCTTACCTGCGAAGTCCTTGAGATTCATTGCCGGCCTCCTCTCGGTCCATGGTTAGCCAATGGCGGCGTCCGAACCGCGGAGACAGAACCATTTCGCGACCTCGAAAATGTCACGCTACGGTTACCCTCGCTCACGAAGACTCAAACCGCCTCCGCGGCCGGCCCGCTCGTCGCGGTGCCTTGGGGCGCAGACTCAACCAGCGCGGGGCCCGGGCGCGCGACGGGCGAATGCGGGCGCATGTTCGGGCCGCACTCCAACGCCGACAAAGTAGGCCGGCACGGCCGACAGCCACGGCAACCGCTTCATCACGCCGAGCAGCGCCGCGGGCGGCGTTGGGTCCGCGCCGCGCAACAGCGGCCCCAGCAACATGTGGTGCAGCACCTGCTGCACCAGTTGGGTCACTACCGTGGGTAACACACGCCGGCGATGCACCGCGGCGAGTTCGCGATCGCCGACCCGGTGTAGTCGCAACGGTTCGGCCAGTATCGTCGCGGCCGCGACGGCATCCTGGATCGCCAGGTTGATGCCGACTCCGCCCAGCGGCGACATCGCGTGCGCCGCATCGCCGATGCACAGCAGTCCCCCGGTGTGCCAGCGCCGCAGCCGATTCACGTGCACGTCCAAATGTTTGATCTCGTCCATGGATTGCAGCGCCGCGACCGACTCGGGCATATCGGGCAGCAGCTCCTCGACATCGCGCCGGAACGCGTCGATGCCGCGGGCCCGCAACTGGGTGTCGATGCCCTTGGGTCCGAGGTAGGCGATTTGGAAGTAGCCCTCCCGCGGGATCACGGCAAGTCCCTTGCCCGGACCGAGGCGAGGCAGGAAGGAGTATTCGGTGTCCTCCTTGTGCGGCAACCGAAACCACCACACGTCGAACTTCACCGGGTATTCGCGCGCCTTCAGTCCGGCCTCTTGACGAACGATCGACCAGCGGCCGTCGCAGGCAACGGTCAGCTCGGCCCGCAATTCGCCCGGGCCGTCGGGCCCGCGGTAGCGCACCCCGGCAACCCTGCCGCCCTCCCGCAGAAGCCCGGTGACTTCGCTGTTCATCCGCAAGGAGAAGCTCGGCTCCTCCTGTGCCGCAGCGGCGAGGAGGTTGAGCAAGTCCCACTGCGGCACCATTGCTACAAACGGGTGGGGCTGGCGTAACCGCTCGAAGTCGACGTAGGTCACCGACCGCCCGTTGGATTCGAGCTTCGCGGTGCGAACCTCGGTAAAAGGCAAGGCCGCAAAGGGTTCCCACAGGCCCAGTTCGTCCAGCAGCCGCATGGTGGTCGGGTGGACCGTGTCGCCGCGGAAGTCCCGCAGGAAGTCACCGTGCTTCTCCATCAGGGTGACCTGGACACCAGCCCGAGCCAGTAGCAGTCCGAGGACCATGCCGGCCGGGCCGCCACCGACGATCGCACACGAGGTTGTCTCAGTCATCAGACCTCAGCCATCAAACTTCGACGTCGAATACCGAGACGGGATCGAGGATGACACCGTTCTCCTCGACGTAGCGATCCCACAACGTCAGCAGCTCGGCCAGCTTGTCGGGGTGCGAGCCGGCGAGATCGTGAATCTCACCCGGGTCTTGCGCGAGGTCGTAGAGTTGCCAGCTGCCCGGACCGTACGGTGCGGGCAGGTGCAGCGCCTTCCAGTCTCCCCGGCGAATGGCGCGGCGGCCGAACAACTCCCAGCCCGTGCCCGTGTCAGCGTCGTGCACGGCCTCCGCGCCGCCCGACAGATACGGCACCAGGGTGCGGCCGCGGATGGGTGCCACCTCGCGCCCGCGATAGGCGGCGCCGGGATGCGCGGCACCCGCAAGTTCCAGCAGCGTCGGGGCGATGTCCATGACGGTGCTGAAGGCGGTGCCGATCTGTCGCTGCCGGTCAAAACCCGGCCAGGTGACGAAACCGACCACCCGGATTCCGCCCTCGGTGGTAAACGCCTTGTGCAGCCGCGACGGCGCGGTGGCCGCTTGCGCCCACCGCGGCCCGTACCAGATGAACGAGGAGGGCCGGCCGAGGTTGTCGACGCTGTTGTCGCAATTCTTTTCGATCTGCGCGGCGATGCGGGCGCCGTGCAGCGGCATCGCCTCGACGATGGCGCCCTCGGCGCCGTTGTCGGACAGGAAGATAACGACGGTGTCGTCGAGTTCGCCGCTGTCCGACAGGTAATCGATCACCCGGCCGATATTCCAGTCCATTCGGTCGACCATGGCGGCGTAGACCTCCATGCTGCGGGCCGACACCGCGCGCTGTTCGGCGGTCATGTCCGCCCATTCCGGGGCGCCGTCGGCAACCACCGGATGCGCCTCGACGTCCGGCGGGCACAGGCCCAGCCGCTTGAGCGCCGCCAGTCGCTCCTCGCGCAGCGCGTCCGGCCCGGCGTCGTAGCGGCCACGGTATTTCGCGATGGATTCGTCCGGGGCCTGCAGCGGCCAGTGCGGCGCCTGGAACGGCAGATATGCGAAGAATGGCCGGTCCTCGTCGGCCGCACGTTCGCGCAGGTACTGCAACAGCTTGTCGGTGTAGGAGTCCGAGGAATAGAAGTCGTCCCCGACCGTGACGAACTGGTCATCCTCGGTGTAAAGCGTTGGGATGGGCGAGAAGCCGCCGGCCGCCCGACCCCCGTAATGGCTTGCCCCCGCCGGCAGCAAGGCGAACGAACGCTCGAACCCCCGCGCCCACGGCGACGTCTCGATGGTGGCGCCCAGGTGCCACTTGCCCGACATGAGCGTCAGGTATCCGGCGTCCCGCAGCAACTCGGGCAACGCCACGACCCGGTCGTTCAGATAGCCCTCATAGCCGGGCGCGCCGTGGAACGCCGGCCCGGCGACCTCCAGCATGGTGCCGATTCCGGCGATGTGGTGGTCCGTTCCCGTCAGCAGCATCGCCCGGGTTGGCGAGCAGGCGGGCGCGGAGTGGAAATCGGTGAGCCGGATCCCCGCGTACGCGAGCCGATCGAGATTGGGTGTCCCGATTTCGCCGCCGAACGCGCCGATATCGGAAAAGCCGAGGTCGTCCGCCACGATCACGAGGAAGTTGGGCCTCTTCACGCTGAAGCATCCTGCCAGGTCCGGCGCCCGGGCGGAATGCTGCCGCAACGCCACGTCGTTATTGTCGAGGCAGCGCTCTTTGCGCCTGCGAGACTGCGACACCGGAAGAGGCTTTGAGATGCTGGCACGGTTCGGGATGTCCATTCCGCTGGTTGCCGCCCCGATGGCGGGCGGCCCGACCACCCCCGCGATGGTGTCGGCCGCCACTCGCGCGGGCGGCCTGGGCATGCTCGCCGCCGGCTACAAGACCGTGGAGGCGGTTGAGGCCGAGGTGAAAAAGGTTCGCGCCGAGGGAATCTCGTTTGGTATCAACGTGTTTGCGCCCAATCCCCTGCCGGTTGATCCCGAGGCCTACCGGGCCTATGCGGCGATCGTTCAGCGGGACGCCGACCAGTTCGGCGTGACGCTACCTCCCGACCCCGTCGAGGACACCGACAAATTCGGCGAGAAGATAGCGCTGTTGCTCGACGACCCGGTTCCCATGGTCTCGTTCACCTTCGGCATCCCGGCGCCCAGCGTGATCGCGGCGCTGCGCAAAGCGGGCAGCGTCGTGGCGCAGACGGTGACCACGCCCGAAGAGGCGGCGCGGGCGCGCGACGCCGGGGTCGACATGATCGCGGTGCAGGCGGCGGCCGCCGGCGGTCACTCGGGCACACTCTCGCCGCGGAAGCCGCTGACACCGGTGCCGATCGCGGAACTGGTCGCGCAAATCGTCGCGACGGTGCCGCTGCCGGTGATCGCCGCCGGTGGGCTCGCAACCCCCGCCGCGGTGGCCGAGGTGATCCGCGCGGGCGCCGCTGCGGCCGCGGTCGGGACGGTGCTGCTGCGCTCCGACGAGAGCGGCGCCTCGGCCACGCACCAGGCGGCCCTGACCGATCCCGCGTATACCGAAACGGTGCTCACGCACGCCTTCACCGGTCGGCCCGCCCGCGGGCTGCACAACGCGTTCATCGACGCCCACGAGGCGCACGCACCGCTGGGCTATCCGGCCATCCACCACCTCACCAGCCCGCTGCGCAAGGCGGCGGCCGCGGCGGGCAAGCCCGACTACGTTCACCTGTGGGCGGGCACCGGGTACCGGAGCGCCAGCGCCGAACCGACGTCCGACATCCTGCGGCGGCTGGCTTCCGGCCTATGAGTATTCGAAGCGGTTCAGCACGTCGTACCGGCCGCCGGGCGTCGCACACGTCAGCTTGTACATCCACCGCACCGCGGGCGATTCGATCTTCTGGTAGCCCGCCAGTGCGGGCGCCTGCTCGACCAACCGCAGCCTCGGGTTCCACGTCTGGAGCTCCCGCGCGTCGCGGGTGCCCCACTTGACGATCCCCCTGGTGAAAAGCCTCGACAGCAGCGGCGCCAGCGCCGACAGCGTGTCGAACTGCATTTCGCCGCAGTCGAATCGGTCGGTCAAGCGCTGCAGCAACTGCCGCACCTCGTGCTCGGCCAGATACATCAGCAGGCCCTCGGCGACCATCAGCGTGGGACGCCCGGTGGGAGTCTGCTCCAGCCACTCCGGATCGGTCACCGACGAGCCGATCATCCGGTAGCGCTCCGTGTCGTCATAGAGCCGCCGCCGCAGGGCGATGACGTCGGGTTGATCGATGTCGAACCACAAGACCGAAGGCGGCACGGCGAGCCGGAACGCGCGGCCGTCGAGGCCGCAACCCAGGTGCAGCACCACCGTGTCGCGGTGACGCCGCAGGAAATCCGCGCACCAGTCGTCGAGCTGCCTGGCGCGCAGGGCGACCAGGTACTGGTTCGACGCCGGAAGCGAGCTCCGATGGATTCGCTTGAAGTCGTAGTCGATCCGGTCCGCCGCTTCCGCTGCCGCCTTGTCACCTAGAATCGGTCGGCTCGAACGGCTTTCGTGGGCGCGCAGATACAGCGTGACGAGATTGGTCCACTCCACCGAGCCCCAACGGACCGAACTGAAGTCGACTTTGGTCGTAGCCATCGCTCAGAACGCCTCGGGATCGCGCTGCACTTCTTCCGGGACCGGGTGGCGGTACAGGCGAGAGGCGTTCTCCCAGCTCAACTTACGAATCACGTCCGGGGGCAGGTCGCCGATCTGCTCGTAGATCGTCTGCTGGGTGTGTGGCCAGGTGGAGTCGCAATGCGGGTAGTCGGCTTCCAGCATGATGTTGTCCACACCGATCCGGTCGCGCTGCACGAACGACGATTTGTCCTCCACCGCGCAGAACCAGAAGTTACGTGTGAAAACCTCGGCAGGAGTGAGGCTTTCACCCAGCGCCTGCCAGGTGCCGTACATCGCGTGATAGCTGAGCATGTGGTCGAGGCGATCCAGCAGCCCGGCCACCCATCCGATGCCGCCTTCCGACAGACAGATCTTCAGGTTGGGGAACCTGCTGGGCAGTCCGGAATACAGCCAGTCGACCGCCGCAGAGATGGCGTAGGCGAAGAACAACACGCCCTGCACGTCCGGCGGAGCGTCGTCGGTGGTGGACGGCGAGGACCCCGACGAGCCGATGTGCAGGTTCACCACGGTCTCCGTCTCGGCGCAGGCCGCCATCATCGGGTCCCAATGCCGGGAGTGAATGCTCGGCAACCCCAGCATCGCCGGGTTCTCACTGAACGTGACGGCGTGGAATCCGCGCTCGGCGTTCTCGTAGATCATCCGCGCGCCGAGCTCGGGGTCGAGCAACCACGGCAACTGGCACGGGATGATGCGTTCGGGATACGAACCCGCCCACACCTCGAGGTGCCAGTCGTTCCACGCCCGCACCGATGCCAGCGCGAGGTCGCGGTCGTTGGTCACCTGCTGCAGCCGCTGGCCGGCGAACCCGGGCAGGAAAGACGGGAAATTCAGCGAGGCGTAGATGCCGTTGAGATCCATGTCCTTGACGCGCTCGTGAATATCCCAGGCACCCCTGCGCATTTCGTCGAATCGGACCGGTTCGAAGCCGTACTCGGCGACGGGCCGGCCGACGACCGCGTTGAATCCGACGTTGGGCAGTTCCCGCCCGTCATAGACCCAGGTCTGTCCTCCGCTGTCGGTCTCCACGACTTTGGGGGCGCGGTCGGCGAACTTGCGCGGCAGCCGTCCGGCGAAGGTGTCCGGAGGCTCGACGATGTGGTCGTCGACGGAGATCACGGTGTAGCGCCGGGGCGCGCGGGGCGGGTCCGGCAGGAAGGTGACCGACCGTTGCTCGCCGGTCTTCGCGGTGGTGAATCTCAGGTCGGCGGCCAGCTCGTCGATCGATTTCACTCGTCAATCTCCTTGCGGGACAGCTTGGTTGAGTGTGTACTGACGGCTCGCAATTGGGGTCACGTGAGCACGTCGGGATCGGCCTTGATGGTCATCCTGGCCGCCCCCGCCCAGTACACGTCGGCGGCACGTTCAACGAGCGACCGCTGCATGCCTGCCATGTCCGACCACTTCATGGCCACCGGCTTCTTGCCGGTGAGCAGCACATCGTAGGCCAGCTTGCACACCCGCTCGATGGACGCCGCGCGGTAGACCGCTTCGGCCAGGTTGCGCCCGGTGGCGATGACGCCGTGGTTCGCCAGGATGGTCAGGTTCGCGGCGCCGATGCGGGCCGCGAGCTCGGCCGCGCGGGCGGGGCTGTCGATCTCGCCGTCGTAGGTGTCCACCAGGCACAGGTCGTCGAGGAAGAGCGAACCGGTCTGGTGCACCAGTTCGGGCAGCATGCCCAGCGCGGCGAGCACGCAGACGTAGTAGGGGTGGTTGTGGATCACCACCCGGGCGTCGTCGCGGACGCGATGCAGCTCAGTGTGGATGTGGATCGCCGGAGTGACATCCCAACGGCCGCGCAGCACCCGGGCTTCGGCGTTGACCACGCAGATGTCGGACGCCGTGATCTCCTGCCACCACAACCCCCACGGGTTGACGAGCATGTCCGTCTGTCCGTCCCGCTGCCAGGTGATGTGTCCCGCCATGTTTTCGGCGAATCCGATGCCGGCCAGGTGGCGGAAAGCCACGGCGAGCGCCTGCTCGTCGGACAGCTCGACCCCGATCGGGGGAACCACCGACGGCGCCCAGACCTCCAGGCCGCCCCGGCGCGCATTAGGAGCATTCATCATCGGCCCTCCGTTCTGGCTCGAATATCCTCGCGGAGCCGGCCTTTGGCAACCTTCCCACCGGACGATCGTGGCAGCTCGTCGACCACGATGAGCCGTTCGGGCAGTAGCTCCTTGGACACTCCCAGCGCCAGCAGGTGTTCGACCAGCTCGGGCAGGTCGATCGTGGCCGAGTCGACGAGTTCGGCGTAGAGGCAGACCTTTTCGCCGAACACCGGATCGGGCATTGCGACCGCCGCCGCCACCGCGATGGCGGGGTGAGTGCTGACCGCGTCCTCCACCTGGGTTGCGCTGATGTTCTTGCCGCCGCGCAGGATGAAGTCGGAGGTTCGCCCGGTGACGGTCAGATAGCCGTCGGCGTCGATTTCGCAGATGTCGCCCATCCGCATCCAGCCGTCTCGGGTGAATAGCTTGTCGTGGTCCGTCCCGCCCAGATAGCCGAGGCTGGTCGCCGGGCCGCGGCAGGCCGGCTGGCCGTTGCCGGTCGCGGTCACGTCACGTTCGCCGTCGAACAGCCGGACCGCCATCTCTGGGATGATCCGGCCACCGGTGCGCAGCCGGCGTTCGCGCGTGTCGCCGATCGTGGTGGCGCTCAGCATCCCGGTTTCGTTGGAGCCGTAGAACTGCAGGATCGTGGCGCCGGTGAGCGCCTCGAACTCGGCGGCCGGCCGGTAGGGCAGCGCCTCACCGCCGGTGAACACGACGCGCAGCGAGCTCAGGTCGTGGTCGCGGATGGCGGGATCCGCCATCAGCATGGTCAATTGCGTGCTGACACAACACAACACGCTGACCTTATGCCGCGATATCGCCTCGCAGGTCGCCCTCGCGCTGAACCGTTCCAGGATGACCGCGGTGGCGCCGAGATAAATCGGCGTGGTGTGGCTGGTCCACAACCCGAAGCCGAACGGTGTTGGTATGACGGGTAGGAACGTGTCCCCTGGAGTCAGCCGCCCGTTGGCGACGGCCTTCTGGTGGAAGTAGTACCAACGATTCTGGGTGTGCACCACGCACTTGGGCAGGCCGGTGGTCCCGGAAGTCGAGTTGATCAGGAAGACATCGTCGGGCCCGAGCCGGGACTCGCCGGTAAGCGCCTTGGCCGGCGCCCGACCGTTCAGTCGTGGCGTGCCGGCGTCCACGGTCAGGACCAGGGCCGGCAACGAAAGCTCGCCGGCGACAGTCGCCGCTTCCCCACCGCGCCGCTGATCGCTGATCAGGATCTGCGGTCGCGAGGTCTGCAGTATCGCCGTGACCTCACGGGTCCCCGCGCGCGCGCCGACGCCGACGACAACGGCCCCGCACCGCTCGATCGCCACGAAGAGCACATGGAGGGCGGCGGAGTCGCCGTGCCACACCGCTACCCGATCACCGGGCGCCACCCCCGCGCCGGCCAGTTGTTCCGCAACATCGGTTGCGGCAGCGTCGAATTGGCGCCAAGTCAGCGACTCCCCCGGATGGTCGACATAGGCGAGACGACCCGGTGACT
This sequence comes from Mycobacterium sp. E2733, assembly GCF_001667585.1. Taxonomy (GTDB): domain Bacteria; phylum Actinomycetota; class Actinomycetes; order Mycobacteriales; family Mycobacteriaceae; genus Mycobacterium. Next base: position 74,700 of record NZ_LZJZ01000021.1, read on the forward strand.
GTTCGGCGTTGCGGCGCACCGCATCCGACAGCGTTGTGTCAGACCACCAGCCGGCGGCGTGAAACCGGGCCGTGTCCTCGGCGGTGAAAGCCGGCGAGGACTCTGTCTCCATGAGCAGATAATAGGAAAGCCAGGGACGGCCCCGTACGCCAATTCCCGCTAGGGGTTCTGCGGGACGGGAGCGGGCGCGTCGTGCTGCGGGTCGCCAACGGGGCCCGGGGGACGGGGTCGGGGTTTATGGCAGTTGCGCGTGCAACCGCAGTTCAGGCCGATGATGCAGCCGCCGCCGCCGGCGGGTTGCACGGGTGAGGCCCCGCCCGGAGCCGGCGGGGGCGCCGGCGTCACGCCCGACGAAGAGGAGGCGTTCGCGGCCCGGGTGGCCAGGTCGCCGTCCGACCAACCGAACGCCAGCACGAACGCGGCACCGCAGGCGCACAACGCCGTCACGGTCCCGCTCCGCCCGTTTCGCATGGCCACCACTGTAGGTAGCCGCCGCCCGACGCGCAGGACACGCGCGGATGTTCAAAGAACACTCCAAGAAGGCAGCAAGAATCCGCCAAGGGCGGCCCCCGACGGTGAAGTCGCCCGGCGTGCTTTGGGATCGGTAGCGCTACGGGTGGTCTGCACTTGCCACACCACCGCTGCGTGCCGCGCAGCGACCGACACGGAGGTACATCGCCAATGAGAAGCAAGGTCGTCGTGCTGCTGGCCGGCGGGATGCTTGCGCTAGTGCTGCTGACGCGCTATTTCGCGCTGAGCCGAGCGGGCGTGCCGTTGGGGTGGATGCTCTACCTCGGCCTGCCCGTCACCGCCGCCGGCGTGCTGTTCGCCCTGCGGCTCATCGCATTGGGCTCGGGGTGGAGCACCAAGGGCCCCACCCCCCAGCACAACGGCGGCCACCACGCTCACCCGGCCGCGCTCCCGCTCTCCGAGCCGCCGCTTTCCGAGCGCCTCAGGCAACTGGAGGACCTGCACGCCAGAGGCGCGATTTCCGATACCGAGTACAGCGCCCGGCGCCTACACATCATCGCCGGCAGCTAGGTCGGCCCGGTCACTCCGCCGGCGCGCCGTTCCCGCCCGGACCGCGTAGATCGCGGCGCTGACCCCGAACAGCGCCGCCGTCAGCAACAGCCAGCGGCCCAGAAAGGCGTCCTGCGTCTGACCGGTCGCAGCAAAATAGGTGGCGCCGCCCTGCCTGATGATGCCGGGAAGGAACACCAGCAGCGTCAGGCCCGCACCCAGGGCGGGTACCCGGATGTAGTTGATCACCGGCACGCGCGGTGTTGCGGGCCCGACAACGGTCCGCCGCAGCAGCCAGTCGAGAAACGCATAGATCGGGAACAACACCAGGTCGTGGGCGACGATGGCGGCGGCGAACCACACGATGATCGACTGCCACCACACTTGCGGGTTCCACAGTGTGACCGGCTTGATCATGACCACCACGTAGCCCAAGAGCGCAAACCCGGCCGTCAGCGTCAGTAGGTGCACCGGGTGGGACCCGTACAACCTGGCGAAACCCGCTCGGGCGCTAGGCATTTGCGCCCCCGCGGAAGGCTATCGACTCCACCCATTTGGTGTTGTGCACGCCGGGCAGCGCCGGCACGATGATGCGCGCCGGAAAGCCGTGGTCCGGCGACAGGTCAACGCCGTTGACGCGCAGCGCCAGCAGCGCATCCGGGTGCAGCACCTGGCTGCCCTGCAATGTCGCGCGGCCGAAGGCGCCGGAGCGCTCCACCGACGAGACATGCGCGGACTCCGGTGCGGGAACGCCGGCGAGCCGGGCCAGGTCCGCCAACCGCACCCCGGTCCAGGTTTGGGTGGTGGACCAGCCTTCCACGCAGGCGATCGGCAGGACGGCGGTGTGCTGCGGCATGGCCAGCAGCGCGGCGCGGTCCAGCACCACGGGGCGGGGTCCGCCGGTCATTGTCAGCCGCCAGCGCTCGCCGGTGTTCTCGGCGGAGATGGCGGCGACTGCCGCGGTCCGGTTGATCTCGAAGTCGTTGGGTCCGTCGCCAGGGGTGCGGCCCCGCGGCAGCAGCAGCGCGGCCGGCCGCGCGTAGCCACCCAGCGTCTGGCCCGCGGTGATGATGGCCATGAACAGCGCGCCCCCACCCACCAGCGCCAGGGCGCCGCGGCGGCTCATCGTCGCGGGGTACGGGTCTGCGGCGACCAGCCCGTCCGGCTCCCACTCCTGGGCTGCGGTGTCCGCACGCCCGGTGCGCAGGACGTCGCGCGGTGATATCGAGCGCAGGCCGGACCACATGGTCGGGATCTTGATCGCGATGTGCACGACGAAGCCGGTGATGAACACCCATGCGCCGAAGTAATGGGCGGTGTAGAAGCTGAACCCGAAGATGTAGTCGTACTGAATGTTCAGCACGCCCGTCACGATCTCGAACAGGACGCCCCCGACCAGCATCAGCAGCGAAAACCGTTCCAGCAGTTGAGCTGTCGACCGGGCCGGCGGCCACGCGAACAGCTTCGGTATCACCGACCACAGCTTGGCCAGCACGACCGGGATCAGGACCAGCCCGAGGCCGACGTGCAGCCCTTGGGTCAGCCGATACAGCCAGGACGGGTTGGTGGGCCAATCGAACGTGGGTAGCTTCAGCCAACCGACGTTGCCGGGGATGGCCTGGCCGAATCGCGGCCCGTAGGCGATGTAGGAAAGCAGGCCGGTGAGGATGACGATCGGTAGCGTGACCAGCAGCACCGAACCGAAAACAGATGTCAGCCATGGACCCCGCAGCGGGCTGCCCCACCGTTGTGCGCGCCTGACACCCGGCGGCGGGTGCTCGTTTAGTGAGCCCCACAGCCGCGCGGGAAATCCGTAACCGCCGGATTCGCTCGTCGGCTCGGTGTCTTCGATATCGGATCTGCGGATGCGGAGCATCACTCGATGATCATCCACGACCGGCGGGCGAAAATGGTTCAGATTCGGCGTCTGTTAGTTCACGCCTGGGACGAGTCAGTCCTTGCCGCGCGGCGGTGGCTGCACCTCGACGCCCGTGGAATCGTGTTCGGGTCCGGCGGCCGGATGTTCGGCCGGCACCCGCTCGCGGAATCGGGTGCCCTCGCTGGGCCGCTCGGGATCGGGCCGATGCACGTTGCCGTGGTAGGGGCCCGGCTTCGGGCGGGGCTTCCCACCCGGGAAAGCCAGGCGAAATATGCTGCGGTGCACCATCGCCCACTGCTTCGAGAAACGGCCGGAGTTGTACGGCAACTCGTAGCGCTCGCAGATCTCCTTGACCTGCGGGGCGATCTCCGAGTATCGACTGCTCGGCATGTCCGGGTAGAGGTGGTGCTCGACTTGGTAACCGAGATTGCCGCTGATGATGTGGAACAACGGGCTGCCGTCGATGTTCGCGGCGCCGAGCAATTGGCGTACGTACCAACCGCCGCGCGTCTCGTTCTCGACTTCTTCCTGAGTGAACGTGTAGGTCTGGTCGGGAAAGTGGCCGCAGAAGATGATGGCGTGCGCCCACACGTTGCGGATGACGTTGGCAAGCGCGTCGGCGGCCAGCGTGCGCAGGTAGGTGCTTTCGACGCCGGGCGCCATCTTGTCGAGGAACTTCGCGGCGGCGCCGATGCGGCCGCCGCTGGACACCCTGCGGAGCCTTCTGGCGATGCGCGACTGCGTCGGCTGCTCGAGCCGGCCGCGCGACGCCAGTTGGGTGAGGGCGAACGCTCCGGCGCTGATGACCGGCCACCCGAGGTAGTCCTTGTAGATCTGCGCACGCGCTTTGACGCCGATGCCTTTCAGGTCCTTGCGGACCTCCGACCAGGGCTTCTCGCGCTTGCGGATGGCGTCGATATCCATGTCGTGGACGGCTACGCCCCACTCGAACAGCAGCGTGAGCAACAGGTTGTAGATCGGCTGGAAGAGGAAGCGTGGCTCCCATTTCTGGTTGGGATCGATCCGCATGATCTCGTAGCCGAGATCCTTGTCCTTGCCGAGGATGTTCGTGAAGGTGTGATGGATGTAGTTGTGGGAGTGCTTCCACGACTCGGCGGTCGACGCCGTGTCCCAGTCCCAGACCGAGGAATGGATGTCGGGATCGTTCATCCAATCCCATTGACCGTGCATCACGTTGTGGCCGATTTCCATGTTCTCCAAGATCTTGGCCATGGACAGACAGGCGGTGCCCAGCAGCCACGCGGTCTTCGAGCGCGAAGCCAGCAACAGCACCCGGCCGGCCACCACGATCTGACGTTGCGCCGAGATGACGTTCTTGATGTAGCGCCGGTCGCGGTCGCCGAGATCGGCGAACACCTCGTCATGGATCGCGTCGAATTCCTTCGCCAGTTTTTCGAGTTCTTGTTCCCCCAGTCGGGACAGCGGGCTCTCCCCGGCCCTCTTCACGGCAGTTGTCACAAGCCGCTCCTTTCGATCAGAGTTCGAGTTCGACGTCGCCCTCGGCGGTGTTGATGCAGATTCGGACGTCTTGTCCGGTCGGTTCGATCACGTCGCCCGAGCGCAGGTCGCGCAGCTTGCCCGACTTCAGCGTGCCGACACAGGTGTGGCAGATGCCGATCCGGCAGCCGAACGCGAGGTTGAGACCGGCCTTCTCGCCGGCCTCGAGAATCGAAGTGCCACCGTCACATTCGACTTCCTTTTCGCTGTCGAGGAAGCAGACCGTGCCCCCCTCGCCCGCGTTGGCGTCGCCGCCTATCTTCGGTTGGAACCGCTCGAAGTGCAGGCGTTCGCGATCCCCGTTTTCTTCCCAGTGCTCGATCAGTGCGTCGAGCATCTCACCGGGACCCGAACAGAACGCCTCCCGCTCGCGCCAGTCGGGGCACGCGTCATCAAGGTCCTCGGGCGTCAATCGCCCCTGTTCGGACGTGAGGCGGAGGTCCAGCCGCATCCCTTCGTGGCGGCCGGCGAGCTCCTCGAGCGCGTCGGCGAACATCACTTGGTCGCGGGTGCGCGCGGAATGAATGACCACCACGTCGCCCATCTCGTCGCGGCTATCGAGGCTGCGTAGCATGCTGATGATCGGCGTGATGCCGCTACCGGCGCTGATGAACAGCATCTTGTCCGGCACGGGCTCGGGCAGCGTGAAGACCCCCTCGATCTCGCCGAGCCGCACCAGATCGCCGGGCTGAATCTTGTGCACTAGATACGGCGACACGGCGCCGCCGTCGACCCTCTTGGGCGTGACGCTGATAAGTCCGTCTTTGGGCGTGGGATCCGACGTCAGTGAGTACGCGCGCCAGTGGTAGACGCCGTCGATGACCACGCCGAGGCGCACATACTGGCCGGGCTTGTGGCCTGGCCACTCGTAACCCGGGCGAATCAGCACGCTGGCGGCTTCCGAGCCCTGTTGCTCGATAGCTTCGACCTTCCCGCGCAGCTCCTTCGTAGTCCACAGCGGGTTGATCATTTCGAGGTAGTCGTCCGGCTGCAGCGGGCTGAACAACCGCCGCACCGCACGCAGGAACAATCGTCGCCCCCGCGGGACCTGGGGCTGCGCGCCTCGTTCAGCCATGCCGCTAGAGTACACAGATGTACACTCAGTTTAAACGTCTGTTTTGAATTGCCTTGTAGCGCATTGTTCAACAGGCGCTCGATGATCATCACAAGAACGCACGGCTGTTTACTACCCATGATTGCGGCTGGACGGAGCTGACGCCATGCGTATGTGTGACGTGCCCGGACCGCGACTCGCCCAAACATTTGTTCAGAGAATTCTCAGCTAGTTGGCCGCCCGCCCCGCTCAGCGCCGACGCCTATTGTTCGAGATGTGCTGATCGGCTTCCTCCTGGCCCTGGGTTGCTCGGTCTGTTACGGCACCGCGTCGGTGCTGCAGGCGGCGGCGACGCGTTCCGTAGAAGCCGGCAGCGGCTCCGGCGTCGATACCGTGCTCCTCATGCGCGCCGCCCGGCAGTGGCGCTACCTCCTCGGCATCGGCCTGGACGGCGCCGGCTTCCTCCTGCAAGTGGCGGCGCTGCGCCTGGTACCGATCTACGTGGTCGCTGCGGCGCTGGCGGCCTCGATCGCCGTCACCGGCATTGCGTCCGCCTGGCTGCTGGGGGCGCGGCTGTCTCGGTCCGAATGGACCGCGGTGGGCGTGGTGTGCGCGAGCCTCGTCGTGCTCGCACTCGCGGCCGGGCACGGGCACTTTCGGCATGCCCCTGCCGGCCTCGGGTGGGCATTGCTGGGCGTGGTGGCCGCGATATTCGTCGCCGGTGCCGTTGCCGGCCGACTGCCGGACCGGCCTCGTGCGCTGGCGCTGGGGTTGGCGGCCGGGACCGGTTTCGGGGTCATCGAGGTGGGCGTGCGGCTGATCGAGGTGATCGATCCGACCAAGCGTGCGTTTTACACCAATCCGGCGCTCTACGCGGCGGCCGCGGGCGGGGCCGCCGGTTTTCTGTTGCTGACCTCCGCCCTGCACCGTGGGTCCGTGACCACGGCCGTCGCCGGGATGGTCGTCGGTGAAACAATCGCCCCCGCGTTCGTCGGAGTGGTCTGGCTGGGCGACAGCGCGCGCGAGGGGCTCGGCTGGCTGGTCATCGCGGGCTTCGCAGTGGCCGTGTCGGCGACACTCGTGCTGGCGCGGTTCGGGGAAGCGCCACTGGAAGGTTCCGAATCGGCTCAGGCCGGCGAGGCGGTCAGCTGACTGTAGACGCGGCCGCGCGCCGGGCGCGTCCACAGCACACCGCCCTCGGCGCTGACTCCCGCCGCCGTCAGCGCGCGCTTGAGGACCTTGTTCGTCGCCGTCGTCGGCAGTTCGGCGTTGATGCGCACATACCGCGGCCAGGCCTTGGGCGACAGATCGCGTTGCGCGGCGAGGAAGCTCGCGAAGTCGTCGGGCCGCAACCGCGCCCCGTCGCGCAACACCAGCGCGGCCATCACCTGATCACCGACCCGCTCGTCGGGCACCCCGTAGACCGCGACCTGGGTCACCTCCGGCAGGCGTTCGAGGATCCGCTCGATCGGCCCCGCCGCCAGGTTCTCACCGTCCACCCGCATCCAATCCGCGGTGCGGCCGGCCAGATAAATCCAGCCGTCGGCGTCGCGGTAGGCCAGATCGCCCGACCAGTACATCCCGTGCCGCATCCGCTGCGCGGTCGCCGCCGGGTCATTGTAGTACCCGACGAACGGGCCGGCGCCGGTGGTGTTGACGAGCTCGCCGACCGCGTCGTCGAGGTTCGTCAGTGCCCCGTGCTCGTCGAATTCCGCGACCGCGCACTCCCGCAGCGTCGTCGAGTTGTAAATGCTCACCCCGGGATACGGCCTGCCGATGGACCCGGCCGGGGTGCCGTCCTCGCGGACGACGATCACCGCGAACTCGCTGGAACCGAAGCTGTCCACCACCCGGCAGCCGAAACGCCTTGCGAATTCGGCAATGTCGCGGTCGGTCGCCTCGTTGCCGAACGCCACCCGCAGCGTGTTGTCGGCGTCGTCCGGCCGCTCGGGGGTGGACAGGATCAACGCGAGGGGCTTGCCGACATAGTTGAGGTACGTCACGCGGTAGCGGCGCACGTCGTCCAGGAAACGTGACGGCGAGAACCGGGCCGGGACCATGGTGGCGCCGGCACCGATCGCGACCGCCCATCCGGCGGCCACACCGTTGGAGTGAAAGAGCGGCATCGACAAATAGCAGACGTCGTCGGCGGTGACGTCGTACTGGAAGATCAGGCTGGCGCCGCACATGACCGCCATCGCGTGGGCCAGCCGGACGACCTTCGGGTCACCGCTGGTTCCGGAAGTGAAGATCATCATCAGGGTGTCGCCGCCGGTGACCTCGCGGTGCGGAACCAGGGGTGGCGCGGCGGCCACCAGTTCGGCGTAGCGCCGGCCGGTCACGTCGAGCACCTGAATCCCGTTGAGGTCCAGGCCATCCAACAGTTCGCGGTGTTCTGGATCGACGAGCAGCAGCTGGCAATCGGACCGCCGGATGTCGGCGAGCAGCCCGGCCCCGCGCCGCGTCGTGTTGATCCCGCACAGCACGTAGCCGCCCAGCGCGGCGGCCGCCATGGCGCGCAGCATCGCCGGGGAGTTGGGCAGCAGGGCCCCGACGTGCAGCGGACGCGCCGGGTCGGCGAGGGCGATCAGCGCGGCGGCCTCCGCCTCGGCCTCGACGAGGTGCTCTCGCCAGGTCCAGGTCCGCTCGCCGGAGGCCAGCGCCGGGGCGTCGTCGTCACGACGTTGCCGCAGGAGCTGCTGAACCGTTTCGATCATCGGGTCGTCAGCACCAGCCCGGCGTAGTGCCGACGTGCAACGTCCTCGCAGTGGCGCCGATACGTGCCGAACCCGCCGGCGTACGGCATGAACGTCCGCTTCTTGCCCGCGATGTTGGCGCCCAGGTACCACGACGAGGCCGCCTTCGGAAAGAGCGTCTGCTCAGCCGCCTTCGCGACATGGTCGGTCCAGGCGATGGCGGCGTCGCGTCGCGGCTCCACCTCGGTCACCCCGAGGCGGCGGGCCGTCAACATCAGGCCGAGGACCCAGTCGACCTGAACCTCGGCGTGCAGCACCATGTTGGCGAGCACCGACGGGCTGCCGGGACCGCTGATGGTGAACAGGTTCGGCAGGCCGGGCACCATCAGACCGAGGAACGTCAGGGGTCCGTCGGCCCAGATGTCGCGCAACCGCACTCCCGTGGGCCCCTCCGGATCGATGCGGGTCAGCGCGCCGGTCAGCGCGTCGAAGCCGGTCGCGAAGATCAGCACATCGCAGGGATAGGTCGCGGCGCTGGTTCGCACGCCGCCGGTGGTGATCGCCTCGATGGGCTCGCGACGCAGGTTCACCAGCGCGACGTTGTCGCGGTTGAACGCGGCGTAATAGCCGCCGTCGGTGCAGATTCGCTTCGTCCCGATCGGGTGGTCGACGGGTATGAGGTCGGCAGCCACAACGGGATCCGCGACGATCTCGCGGATCCGCTCCTCGGCGAACTCGCGCGCGATGTGGTTGGCGGCAAGGTCGGAGTTTTGATCGGGAAACGTCTTCGCGAACAGCACCCCACCCTCGCGCCAGCGCCGCCACAGCGCCTCGGCGCGTTCCTGTGGCTCGGTGTCGACCGCCTTCTTGTGATACGTCCCGTGCGGAGTGCCCGCCGCCGCGTAGGCCGAGATCCGGCGGCGCTCGGGATACTGCTCCCTGATCTGTCGCTGCTCCTCCGGTGTCCAGGGGCGGTTCGGCATCGGGATGCTGTAGTTCGCCGACCGCTGGAACACCACCAGCCGATCCGCCTGCGCGGCGACGATCGGGACCGCTTGAATGCCAGACGATCCCGTGCCGATCAGGCCCACCCGCTTGCCGCGCAGGTCGGGGTCGTCACGCGGCCACGCGGCGGTGAAGTACACCTCGCCCCCGAAATCGTCGACGCCGGGGATGTCGGGGCGGTTGACGGCCGACAGGCAGCCCGTCGCGCACATGAGGAACTGTGCGGCGTAGGTCTGGTCGTCCCGGGTGCGGACCCGCCAATGGCCTTGCGCGAACGCGGCGCCGACGACGTCCGTTTCGAACCGATAGTGCCGGCGCAGGTCGAACCGGTCGGCGACGTGCTTCAGGTAGGCAAGGATCTCCGGTTGCGCGGCGAAGCGTTCGCTCCAGGTCCAGCTCTGCTGCAGTTCCTCGTCGAACGAGTAGGAGTAGTCCACACTTTCGACGTCGCAGCGGGCGCCCGGGTACCGGTTCCAGTACCAGGTGCCGCCCACGTCGGGCGCCGCCTCGAGGCCGATCACCGACAGGCCCGCCCACGCGGCCCGGTGCACGGCGTAAAGCCCGGCGAACCCCGCGCCGACAACGATGACGTCGGCTTGCGTCATGTCGACTCGCAGAAGGCGGGCTTGAGTAGCTCCCGCAGGTCGGCACAGATCAGGTCGCGCGCCGAGGCCGCCGGAGGAAACGACGGGATGGTCAGGAAGCCGTGAAACAGGTCCGGGAAGTCGCGGTGCACCACCCGCACCCCCGCCTCGCGCAACCGGCGCGCATAGCCGCAGCCCTCGCTGTGCAGCGGATCGAGGCCGGCGGTGACGACCACCGCGGGCGGCAGGCCGGCGTGCGACCCCGCGCGGGCCGGCGCCACCAGGTGCGCCTGCTCCAAAAGCATTTGTGCGCCTAGGTATTGGCGCCAATACCACTGCATGGCGGCGCTGGTAAGGAAGTGGCCGGTGGCGCAGCGTTGATAGCTGTCGGTGTCGAAAGACGGATCGATGACCGGATACAGCAGGAGCTGCGCGGCCGGCCCGGCGACCGCCCGCTCCCGGCACAGGATCGCGGTAACCGCCGCGAGATTGCCGCCGGCGCTGTCGCCGGCGATGGCCGTCCGCGCCGGGTCGATGCCGAGTTCGGACGCGTTGCCGACCACCCAGCGGAACACCGCGAAGGCGTCCAGTGCGGCCGCGGGGGCCGGGTGCTCGGGCGCGAGGCGGTAGCCGACCGACACGACGACGGCCTGGGTTCCGCGGGCCAGGGCGCGGCAGAATCCGTCGTGGGATTCGATGTCGCACAACACGAATCCACCGCCATGGCAGAACACGACCGCGGCGCGGTCGTCCTGCGGCTCGCCGTGCGGGTAGTAGACCCGCGCGGGGATATCGCCGGCGGGGCCCGGGATCGACCGGTCTTCGCTGCGGCGGACGTCGTCGATGTTGTCGACGGGCCGGCGCCGCTGAGCGACGGCCTCGCGGGCCTGTGCGGCGGTCATTGTCTCGACACGCGGGAATGCCGCGTCCAACTCGCGCAGCATCGCCTGGACGCCGTCAAAGGGGTCGTCCATGTGACGCCTCCGCACGCATCAGGGGCCGCTCACGCCGGCCGGTACTTCAACAGGGTGATCCCGTCTTCGGGCAGATCGTAGAACACCGGCTGGACCCGCATGCCGATATGGATGTCGCCGGGATCCACCTCGACCAATTCGGTGCTGAACTTCGGTCCCGCATCCCACTGCACGACCGCGGGCAGTTGCGGCAGCGAATCGGCCCAGGGCGGACCGGTGGGCCGGCGGGCGATCGTGAACGTGTACAGCGTTCCGGCGCCATCGATTTCGCGCCATTCCAGGTCGTCGGCCAACGTTCCCGGCGCGAGGGTGCGCGGGTAGAACACGTAGCGCCCCAGCGAGGGTGAGTACTGCACGAGTATCCGGTGCTGGGTCAGGCCGTCCCAGAAGGGCCGCGACACCGGTGTCGGTTCGGGAACGGGGATGCTCATCGCTAGTCCCCCCGCATCAGCAGCGCGACCTGCTCGCTCATGATGCCGCCGTTGCCGGTGACGAACGCGGTGTGGCAGTCGCGCACCTGGGCGTCGCCGGCCCGGCCCATGACCTGCCGGGCACCGTCGACGACGTGGTGCATGCCGCCGGCCATGCCGGCCTGCCCGAAGGACAGCTGGCCCCCGGCCGTGTTGAGCGGAAAGTCGCCGCGGTGCGTCAGGTCGTGGCCGGGGATCCATGACATCCCTGCGCCCTTATGGCAGAAGCCGGCGTCCTCGAGGCTCATCAGCACGGTGATGGTGTAGCAGTCGTAGATCGAGGCCATGTCCACCTCGGACCGGTTCATCCCGGCCATTTCGAAGGCCGTGTCGGCGGCGCGGGCAATCGGTGTGCGCAGCAAGTCCTCGGCGTAGGTCGGGGTCTTGAAGGCGATGTGTTCGCCGAAGCCCTTGATCCACACCGGGCGGTGGCGGCCGCGGCGGGCGATGTCGGCGTTGGCGATCAGGACGCCCGCTCCCCCGTGCACCCGCATCACGGTCTCCAGCATGTGGATGGGGTCGGCGATCATCGGGCTGGCGAGCACGTCCTCCACGGTGAGCGGCGTGCCGTGGAAGACCGCGCCAGGGTGCGCGCACGCGTTGGTGCGTTGGTCGACGGCGATCTTGGCCACCGCCGCGGGGTCATAGCCGAACTCGGCCGCATAGCGCTGAGCGATCTGCGCGTACGGCGCGTTCTGGCCGACGTTGCCATATGGAATCTCGAATTCCGCTTGCGGCGATCCATAATTGTTCGACGACGCCCCATACCAATTCGTGGCCGGCGGCGGCCGCTTCTCCGACTGCGGCTGCGACGCCGATCCGGGAACCACGGCAAGGGCCGCGTCGCAGATGCCGAGTTCCACCGCGGCGGCGGCCCGCCAGATCATGCCCGCCGCGGTGGCCCCGCCGAGGTCGACGCGCTCGCCGAAATCGAGTGCCAGCCCGAGGTATTCGCACAGCGTGGCCGGCGCGAACATCGCCGACTCGGCGAGGCCGTGGGTCAGCAGACCGTTGACGCGGGCGGGGTCGACGCCGGCGTCCTGGATGACCATTCGCGCAAGCATCGCGTACTGGTCGAGGGTGAACAGCGGCGGGCGGGTGGGGCGCCGCTGCGCCGGCAGCTCGGCGATGCCGACGATCGCCGCCTCGCCCCGCAACCCGGTCACTGATCGGCTTCCCGCGGCGTTCCGCGGCGGGGCAACTCGACGGTCGCGGTGCCGGGCATCAGCACCGTCGCCTCGCGGCGGCCGGCGATGTCGAGGTCCACCAGCCCCGCGCCCTGGTCGGAGAGGCGTTTGCCGGTGACCGTGCCGCCGAAGCTCAGGGGGTGGCCGGGGTGGGCGACCGCGCGGTTCTGGACGGCGAAGGACACCAGCCGGCCACGCCCGCCGATCCAGTCCCCGATGGCCCGGCCGAGCAGCGCGGCCTGCAACGGGCCGTGAACCAGGACGTCGTCGTAGCCTTCGACCGTGCGGGCCCAGTCCTTGTCGTAGTGGATGCGGTGGCCGTTGTAAGTGGCGGCGCTGAAGAAGAACAACTGCGTCTCGTCGACGGTCACGGTGAGTTCGGGCATCTCGTCGCCCACGTCGACGTCCTCGTAAAAGATTTGGTCGGCCATGGAACTCCTAGGGACGGGCGATCATCGACGTCGACGCTTCGGCGAGCAGGTCTCGGTGCTGGTTGCGGTACACCGTACGCCAGGTGACGAGCACGAATCTGCCGGAGCGGCCGTGCTTTTCGACGATGGACTCGATGGTGCGCACCATTTCGACGTCGTCGCGGTGATAGGCGGGCAGGTGGAAGGCGAAGCTCTCACCGCCGGCCATTCGCCTGGGGGCGCGGGGGAACGCGAGGCTGCCCGAGACCGCACCGGAGGAACCGTCGGGCCGCAGCGCCTCGAGGTGCGTGACGCCGAGCACGGCGTACTGCAGAAAAAGCGGAGGGCAGACGATGTCGCGGAAGCCTTTGACCCTGGCGTATTCCGGGTCGAACCATAACGGGTTGTGATCGCCGATCGCCGCCGCCCATCGTTGCCAATCGCGCCGGTTCACCTCGCCCGTAGCGGTGGCGGCGACGGTACCGACGCGGGAGGCCGACTCGGCGTCGATCAAACTGTCCTCGGTCAAGTGGGCTCCTCTGGGTTCAAGTCCAAGGTCTCCTCCAGCCACGATGCGGCGACGTCCGCTCCGCCGCCCAACGTCGAGCCCAGCCGGGCCCGTTCGGTCCACAGATGCAGATCGGTTTCGGTGACATACCCCATGCCGCCGTGCAATTGGTGGGCGTCCAACGTGATCGACCTGGCCGCGCCGGCGGCGTGCATGCGCGCGATGGCGGTCTCCCGGGTCGCGGTGCGGCCGCGCGCTATCCAGAAGACCGCCGCATGCGCGGCCAGTCGCGCCGCCGCCAGGGCGATGTGCATGTCGGCGACCAGGTGCTGGGCGGCCTGGAACGAGGCGATGGGCCGGCCGAATTGATGCCGCATGGTGGTGTATTCGACGGTGCGGTCGATGACCGCCTGCCCGACCCCCACCAGGTCGAGCGATCCCAATGCCACCGCCGCGTTCGCCACCCGGCGCAGTGCGGACTCGGTGACATCACCGAGCAGCGCGTCGCCGGCGACCACGACGTCGTCGAAGCGCACGGTGAACGCCCGGTGCCCGCCCGCCATGGCGAGCGGTTCCATCGCCACCCCGGTTGACCCCGCGTCGACGATGAAGGCCAGCGTATGTTCTTGCGCCGCGGCGGAAATCACGATGACGTCGGCGACGTCGGCGTCGGCGACGTAGTCCGCGGTGCCGTTCACCCGCCATTGCGACGCCACGGGCTCGGCGCGCAGCGGGGCGGACACGACGGCCGCGTCACGGGCGCTCCAGAGCGCCGTGGTGCCACGGACCGTCCCGCGCGCGAGGGGCGGCAGCCATGTGCCCTTGGCGTCCGGGGAGCCGAGCTGGTCGGCCGCGAGCGCGGCCTGAATGCTGCTGTGGACCGTCGTCGGGCAGAGCGCGCGGCCGGCCTCGGTGTAGAAGACGGCGAGATCGTCGAGCGAACCCCCCGAGCCGCCGTATTCCTCGGCGATGGCCAGGCCGGGGACGCCCGCGTCGGTCAGCGCCTTCCACAGCGCAGGGGTGCGACGGTCCGCGTCCGGTTCGCTGAGCGCGCGCACCAACGTCACGGGGCTCTCGGCCGCGAGCAGGGCGCGCAACGCCGCGGCGAACTCGCGCTGCTCGGCGGTGGGTATCGCTTTCATCTGAGTACTGTGCGGTTTCCGTCAGCGCCCATAGCTGGGCATCTTGTGCCCGCGCTGGGCGATGATGTCGCGGAGCACCTCGTTGGTGCCGCCGCCGAACCGCATCAGGGGCGCGGCCCGGTAAAGCCGCTCGAACTTGCCGCCCAGCGGCGCCTGGCCGCTGCGGTGCGCCAGCAGGCCGTCCGGGCCGAGCAGGTCGAGCGCCAGCGCGGCGATGCGCTGGCGCAGTTCACTGGTGAAGACCTTCTCGACGCTGACCTCCACCGAGGGGATGACGCCGCTGTCGAGGATTGACGCGGCCTCGTAGCCCATCAGCGTGGCCACGGCCACGTCGGCCTCGGCCTGTGCGAGCCGGCGCCGCAGCGTCGGGTTGTCGGCGGGCACCGTGCCGTCGCGGCGCGGTGTTCGTGCCAGCTCGCGCAACTCGTCGACGGCGCGACGCAGATCGCCGGCGTTGGTGAGCGCCCCGCGTTCCAGGTCGAGCGCGCCGGTGATGTACGTCCAGCCGCGGTTGACCTCGCCCACCAGGTTGGTGACCGGCACCCGGACGTCGCGGAAGTGCACCTCGTTGGTGCGGTAGCCCGACCACGCGTAGAGCGGGCGGATCGTCACGCCGGGGCTGTCGATCGGCACGATGATGACCGAAATGCCCCGGTGGCGAACGCCATTGGGGTCGGTGCGTACGCAGAGCCACTCGTGGGTGGCGCGCTGCGCGCCGCTGTTCCAGATCTTGGTGCCGTTGATGACCCAGTCGTCGCCGTCGCGCACCGCGCTGGTGCGCAGGCTGGCCAGGTCGGTGCCGGCGTCGGGTTCGGAATAGCCCACGGCGCAGATCATTTCGCCCGTCGCGATCAGCGGCAACCATTCGGATTTGTTCCGTTCGGTGCCGTGCCGCATGATCATCGGCGCGACCGAGGTGACCGTCAGGTCGGGCCCGGGCACGCCCCAGTACTCGAATTCGCTCATCAGCAGATGCAGGTGGACGGCGCCGAGGCGCCCATTGTCGGACAGGCCGCCGTACTCGCGCGGCCAGTTCAACCCGAACCAGCCCTTCTCCCCGATCTTGCGGCGGAACCGCGCGACCTCGCCGTCGGGGAACTCCAGGTCATGCTCGGCGAGTTCGGCTCGAAGCTCTGCGGTGACGTTGGCCTGGAGGAACTCGCGGACCTCGGTGAGCCAGGCGCGCTGCCCGGCGTCGAGTTCGAAATCCATTCGGGCGCCTGTGCCTTTCTGAAAAACCCTTTCCACCGAGCAGCGCCAGCGTAACGCCACCGCGTGATCGGACCGGGGATTTCGCCGTGACGTCACGCCCGGCGCGAGGCCCGGTCCAGGCGTTCCGACTGTAAAGGCGCTGTCAAACTCCCGTTAATTCGCATCGGAGCTCTCGCAGATATGCGGTCAGGCTGCAAAAATTTTTACATCGCTGGTCGACGCGGACCAGGCACTCTGCCCAGCCGCAGCCTGAGGGAGAAGTCATGCCCACTGTTGAGACTCGCCTCCGCCAAGACATGCGCAACTACGCCGTCGAATTGCGGCAACTGGCGTACACCCTGCCCCTGGGCGTTGGCGAGCACGCACTCCTGGAATTGTCTGACCGAATGCGGACGGCCGCGGAGCAGGCAATCCGCAAAGGAGCCTGACCCGGCCTCAACCGGCGGGGACTCAGCCGCCCTTGAGCCGGATCTTCCAACGGACGAAGCTCAGGTAGAACACGCTGATCACCACCAGCATGGCGATGTCGAACCACCACGCGCCCGGCGTGTGATGCCAGTGGGAGTCCTTAGGACTGAGCGGGCCCGGCACCAGTTTGGCCAGGTCGGCGGTGGAGGCCGACGCCGCGAACCCCCAGCGCGCCGGGGTCGCCCAGGACATCTGGTCCAGTCCGAGCCGTCCGGTCACGGGGATCATGCCGCCGGAGAACACCAGCTGCGACATCACCGCCACCACCAACAGCGGCATGATCTGCTCGTTCGACTTGGCGATGGCCGACAGCGCCAGCCCGAGCATCGCCGAGGCCACGCACGTCAACGCGACGTCGACGAATAGTTCGAGACCGGGCCGGCCCAACGCAACGGCCCCCTGGGTGGGACCACCCTTGCCGAGCAGCACGATGACGGTCACGATCGCCGATTGGATGACCGCGAAAACCGTGTAAACACAGACCTTCGCGAGCAGGTAGGCGCTGGTGGACAGGCCGACCGCCTGTTCGCGCAGGAAGATCGGGCGTTCACCGATCAGGTCACGGATGGTCAACGCGGTCCCCATGAACACCGCGCCGACGTTGAGCAACACCAGGATCTGCCCTGGCTCGTTGGGCGCGGCGCCGTACGGGTTCGGAATGCCGAACCCGACGTTGCCCGGCACCGACATGGACAGCGAACCCATGATGAACGGCAGCACCGCCAGGAAGACGAAGTAGCCGCGGTCGGAGAAGATCAGCCGGACCTGCCGCCGGGCGATCGTGGAGAACTGCCGGACCAGGCTCGTGTGCGACGGGTCGCCCAGGTCGGCGGGCTGCTGCGCGGGGGGCGCCGGCGGCTGCGGCCCCGTGCGCGCCAGGTACCGCGCCTTGGAACCGTCGGGATCGCCCGCCACCGTGCTGAAGATGTCGGCCCAGTTCGTCGTGCCCATGGCCGGCCCGATCTGGCCGGGCGGCCCGCAGAAGGCGGTCTTGCCTCCGGGCGCCAGCAGTAGCACCTGATCGCACACGTCCAGGTAGGTCAGCGAGTGGGTGACCACGAGCACGACACGTCCGGCGTCCGCCAGCTGCCGCAGCATGGTCATTACCTGGCGGTCCAGCGCGGGGTCCAGCCCGGAGGTCGGCTCATCGAGGATCAGCAGCGACGGCCCGGTCAGCAGCTCCAGGGCGACGGAGGCGCGCTTGCGCTGGCCGCCGGAGAGCTTGTCGACCCGGGTGTGCAGGTGCTGAGTCATCTCGAGTTCCTCGAGGACCCGGGCCACCACCTGCGCCCGGTCGTCCTTCGTGGTGTCCGGGGGCAGCCGCAGCTCGGCGGCGTACATCAACGCCTGCTGCACCGTGAGCTGCCCGTGCACCACGTCGTCCTGGGGCACCATGCCGATCCTGCTGCGCAGCGAGGCGTACTCGGCGTGCACGTTGTGGCCCTCGAATGCGACTGTGCCCGTGGTCGGGTGCGTGTATCCGGCGACCAGCCTGGCGAACGTCGACTTGCCCGCACCCGAGGGACCGATGACGGCGGTCAGCGTGCCGGGCTGCGCGGCCAGCGAGATGTCGTCCAGCAGCGTCTTGTTGTTCTCGATGGTCCACGTCACGCCCCGCACATCCAGGCCGCCGGTGGGGGTCGCGGTCGCGCTCTCGTCGCGGCGGGCCAGCGTGCCGCCGGCGAAGAGGAGGTCGATGTTGCCGATCGTGACGACGTCGCCGTCGTGCAGCACGGCCGAGTCGACCCGCGCGCCGTTGACGAAGGTGCCGTTGATGCTGCGGTTGTCGTGGATCTCGGTGCCGTGCGGCGTCGGGACCAGGGTGGCGTGGTGGCGCGACGCCAGCACTTCGGGAATGACGATGTCGTTGTCGTTGGCCCGGCCGATCGTGACCGCGCCCGGCGCCGACTCCACCGCAGCCTTTCCGGGCCGCAGGATCTTCATCATCGACGTCGCGAGGTTCGACGCGTCAGCGCCGGCGCGTCCGGTCTCCAGCCCCGTCTGCCCCTGGGCGGGGGCCTGGGGCACGCTCACCGGCGAAGAACGGTAGATGTGCGGGGCCTGTTGCGGTCCGCTGGGTGGTGCCGCCGGATGGCCTCCCGTCGGGTATCGGGGCTGCGGGGCTGACGGGTAGCTCGGCGTCGATCCGCTCGGCGGATGGACGGGCTGCGGCCCGCTGGGCTGGTGCGTGGGCTGCCGAAACGCTGCCGACGGCGACTGCTGGGGCTGGCTGGGCCAGTGCGCGCCGGGTGGCTCGGTCTGGGACACCCTGGGGTTCGCCATGCTGGCGGGATTGACGATCGGTATCGACGTCGTCAACGGAGGCCGCCCGGCGGAGCCCTGGTGGCGGCCGACCTCGAAGGTCAGCGCCGGACCGTCCGGATTGCCGATGTTGACGCGCGTGCCGTCCTGGATGTCGACCATGGGTACGCGATGTTGGTTGACGAAGAGCCCATTCAGGCTGCCGTTGTCGATGGCGATCCATCGGCCCTGGTCGAATCGGACGACGAGGTGCGTGCGGGAGATCAGGGGATGTGCCACGCGGACGTCGGCCCGAAGGTCGCGCCCGATCGCCACGTCGTTGCCTGGGGCGAAAGTGCGCTCGGATCCGTCGTACCGCACGGTCAACGCGGGCGGGTCTGGTCGGCTCATCACGACCAACTGTATCGGCAGCCGCAAATCAGGACGCCGGTTTCGGCCGCGCCTGCCACCCGCTATGACGCGTCCCGTTTCGACGGATGGGCGGCGGGTAGCCGAGCCGTCCATGCGTAAGAGCGACGATGGTTTTCCCGACGACGTTCCCGTCGCCGACGCCGTGGAGCAGCAGCGCGGCACTGCCGAGGATCCGCCCGGCGGAGACCCCGAAAGTGGCGTGCCGCTCGAGACGCCGCCTCCCGACTGGCAGGAGCAGCGTAAAACGGTACTGATCGATCCCGCGCCCGACGGCGGTGACCGGTAGTGGCGGTTGCGGTCGTCGTCGAATCAGTCTGCGATGCAGGAGTTTTCGGGCTCTGCTAACCGGCTGCCGCGGTGGGGTGCAGGTTACGCCGCCAAGGCTCCCGCACCGCAGTGACGTCCTTGATGAAATCCCCGATGTAGCGAATGGCCCGTCTGCCCTCGGGCAGGATGTCCGCCGCAATCGGGAAGTCGTGGATCTGCCCGTCCCACAAGTGCAGATCGCACGGAATTCCGCTGGCTTCCAACCGCTTTGCCATGAATTCGGCATCCGGGAGCAGCAACTCATCGGAGCTGGCATGGATGGTCACCGGCGGCAACAGCGAGAGATCGGCGTCGACCGGTGAGGCGACCTTGGAGTCGCCGCGCCCCTCCACGAGGTGCGCCTTGCTCAGGTATTGGGCGAACATCGACAAAGCCCCACGGGTGAACATGGAGCACTTGCGCGCGTTGCGGTGCTTCAGCTTTCGCGCCGGGTCGGGATCGGTGAACGGTGAGATCGCCGCAATCCCGGCGGGCCGCATGAGTTCGTCATTGATGGCCAGCAGGGTGGTCATGAATGCGAGATATCCCCCGGCCGAGTCGCCTGCCACGACCACCTGGTCACTGTCGAAGCCGCGATCCTGCAGCCAGCGAAGGCCGCTCATGCCATCATCGATCGCGTCGGTTATCTGGTGTGTGGGCAGCTTTCGATATCCGACGGTGAGCACGGCGGCGTCCGCGGCTTTCGAAAGACGCGTGACCACCGATCGGTGCGTGTTGAGGCCACAGGTGAGGAAGGCACCGCCGTGCAGATACAGGATCGCCCGATCCGTCGAGGCTCCGGGCGCACAAACCCACTCGGCGGCACAGTTTTCCAGGCGCACCGGTTCGATATTCGCCGAGATGCCAAACCGCGGCACCAGTCCCGCGAGCCCGTCGACGAATTCAAAGGGCCAGTGCAGGTTCGGTGAAAATGCCCACGCGCGCACCGTGTTCTTCACGATCAGCCGGCTGGCCATCGAAACCGCGACCGATTGCGGACTGTGGCGATGGTGAACTCGCCGCTTCATTGCGCCACTTGGCAATAAGCGATGTGGATCGGTGGTGCTAACCATGCAATCCCTCCTAAGTGCGGAGGGAGTACCCGTCTGTGGCTAGGAAAAACTGTGGGTAAAGGTCGCGCAAATGTTGGCTACATCACGGTTTATCGCGGGTTGCGAATGGGTATACGCAAGCATTCTGGCGGTTTGCCGGCCCTGGGTGTTCCCGATCTCCGCCCGTGGCTCAAGATGTGACCAATGAACGACGCAATGCGCGCTGAGCCGCTGCTGGGCGGCCGAGTGGCGGTGGTGACCGGCGGTGGCGGCGGCATCGGCGCGGCCACCGCGCGACTGTTCGCTCAGCACGGCGCACACGTGGTGATCGTGGACATCGACAGCGGACTTGCCGCGGGGACGGTCGACGACATCGCGGCCTCGGGCGGATCGGCGGTGGCGGTTGTCAGCGACGTCCGTGACGCGGATGCGGTCGACGACCTGGCGCGATCGGTGTTGGATCGCTACGGCCGGGCGGACGTGCTGGTCAACAATGTGGGCCACTGGCTGCGGCATCCGGGAAATTTCGTCGACACCGACCCCCAGTTCTGGGATGAGCTCTACCGGATCAATCTGCACCATGTCTTCCTGGTCACGCACGCGTTCCTGCCGGCGATGGTGGCCCGGCGGGCCGGCGCGATCATCAACGTCTCCTCGGTCGAGGGCCTGCGCGGCTACCCGGAGGATCCGGTCTATGCCGCTTTCAAGGCCGCCGTCATCCAGTTCACCCGCAGCCTCGCAGTGCAGGTGGGCGTGCACGGGGTGCGGGTCAACGCAATTGCGCCCGACGTCACCGAATCCCTGCAGGTGCCCTACTCGCAGTGGTTGTCGGCCGAGGAGCAGACGCAGTGGCCGCGGTGGGTCCCAGTCGGCCGAATGGGCGTGCCCGAGGATCAGGCCGATGTCATCCTGTTTTTGGCTTCCGACTTGTCGGCGTTCGTCACCGGCCACACCATCCCGACCGACGGCGGTACCGGCGCGGCGGGCGGCTGGTTCCGCTCGTCGCGCCGGTCCGACCGCGACTGGACGAATCGTCCCATCGCGCCCTGATCGTGTGGGCAATCTTCAAACCAACCCCAAAGCCGCATTTTCCGCACGGATCCGCACCCTCAACACGAGCGCATTCGCCATGCTGAACACGATCGCCGTCAGCCACGCCGAGTGAACCAGCGGCAGCGCCGCCACCTCGGCCGCGACCGCCGCGTAATTGGGGTGGCGCACCCATCGGTAGAGCCCGTCGTGAACCAATGGGACACCGGGAATGACGATAAGCCTTGGGTTCCAACGCCTGCCGAGGACGCTGACGCAGCGCCAGCGCACCGCGGTGCTGAGCACCACGATCGCGAGCATCGGCCAGCCCAGCCACGCGATGAACGGCCGGGCGAACGCCCACGTTTCCACGACGCACGAAACCAGCAGCAGCGCATGCATGCTGACCATCGCCGGGTAATGGTCCCGGCCGAACTCCTTACCCCCGTGCGCCAGTGACCATTTGGTGTTTCGCTGCGCGACCACCAGCTCGACCAGGCGTTCGGCGCCGATCGCCAGAATCAACAGGTAGTAATACACGGCATCGCCCCTCACCATTGCAGCAGCAGCAGCTCGAAGCTGAAGCCCGGACCCATCGCCAGCATGACCCCGAACGATCCCTCGGTCGGCGGCTCCGCGACGGTCCGGCGCAGAACGTCGAGCACGGACGCCGAGGAGATGTTGCCGTTGTCACGCATGGAGTTTCGGCTGTGCACCAACGCCTCCGGTGATAACCCCAGTGCGCCCTCGATCGAGTCGAGCACCTTCGGGCCGCCGGGATGACACACCCAGACCGAGATGTCCGCGAGGGACAAGTCGTGGTCGGCAAGAAAGCCGTCGACCTCTTCCCGCAGATAGGTGTCGGCCATCTTCGGCACGTCGCGCGACATCACCAGTTGGAACCCGCTCGATCCCACGTTCCACCCCATGACGTCGACCGTCTCGGGAACCACGGCGCTGCGGGTCCCGAGGACGCGCGGGGTGCGACCGCCGTTGCGGACCGGAGGAATTCGATCGGCTCCGGTGGCAACCACGGCGGCAGCGCCGTCGCCGAACAACGACACGCCGATCAGGGCGGGAATCGAGGTGTCGTCACGCTGCAGCGTGAGGGAACACAACTCAACCGACAGCAGCAGGGCGACCTGCCCGGGGTAGGCACGCAAGTAGTCGTGCACGCGCGCCATCCCGGCGGCTCCGGCCACACACCCAAGGCCGAACAGAGGGACGCGTTTGATGTTGGGCCGCAGGCCGATTCGGGTCATCACCCGGGCGTCGATGGTCGGCACCGCGATGCCGGTGCTGGACACCATCACGATGGTGTCCACCTGATGCGGTTCGATGTCCGCCTCGGCCAATGCCGCACGTATGGCCCGTTCGCCGAGGTCCACGGCGACCTCGAGGTAGGCATCGTTCGCTTCGGTGAAACCACTCAACTGCGGGTAACGCGAGAGCGGCAGCGCGAGACTGCGGTGGTCGACCCCCGTCGTCTCTGCGAAGCGCATAAACCGTGGATCGGTGAATTCGGTTAGCTCGCGGGCGACTTCGTCTTGGTTGTAGCGGTGCGAGGTGAAGGCCACCGCCGCACCGGCGATGTGTGGCCCGCGGCGCCCACGATGAATGGCCTGTGATGGGGATTTCCAATGCGATGATGCAGTCATGCCTATGCCGACGACGGCCTCCGCTCACCGGTTCACCGGATCCTTACGCGGGTGAGATGAACCACAGCACGGCCCTCAGCGTCAACCACGTGAGGGCAGAGGGCAGGGGGTAGCGGGCTTACGCGACTAGCTTGTGTGCGCGGGTCGGAATCGGGCTTGATCCTCGATGATCGTCACCGGGATGCCGTTGAGTGCGCCGTTGCCGGACGGTTCGTCGATAAACGTCGGCAGGGAAAGCACATTCGTGTTGACGCCCGGGGAGCTGTTGGCCACCGCCATGCGGGTGCCCGGCTTGCCGTGTCCCCAGCCGTGAGGCATCGAAACCACGCCCGGCTTGATCGCTTCGGTGACCTCGACCGGCACCTTGATTTCCCCGGCGGCCGATTTCACGGTGACGACGTCGTCGTTTTCGATGCCGCAACGGGCCGCGTCATCGGGGTGAATCAGTAACGTGCAGCGGTCCTTTCCCTTCATCAGCGCGGGCACGTTGTGGAACCAGGTGTTGTTCGAGCGCAGGTGTCGGCGGCTCACCAGGACCAGGGGCTGGGCCGGCCGGTCCATCCGGGCGGCCAGCCGGGGCAGGTCATCAAGCAGGTATTGCGGGGCGAGCCGGATCTTCTTGTCGGGCGTGCCCAGGATGTCCGGCAGCTGTGGGACCATCGGGCCGAAGTCGATGCCGTTCGGGTGGGCCTTCAGTAGATCCAACGTGAGCCCGCCCGGGTTCTTCCCGTACTGATCCCCGAAGGGTCCGGTACGAAGCGTGAGATCCAGGATCCGCTCGGGGCCGCCTTGGTCGTAGAGCTCGCGAATCTCCGCCCCGTCGACGCCGCGGGTGAAGGCCAGGTAGTCGAAGAAGCCGTCGTCGATTGCGGCGACGTCAACATCTTCGGCCGGTGTGCCGGTGCACAAACCGGTCAGCCGGATCAGGATCTCCCATTCGTGCGGGCGGTCTCCCGGATCGAACACCGGGGCCGAGTAATTCGCAATGCTGTGGATGGCGAAAAGCAGGATCAGGTCGTCGTGGTGGGGCTGTTCGAGCGGGGACAGCCCGGGCAGGATCACATCGGCGTGCCGCGTCGTCTCGTTGAGCCAAAGATCAACGGAGATCATGGCTTCCAGCATCGGCAGGACTTCGTCGAGCTTGTCGCCGCCCGGGGTCGACAGGACCGGGTTGCCGGCGACGGTGATCAGGGCCTTGAGCTGTCCCTCGCCCGGGGTGGCGATCTCTTCGGCCATGCAGGACACGGGAGCCTGGCCGAGCACTTCCTTCGCCCCGCGCACGCGGGTGTGCCAGCGGCCGAATTCCGGGAGGCCACCTTCGAGGCCGGGCAGCGGCTGGGTGGTGATCGACCAGGCCGCCGGTTTGGGGTACATCGCTCCCCCGGGAACATCGAAATGGCCGGTCAAGATGTTGATGACGTCGACCAGCCAGCTGGCGAGGCTGCCAAACTCTTGATTGCACAGACCAATTCGTCCGTACACCACCGACCTTTCGGTGCCGGCGAGCTCGCGGGCCAGGAGCCGGATGCGGTCCTCGTCGATGCCGGTGACGGCGCTGACCCGTTCCGGGGGCCAGTCCGCGGCGACCCGGCGCATCGTGTCGACACCGTCGACGTGTGGTCCGGGATCGATCAGGTCCTCGGCAAACAGCGTGTGCGCCACGGCCAGCAGCAGCGCGGCATCGGTCCCGGGCACGATGGGAAGCCACTCGTCGGCGCGGGCAGCGGTCTGCGTGCGCACCGGGTCGATGACGATCACCTTGCCGCGCTTGCGGATTTGGTCGATCAGACCCATCACGTCGGGGGCGGCCAGCAAGGACCCCTGGGACGCGGCGGGGTTCGCGCCCATGATCACCATCAGGTCGGTGCGTTCGATGTCGGGCACCGGGAAGTTCCACCAGAGGCCGTACATCAGGTGCGACGACAGGTTTTTCGGCCACTGGTCGACTGTCCCCGGCGAATACGTGATCGGCATGCCGGACATGCCCATCAGCACGCCCGCGTACCGGGCCAGTGAAAACGAATGCGCCAGCGGGTTGCCGGTGTAGGCGGTGACCGCGCCGATGCCGTACTTTTCGATCACCGGCGTCAGCAGTTCGGTGCACCGGCGGAACGCCGTGTCCCAGCTGACCTCCTGCCACTGCCCGTCGACCTTGATCATGGGCTGGCGGATGCGGTCCGGGTCGTCGTGGATCGCCGCAAGTGAGACGCCCTTGGGGCAGATGTGTCCGCGGCTCCAGACGTCGTCGCGGTTTCCCCTGATGCCCGTAACCCTGCCGCCGTCGACCTGAATCTCCAAGCCGCACATAGCTTCACACAGTGGGCAGGTGCGTAGATGCCTGCCGTCTTCGCCCGTCGTCGTCACCCACCCACTGTATTCCGCTACCGACCGTCGCGGAAGTGGCAAATCCGGCGCGGCGGCGTCGTTCAGTTTCATGCGTGGCGTGACGGCCAGGGACCGAGATCAATTCCCGTGTGCGGAATGGGCATCGACGGTTGGGGCGTTGACCGACGCGGAGAGCATCCCTTGAAACACATTTGAGTTTGACCAGTCAGCTGTACAAGCGCGACGCGCCGGCCCTAGCGTCGACGCAGGAAACTTCGGGAAGGGAGCTGGCTCGTTGAGCGATCCACGGCACCCGTCGGGCATCGATTATCTGCGCGATGAAGTCCTCAGCCGCCTGGACGCACGACCCTTCGAGGACTGGTCGCCCGCCCTGCTGCGGGCCCTCATCGCCGTCTTCGATCTGAACGGGGTGACACCGGCTGTGCCACAAGGCTTCCGGCCCCACGTCGTGAGGTGAATTCCCACGTTTGAGCTCGCTTGCTGTGATGACTGTCCCGTTGCTCGCCCCCTGCGTACGCTAGTCATCCAACACAGAAAGACCCTGCGATACGGCGCGAAAGCGCTCCTGACGAGGAGTCACGACGGTGGAGACGTGGGAACTGATCGCCCGCGAGCGAGTCCGCGACACATTGGCGCAATACAACTGGTCCGGCGACGCCGGCCGCCTCGAGGAACTTGCGGAAACGTTCTGCGCAGACGGCGTCCTCGAGATACGCGGCTTTGAGCCGCTGCGCGGGCGATCCGCGATCATCACCTTCCTCGGCGGCGTCACCGGCAACGTCGCCGCCGGCGCCCGCGTCAAGCCCGTGGTCCGGCACAACGTCACCAATCTGCTGTTCACCGCATTGACCCGCGAAGCGGCGCATGTCTCGTCGTACTTCACGGTGGTCACCCACATCGGGTTCGACCATTTCGGCCGTTATCGCGACACCCTCGTGCCCCGGGATGACACCTGGCTGATCAAGCATCGCAAGGTGTCGACCGACTGGGCGGCGCCCGAGTCGGGCATGGCAAGGCAGCCGGCGGGCGGCTGAGTCCTGCGCTGAGATGAACGCGGGTGGCGATTTCGTTAAATGTCTCGCTCAGATGTTTGCCTGAGACCGCTCAACGGCTACAGATAGGAATCACACCTAGAGATTGCAGTCAACCGTGATTGCGTTCGCCGGTGGGGCCCGGGGCTGACCACAGGTCACGTGACCAGCGGTCATGGCCGCACAATCGAGACGAGCGGAAATGCAACGGCTTAGTGGATTAGACGCGTTCTTTTTGTACCTAGAGTCCCCGACGCAGCCGCTGAATGTTTGCTGCGTGCTGGAGCTGGACCCCCGAGAGATGCCCGGGGGCTACACGTTCGGCCACTTCCGGGAGGCGCTGTCGGCGCGGGTGGACGCGGTCCCGGAATTCCGCCTCAAGCTGGCTGACAACCAACTGAACTTCGACCACCCGGTCTGGGTCGACGACGACCGTTTCGACCTGGCGCGGCATCTCCACCGGGTTGCGCTGCCGTCGCCGGGGGGGTCCCGGGAGTTAGCGGAGATCTGCGGGCACCTCGCCGGGCTGGCACTGGATCGTGATCGCCCGCTGTGGGAGATGTGGGTGATCGAGGGCCTCCACGGCGATGCGCTATCGGTCGTCCTCAAGGCCCACCACGCGGTGGTCGACGGGGTCGGCGGGGCCAACCTGCTCGCCCAGTTGTGCAGCACCGTGCCGGACGCCCTGGCGCCGGAACCCGCCGCCCGCGCGGGCGCCGCGAATGCCGTTCAGATCGCCGCGTCCGGCCTCATCGGGGCCGGTTTGCGGCCGTTGCGCCTGGCCAAGGTCGTCCCGGCAACCGCCCTGACGCTGGCGCAAACGTTTCTCCGCGCGCGCGGCGGCGGACACACGATGGCCGCGCCGTTCGCGGCGCCGCACACGGCGTTCAACGGCCCGTTCACCCGGCGGCGCAACGTCGCCTTGACGACGCTTGACCTCGAGGACGTCAAGAAGGTCAAAAACAGGTTCGGAGTCACGATCAACGACGTCGTGACGGCGCTGTGCGCGGGCGCGCTGCGACAGTTCTTCTTGGACCGCAACGAGCTATCGGACAGCCCGATGGTGGCCAGCGTGCCGGTCTCGGTGCGAGGCAAATCCGACCGGCCGGGCCGAAACCAGACCACCTGGATGCTCTGCCGGCTCGAAACCCACATCGGCGATCCGGCCGAACGGCTGAGCAGCATCGCGCAGGGCAACGCCGCGGCCAAAGACCATGCCGCCGCCATGGGTCCCAGCCTGCTGCAGGACTGGACGCAGGTGGCCGGGCAGACCATGTTCGGCGCCGCGATGAAGCTGCTGCCCCGTATCCCATTACCCGAGAAACCGCCGCACAACCTGGTGCTGTCCAACGTGCCCGGGCCGCAGGAGCAGCTCTATTTCATGGGCTGCCGGGTCGACGCCATGTATCCGCTCGGCCCGATCATCGCCGGTGCCGGGCTCAACATCACCGTCATGTCGCTCAACGGCCGACTCGGCGTCGGCCTCATCTCGTGCCCCGACCTGGTCGCCGACCTCTGGGACCTGGCCGACACGTTTCCCGCGGCGCTCAAAGAGCTGCTGAATTGCAGCGAATCGAGCCACCAGCAGACCTGACCGCCACGGCATGGCAAGGTGGCACCCGTGGCCGACACCGTTACGCAGCAGGACCTGCGTGAAATCAACACTCCCAAGGGCGCTTTGCGCTACTACGACTGCGGCCCGGAATCCGCTCCGGTGTTGCTGTTCCTGCACGGCTCGGGACCGGGCGTCACCGGCTGGCGGAACTTCCGCGGCATACTGCCCAGGTTCGCCGAGCGGTTCCGCTGCCTGATCCTGGAGTTTCCCGGGTTCGGGGTCAGCGACGATTTCGGCGGCCATCCGATGGTCGCCGCGTTCGGCACCGTGCCACCCTTCCTGGACGCGCTCGGTGTCCAGCGGGTGCACATCGTCGGGAATTCGATGGGCGGCGGCGTCGGCATCAACTTCGCCACCCACAGCCCCGACCGCGTCGACCGATTGGTGACCATCGGCGGCATCGGGACCAACATCTTCAGCCCCAGCCCCAGCGAGGGCATCCGGCTGCTGCAGGAGTTCGTCGAGGACCCCACCCGGCAGCGGCTGGTCGACTGGCTCAAGTCGATGGTCTACGACCAGGCGCTGATCACCGAGGAACTCATCGAGGAGCGCTGGGAGCTGGCCACCGACCCGGACACGCTCGCCGCCGCGCGGCGCATGTACGGGAAGGCGGCCTTCGCCGCGATGAACGCCGCGATGGCCGCCTCCGACCGCCCGCTGCCGTGGGCCGTCATGCACAAGCTCACGGCGCCCACCCTGCTGACGTGGGGGCGCGACGACCGGGTGAGCCCGCCGGACATGGCGCTCATCCCGATGCGCACCATCCCCAACGCGGAGTTGCACATCTTTCCCAACTCCGGTCACTGGGCGATGATCGAGGCGAAAGAGGCGTTCGAGAGCACCGTGCTGGCTTTTCTCTCGCGCGGCTAATCAGACCGACCCCGTCAGGCCTCTGGTCAACAGGTCGTGCGCGTCCGGATTGCCGTCCAGGACGCGGGTGGTACGCACGCCGATACGCCACTCACCGTCGCTGCGCAGCAGCGTGAAGTGGTTTGCGGCACAACGCCATACGCGATAACCGTCGCCGTCACGCACCAGCACCAAAGACTCGCACACCGCCACCGCCGAGTCGCCGGTGACCGTGACGACGCACGGCCCGAGGAAGTGACCGCATCCCTTGGCCACCAGGTTCTGGTGCGCCGACGAGCGCACCATGGCGTGCACCTGCTCCCGGCCCTCCATGCGCCGGCCGTCGACGTCGTAGATTCCGTCGTCTGCCCACAACCGCGCGGCCGCATCGGCGTCACCGGCATCCACCGCCGGACCGTACGAGGCGATCAGCCGCGCGATATCGCGTTCGTCCTCAAGCCGGCGCAGCCGCGCGGACAGGTCGTCGACGTCACTCACGGTTGCTCCTCATCGTCGGGATCGCCACAGCGGACCATTACCCAGCCCCCACAGGTTAGGACGAACGGCATCAGCATCAACGGCCGACCGGCCGCGGTCCACAACGGGCGTAACCATAACGACGCGTTGGGGTTTGCCAAGTAGATGAATCAGGCGCCTCGAACGTTTTGATCGAAGCGACCCAAGCAGCGGAAATCCACGATGCGGTCGGCAGGTTGGCGCCCGCCGGCGTCGACGTTGTCACCCTGGCGGTTCGGGTGGGCGCAAAGGTCCCCTGGGGTGAGGTTTCCCGCTCCACGCTGACGCGGCGGTGCGGGCGGGGCGCCGGTCGCACGAGCATGGTGACCATTCATTCAGTCGGCCGCTCATGTCGCCTTCTGCGTGAGGCCGCGTCTACGACGAGTTGTGTGCCCGTGATGTAGCGGGCCTCCTCCGAGGCCAGGAAAATCACCGCATTGGCAACGTCGACGGGCTCCACCCACGGCACCGGCAGCAGGTTGCGCGCCTGCAGCACTTCCGCGGCATCCGCGGCGGTCGGGTGATCGAGATCCGGCGCAAGCGTCGAAACGTCTTGTCGTTGAGCACCATCGGGGTCGCGACCGCCCCGGGATGAACGGTGTTGACCCCAAGGAGTCTCTTCATCGCGGCGTCTCAACCAGCTCGAAGCCCGGGTAACCGGCTCTGGCCACCTCGTCGCAGATGTCGTTATAGGTCGCGAAGCCACCGACGAATAGCATGAATCCCCTTGGTTTTCCAGGCACGTTGGCGCCCATGTACCAGGAGTCCGCCTTGGTGAACAGCGTGGCCTCCGCACGTCGGGCACAGTCGGCTCCCCAGCCGTCGACGGCATCGCGGGTCGCTTCGATTGCGGCCAGACCGTGGTCATCCAGGTAAGCAATGGCTGCGGCGATCCAATTCACCTGCGCCTCGGCGTGCAGCACCATGTTCGCCAGCACGGCGGGGGCCCCTGGGCCGGAGATCAGGAACAGGTTGGGAAATCCGTCGACGCCCAGCCCCAGGTAGGTGCGCGGCCCCTGTGCCCATTGGTCCCGTAACCGAAGACCGCCGCGTCCGATGATGTCGATTTTGGCCAACGCACCCGTGAGGGCGTCGAAACCGGTTGCCAGCACGATCATATCGATGTCGTAGTGCGCGGCAGCGGTTTTGATGCCGGTGGTGTCCACGGATTCGATCGGTGTGTCGCGCACGCTGATGAGCGACACGTTCGGCCGGTTGAAGGTGCTGAAGTAGTTGCTGTCGGTGCAGATCCGCTTTGTGCCGATCGGGTGGTCGTTGGGAATGAGCAGGTCCGCCAGCGCAGGGTCGTCGATGACCGCGCGCACCTTCTCCTCGTAGAACTTTCGGGCCTCGTCGTTGGCGGTCATGTCGGTCATCTGATCAGGGAACGTCTTAGAGAACAGCACACCGCCCAGCTGCCAACGCTTATCGAACGCCGCCCGACGTTCCTCCGGCGTGAACTCCATCGTCGGCTTCGGCGCCGTGATGTGTGGTGACCCGCCGCTGCTGCGCCACGAAAGCCGCCGCCGTTCTGCGTAGTTCGCCTTGACGTCGTCGAGTTCCCGTTCGCTCAACGGCTTGTTTCCGGCTGGGACACTGTAGTTGGGCGTGCGCTGGAAGACAAAGAGATGCCTGGCGTGTGCGGCGATGATCGGAATCGATTGAATGCCAGACGAACCGGTGCCGATAACGGCGACCCGCTTTCCCTCAAATTCGACGGGATGCTGTGGCCAGGCGGCGGTGTGGTAGATCTCGCCCGCGAACGAATCGAGGCCGTGGAAGTTCGGCGTCAGAGCCGCTGACAGTGGCCCGGTCGCCATCAGGCAGAACCGGGCGGAGAGCACGTCACCGCGGTCGGTGGTGACCACCCAGCGAAGCATCGTTTCGTCCAGCGCCGAGGACACGACGCGGGTGCCAAATGTGATGTCGCGGCGCAGGTCGAGTTTGTCGGCCACCCAGTTCAGGTACGCGAGGATCTCCGCCTGGGTGGCGTACTTCTCGGTCCAGTTCCACTGTTGCTGCAGTTCATCGGAGAACGAATAGCAATAATCGACGCTTTCGACGTCACAGCGCGCCCCCGGGTATCGGTTGTAGTACCAGGTGCCGCCCAGCTCCGGCGCCGCCTCCAGGACCCGCACGGACAGTCCCTGACTGCGTAGCTTGTGCAGGGCGTAGAGGCCGGCGAACCCGGCGCCGACCACGACAACGTCGACCAGCTCCGCGCTACTCACAGGCACGGACGGTATGTTCCACCACCTCGACCGCCGGGGCCGGTTCCCGTTCACCGGACACTGCGGTGACGTTCTCCCGGCCATCGGGCAAGCGAGCCAAACGACCGGCTGCCGGGCCTGGTCCCGGCGTGCCAGGCCCGGCCGGTGCGCCCCGCATTGTGCATTCAATTCTGACCGCTTTTGCTTCCGCTCATCGGGAACGGCTTCGGCTGGGGCACGAACTGCGGTAGACCATTACTAAGCCCCCAGACGTAAGGACACCAACATGAGCGAACGGGTACTCGACCGGGTCGTGGCGATGGCGGATCAGTTGCGCGACCAGGCCCCCGAGGCCGAGCGGATCGGCCGGCTCACCGACGACACCGTCAAGCTGATGAAGGGCGCCGGCCTGATCCGGCTGCTGCAAACCAAGCAATATCAAGGTTTCGAGGTCCACCCCCGCGAGTTCGCCGAGACGACGATGGCGACCGCGGCGCTGGACCCGGCGGCCGGCTGGATCGTCGGCGTGGTCGGCGTGCACCCCTACCAGTTGGCCTACGCGGACCCGAAAGTCGCGGCCGAAATCTGGGCCGACGACGTCGACACATGGATGGCCTCGCCGTACGCACCGCAGGGGGTGGCCAAGCCCATAGACGGGGGCTACATCTTCAATGGCCGCTGGCAGTTCAGCTCGGGCACCGACCACTGCGACTGGATCATTCTGGGCGCGATGCTGGGCGACGAAAACGGCATCCCGATCATGCCGCCGCAGATGCTGCACATGATCCTGCCGCGCAAGGATTACGAGATCGTCGAGGACTCGTGGAACGTGGTGGGGCTGCGCGGGACCGGGTCCAAGGACGTGATCGTCGAGGACGCGTTCGTTCCGGCCTACCGCACTATGGACGCGACGAAAGTCATGGACGGCACCGCGCAGCGCGAGGCCGGCATGACGGAGCCGCTGTACCTGATGCCATGGTCGACGATGTTCCCGCTCGGCATATCGGCGGCGACGATCGGCATCGCCGAGGGAGCGCTGGCCGCGCACCTGGACTACCAACGAGAGCGCGTCGGCGCCACCGGCACCGCGATCAAGGACGACCCCTACGTCATGTTCGCCATCGGTGAGGCCGCGGCCGACATCAACGCCGCCCGCCAGGAACTGTTGGCCAACGCCGACCGCATCTACGACATGGTCGCCGCCGGCAAGGAGGTGTCGTTCGCCGACCGCGCGGCCGGTCGGCGCACCCAGATCCGCGCCGTGTGGCGCGCGGTGGCCGCGGTCGACGAGATCTTCGCCCGGTCGGGCGGCAACGCCGCCCGCATGGACAAGCCACTGCAACGGTATTGGCGCGACGTGCACGTCGGCCAGCTGCACGCCATCCACATGCCGGGCACCGCCTATCACGCGTCGGCCCTGAGTTCGCTGGGTATCGAGCCGCCCGAGGGCCCGCTGCGGGCTTTGATCTAGGAGAACACGTTGACCGACCTGAAAAGCCTGGGCTACATCACCGTTTCGACAAACGACATCGACCGCTGGCGACAATTCGCCTTCGGTGTCCTGGGTTTCGCCGTGGGTAAAGGTCCCGACCCGGAGGCGCTGTATCTGCGGATGGACGAGCGCGCGGCCCGGCTCATCGTGGTGCCCGGTGAGACCGACCGGGTGCTGACGGTCGGCTGGGAGGTGCGTGACCGCCCCGCGCTGCAACGGGTCAAGGCGGCCCTGGACGCCGCGGGGACCCCGTTCAAGCAACTGTCCACCGACGAGGCCGAGGCCCGCCGCGTGGAGGAGGTGATCACCTTCGAGGACCCGGCCGGCACCACGCTCGAGGTCTTCCATGGTGCGGTGCTCGACCACAGCCCGGTCGTCACGCCGTTCGGCGCGAAGTTCGTGACGGGCGACCAAGGCATGGGCCACGTCGTGGTGCCGGCGATGGACCCCAACGGGCTATTCGACTTCTACACCGAGGTGCTGGGTTTCCGCGCCCGCGGCGCGTTCCGGGTGCCGTTGCCGAAAGAGTTTGGGCCCGTGCGGGTTCGCTTCCTGGGCATCAACGAGCGACACCACAGCCTGGCGATCGTGCCGGCGGCGCATCAGCGCGACCCGCGCCTGGTGCACATCATGGTGGAGGTCGACAGCCTGGACGCCGTCGGGCAGGCGCTGGACCGGGTGAACGCGGAGGGCTTCCAGTTGTCCTCCACGCTGGGCCGGCACACGAACGACAAGATGGTGTCGTTCTACGTCCGCGCGCCGGGCGACTGGGACATCGAGTTCGGCACCGACGGCATGCGGGTCGACGAAACCTATTACACGGCGGAGGAAATCACCGCCGACAGCTACTGGGGTCACCAGTGGGTCGGCGAAATGCCCGCGGCCATGCGGTTATGACGCCGGATACCGAGGTCACGCCGGTGCCGGCCGCGTCGATCACGTCGTGGGATGACGAGGCCGACGTGGTCATCGCCGGATACGGGGTGGCCGGCGCCGCCGCGGCGGTGGAGGCGGCGCGCTCCGGCGCCGACGTGCTGGTGTTGGAACGCACCGGGTCCTGGGGCGGCGCGGCGGCGATGGCGGGCGGGTTCATCTACCTCGGCGGCGGTACGCCCCTGCAAAAGGCTTGCGGCTTCGACGATTCCGTCGACAACATGGCCGCTTTCCTGAACGTCGCGATGGGACCCGGCGCCCATGAGAACCGGATCGCCGACTATTGCGCCGGCAGCGTCGCCCACTTCGACTGGCTGGTCGGCTGCGGCGTGCCGTTCAAGGCGGAGTTCTTCTCCGAGCCCGGCTGGGAGCCGATGGGTGACCAGGGCCTGATGTACAGCGGCGGCGAAAACGCCTACCCCTTCAACACGATCGCCTCCCCCGCCCCGCGCGGTCACGTCCCGCAGATGTCGAACAAGAAGCAGGGCGAAGCCAGCGCGGGCTACATGCTGATGAAGCCGCTCGTCGAGACGGCCACCGCCGCCGGCGCACGCGCGCTCTACGACGTGCGGGTGCAACGCCTCATCGTCGAAGCCGACGGCAGGGTGGTCGGGATCCGCGCGCGCCAGTACGGCAACGAGATTGCGGTCCGGGCCCGCAAGGGCGTGGTGCTCGCGACGGGCAGCTTCGCCTACAACGACGCGATGGTGGCCCGTTACGCGCCGCGGATCGCGGGCCGCCCGGCCGCATCCATCGAGCAGCATGACGGGCAGGCCATCCGGATGGCCCAGGCGTTGGGCGCCGATTTGGCGCACATGGACGCCACCGAGGTCGCGATCTTCATCGACCCCCAACAACTGGTGCGCGGCATCCTGGTCAACGGCCGCGGCCAGCGCTACGTCGCCGAGGACACCTATCCGGGTCGCATCGGCCAGCTCACCCTCTACCAACAGGACAACATCGCCTTCCTGATCATCGACGACGACGCCCAGCAGGAGGCGATGGCGTCGTGGTCCCCGAAATTCATGCTGCGACCGGCAACCTGGGTGGCCGACAGCGTCGCCGACCTGGAACACGACATGGGACTGGCGCCGGGTTGCCTGCGGGCGACCGTCGCCGCCTACAACGAGGGCGCCGCCCGCGGCGAGGATCCGCTGCTGCACAAGAAGCCGGAGTGGTTGAAGCCCATCGGTTCCCCGGTCGGCGCCATCGACTTGCGGGAGAACACCGGCGGTTTCACATTGGGCGGCCTGGCCACCACGCTGGACGCCGAGGTGCTCCACGTCAGCGGTGAACCCATCCCCGGTCTCTTCGCCGCCGGGCGCTGCACCGCTGGGCTGGCCGCGTGGGGCTACGCCAGCGGTATTTCGCTCGGTGACGGCAGCTTCTACGGCCGCCGCGCGGGCCGATCCGCGGCCAAGGGCTGAGCCCGGCCGCATCCTGCGCCGCGGCCGCGAGCGTAAGGGCACTGCGAAAAAGCACCCAGGAATTCGCAGTGTGCTTACGCTCGCGCGCTCAAGGAATCCCGTCCGGCGATTTTCCGCGCGTCGTGTGACAGCAACCACACCGCTGTGGTAGAACTATATTCCTAATAGGAATATGCCAGCCAGGAGGATTCATGTCGGCGCCTGTCGAAACCCCCACGGCCGTCATCGACCGGATATCGCTGGTTCTCGACGCCTTCGAGGGTCCGGGGCGGCTCACCCTGGCGCAGATCGTCAGGCGCACCGGCCTGCCCCGCTCGTCGGCGCATCGGATGCTCGAACGCCTGGTACAGCTGCGCTGGCTGCGCCGCGACGGCCGCGATTATGAGTTGGGCATGCGCCTCGTCGAACTCGGATCGCTCGCCGTGCATCAGGACCGGCTGGTGCGGGCGGCCGGCCCGCTGCTGGGTGAGTTGCACCGCGCCACCGGCCTCTCCGTGCACTTGGCCGTGCTCGACGGCCCGGACGTTGTATACCTGGACAAGATCGGTGACCAGAGAATCCCTACCCGGGTGGGTGGTCGTCAACCCGCCCATTGCACCGCGGTCGGCAAGGCGATCCTCGCCTATCGCGATGAGGATGCCGAGCTCGATCTGCGGGTTCGGAAGACGAAATACTCGATCTCCAGTGGCGCCCAGCTGGCCGTCGAGTTAGCCAAGGTGCGGGCCCACGGCGTCGCGTTCGAACGCGAGGAGTCACTGCTCGGATTCGGTTGCGTGGCAGCGCCGATCGGCGGGCCGGGTGACGCGGTCGCCGCCGTGTCGGTGTGCGGTCCGATGAACCGCATGACGTTCGACCAGCGACTGACGGCCCCGGTGCGCATGATCGCGATGGGCATCTGGCGCAACGTCGAGGACGGCCCGCAGCGCGTCGCTCCGACCCTGCAGCCGCTGCGTCCGTTGATGCCACATCGGCCCCAGCGTGCGGCCCTGCAGTACGCGTGAGCCTCGACCCGCAGATCGCCGGGATCCTCGAGCAACTGGACCGCGGGTTCCCTCCCGTCCATGTCATGACCGGCGCGGAAGCCAGGGCGCTGATCAGATCCCGGTTGGTGCCACCGGCCGAGCCCGAGCCCGTCGGCGCGGTCGCCGAGAACTCGGTCGAGGGTGGGGGCGGCCCGATCCCGGTGCGCGTGTACCGGCCCCGTGCCACCGGACCGCTCCCCATCGTCGTCTATGCGCACGGCGGCGGCTTCGTGTTCTGCGACCTCGACAGCCACGACGGCCTGTGCCGCAGCATCGCGAATCTCATCCCTGCCGTGGTGGTGTCGGTCGGTTACCGGCTGGCACCCGAGAACCCGTGGCCCGCCGCCGCCGAGGATGTGTACGTGGCGACGTGCTGGGCGGCCGATAATGCCGCTGCGCTCGGGGGTGACCCGGAGCGGCTTGCCGTCGGCGGCGACAGCGCCGGTGGCAACCTGGCCGCGGTCACCGCGCTGATGGCTCGCGACCGCGGAGGACCGCAGCTGGAGGGCCAGCTGCTGCTCTACCCGGTGATCGACGCCGACTTCGATACCGAGTCCTACCGGCTGTTCGGGCAGGGCTACTACAACCCGAAGCCGGCTTTGCAGTGGTACTGGGACTGCTACGTGCCCTCCCCCGGCGACCGCAGGCATCCCTACGCCTCCCCACTGCGGGCCGACCTGCATGGGCTGCCGCGCGCCGTAATGGTCGTCGCCGGACACGACCCGCTGCGCGACGAAGGAATGGCCTTCGGCACGGCGCTGGATGCCGCCGGTGTCTCGACCGTGCAGCTGCGTTACGAAGGCGGCATCCACGGTTTCATGACGATGCCGATGCTCGACCTCGCGCAACGGGCCCGCAAAGAGGCGTCCGCGGCGCTAGCCGATCTGCTGCGACGGTAAAGCGTCGGGGTGCAACGGCTCTGTCGCGCCGTAGCGCTGCTCGGGGTCCAGAACACAGTGGGTGCGCCCGAACACCGTGACCATGCACTTGTTGTTGTGCGTGCACAGGCTGCGCACCGTCGGGTCGGCGATCATCTTCGCGACCAGGTCCGGCTCGCGCAGCAACGCCCGGCCGATGGCCACGAAGTCGAAGCCCTCGCGCATGCCGGTCTCGACATGCTCGCGATTCGTAATGCCGCCCAGCAGGAT
The DNA here is from genome assembly GCF_001667585.1 of Mycobacterium sp. E2733. GTDB lineage: Bacteria > Actinomycetota > Actinomycetes > Mycobacteriales > Mycobacteriaceae > Mycobacterium. The sequence continues at coordinate 112,134 of NZ_LZJZ01000021.1, forward strand.
CAGCTTCGTGTCGTGGACCGCGGGCACGAACTGGCGGGCATTCGCCAGCATGTAGAGGTCGTGGTACGGGTAGTCACCCATCGCCCACTTTCCGATGAACCGGATTCCAGTGCGCATGGGCTGCGGAATCACCCGGGCGAACTCCCTGACCGGAACGTCACCCCGGAACAAATACATCGGCTTGAAAACCGAAGAGCCCTGGGTCAATTCGATCGCATCGAGGGTTGCGTCGGCGTCGAGCAGCGCGGCGGTGCGCAGCGCTTCGTCGAGCCAGATACTGCCCGGCACACCGTCGTCCATGTCCAGTTTGGCCGTCACCGCGATGCGGTCACCGACCTCGTCGCGCACGCGACGGGCGATCTCGCGGCAGAATCGCGACCGGTTGTCGATGTTGCCGCCGTACTCGTCCTTGCGCCGATTGAGCAACGGGCTCAGAAACGAGCTGGGCAGGTACAGGTGCCCGAAATGCAGCTCCACCACGTCGAACCCCGCTTCGGCGGCCACCCGGGCGGCGGAGCCGAATTGGTCCACCACCGTCTGGATCTCGGCACGGGTCATCTCGCGGCAGTAGCCCATCGAGGCGGGGTTGATGAACCGGCTGGGCGCCATCGGGGTAACCCCCGTGAGCTTTTTGTGCGCGACCACCCCGGCGTGGCCCAGCTGTGCGGAGATCGCAGCCCCGTCCCCGTGTACTGCCTCGGTCAGACGCCGCAGGCCGGGCAACGCCTTCGGGTTCATGACGATCTGGCCGGGCGCACTGGCCCCCTCGGGGGCCACGCAGCAGTACGCCACCGTCGTCATGCCGACGCCGCCCCGCGAGAACGCGCGATGGAAGGCGATCAGATCGTCGGTGACCAGCCCGTCGGGGGAACGACCTTCTGACGTCGCGGCCTTGATCACCCTGTTGCGCAATGTCACCGGGCCCAATGCGGCGGGGGCGAACGGGTCCGGCGGTGCGGTGCTCATCCGGCTACCGTTGCCCCGCTCCGGCCGCCGGTCAACCGGAGGTTCCCGATAGTCGGGAGCCGGGGACGCCGCGCGCGGCGGTCATGCCATACGGTCGGCTGATGGCCGACGGCGAAGTCTTCGTGATCGACCGGGTGGTCACCAGGCCCGGATGCGCCCGGCGGTTCGTCGACACCTACCTCGCCGAATACGCCCCCGGCGCGCGCGAACGCGGCATGACGCTGCGCGACCTGCTGGTCAGCCCGCCGATCTGGTTCGACGACGCCGATGCGCAGGTCAACACCGTCACGGTCACCTGGACCCTGCCCAGCACGCAGGCGTGGTGGGAGATGACGTGGAAGGGTCGCCCGGACCCGGCGTTGGGTGAATGGTGGGCGCAGATCGGCGAATTGGTGCAGGAGCGGTCCCGTTCCTTCGCCGCGGCCGCCGACGACGTCGACGGCCTGTGCGATGTATAGCGTCACGCGGCTGATCGACGTCGCCGAACCGGACCGCGGCCGGCTGCTCGCCGGATTGCGCGCCGCCGCTTCCGACGCCGGGGCGCAGCGTTGGGTGGTGGAACCCACGCTGCCCGGTTCGCGCAACGGCGGCGATATCCTCGTCCACCTACGCTTCGCGTCCAAAGATGAATGGGATTGCGCGGCGGATTGTTTCGGCGCGGTCTTGGACGATCCCGCGGTCGGCCGGGTGAACGGTGCGGCCTACCCGGGAATGCCCGTGCAGCGCCGCGACAAGCCGGGAACCGTGTACCGGGCGCTGCTGCTGAGGGTGCTGCCCGACACGGATCAGGCCACCGTCGCCCGTTTCGAGACCGACCTGCAGCTGATGCCGCGGTATGTGCGCACCATCACCGACTGGCAGCTGAGCAGGGTCGAGGAGGCCACCGGCGTCTCGGCGTGGACGCACGTGTTCGAACAGCTTTTCACCGACGTAGACGGGTTGACGGGGCCCTATCTGATGCATCCGATCCACTGGGCGGTGGTGGATCGCTGGTTCGATCCCGAATGTCCCGACGTCATCGTGCGCGACCGCGTCTGCCACAGTTTCTGCCAGAGCGACGCGGCCGTTCTGCGGCTGGGCGGGTGAACCACCCGATGCACTACTCCATTTGGCTCGAACAAGCCTGCACCGCGCCTCCTGACGTCGTTTATGACCTGCTCATCGACGTCGAGCGGTGGCCGGAGTGGTTGTCCGGCACGCGAAGCGCGGGTTGGGAGGACCCGGAAACTCCGGGCAAACGGGAAGGGGCCATACGCGGAGTCGCCGTGAGTGGCTTGACCATGCGGGAGGAGATTCTGATTGACGACGGGCCGCGCCACCACGCGTATCGCATCGTGTCCGGAATCCCGGTGACCGACCATCGCGCCGATGTTCACATCCACGAGCAAGCCGGCGGATCGCTCATTGTCTGGCGGGCGACGTTCCGTTCGCGGATTCCCCTAGCGGGCCCGCTGATGTGGTTGATGATGCGCGCCAGCATGCCCCGCATGGCGGCAGATTTGGCCAGAGGCGCCGAGCACCGAGCTATCTGATCGACGATACCTGCCAGCGCGAGTGTCGCGTCAGAGTCCCGCGGGGGAGATATTCGGGTTGGCGGTCGCCGGTGGTGGCAGCGGCGGCAGCACCGCGGTCCCATCCAGACTGTGCACGGGCAGCTGCTGCGACCACGGAAAGTGCAGGCTGAACGCGACGAGCCCGGTGCGCTCGGCGGCGGGCAGGTGACACATCGCCAGCACAGTCTCGGCCAGGTATTCCACCGGCTCGGTCGGGAAGCCATTCGGAATGAGCTGAGCCGCACCGGGCGTGCGAACGGCCGTCGATGGGCCGACACAGTTCACCGCGATGTTGGCATCGAGCAATTCGGCCGCGACGCCTTGGGTGAAGCGGTGCAGCGCGGCCTTGCATGATGCGTAGATCACGTCGCCGGAAGTCTTGTTGTATTCCCGGTACGGTCGCACCGGGGCGACGCCGGTCACCGAGCCGATGTTGACAATCCAGCCTGCGCCCTGCTTGCGCATTTGCGGCACAGTCGCTTTCGTCAAGACGAACGGCGTGCGCAGGTAGTGCTCCACGGTGCGATCGAACGTCTCCAGACTCATGTCCTCCACCAGCGAGTAGTCCGCGAAACCTGCATTGTTGACCAGGATGTCGATGCGGCCGGTCCGATCGAGCACCTCGTCGATCAGCGCGTCGCGCTGCCCGGCATCCTCGAGATTGGCCGCGACAGCGAGCGCCTTCCCGCCGGCGGCCTCGATCAACTCGACCGTCTCGCCGACGGTGCCGGGAAGCGTGGTGGCCGCTCCACCGCGGATGGACGACGACGCGGCGTGCGAGCGGGCCGTAACTGCGACGGTGGCGCCTTCCGCAGCCAAGCGCTGGGCGATCGCCCGACCGATCCCGCGGCTGCTGCCGGTGACCAGAGCCGTCCTCCCGGAAAGCAACTCGCTCATCGCAACTCGAAATCGTCCTCAACCGGTGCGCGGTGATCACGCCATACGTCGAGCAGCCGATATGGGAAGGCCGTCACGATCCGTCCGCCGCCCGAACGGTAGTACGTGTGCGCGGACGGGGTGTGGCACCACACTGTGCCCTCCATCGTCGCGTCGATGTCGGCGACGTAGTCGTTGTAAGCGCGCTGCTTCACTTCGATTGTCGACGCCGCTCGCAGTGCCATGAGCTGGAGACATTCCATGACGTAGTGCACCATCACTTCGACGCCGAAATTGTGGCCCGCGCCGTGTCCCGGGCTGTAATTGGGCGCCGACGAAACGAACAAATTGGGGAACCCGGGGACGGTCCCACCGCGGTAAGCCCGCGGTCGGTCGCCCCACTCGTCGGCCAGCTTCTTGCCGTCTCGCCCCCGAATGTCCACGGTGGACAGGAAGTCCAGATGGTAACCGGTCGCGTAGACGATGACGTCCAAGTCGATCTGCCGACCGTCGGCCGTCACGATGCCGGCCTCGTTGACTCGGGCCGGCTCGCCGGCTTCGACGTCGACGTGCTCTCGGGCGAGCGCCGCATAGTATCCGCCGGGATCGCGGATGATCCGCTTGCCGTAGGGCGCGAAATCCGGCGTGACCTTCCGCGCCAGCTCGCTGTCGGCGCCGAAGACGTCGTCGATGTACTTCAGGCACATCTGCAGCAGCGCGTCGTTGGCCGGTGAGATGGACAGATGGCCGGCCGCCCATTCGGGGTCGTACAAGATCACGGGGTAATTGTTGTCTGCGGTTCCCCAATAGGATTTGAGCCGAACCCAATTGGCGTAGAAGGGCAACCGGGTGCCCAGCCAACGCTGGTAGTCGGGTACGTCGTCGGTGAGTCGCCGCCGCGGCGCCACCCAGTGCGGCTGGCGCTGGAACACCGTCAGGTGCGACACCTGGTCGACACACGCGTCGACGATCTGCACCGCGGTGCAGCCCGCACCGATGACGGCAACCCGCTTGCCGGTCAGATCCAGATCGGGATCCCACTGCGCGGAATGAACTTCGACTCCCGCGAAAGTCCCCCTTCCATCCAGTTGCGGCCAGCGTGGCCGGTTGAGGTAGCCGGCGGCGGGGATCACCACATTGGCGTAGCTGATCTCACAGGCACCGTCGGGGCCCACCGCACGGATCTGCCACTGATGACGCTCGTCGTCCCACCAAAGGGCTTCGACTTCGGTACCGAAGCGGGTGCGCCGCCGCAGTTCGTACTTGTCGGCCACCGACACCAGATAGGACTGATACTCCGGCCCCATCGGGTAATAGCTGGACCAGTCGCCGTTGATGTCGCGCGACAGCGAGTAGTACGCCGACGGGGTGTCCACACCGATTCCGGGATAGGTGGTCGTGTACCAGGTGCCGCCGACCTCGTCGTGACGGTCGAAAATCTCGTAGTCCACGGCGGCGTCGGCCAGCTCCAACGCGGCGGTCAATCCCGCAATACCGGCGCCGATGATCGCCACCCGGAAGTCGTCGGGGAGCTTCGCGGTGCGGGGCAGCACCGGCTGTGGCGGCTGGAATCCGCCCTGCTCCAACAGCAGCGGGACGTACTCGGGGGCGATCGTTCCGCCGAGTGCGACGGGCGCGATCCGCGCGAACAGCTCGCGGTCGTCGGCACGGGCGGCGTGCCGAGAGCGGGGCGCCTGCAGCGCGGTGACCAACGCCTCGACGATGGCCGTCCTGGTAGCCGGGTCGGTAGCGCCCGCCTGCTCGGGCGGGTCGGGCACGTGGGTGATCTTCGGTGCGAAGCGGTCGACCACCCCGGCGTCACCGGTCAGTTGCGCCAGCACGGCGACGAGCACGCCGGGGTCGGCCCGGAGGAGGTTGGCCCGCAGTTCGTCCGGATCGACCTCCACCCGCCCGGTGCGGTCGGCTCTCGCGGGTGCGCCAGTGCTCATGACGCCGAGTATCGCCGCCGCCCACTGCTATCGGGCAGCCCTTGTCTACTCAGCGGGACACCGGCGACAAGCCGTCGAGTATCGGCGCCTACGGTGGCGCGCATGCAGTTGGGCGACCTTGACGTCACCGTCGCGCGCGCACGCAGCCATGCGCTCGGCGATATCCCCCGCCGGTCGGCGCGCAGCCACCCGGACAAGACCGCGATTGTCGACGGTGACGTCGTGCTGAGTTTCGCCGAGCTCGAGAACCTGGTGGACCGCGCCGCCGCGGCATTGGGCGACAACGGTTTCAGAGCCGGTGACCGGTTGGCGCTGTTGTCGCACAACTGCTGGCAATACGCGGTACTGGTGTTCGCTACTGCCCGGGTCGGGGTGGTCCTCGTCCCGGTCAACTTCATGCTCACCGCCGAGGAGGTCTCCTACATCCTCGGCCATAGTGGCGCACGAGGTTTCATCGTTGAAGCGGACTTGACACCCACCGCTGAGCAAGCCATGCGAATGGGTGGAGCGGTAACGACGAAGGCGGCGCTGATGCCGGCCGGGCGGTCCGCTCCAGCCGGCTGGTCCGACTTCACCCACTGGCTGAGCACCACATCGACGGCCCCACGCCCGTACATCGACGACGACCAACTGCTGCGTCTGATGTACACCAGCGGCACCGAATCCCGACCCAAGGGCGCCATGCACACCAGCCGCAGCCTGATGTGGAACTACATCAGCACGATCCTCGCCGGCGACATGTCTGCCGACGACGTCGAGATCCATTCCCTGCCGCTCTACCACTGCGCACAACTGGACAACTTTCTGGCCCCGGACGTCTATCTCGGCGCCACCAGCATCATCCTGCCGCGGCCGGATCCCGAACTCATCCTGCGCACCATCGAGCGCTACGCCGTCACCAGCTATTTCGCCCCACCGACGGTGTGGATCTCGTTGCTGCGATCACCCGTCTTCGACACCGTCGACCTGTCCAGCCTGCGCAAAGGGTATTACGGCGCCTCAGCGATGCCGATCGAGGTCCTCGGGGAGATCCGGGAACGCCTGCCGCGTCTGCGGTTGTGGAACTTCTACGGCCAGACCGAGATGGCGCCGCTGGCCTCCGCGCTCGGACCCGACGAACAGGACGCGCACGCAGGTTCGGCAGGGCGTCCGGTCGCCAACGTGGAGACGGCGATCCTCGATGACGACGGCGCCCCGCTTGGTTCCGGCCGCGTCGGTGAAATCGCCCACCGCAGCGCGCATTTGATGCTCGGCTACCTCGACGAACCACAGAAAACAGCCGAGGCCTTCCGGGGCGGCTGGTTCCACTCCGGCGACCTCGGCTACTACGACGAACACGGCCTGCTCCATGTCGTGGACCGCAAGAAGGACATGATCAAGACCGGCGGGGAAAACGTCGCGAGCCGGGAGGTCGAAGAAGTCATCTACCGGCACAGCGGCATCGAAGAAGTCGCGGTGTTCGGGCTGGCCCACCCGGTTTGGGTCGAGGCCGTGGTCGCGGCGGTGGTGCCGCGCTACGGCGTCCGGCTCACCGAGGACGACCTACTCGCCCACTGCCGCGCGCACCTGGCCGGGTTCAAGACACCCAAGCAGATCTTCTTCGTCGACTCCCTGCCGAAGAACCCCAGCGGCAAGCTGCTCAAACGCATGCTGCGCGAGCGATTCGGCTCGGGATCAACTGACCGGTGAAACGCGCAGGGTGAAAGATACGGTGATGGCGTTCTCCCGGTTGGTGCCCCCTGTCTCAGTCGATCCTTTGTCGACGCGAGGGCTTCGCGACGAGGTGCGGCAGTTCCTGGACGAGCAGCGGGCCGTTGATGCGTTCACCCCGTCGGTGGACGCCTGGCTCTCGGGGTGGGACGAGGACTTCACCGCCGCGCTCGCGGCGCGCGGCTGGTTGGGGATGACGGTGCCCGTCGAATATGGCGGCCACGGGCGTTCGTTCCTGGAGCGGTTCGCCGTCACCGAGGAGCTGCTCGCCGCCGGCGCCCCCGTCGCTGCGCACTGGATCGCCGACCGGCAGATCGTGCCGTCCTTGCTGAAATACGGCACAGAGTCACAGAAGTCGGCTTTCCTGCCGCGGATCGTGCGCGGCGAGTGCTTCTTCGCCATCGGCATGAGCGAGCCGGAGTCCGGCTCCGATCTGGCCAGCGTGCGCACCAGGGCCCTGCGCGTCGACGGAGGCTGGTCGCTCACCGGCACCAAGGTTTGGACATCGGGCGCACACCTCGCGCACGCGTTCATCGTGCTCGCCCGCACGGCGCCACCGGATCCTGAGCACCGGCACGCCGGACTGAGCCAGTTCATCGTCGACCTGCGCGGGCCCGGCGTCGACGTGCGCCCGATCGTCTCGATGAACGGCGCCCACCACTTCAACGAGGTGATACTCGATGAGGTGTTCGTCCCCGACGACATGGTGTTCGGCGCCATCGGTGACGGCTGGCGGCAGGTGACTTCCGAGCTGAGCTTCGAGCGCAGCGGGCCCGAGCGGTACCTGTCGACCTTCGTCCTGCTGGCCGCCTGCGCCGACCGGATGGCGGCGAACGCCATTCCTCGCGACGCGGATCTGGGCAGACTCGTTGCGCGAGTCACCGGTCTGCACCACATGTCCACCGCGGTCGCCGGCGCGTTGGAACGGCGCGAGGCGGCCGACGTCCCCGCCGCCCTGGTCAAGGTGCTCGGCACCGTCACCGAAGGCGACATCGCAGAGTTCGCCGACCTGCAGGACTCCCCCGATCGGATCTTCGCGGAGTTGGTGCGTGCCGCCGTGGACCAGCGGCCGGGGTTCACCCTGCGCGGCGGCACCAATGAGGTGCTTCGCGGAGTCATCGCGCGCGGGTTGGGGCTGCGGTGAGCACTTGGCCTTCCGTCGACGAAGCCCTGGCCGACATCATGGGCGCCGTCTTTGCCGGTCACCGCGAAAAGCTCGCGGGCGGAAGGATCGCCGAGCGAGGCTCTGACCTGTGGCACCAGCTTGCCGAGCTCGGTCTTCTGCGCCTCACCGGTGCGGTCGAGCAGGGCGGCAGCGGGGCTGGGTGGTACGAGGCGGCCGAACTCCTCACGGCGGCGGTGCGCAGCGGTATTCGAATGCCGCTGGCGGAGCACGACTTGCTCGCATGCTGGCTCCTGGAGGCCAGCGGGTTGGCCGCCGACGGCGCGGCGCGCACGGTCTGCCTGGTCGACAAGCACGGCGCCGCGACGCACGTGCCATGGGCCAGCGCGGCCGAACGCGTGGTGGTCGTATGGCGCGCCGACGGGCAATACCGCGTCACCGACGTCGCAGCCGAAATGCTCACCATCGCCCCCGGCGCCAACTTGATCGGTGAACCCCGTGACACCGTAGCCGCCGAGCTGTCCGGCTTGCAGGGCACGCCCATCGGCCGGGTCCTGGTCACCCAGCTGCGGCTGAAGTCGGCGTTGGTGCGGGCGATCCAGGTGTGTGCCGCCCTGGACTCAATACTGCAACTCTGCATCGACCACGTGACCTCACGAACGCAGTTCGGGCGCCCACTGTCGAAATTCCAGAGCGTCCAGCACCTGGTCTCCGACGTTGCCGCCGAGGCCGCGCTCGCCCGGTCCGCAACCGACGCGGCGCTGACGGCCGCCGTCACCGGCGAATGGTCGAGCCCCACCCTGGAATTCCTTGTGGCCGCGGCACGTTCATGTGCGGGCCACGCGGCGTCTGTTGTGGTGAGAAACGCCCACCAAGTGCACGGCGCGATCGGCACCACCCGTGAGCACCGCCTGCATGAATTCACCAGGGCCGCGCTCGCGTGGCGATCGGAGTTCGGTTCGATGCGCTACTGGGACGACGTCGTCGCCGACGCTGCGATGCACGCGAGCGCCGGGGGCTTGTGGAGCCTCATCACCGAGTGATGCGGACGGTGTTCCACTCATCGGGCGGTTGCCGTGCCACCGCGGCCCCAGTGGAGTTTCATTCGATGCCATGAACAACGACATCACGCTGTCGGAACTGCAGGAGTTCATCGGCGAGTTCTGGTACCACTACGACGAGGCCCACTACGACGAGCTGGCGGCCAGGTACGCCCATGACGTGCGGTATGTCACTCGAAGCGACTCGGGTGCAAGCCCTTTCGAGGACCTCATGTCGCCCGAGCTCAACGGCCGAGACGCGGTGATCGAGTGGTTATCCCAGCATCGCAAGCAGAGCCCGTACCCGTTGCGCCACCACGCCACCAACGTCCACCGCACCGGCGCCGACGGCGATGGCACCCGTGCGCGGTTCTACATCCTGGTCAACCAGATCGCCAATTTCGTGCCGTTCGCGGTGTCCAGCGGGGTTGTCAACGTCGCCGTCCGGCGCGGCGACAATGGGCTGCAATTCACCGAGATGGACGTCGTTCTCGATGCGACCAACTCGGTCTTGCTGGCGGACCTGCACGCCGACAGCGCCGCCCCATCGTGACCGCCGGCGGCATTTTCTCCGGCGGCGTCGTCGTCATCACCGGGGCTGGGTCCGGGATCGGTGCCGGTTTGGCGCGGCACGCCCACCGGTTGGGCATGACCGTGGTGCTCGCCGACATCGACGCCGACGGCATCGCGGCGCTGCGCGACGAACTGTGCGCAACCGAAGGTACGGCCGTCGATGTCGTCTGCGACGTGCGTGATCCCGAGGCGGTACAGGGACTCGCCGACCGGGTCTATCGGGATTTCGGCGCGGTGCGCCTGCTGGTGAACAACGCGGGCATCGAACAGTTCGGCTATCTGTGGGATACGCCGGTGACCAACTGGCAGCGCGTCGTCGAGGTCAACATCAGCGGAGTCTTCCACGGCGTGCGGGCATTTCTGCCGAAAATGATGGCCGTCGGCGAGCGGGCGTGGGTGTGGAACGTTGCGTCAGTCGGCGCTGTTGTGACAATGCCGTTGCAGACGCCCTACATCGCGAGCAAGCACGCTGTGCTCGCAATGACCGAATGCCTCTGTACCGAGGTCCAGTTGGCGGGACACGACCACCACATACATGTGCAGGCGGTGTTGCCCGGGCCGGTGGTGTCGAACATCTTCGAATCCGCTGGGGGTGTCGATGCCACGGAGGCCGCTGACGTCGGCGCCGCCGAGACGCATCGCGAGGCCATGCTGGACATCAAAGCAATGGCGATGGACCCCTTGTCGGCCGCCGAAATACTGTTCCAACAAGCCGCCGAGGGCCGCTTCTACCTGCTCACGCATCCGGAAGTCGGGTCGGCGATGGCAGAGCGCGCGGAAGCGCTTGCCACACAACGACACCCGGTACTGCGCACGGAACGCCGGTTCAATGCCAACCAGCTCTGACATGGGGACCTGCGAGCTGGACCCCGATGCCGCCGCCCGCATCGCATCGTTCGGTGACATCCCACCGATGCGCCAGCGCGGGCTCGCGGCCGTGCGCGCCGCGCTCGAATCCGTGCCACCGCCCGAGCCGTTGGCCGAGATGGCCGCCGTCACGGAAGTAGTGATACCCGGTCCCGCGGGCGGCATCTCGGCACGGGTCTACCGCCCCAACGCCGACAGCGGCGGGCCCGTGCTGGTGTATCTGCACGGCGGCGGGCTGGTGATGGGGTCGAATCACTCGTTCGAGCCCCTGGCACGTGAGCTGGCCGCGGCGTCGGCGGCCACCGTCGTGGCGGTCGACTACCGCCTGGCCCCGGAGTGGCCGCCGCCCGCGCAGTTCGACGATGCGTACGCCGCGACCGAATGGGTGTCACGGAACGTTCGCGATCTGGGGGTCGACCCCGAGCGACTCGGGGTGATCGGCGACAGCGCGGGTGGCGCATTGGCGGCCGGCGTCGCGCTCGCCGCGCGCGACCGTGGCGGTCCGCCGATCTGCGCGCAGGTGCTGCTGTACCCGGGCCTGGATCGCGACATGACGGCTGCGTCCGTCACCTCCCTGGCCGACGCCCCGATGCTCACCCGCGATGACATCGACTACATGCACTCCCTGGTCGACGGCGATGCGGGTCCGCCCAGCAACCCATACCTGGTTCCCGCCTACGCATCCGAGCTTGCCGGCCTCCCTCCGGCCATCGTCGTCACCGCTGAATGCGACCCGATCCGGGACTGGGGCGAGCGGTATGCGACCCGGCTGCGGGACGCCGGCGTGCAGACCACCCTCACGCGTTATCCCGGAATGTGCCACGGATTTCTGATGCGCTCCGATGCCACGGCAAGGGGTCGGCTGGCCATCGCCGAGATCGGCGCGCTGCTGAAGGCCAAGTTCGGTCACCCGGTCCCGTTTTGACGTCCCGGTGACCGGGCTACCGCCCCGCGCACCGCAACCGCCCTGCCCACAATCGGATCACGAACTTCAGAAGGAGACAGCAGATGCTGACCGACGACCGACGGATGGAGCTTTCGGACGTGTTGCGGCCCGCCGCGCCGCCGCGCGAGGTCGACAACGTCTACACCGACGATCAGCGCGAACGCCTGCTCGACGTGGTGCGCACCGAGGGGCCATGGAGGTTGATCATTGCGCAACACTTCGCGTCCCCCGATGAGCTGATGGCCACCATGAGCGGCCTTTTCCCAGAGGGATTCACCCCATCACTCGACCTGTTCCTGACACCGACCTTCCGCGGCTACCTCGCCAACTACGGCGCCGTGCTCTACCCACAGCTGCACGACTGCTTTTACAACGCGCGGTTCCTCGAGATGGCCAAGAGCTACTGGAACGCCCAGTACGCCAAACCACAGCTGATGCTGTTCAATATCAACGGGCCGTGCGCCAACCGCGACCCCGGACATTTGGACTCGCCGAGCTTTCGCGGCGTGCGTCACGAGAACGCGCCGACCTGGCTCACCAGCGTGATGGGCAAATCCGGCCTGTTCGGCGACTACCTGATCAAAATGGCTCAGGTGATCACTTGGTTCTCGCTCGACCCGGGGAGCGGATTCACCTACTGGCCCGACGGGCCGCTCCAGGCCCCCAAGCGCGTTCTGCCGCCAATCAATAACCGTGGCGTGGTGGTGCAGAACGAAATGATGGTGCATCGCGGCGAGGCGAACGGACCACTGGAGCAACAAATTCCGGCCGGACTGTCCTTCGACACCGTCTTTACCGGTGACCCCGGTGACCGGGATCAGTGGTTGCTCAAGAACGGCGACGAGGTGATCGCCCGCCACCACACCGACCAATTGCGGTTCCTGGTGCACTGGTCCGCCGAGGTGTTCACCGACCACGACGAGCTGAAGAAGAACATGGAGGGCTCGCACGACCTGACCATCGAGAAGGCCATCGACATCATGGTCGACGACCTCAACGGCAGGGGCATCAAGCTTGACATTCCCAGCGAACCACTGCACGACCCGGCGTTCATCAGCGCGCTTAACGCCGGCTACGACCTGGGCGGCCCCGCCGTCTACCCCGAAGAGGCGCCCATCAGCGCCTTCCAGCTCGCATGATGAATCACCTCACCGCCGAGCATGGACTTTTCTGCGCGAAAAACACTTAACGGCACCATAATTCGGCATCCGGCCGGATAGGGGTCAAGCAGTTTCGTCGACGATGGCCAAACCGCCACCTCGCACGGCTTCGAGCATCGACTCCCGCAACGCCGAACACGCCAGGAACACGCCGCGACCGCCGGGCGTGGAAATCCGCTCCGCTTGGGCACGCTCGACGCACCGGGCCGTCGCGTCGGCGTTCCACTGCACGCTGGTCTGATTCCAGCTGCTTTTGCGAGCAAGCACCTGCGCCCCGCACCTACGGCACCCCACGGGGCGCATCGGCATCTCGTCGAGGCGATTGTCCTGCCGCACAGACGAATCGAGCGACATCACACCTGGCCAGCACCCTGCGCGGCCATGTTGGCCTCGACCTCTTTCATCCACGCCTCGTAGGGCCGGGTGGTGTCGAGCTCGAACTCGAAGCGGTCCACCATGTCGGGTTGGACGTCGGCCGCGTCGACGTAGAACTGCTGGTACCAGCGACGCAACTGGTAGACCGGCCCGTCCTCCTCGACGAGGAGCGGGTTGTCGATGCGCGTCTTGTGCCGCCAGATCTGCACGTCCTGCTCGAAGCCGATCTTGACGAAGTCGCCCAGGCTGATCGCGGTCTTCAGCGCCTCATCGCCAGGCAACTTGTCCGACTTCTTGACGATGATGCCATATTGCAGCACAAAGGAATTCGAGTCGATCGGGTAATGGCAGTTGATCAGGATCGTCTTGGCGTCGCCGTCCGTGTAGTGGTAGGTCAGGTCATCGATCATGAAGGACGGCCCGTAGTAGGACGCCATCGACGTGGTCCCCAGCATCGTGGTCCCCTCGGGGCCACCGATGTCGGGACGGCTCCCGCCGTTCATGTACTGCGTGGCCACCTGCCCCTCGAAAATGTTCTTGAAATACGTGGGCAACGAGCCGTGGATGTAGAAGAAGTGGGCCATGTCCACCACGTTGTCGATGATCTCGCGACAGTTGCTGTGCACGACCGTGGTGTACCAGTGCCAGTCGGTCCATTCGTCGCTGGTGGCGCCCTCGATGCGCGGGATCGTGACCTCCGCGGGCGGCGGTTTGCGCTCCGGGTCGTTCCACACGAACAACATCCCGTCCTGCTGCAGCGTGGTCCACGCCGCAGTGCGCGCCAGCTTCGGCGTGCGCCGGCTGTAGGGCACCTGCTTGCACCGCCCGTCACCGCCCCAGCGCCAGTCGTGGAACGGGCAGGCGATCTCGTCCCCCTTGACTTCGCCCTGCGAGAGATCACCGCCCATGTGCCGGCAGAAAGCGTCAAGGACGTTGATGGTGCCGTTCGCACTGCGGAAGACGACGAGCTTTTGTCCGAAGGCGCTGATCGCGTGCGGCTTGCCATCGCCGAAATCCCGGATCAGGCCTAGGCAGTGCCAGCCGCGGGCGAACCGCGTCGGCACGGCCTGCGCTTCAATCTGCCGAACTTCGTCGACCTCGGACTGCGTCGTCATAGGGAAGATTAAACTCCCGTCGCCCCGTTCGCGGGGCCGCTTGTTCCCACTGATCAGGACGGCTCTTCCGTTGCCGGGCGGCCTCGGCATACGGTTTTCGGCGTGAACCCCCAGAGCGCGACGATCCCCGCCGGGCTTCCCGTGACGGATATGACGGTCGACCTGCTGGTGGTCGGGTCCGGGACCGGCATGGCCGCGGCACTGGCCGCCGACGAGCTCGGGCTGTCGGTGCTGATGGTGGAGAAGTCGTCGTACGTGGGTGGGTCTACGGCCCGGTCGGGCGGCGCGCTGTGGCTGCCCGTCAGCCCGGTGCTGCGCGATGCCGGTGCCGAGGACTCCCCCGAGCGCGCCTCCGCGTATTTGGACTCGGTGGTGGCGGGTTCGGCCCCGCCGCAGCGATCGGCCGAATTCGTGGCCCACGTCCCGGCAACGGTCGACATGCTGCGCCGAACAACCCCGCTGCGGCTGTTCTGGGCCCGCGACTACTCCGACTACCACCCCGAGGAGCCGGGTGGCAGCGCGGCGGGCCGGACGTGCGAATGCCACCCGTTCGACACATCGATCCTCGGCCGGTACCGCACCCGGTTGCGGCCCGGTGTGCTCGAGGCCGGCGTCTCGATACCGACGACGGGTGCCGACTACCGGTGGATGAACCTCGTGGCCCGGGTGCCGCGCAAGGGCATTCCCACGATCGGCAAGCGGGTGGCACAGGGGTTCGGCGGAAGGATGATCGGTCGGCGCTACGCCGCGGGCGGCCAGGGTCTGATGGCCGGGCTGTTTGCGGGGGTGCTGCGCGCGGGTGTCCCGGTGTGGACCGACAGCCCGCTCGTGCGCCTGGAAGGCGACGGGAAGCGGGTGACTGGCGCGGTCGTCGACCATGACGGACGCGAGGTGACGATCACAGCCCGGCGCGGAGTGGTGCTGGCAACCGGTGGTTTCGACCACAGCATGGACATGCGGTGGAAGTTTCAGTCCGAGTCGCTGGGCGCCAATCTGAGCCTGGGTGCCCAATCCAACACGGGCGACGGCATTCGTGCGGCGCAGGAAGTCGGCGGCGATATCGCTCTGATGGATCAAGCATGGTGGTTTCCCGCCATCGCGCCCCTACCGGGCAAGGCGCCGGCGGTGATGCTGGCCGAACGTTCGCTGCCGGGAAGTCTCATCGTCGACCAAAACGGCCACCGGTTCGCGAACGAGTCCGCAGATTACATGTCGTTCGGCCAGAGATTGCTCGAGCTGGAGCGGTCGGGCAGCCCCGTGGACGCGATGTGGATCGTGTTCGACCAGCAGTACCGCAACAGCTATGTCTTTGGCGCCGAACTGTTCCCGCGCATGCGCATCCCGCAAGCCTGGTACGACGCGGGCATCGCGGTGCGGGCGGACAACCTAGCCGAGCTTGGTGCCCGGATGAACGTCCCGGCACCGGAATTCTGCGAGACGATGACTCACTTCAACCAAAACGCCGCTGTCGGTGACGATCCCGACTTCGGGCGAGGGCGCAGCGCCTACGACCGCTACTACGGAGACCCGACGATCAAGCCGAATCCGAATCTGCGTCCACTGACCAGCGGCCCGTTCTACGCCGTGAAGATGGTGCTCAGCGACCTCGGCACCTGCGGCGGCCTGAAGGCCGACGAGCGCGCACGGGTGCTCCGCGAGGACGGAAGCGTGATCGCCGGCCTGTATGCAGTCGGCAACACCGCCGCCAACGCGTTCGGAACGACGTATCCGGGCGCGGGCGCGACGATCGCACAGGGCCTGGTCTACGGGTACATCGCGGCCCGCGACGCAGCGCGCTAGCGGCGATCGCGAGGGCGGCGAGGCCGGGCGAAGCGGGTCGCCGCCAGCAGGATCAGTCCGCTTTCCGTTTGGCCTCGACCTGCTTCTCGACCTCACGCCAGTAGCCGGGCATCGGGCGTGGCAGCCCGGAGCTCCCCTTGGCCGCCTTCTTCAAAACGGCGTCGGCCTCGTCGATTTCCTTCATCAGTTCGAGCGCGAACTCGCGCTCAGCGGCGTAGTACTTGGCCGCCCAGCGCAGCGCGAGCACCGAATACGCCCAGGCGGGTTGGGCCTCGGCGCCGTCGGCGTCCTCGACCGCTTTGCGGTGCCTGGCTTCGGCGTAGGCGACGTGCTCCTGGAGCAACTCCTTGAGCCGGGCCGGATTACTGAGGTGACCAAACGTCACCCGCAGCAGGACGCTGTGCTTGAGCACCGGGGGGTCCACCGGGGCATTGTTGGTCCAGTCGGTGACGGCGGCCATCCCGGCTGCGGTGATCTTATAGAGCCGGCGGCTACGCGTACCCTCGTCGCGCTCGACACGTGAGGTCACCAGGCCCAGCCCCTCGAGCTTCTTCAACTCGGTGTAGATCTGGCTGTACGACGGACTCCAGTAGTAGAGATCGACGCTCCAGTCGATCCACTTTTTCAGGTCGTAGCCGGACACTTCCTCCTCATACGACATCATGCCCAGCAGCGCCCAGCTGGTGGCGGCAAGCACCGCCTTACCCTGGTTTCCGCTGGCAGCGGCCATTTCGGAGTCCACATCGCCAGAGTAACAACATGGGTCGCAAGATCGCGTGACATGGACCGCTAGCCGGGACACGCTGCTGTGGGCGATTGTTGCAGGGTGAAGTTCGCCTTCCCCCTGCCCCACATGTTGCGCCTGCCGGCGATGACACAGCCCTGGGAAGCCACGGTCACGGGTCCGGATCAGACCCGCATGGTGAAATGCGCGGACCGATGGGGCTACGACATGATCGCCGTCCCCGAGCATCTCGTCATCCCCACCGAGCACGTCGAGCTGTCCGGGCCCCACTACCTGCATTCGACGGCCGCCCAGGCCTATATCGCCGGTGCGACCGAGCGGGTCGCCGTCAACTCGTGCGTCACCATCCTGCCGTTGCACCAGCCGGTCGCCCTGGCCAAGGCGCTGGCGACCGCGGACTGGATGAGCGGCGGCCGGATGATGGTCACCTTCGGGGTCGGGTGGCTGGCCCGGGAATTCGAGCTAATCGGGGTGCCCTTCGGCGAGCGGGGCCGCATCGCCGACGAGTACTTGGCGGCCATCGTGGAGCTGTGGACCAGTGACACACCGCGATTCGAGGGCCGCTACGTGTCGTTCGACGGCATCGCGTTCGAACCGAAACCGGTGCAGAAGCCGCACCTTCC
The DNA here is from genome assembly GCF_001667585.1 of Mycobacterium sp. E2733. Classification (GTDB taxonomy): domain Bacteria; phylum Actinomycetota; class Actinomycetes; order Mycobacteriales; family Mycobacteriaceae; genus Mycobacterium. Next base: position 129,555 of record NZ_LZJZ01000021.1, read on the forward strand.
GATCTGGATCGGCGGGGACGCCGATGCGGCGCTGCGCCGGGCGGCCAAGTTCGCCACCGGCTGGTGGCCGTTCCTCACCCCGCCCGAGCGGATCGCCGAAAAACTCGGCTACATCAAGTCCCAACCGTCCTATGACGGCCGGCCGTTCGAGGTCATGCACGGGCTGAGCACCAACCGGGTCGGCGAAGGACACGTCGCCCGCGACGATCCGACCGGACGGCCCGGCATGAGCGCCGACGAGATCGTCGACCGGTTGGGGTGGCTCGCCGAACAAGGCGTGACGATCAGCGCCGTCCCCATCCCCGCCGTCGGCGGGGTCGACGCGTACCTCGACTACGCACAGTGGGTGATCGAGGAGATCAAACCCCAAGTGCCGTAACCGATCACCTGATCGTCAACCCGCGCTTGCGGACCCACCCCACCGCGGCGACGGTGCCGGTGATCCAGACGGCCACGGCGATGGCCAGGTGCACGAAGCTCTTGGTGTCGCGACCCAACACCGGCCAGATCATCGCGGGCACCTTCGTCCAAAGCACCTTGTGCTCAACCCCGTTCATCGGGTCGGCGACGTAGTACAGCGCGTACGGCAGGGTCAGCACCGTCAGCCAGCTGCCGGTGCGGCGCCGATCGCCGCGCTGGCGCCACCGCCGAATCAGCGGCTCGACGCTGATTGGGTGCAGCACCGAGATGACGTTGCCCACCCCCAGCCACGACACGATGGGCACGGCGACGGTGGGGATCGTGATCCCCAGCCGCCCCGGCGTCTCCAGGCACAGCGTCAACACCATCGCCGCCAGCAAGGTGGGCAGCCCGACGATCGCAAGCAGGGCAAGGTTTTTGATCAGCAGAATTCGCCAGAACGGCACGCCGCCGGACAGGCCCGCCAGGACGCGATAGTGATCGGCGCCGAACAGGTTGGTGGTGGTGACGTCGGCCAACACCCACGACGAAAAGTAGGTGCCCACCAAGATCACCCAGTCGGTGTGGTGGCGACCGATGGTGAGCGGCTGAACCAGCAGCCATGCCGCGGCGAAGATCACGTTCGCGACCACGCCCATCAGCCAAGTGCGCGGCGCGGTGAACGCCCACCGGATCTCGGCGAGCACCGCCGCCCCCAAAGCCGGCTTCCTGAAGTCCTTGGCGGCCCGCCGGGCGGCGGCCGGGCGGGGCGCCGACGCGCGCACGGCGGCGCGCAACGCGGCATGCGCGCGGGGCTGCATCGACCGCTGCAACTCGGTGACGCGGTCGATGCGATCACTCCTCGGGGAGGCGATCACCTGACGTGCTCCTGGCAATCGATCGATCAGTGCGCGGCCGGAAACTTCATGCCAGGCAGGATAGCGACATGAACCGCAAGCGTGTCGTCATTGCCGGGCTTGGGGACGCGGGTGTCCTGGCCGCGATCCGGCTGTCGGGGCACGCCGAGGTCGTCGGCATCTCCGTCAAGCCCGCGCTGGTCAGCGGTCAGGAACTCGGCGTTCGGCTCGCGCGCCCGGACGATTGGGCCCGCGATTACTGGATCCCCTTCGACAGGTTCCGGCGCCTGGACCGGGTCCGGACGGTGCAGGCCCAGCTGACCGGCGTGGACCTGGCCGCCCGCACCGTCCTGGGCAAACGCGCCGACGGGGCTGAACTCGCCGAGGAATACGACGCGCTGATCATCGCGACCGGGGTCAGCAACGGCTTCTGGCGCCGGCCGACACTGCAATCGGCGGCCGAGGTCGGGGCGGAGCTGCGTACCGCGCACGAGCGGCTGGCGACCGCCGGCTCGGTCATCGTCGTGGGCGGCGGCGCGGCGGCGGTGAGCAGCGCGCTCAACCTGGCCAGCACGTGGCCGGACAAGCGGATCGATCTGTACTTCCCGGGAGAATCCGCGCTGGGTGGGCACCATCCGCGGATCTGGACGCGGATTCACGGGCGACTCACCGCCCTGGGCGTGGGCATCCACCCGGGCCACCGCGCCGTGCTGCCCGACGCCTTCGGGGGCGACGAGATCACCGGTGAGCCGGTGCGCTGGAGCACCGGACAACCGCCGGCTTGCGCCGACGCCGTGCTGTGGGCGATCGGACGGGTGCGACCTAACACCGACTGGTTGCCGCGCGAGCTGCTCGACGACGGCGGGTTCGTGCGCGTGACACCGGAGCTGCGGGTGCCCGGGCGCCGCGGCGTCTTCGCGGTCGGCGACGTCGCGGCGACCGATCCGCTGCGTAGTTCGGCTCGCAACCGCGGGGATGCGTTGGTGGCCCGCAACGTCCGGGCCGAACTCAGCGGCGGGCGGCTGAGACCTACCGTGCGCCGACGCGGCGCTGGGGTTCGCTGGTGGGTATTCAACCGAACGGGCTGGAGGTTTTTACGCCCACCGGCCACTCGTTCCGGTTTCCGTCGTGGTCGGTCGACCGGGTGGTGATGCCGTGGATCGTGCGCTGGGGCATGTATCGCGGAGTGCGGGAGAACAATCCGCTTGGTTGAGGTCAGACGCTGTTGAGCAGCAGCATGAAACCGTAATCCATGTGGATCTGCTGGTGGCAGTGCAGCAGCGACAAGCCGGGCTGGTCGGCGACGAAGTCGACGTCCATGCTCTGGTAGCCGCCCAGCATCGCGACGTCCTTGCGCACGCCCGCCGTTGGCGTGCCGGCGAATTGGGTGATCTCGAACGTGTGCCGGTGCAGGTGCATCGGGTGCAGGTCGTCACTGGCATTGCGGAAACGCAGCCGGTAGCGCTTGCCGCGCTGCACGTCGAGCACGGGCCGGTTGCCGTCCATGGAAAACGCCGTGCCGTTGATGGTCCAGGCGTTGAATCCGCCGTCGGCGGCATTGCGCTTCTCGATCAGCATCTCGAGCGTGTGGTCGGGCGACGGGGCGCTCGCCGGGTTGGGCGGGGCGAACAGCCGATAGTCCCAGGCGAACGGCGGCGGCGCCGCCCAGGCCGGATCCCCGCCGCGCCCGGCATATTCGACGACCACCCCCATGCCGCGGCCCCGGTCCTCGTCGGAGACGTCGCCCAACACCCAGACACCCGGGTTGGTCATGGTCACCAGCGCCGAGATGCGTTCGCCGGCGCCCAGCCACAGTACCGGCACCGGCGCCGGGTTGGGAACCGGATTGCCGTCCAGCGCAATCACATTGAAGGCGTGTCCGGACAGCGCCAGGCTGCGGGTTTCGGTGGCGCTGCCGTTGAGCACGTGCAGCAACACCCGCTGACCGGTGCGCACCCGGATCGGATCGCCGTGGCCGAGCATGCGGCCGTTGACCGCGAACGCGCCGTAGCCGACCTCGTAGCCGCGGGGTTCGCCGCGAGCCAGCGAGGCCGCCATCGCGGACTCGCCCCTGGCCTTGAGACCCGGGTCTTGCTCGCCCGCCAGGAAATCGCCGGCCATGTCGCCGCCGCGGCTGAACGTGGGCTCGAACTCCTTGAGCGTCAGGAAGATCTCTTGGTCGTACGCCCCGGCGTCCTGCCTGGGCTCGATGTAGACCGGGCCGACCAGTCCGGTGTACTGACCGCGGGACAGGTCGGATCGCGGCACCACATGGGTGTGATAGAAGCGGAAACCCGCGGGGCCGGGGACGAAGGAAATCCGCCGCATGCCGTGCGCGGGGATGTAAGGCGTGCCCTCCTCCGCGGCGCCGTCGACATCCACGCCCAACTGCTGGCCGTGCCAGTGCAGCTGCTCGGGGGAACCGGTGTCGTTGAAGACATCCACCGTCGTCCGCTGACCCTCCTTGAACCGCAGCAGCGGGCCGGGAAACTGCCCGTTGTAAGTCAGGGTCGACACGACGTGGCCCGGCGCCAATTCGACTGCGCCGGTGCCGATCCGCAGCGTGTAGTCGGCCTTGACGCCGGGTGGTTCGGGCCGCCCGCACGCGCCCACGGCGCTTCCGCCTGCGGCCAGCGCGGCCAGCCCGCCCCATTTGAAGAAGTCACGCCGATCGAGCGGCACGGTCATCGCCTCCGTGGGAGCGTGTCCAGGGCGGGCACGAGGAAGTCGATACGGTCGTCCAATTCGCTTGCCAGTCGTTGGAATTCACGGTAGCCACCGGCCGAAGGGTCTGGCAGGCTCCAGTGCATCGTCGTCGCCAGGTCATGGTTGCGCACGTACTCGCGGACCCTGTCGCACAGCGTGATCACGCAATCGAAGCGGCGCCGGACCACGGCCGTCAACGGTTGGGGCCGGCGCCCACCGAGGTCGATGCCGTACCTGTCGCGCATGACGCGGATCGCGTTGGGGTGCAGGTGCGGTTTGGGATGGCTGCCCGCGCTCGCGGCCCGAATGCTGCCCTGGCCCCTGTGCTCCAGCAGCGCCTCGGCCATCGGTGATCGTGCGCTGTTCCCGGTACACAAGAACAACACCGACCGCGCCGCCGGCTTGGCGGCGGGCGTCGGCGCGAGTGCGGGATGCAGCGCCGCGGCGGCCTCGCGGAAGGCGCCGGCGCACCCCGTCAGGTTCAGGCGGTAGTAGGTGTCGCGACCGTCGAAAGCGCTGCGGCGCGCGTCGACGAGCCGGGCCGCGCGAAGCTGGCGCAAGTGATACGAAACGAGGTTCTGCGGTTCGTCAACGGCGGCAGCCAATTCCCGCACCCGGTGGTCGCTGCCCGCGAGTTCGGTCAGCAGCGCCCAGCGCACCGGGTGCGACGCCATCTGCATCAGCGACGGAACCGCCGTCTTGCTTGCCGCCATCCCAGCAGACAATACATCAAACTCATTTGATAGGTTGGCCGCTGCGTGCGCGGTGAGGAGACCGATTGGCCGAGAACGACACCGGCGAGCTTCGCCGAAGCCTGGGCTTGTTCGACGCGGTGACGATCGGGCTGGGTTCGATGATGGGTGCCGGCATTTTCGCCGCGCTCGGGCCGGCGGCGCGCGCGGCGGGCTCGGGCCTGCTGGTGGGCCTGGCGGTGGCCGCGGTTGTGGCCTATTGCAACGCCACCTCGTCCGCGCGCCTGGCCGCCCGCTACCCCGCCTCCGGCGGCACCTATGTGTACGGCCGCGAACGGTTGGGCGACTTCTGGGGATACCTGGCGGGGTGGGGATTCGTCGTTGGCAAAACGGCGTCGTGCGCGGCAATGGCACTTACCATCGGCTCCTATGCGTGGCCGTCGCAGGCGCACGCGGTGGCCGTCGCCGCCGTGGTGGCGCTGACCGCGGTGAATTACGCCGGAGTGCGGAAGTCGGCCTGGCTGACGCGCATCATCGTCGCGCTCGTCCTCGCCGTGCTGGCCGCAGTGGTGGTCACGGCATTCGCCTCGGGAGCGGCGGAACGACTGAGCCCGGCCGATGCGACCGCCGGTGGGGTGATCCAGGCCGCGGGGCTGTTGTTCTTCGCCTTCGCCGGCTACGCGCGCATCGCCACCCTGGGCGAAGAGGTGCGCGACCCGGCGCGCACCATCCCCCGCGCGATACCGCTGGCGCTCGCCATCACCCTGGCCGTCTACGCCCTGGTGGCCGCCGCGGCGCTGGCGGTGCTCGGACCCCGACGCCTCGGCCAGGCCACGGCGCCGCTGGTGGACACGGTGCGGGTGGCCGGGGCGGGCTGGCTCGGTCCCGTCGTGCAGGTGGGGGCGGCGGTCGCGGCGCTCGGGTCGCTGCTGGCGCTGATCCTGGGCGTCTCCCGCACCACGTTGGCCATGGCCCGTGACCGCCACCTGCCCCATGTGCTCACCGCCGTGCACCCGCGGTTCGGGGTCCCCCACCGAGCGGAACTGCTGATCGGCGCCGTCGTGGCGGTGTTGTGCGCCACCGTCGATCTTCGGGGCGCGATAGGTTTTTCATCATTCGCCGTGCTGATCTACTACGCGGTCGCCAACGCCTCCGCGTTCACCCTCCGGCCCCATGAGGGCCGTCCGCACCGCGCGATCCCGGTGCTCGGGTTGGTCGGGTGCGTCGTTTTGGCGTTCGCGATGCCGCCGTCATCGGTGCTGTCGGGCGTGACGGTGCTGGGCATCGGGGTCGCCGCCTACGCAATCCGGCGCGTCGCGACCGGAGTTCGACAGCAGGGAGACCGCACATGACTCGACCCGCACCCCGGCTCGCTCCGGTGCTTTCGACGCGCGCTCCGGCCGCGGTGGCGTTGATTCGTCTCTATGTGGGCCTGGTGTTCGCGTGCGAGGGCGCCCTGAAGTTTCTTCGGCCCGCCTCGCTCGGCACCGGCAGGTTCGAGAAGGCGGGCATCCCCGCGCCCGCGTTCTTTTCCACCCTGGACGGAGTCTTCGAGATCGGCTGCGGCACGCTCATTCTCCTCGGGCTGCTGACCCGGCTGGCCACCGTGCCGATGATCGTCGACATGGTCGGCGCGCTGTTGATCACCAAGCTGCCCATCTTCTGGGGACGGGCCCCGCTCTTCCGTGCCGAACACGGCTGGTGGGACTTCATCCACGAATCACGCGTCGACTTGGCGCAGGTCTGCGGCAGCCTGTTCCTGCTATTCGTGGGGGCCGGTGCCTTGTCGCTCGATGCCCGGCTCAGCCGGTCGGCCCGGTAGCCGGCCCGCGGCGACACCGAACTTGCCATCTGATTCGATGAGTGTATATATAGAAGGATGTCGAATCAGCAGGCAACATGTTGCCCGGCCCTCGGAGCGGCGGCCATCGACGAGGCGCGGGCCGCCGACCTGGCGACGATGTTCAAGGCGCTGGGCGACCCCGTCCGCCTGAGGTTGTTGAGCCTGATCGGCAGCCACCCCGGTGGCGAGGCCTGTGTCTGCGAGATATCGGCCACCTTCGACCTCTCCCAGCCGACGATTTCCCACCACCTCAAGCTCTTGCGCTCCGCCGGGCTGCTGGACTGCGAGCGGCGCGGCACCTGGGTGTACTACTGGGTGATTCCCACTGCGCTGCAGCAACTTTCGTCGGTCCTGAAGCCATGACCGGCACCCAGACTCCGGCGTCCGGCCCGTCCATGGCGGCGGCGCGGCTCCCCGTGATGGACCGGTTCCTGCCGATATGGATCGGTGCGGCGATGGCCGCGGGCCTGCTGCTGGGCCGAATCGTTCCCGGGCTGGGATCGGCGCTGGGCGCCGTTGCCATTCAAGGGGTTTCACTGCCGATCGCGGTCGGCCTGTTGGTCATGATGTATCCGGTGCTGGCCAAGGTCCGCTACGACCGGCTCGACGAGGTCACCGCCGACCGCAGGCTGATGGTGTCCTCCGTTCTGCTCAATTGGGTGATCGGTCCCGCGGTGATGTTCACGCTGGCCTGGTCGCTGCTGCCGGACCTGCCCGAGTACCGCACGGGCCTGATCATCGTGGGGCTGGCTCGCTGCATCGCGATGGTCATCATCTGGAACGACCTGGCCTGCGGGGACCGCGAGGCGGCGGCCGTGCTGGTCGCGCTGAATTCTTTGTTTCAGGTGGTCATGTTCGCCGCGCTGGGCTGGTTCTACCTGTCGGTGCTGCCGGGGTGGTTGGGCCTGCCCCAAACGGGCATCCACGTCTCGCCATGGCAGATCGCCAAGGCGGTGCTCATCTTCCTCGGCATCCCACTGCTCGCCGGATACCTGTCTCGCCGACTGGGCGAACGGATCCGGGGCCGCGACTGGTATGAGACGCGGTTCCTGCCCCGCATCGGGCCGTGGGCCCTGTACGGGTTGTTGTTCACCATCGTGATTCTCTTTGCCCTGCAGGGCCATGCGATCACTTCGCGGCCATGGGACGTGGCCCGCATCGCGATCCCGTTGCTGGCCTACTTCGCGGTCATGTGGGCGGGCGGGTACGCCCTCGGACTGCTGCTGCGGCTCGGCTACGCCCGCACCGCCACGCTGGCGTTCACCGCCGCCGGGAACAACTTCGAACTGGCCATCGCGGTGGCCATTGCGACCTACGGCGTCACATCCGGGCAAGCTCTTGCCGGGGTTGTCGGACCACTGATCGAGGTGCCGGTGCTGGTCGGGCTGGTCTACGTTTCGCTTGCGCTGCGCGCGCGGCTGTTCCGGGGCGAGCCGACCCGAGGGGCCCACGCCGATGTCGGGTAAGCGAAGCGTCCTGTTCGTCTGCGTCCATAACGCCGGCCGCTCACAGATGGCCGCCGCCCTGCTGGGCCGGATGGCCGAAGGCCGGATCGAAGTCCGTTCCGCCGGAACCCAACCCGCCGACGAGGTCAACGCCGTTGCGATTGCCGCGATGGCCGAGCTGGGCATCGACATCACCACCGCCAGCCCGAAGATCCTCTCCGGTGACGATGTCCAAACCAGCGACGTCGTCATCACCATGGGCTGCGACGACACGTGTCCCTACTTTCCGGGAGTGTCCTACCGCGACTGGAAAGTGCCCGACCCCGCCGGCCAGCCGATAACCACGGTGCGTGCCATCCGCGACGACATCGCCCGACGCGTCGAGGCGTTGATCGCCGAACTCCTGCCCACGACAACCCCATAGCCCGCACCGAAGAAAGGACACCTCATGTCTCGTGTGCAACTCGCCCTCAACGTCGACGACCTCGGCGAGGCGATCGCGTTCTACTCCAAGCTGTTCAACACCGAACCGGCCAAGGTCAAACCCGGCTACGCGAACTTCGCGATCGCCGAGCCCCCGCTCAAGCTGGTCCTGCTGGAGAACCCCGGTCACGGCGGCAGCCTCAACCACCTCGGCGTGGAAGTCGCCACCAGTGACACCGTGCTCACCGAAATCGCCCGCCTCACCGAACGGGGACTGGTCACCGAGGAGGAGCTCAACACCACCTGCTGCTTCGCCAGCCAGGACAAGGTGTGGGTCACCGGCCCCGGCGGGGAACGCTGGGAGGTCTACACCGTGATCGCGGACTCCGACACCTTCGGAGAAGCCACCGACGAACCCTGCTGCCAGGCCTAGGGGCACCGCCCAATTCCCGCGCGGGCCGAGCGGGAAGACTGGGCGGATGGCCGACCCCGGAGAAGACGCGTTCGAAAAGCTTGTCGCGGTGCTGAACTACCCGATGTACGTGGTGACCACGCGGGCCGACGGCGTCGCGGCGGGCTGTCTGGTCGGGTTCGCCAGCCAGACCAGCATTCACCCACCCCGATTCCTGGTCGGTCTGTCCCGGAAGAACCACACGTTCCGGGTCGCCACCGAGGCGTCTCACCTGGCGGTGCACGTGTTCGACCACGAGCACCTCGACATCGTGGAGTTCTTCGGCAGCCAAACCGGCGACACGATCAACAAGTTCGACCGCTGCTCGTGGCACACCGGTCCGGCACGGATGCCCATCCTCGACGACGCGGCCGCATGGTTCGTCGGCGAAATTCTCGAGCGGTTCTCGCTGGGTGACCACGTCGGGCATCTGCTCGCGCCGGTGGACGGCCGGCCCCCGCGGGAACTGGAAAGCTGGGTGTCCTTCAGCGACGTCCAGCATCTGGAACCCGGCCACGAGGCGTAGCAGTGATTCCGCGGGTGGGCACCGTCGCCGGCATCACCGAACTCGCATCGTTCTACGCCGATCCGCCGCCGGGCGTGCGGGCCAACATGATTTTCAGCGCCGATGGTGCGGCCGCGTTCGGCGGCCGAGCCGGTCCGCTGTCGTGTCCCCTCGATCAGCAGCTGCTGAAAACCTTGCGCGGCTTCGCCGACGTCGTCCTGGTGGGCGCCGGCACCGCGCGCGCCGAGAATTACGGCCCGGTGCGGCTCACCGACGCGGGCCGGACCGCTCCGCCCCCGATCGCGGTGATCAGCCGCAGCGGACGGTTGCCGTCTCGGTTGTTCGACGACCCCGACCAGCCACCGATCGTGGTGACGTGCGCACACGCGGCGGCGGCGCGAGACGACCGCAGCGACGACGGGCGGCAAGTGTTGGTGGCGGGCGAAGAATCCGTGGACGTGGCGCGGGCCGTCGCCCTGCTGGCCGCCCGAGGCATGCAGCGCGTCCTGTGCGAGGGCGGCCCGACCGTACTCGACGCGCTCGTGGAGGCCGGTGCCGTCGATGAGATCTGCGTGACCCTGGCGCCCAAGCTAGCGGCCAGCCAGCCGGTGGGCCAGCGCCTGAGCCCGTCGCCCCTGCCCGCACCGGTGTCGATGCGCCTCGAACACGCTCTGGTTTGCGACGACTACTTGTTCTTGAAGTATCGCCGCTGAATCCGCTCGACATGCAGCCGGCCGAACCGCTTCCTATGATGGAAATGCCCCATTGCACACTTGTATCGAATCGCCTGCGCGGCATCATTTTCAGTTCCTCGCCGTCCACTTTCTCGAGCCACACAGAGGAGGACTATCGGCCAGGTGAGCAGCTCAAAAGACGACCATGACTACCGCAATCTGGCGGTCAACCGGCTGCGGCCCAGCGAACTGCAATGGGCGCTGAACCATGACGCCGTACACGGGATCGCGTATGCCTTCAAGCATCCCGTCGCCGTCGCCGAATCCCTCGACGATCCGGACGACGACAGAATGACCTATCTGATCCGCGTCAAGCGCGACGACCTGGCCAACGCGTTCGGGAAGATCAACGACTGGATCACCGAAAACCCCGGCCCCGCCGGGATGCAGGCGTTCGGATTCGTGCGGGCCCTGTCACGCGAAGGGCTGACCGAACGCACCAACGGCGACGACGAACTCCGGTAATCCGGGCTGCCGAAAAGCTGGCTTTCGCTATTCGCCGTGCCCAGCGGCCTGCGAAACCTTAGCCTTATGCCTGCGCACGGTCGGTGACTGAGGAGTCGGGATGGGTGACACGACCGCGGATTCGCGGGAGGGTTCGCAGTTCGGGCCATATCTGCTGCGGCGGCTGATCGGCCGGGGCGGCATGGGCGACGTCTATGAGGCCGAGGACACGGTCCGGGAACGCACCGTCGCGCTGAAGCTGATGTCGCAGACGCTGTCCACCGACCCGGTCTTCCGCTCCCGCATGCAGCGCGAGGCCCGCACCGCGGGCCGGCTGCAGGAACCGCACGTCGTCCCGATTCATGACTTCGGCGAGATCGACGGCCAGCTCTATGTCGACATGCGCCTGATCGACGGCAAAGACCTGGCCACCATGCTGAGCCGCTACGGACCACTGTCCCCGCCCCGGGCGGTCGCGATCGTGCGCCAGATCGGCTCAGCGCTCGACGCCGCGCACGCCGCCGGGGTCCTGCATCGCGACGTCAAGCCGGAAAACATCTTGGTGAGCGGCGACGACTTCGCCTACCTCGTGGACTTCGGGATCGCCAGCGCCACCGCCGACGAAAAGCTGACGCAGATCGGCACGACCGTGGGCACCGTCAAATACATGGCCCCGGAGCGGTTCAGCGACTCCGAGGTCACCCATCGGGCCGACATCTACGCCCTGGCCTGCGTGTTGTACGAGTGCCTGACCGGATCCCCGCCGTACACCGGCGACCAGATCAGCGTGATGGGCGCCCACCTGCACCAGGCGATCCCGCAGCCCAGTACCGCTCGGCCCGGCATCCCGGTCGCCTTCGACGCGGTGATCACCCGCGGCATGGCCAAGGATCCCGCGAACCGCTACGCCAGCTGCGGTGACCTGTCCGCGGCCGCCTACGCGGCGCTGGCCGAACCCGACCAGGACCGCGCGACCGACATCTTGGCGCGCAGCCAGGTGGCGCGGTTGCCGGCCGCATTCGCCGGCCAGCAGCCCGGGGGAATCGCCCAGGCCGCCCCCGCGCACGCCCCTTCGTCCGGCCCGATGTGGGCGGCGCCGCCACCGCCCGGGGGTCCGATGCCCCAGCCGACGGGGTGGGGCGGTGCCCCCACCTGGGGTCCCAGCACCGCCGGGGCACCGCCGTGGGGCCGGCCGCCGCGGCCGAGCAGGAAGCCCTGGCTGTGGGTGGGCGTCGCCGCCACCGCGCTGGTGGCCGTCGTGGGCGTGGCGCTCGCCGTCATCCGGCCGTGGGAGTCGTCGTCCCCCGCGCCGCCGACCAAGCAACCGCCGGCACCGGACGCCGTCGCGCTCCGGGTCCTCGACGACGGTGTATTCGTGGGCAGCTCGGCGGCGCCGCTGACCATCGACATCTTCAACGAACCCATCTGTCCGCCCTGCGGCAGTTTCATCAGGTCGAATGCGGGTGACATCGACAGCGCGGTGAACAACAAGAAGCTCGCGGTGCGCTACCACCTGCTCGACTTCCTCGACGACAAGTCGCACAGCAAGAACTACTCGACCCGTGCGGTGGCGGCGTCGTACTGCGTCGCCGCCCAGAATGACGCGAAGCTCTACACCGACTTCTATTCCGGCTTGTTCGCCAGCAACTTCCAGCCGGCGGAGGACGCCGCGGAGGACCGCACCGACGGCGAACTGGCCCAATTGGCCAAGACCGTCGGTGCCGACGCCGACGTCATCAGCTGCATCAAGTCCGGAGACGACGTCGGCACGGGCAAGGCGAAATCCGCCAGCGGTTACGCGACGCTGTCCGGGCTGAACGCCAACTCCACCCCCTTCGTGTGGGACGGCACCGCGTCGGTGAACTATCAGGACCCGGCCTGGCTGACGAAGCTCCTCGGATAGCCGGCCGATGAGCGATGACCTCCGAGCGAGCGACGACGACCGCAACGCCATTTGCCAGGTGCTCGACGCGGCGCTCGGTGACGGCCAGCTGTCGACGGAAGAGCACCGCGAGCGGGTAGCCGCCGCAACCCGGGCAACCACGCTGCGCGAGCTGCGGTCGCTGGTGACGGATTTGCAGATCCGCCCGGCCGCGGGACCACCGCCGGCGTCCCGGTCACGCATCGGGAGACGCGGGACCTGGATCGCCGTCGCCTGCGCGCTGGTGCTGCTCGGCGCCGGCCTGGCCTGGGGACTGCAACGGGACACGGCCTCCGCCCCGTCGGTGACGACCACGCCCGCCGCGGCCCCGACCAGCTCTGCGGCCCTCACCACGAGCACGACGCCGCCACCGCCGCAGTTGCTGACGCTGAGCGGCGTGAGCGGGGTGCTCGCCCAGATGCGGACGCAGTTCGGCGACACGCTGGGCTACCAACTGAACATCTACCAAAGCCAGGTGGTGGTCGAGCGTCCGGACACGGCGAACGCCCGGAAGGTGGTGACTTGGCTGTACCGCGACGGCAATTGGGCCAGCGTCGGCCCCGAAAATGCGGTGTCGTCCCGCCTGGTGGTCGGCGACCTCGGCAAGTTCGACGTGCAGGCGGTCGTCGGCGTCGTGCAGCAGGCGCCCCAAACCCTGCACATCTACGACGCCAACCGGATCTTCCTGTCGATCGAGTCCCGCAAGGACGGTGACCTGCATTTGCAGATCAACGTCAGCGACGGTGCCCTCAGCGGCACCATCGTGCTCGCCGCGGACGGCACCGTCACGCAGGTCTCTCCGCCCGTCCGCTGATACGGGACCTGCACACCTGGTCGGACGCCTACGGCTGATCGCGCCGATCGGCGTCGGCGTCGTCGACCGTCAGGGGCAACGCCAGCTCTTCGAGCGGGCGGCGTTCGGCCGCGATCCCGAGCCGCAATTCGACCAGGCCCGCGATCGCCATGACCGCGGCGCCGGTCAGGAACGACCACATCACCTGACCGCGTTCCCCGGAATTGATCAGCTGCCCGAACAGCAGCGGGCCGGTGATACCGCCGATCGCGGTTCCCACCGCGTAGAAGAACGCGATCGCCAGCGCCCTGGTCTCCATCGGGAAGATCTCGCTGACCGTCAGGTAGGCCGCGCTGGCGCCCGCCGAGGCGAGGAAGAACGCGACCGCGAGGACGGCGATGAACGCCCAGACGCCGCCGGTCTGGGTCACGAACAGGACCGCGAGGGCGGCGGCCACGACCGCGGACCCGATGTAAGTGGTCGTGATCATCGGCTTGCGCCCGATGGTGTCGAAGAGGTGGCCGAGCGCCAGCGGCCCGACGAAATTGCTGAGCGCCCAAAGGATGAAGAACAGCGGCACCCGCCCGGACGGCACCCCGTAGAACCCGCTCAACAGCGTGCCGAGGTTGAACGTCACCCCGTTGTAGAGGAACGCCTGCCCGGTGAAGAGCGCCAGGCCCAGGACGGCGCGCCGCGGATAGAGCTTGAACGCCACCCGGGCGATTTCGCGGAACGAAATCGTCTCGCGCTGGCGGATTTTGAGCTCTCGCCCGTGCGGCTCGGGCAGCGGCTCGCCGGTTTCCTCCCGCACCGATTCCTCGATCTCGCCGACCACCCGCTCGGCCTCCTCGTCGCGGCCGTGGATGAACAACCACCGCGGACTCTCCGGGACGTTGCGCCGGACGAGAAGGACGAAGATGCCGAAGATGGCGCCGACGCCGAAGGCGAGCCGCCAGCCGATGTTGGGCGCGAAGTTCGAGGTGTCGAGCAGGACGAGCGCGCCGCCCGCTCCCGCGGCCGAGCCGAGCCAGTAAGTCCCGTTGATGATCAGGTCGACGCGGCCGCGCAGGCGCGCGGGGATCAACTCGTCGATGGCCGAATTGATCGCGGCATATTCCCCGCCGATGCCGGCGCCGGTGAAAAAGCGCGCGGCGAAGAAATACCAAGGGGCGAAAGCGAATGCGGTCGCAACCGTGGCCACCAGGTATACCGCCAGGGTCAGCATGAACAGATTGCGGCGCCCGAAGCGGTCCGTCAGGTGGCCGAAGAACAGCGCGCCCAGGCACGCACCGGCGATGTAGAACGCCGCGGCCAAACCGATCTGCGCCGCGTTCAGGTCGATGCCGCTGCCCTTTTCGGTGAGGCGAGCGGAAACGTTGCCCACCATCGTGACCTCGAGCCCGTCGAGGATCCAGACCCCGCCGAGACCGATGACGACGCGCCAGTGGAATCGAGACCACGGCAACCTGTCCAGCCGCGCCGGCACGCGGGTCGTGATGGTTCCGGTTTGCGCGCTTCCGCTCATCTGGCTCCAATCCGAGGTGATCTTCAGAGATACCCAAGCGAGGCGCACGGCAAGCCTCAGCCGCGTTCGGCGCGCGACTCCTCTGGAGTCCAGGCTTGCGGCTGGCCCGGGTGGCCGGGGAACAGGAAGTCGATGAACGCCGCGGCCGTGGGCTGTGGTTCGTGGTTGGCCAGCCCCGGTCGTTCGTTGGCCTCGATGAAGGCGTACTCGGCGCCGGTGACGTCGGGCACCAGCAGGTCGATGCCCGTCACGGGGATGCCGATCGCCTCGGCCGCCGTCACCGCGACCCGGCACAGTTCCGGGTTCACCACCGCGGTGACGTCGTGGATCGTGCCGCCCTGATGCAGGTTGGCGGTGCGGCGGACGCGAAGGCGGGTGCCCTGGGGCAGCACGTCGTCGAGCGACCAGCCCGCCTCGGCGACCGTCGACTCGGTGAGGTCGTCGAGCGGGATGCGGGACTCGCCACCGGTGGCCGCGGACCGCCGCCGGCTCTCGGCCGCGATCAGGTCGCGGATGGTGTGCTCCCCCGTGCCGATGATCTCGGGCGGCATCCGCAGCGCGGCGGCCACCACCCGGCCGTCGATCACGACGAGCCGGAGGTCGTCGCCCTGCACGCGCTGCTCGATCAGCACGTCGGGGTATTGCTGACGGGCGCGGGCCAGGGCGGCGGCGAGCTCCTCGGGACCGTTGTCGACGGTGACGCCGACGGTGATGCCCTTGCCCTGTTCGCCGCGGGTGGGTTTGACGACCACCTCCCCGACCTCGGCCAGGAAGTTGTAGTCGCCTTCGTCGAAGGTGGCCAACCGGGCGCGGGGCACCGTGATGCCCGCCTCCGAGACGAGGCGGCGCGTCAGCCGTTTGTCGTCGCAGCGGCACATGGCGACCGCCGAGGTGTATTCGGACAGCGATTCCCGGGTGACCACGCTGCGGCCGCCGTGGGTGAGGCGCATCTCGCCGCTCTCGGCGTCGAGCACCTCCACCCAGATGCCGCGGCGCAGCGCCTCGTCGGCGATGATCCGGGCGTAGGGGTTGAGGTCGTCGACCGTCTCGGGCGGCGGGCTGAACAGTGGCTCGTTGATGGCGTTCTTGCGCTTGATCGCCAGCACCGGGACGCGGCGGAAACCCAGCTTTTCGTACAGGCCGATCGCGGCGGCGTTGTCGTGCGCGACCGACAGGTCCATGTAGGCGCGGCCCGCGTTGCGGAAGCGCTCCGCCAGCGCCCGGGTGAGGGCGGCGCCGATCCCGGGCAGTCCGGCGGCCGGGTCGACGGCCAGGGTCCACAGGCTCGACCCCTGCTCGGGATCGTCGAAGAGCAGCTCGTGGTCGACCCCAGTGACGGTGCCGACCACGGCGCCGTCCTCGTCGCGCACCGCCAGCAGGTAGGTCACCGCAGGCACGTTCAGGTGGTTGTGCCAGATGACGTCGACGCCGGCGGGGACCATCCCGCAGCGCACGTAGACGCGGTTCATGGCGTCGGCGTCGACCGGGTCGTTCAGGGTGCGCACGGTCACGCCGAGCGGCGTCGGCGACAGGTCTTCCGGGTTGGCATCGGTGAAGCGCAGGCGATACGTGTGGCTGGGGTCGATGAAGAGCTCGGTCGGCGCTTCGGCGACCACCACGTGGGATTCGCGGGCGTAGATGCAGATGTCGCGGCGCCCGGGCCCCTCCCGGCGCAGCGCCTCGACCAGCTGGTGCGCGTCGGCGAAGGTCTGGCCGAAAATGAGCCGGCCCCAGCCCAATTCGAGCTCGACGTCCTTGGCCATCGCCTCCACCAGCTCCGGCGGCGAGGCGTCGTGCAGGCCCATCGTGATCGCCTCGGTGTGATCGCCGGGGGGATCGGTCACGGTCATGCCACCGGGCCCGTGATGCCGTGCCGCTGCAGCCAGAGTTCGAGCAGGGCGAGTTGCCAGAGTTCGTTGCCGCGCAAGGGCGTCAGCTTGCTGTTCGGGTCGGCCAGCAGGGCGTCGACCGCCTCCGTGCGAAACAGGCCCCGCTCCTTGGCAACCGGCGCATAGAGCGCATCCCGCACCATGTCGAGATAGGGCCCTTCGAGATGCGTCAGCGCGGGAACCGGGAAGTAGCCCTTGGGCCGGTCGATGACCTCCGACGGAATGACCCGTCGCGCAGCCTGTTTGAGCACACCCTTGCCTTCGTGGGCGATCTTCAATTCCGGGGGGCAGGTCGCCGCCAGTTCGACGACCTCGTGGTCGAGGAACGGCACCCGGCCCTCCAGGCCCCAGGCCATGGTCATGTTGTCGACCCGCTTCACCGGGTCGTCCACCAGCATCACGGTGGTGTCGAGCCGCAGCGCGCGATCGACGCCCGTCTCGGCGCCGGCGCGGGCGAAGTGCTCGGTGACGAAGCGCTCACTGGGGTCGCCCGGGGCCATGATGCCCGGCCCGAGCAGGCCCGCCATTTCCGCCGAATCGCGGTCGAAGAAGGCGCCGCGGTACTCGGCGACCGAGCCCTCCAGGGAGGCGGCGGCCGGTGAGCCCATCGGCGGGTACCAGTGGTAGCCGGCGAACACCTCGTCGGCGCCCTGGCCCGACTGCACGACCTTCACGTGGCGCGCAACTTCCTGGCTGAGCAGGTAGAAGGCCACGCAGTCGTGGCTGACCATCGGCTCGCTCATCGCGCCGATCGCCCCGTCGAGCGCGGGAAGCATCCGGTCGGTTTCGATGCGAATCTGATGGTGGTCGGTTTCGAAGCGCCGGGCGATGATGTCCGACCACCGGAACTCGTCACCCTCGACGCCGCCGGCCGACTCGAAGCCGATGGAGAAGGTCATCAGGCCGTGCTGGCCCGCCTCCGCGAGCAGGCCGACGATCAGGCTGGAGTCGACGCCGCCGGACAACAGGCAGCCCACCGCCACGTCGGCGACCAGCCGGCGCTTCACCGCGACGCGAAGCGCGTCGAGCACCGCGTCTTCCCAGTCGGTTTCCGACCAGCCGGCGCGGTCGTCGTGCCGGGTGAAGTCGGGGGTCCAGTACGTGGTGGTGGTGCGCCGGCCGTCCGGCTCGATGGCAATCAGCGAAGCGGGCGGCACCTTGCGAACGCCCCGCAGGATGGTCAGCGGCGCGGGGACCACCGAATGGAACGTCATGTAGTGGTGCAAAGCGTTTGCGTCGATGCGGGTGTCCACGCCGCCGCCGGCCAGCAGCGCCGGCAACGCCGAGGCGAACCGGATCCGGTGGCTGTCCTGGGTCAGGTAGAGCGGCTTGATCCCGAGCCGGTCGCGACCGAGCAGCACCCGGCCGCTGTCGCGCTCGACGATGGCGAAGGCGAACATGCCATGCAGGTGGCTGACGAAGTCGTCGCCCCAGTGGTGGTAGGCCTTGATCAGGACTTCGGTGTCGCTGTGCGAGAAGAACCGGTAGCCGTGTCCGGTGAGTTCGCGGCGCAGCTCTTTGTAGTTGTAGATGCAGCCGTTGAAGGCGATGGACAGACCCAGTTCCGGGTCGACCATCGGCTGGGCGCCGGCCTCGCTCAGGTCGATGATCTTGAGGCGACGATGACCGAGCGCGACACGGCCCTGTGACCAGGCGCCGGAGGCATCGGGGCCCCGTCGCGCCATCACGGCGGCCATTGCTGACACCGCCGCTACATCGGGGACCTGCCCGTCGAGCCGTACCTCCCCGGTGACTCCGCACACTCCTTGAACCATACCCAAGGCGGTTGCGGCGCACCCGTACGGCCACTGTGAAATGCGTCGGCGCGCCTGCTCGCACCAGCTCACGGGGGCAGACGGCGGCAATTGCTCAAGACGGGGGTGGGTTATCGGCGGGGCCGGAGTTTGCCCGCGGGCGACACCGTGACGGTTAAATCCTGGTTGCGCTCTGCTCTCACGGATGGTCGCCCCGCGGGCCGGCCGCGGCGCCCGCCCTCGCCGCTCCCCCGGTGGGCGGATCGCGCCAGTCCACGGTTGCGAATGAAAAGCGATGCAGCACGGGAATTCTCGGCTCCCGCATGGCGGCGGCCGCCCAGCACGCTAGGGCATGGGCCGCCGGAAACCCTGACCAAAGTGGGCCGATTTGTGTGAGGTGGCACGGTTGACGCCGGCGGGAAAGATGCGTCGATTCTGGCTAATGTTCAGCCACCGTTAATGCGTAGAGCCCAGATGTCACATTGAGGAACATCGTGACCCGAATAATTGCGCGCCTTGGGAACTGGTCGACAATAGTCGCGCTCTCCGCAGCGGCGGTGTTTTTCGCGGCGCCGGCGTCGGCCGACCAAAACGATGATTCGTTCATTTCGGAGATTCAGCGCAACGGAATTGTCTTTACCGACCGCGCCGCCGCGATCGCCGCCGGACATAACATGTGCGCCGGACTCGACAAGGGCAAGACGCCAACGTCGTTGGTGCTCAACGTTGTACGGGCAACAGACCTGTCCGCACACGAAGCCGGCTATCTGCTCGGCGCTTCCGTGGCGTCCTACTGCCCCCAACATCGAGCTGCTATCGGCACTCCGGTGTCCTGAGCATCACCCGGCGCGCTCACCGGGCACCTTGTCTTCCCGCGCCGCCGCCACTTGCTGGCCACCGTGGGCCAGTTCGAGCCGGCGTTCCGCGAGGACCAGCAGATGCCTGAGTCGCTGTCCGTACAGACCCACCGAATCGTCGGTCAGCATCTCGTCGTGCGCGCAGTCGATGGAGTACATGAGCACCTCGCCGGAGACATGCGGCCGCCAGGACCGGGACAGGAACCCACTGCGGTCGCCCCCGCCCCCGGCGGCGGAGAAGATGGTGATGTCGCCGTCGAAGACACCGGGCCGGTGAGCGCGGTATCGGTCGATGTTTTTGCGAAGGTTTTCGGCGAGCAGATCGACAAGCCGCTTGGACCGCGAGGCCTCCGGCAGCTGTTGTTCGCCCAGCGCGTCCTCGGGCGGAGCGACGCCGCCGTTCATGGCGGGTTGCGCGTCGAGCAGGATCAGGCGCCCGATGGCGCACCCGCGCCGCTGCAGTTCGACCGCGAGTTCGTGGGCGATGACCCCGCCGAACGACCAGCCGAGAAGGTTATAGGGCCCGGAGGGATAGATCTCCTGCAGCCTGTCGGCATAGTTCTCCGCCATCTCCCGGACCGACCGGGGTTCGGCTTCCCCGCCCTGGCGAGTCTGCTGAACCCCGATGATCGGGCAGTCCAGGAAGCTGCCGAGAACCTGGTACGGCCAACTCACGCCGCCCGCCGGGTGGATGCAGAACATCGGTGTGCCCGCGCCCTGCTTCAGGGCCTGAATGGGAACCACGTCCTGGGTGGCAGTCGTGTCCGTGCCCACTCGCCGGCTCAGGCTCCGCACGGTGGGCGCGTCGAACAGGGTGGGCACCGCAAGGTCGACGACCAGGTTGGTGTTGATCGTGGCGATCAAGCGCATCGCGGAAATGCTGTCGCCGCCAAGGTCGAAGAACGAGTCGTCGACGCCGACCCGCTCGACACCGAGCACCTGAGCGAAGATGCCGGCGAGGATCTCCTCGGTCGCGTTCGACGGCGCCCGATACCCACCGCCGGAGTACTCCGGCGCCGGCAGGGCGCGGGTGTCGAGCTTGCCGTTGGGTGTCAGCGGCAGCGCGTCGAGTCCCACGACGGCCGCGGGAACCATGTAGCCCGGCAGTCGTCCGGCCAGCGCGGTGCGCGCCTCGCCGGGATCGGCCGTTCCGGTGATGTAGCCGACCAGGCGCTTGTCCCCCCGGCGGTCCTCCCGGGCGATCACCACGGCCTGCTGCACGCCATCCAATCGGGCGAGCGCGGCCTGGACCTCGCCCAGTTCGATGCGGTAGCCGCGGATCTTGACCTGCTCGTCGGCGCGGCCGACATACACCAGCTGCCCGTCGGCATCCCAGAGCACCAGGTCTCCGGTGCGGTACATGCGCGCCCCGGGCTCGCCGAACGGGCAGGCCACGAACCGCGACCCGGTCAATCCGGCGCGCCCGACATACCCGGCGGCCACCCCGGTGCCGGCCACGTACAACTCGCCGACCACTCCGGGGGGCACCGGCCGTAGCCAGCCGTCGAGCACGAACAAGCCGGCGCCGGGCACGGGCGTGCCGATGGGCGGCGTCCCCGAACCCGCCGTGAGCGGGGCGCTGATCGCCACGCACATCGTCGTCTCGGTCGGGCCGTAGGCGTTCACCATCACCCGCCCCGGCGCCCAGCGATCGACCACCTCGGGCGGGCAGGCCTCGCCGGCCATCACCAACGACACCGACTCCAAGCCCGTCGGGTCCAGCATCGCCACCGCTGACGGCGTTTGCGTCAGCACGCTGACCTCTTCGTCGACCAGCAAGGCGCGGAAATCCTGCGGTGAGCGCACCACCGACTCGGGCACCACCACCACGCGCCCGCCGCGCAGCAGCGGGGCGAAGATCTCCCACACCGACACGTCGAAGGCGTACGAGTGGCACTGCGTCCACACGCCCGGGGCCGGCAGTCCGGCGTCCAGCGAGCCGATCAGCCGGGTCACGTTGTGATGCGTCACGGCCACGCCCTTGGGCACGCCGGTGGTCCCCGAGGTGTAGATGAGGTAGGCGATGTCGTCCGCCGCGGGTGCGGGCAGCGTGGTGCGCGGATAGCCGTCGATCTCCGGGTCTTCGATGTCGATGACCCGTACGTCGCTGCCGTCCAGCCGAGAACGCAAACCCCCGGTGGTGACCGCGGCGATCGGCGCGGCGTCCTCGAGCATGAACCTGATCCGCGCGCCCGGGGCGGCCGAATCGATCGGCAGGTAGGCCGCCCCCGTCTTGAGCACCGCCAGGATCGCCGCGATGGCCTGCGCCGAACGCGAGAACAGCAGCGCCACGCACTGTCCCGGGCCCGCGCCCCCGGCGACCAGCAGGTGCGCCAGCCGGTTCGCCGCCTCGTCCAGATCCCGATACGTCATCGAGAGCTGGCCCCAGCTGATCGCCACGGCGTCCGGCTGGAGGGCGACCTGCGCGGCGAACAACTCCGCGATCGACACCGGCGGGGGTACCGGCCGGGTCAGCGCCGCCCGGTTGCCGATCTCATCCAGGCGGGCATGCTCCGGCCCGTCCAGCAGGTCGACCGAGGACAGCCGCCGCGCCGGGTCGGTGGTCATCGCGACCAGCACCCGCTCCAATCGCTCGGTCAGGGCCTCGATGGTGCGCGCGTCGAAGACGTCCGCGTCGTATTCCACCCGAAGGCCGAGCTGTTCGCCGGACAGGGCGGCCTGCATCGTCAGCGGATAGTGGTTGCGTTCGAAGACGTTGAAGTCGGTGATGGACAGCTCGTGGTTGACCGCCATCGCGGACGTTTCCAGCGGATAGTTCTCGTAGGCGAACAGCGTGTCGAACAGCTGCTCGTGACCGGTCATCCGGTGGATTTCGGTGAGCGACAGGTGCTCGTGTTCGAGCGTGTCGTTGTGAGCGCTTTGCAGCTGTTGAATTAGCTCCGCGGTGGTGGTCGCCGGGGTGATGCGGGCGCGCACCGGGATCGTGTTGATCATCAGGCCCACCATCGATTCGGCGCCGACCACCTCGGCGGACCGGCCCGACACCGTGGTGCCGAACGCGACGTCGTAGTTGCCGGTCAGCCACGTGAGCAGCTGCGCCCACGCGCCCTGCAGCACGGTGCTGACGGTGGTCTGGCGGGACCGGGCCAGCTCGCCGAGCGCCCGGGTGATTTCGGCCGGCACCGCGAATGCCGTGAGGCCCCGGGCGCCCGGGCCCGACTTGTGCGGCGGCGCGACCAGCGTCGGGGTGTCGAAGCCGGCGAGCACCCGGCCCCACGCCGCCCGCGCGGCATCGACGTCGCGATCGGCCAGCCAGGTGACAAACCGTCGATACGGCGCCGGCGGGGCCAACCGCTGCCCGGTGAGGCTGGCGAACGTCTCGTTCACGAGGATGGGGACCGACCAGCCGTCCAGCACGATGTGGTGAATGGTCAACACCAACCGGTGCCGGTTCTGTCCGGTGCGGATCATTGCCACCCGGAAGGCCGGCCGGTCGGCCAGGTCGTAGACCGCGGCGCGCTCGGCGGCGCAGATTTCCTCGACCCGCTCGTTGGTGCCGCGGTCGCCGTCCAGCTCGACGTACCGCCATGCCATCGCGGGGTCGGCGCGGATGATCTGCACCGGCTCGTCGGGCCGGTCCCAGAACCGGGCGACCAGGTGCGGATGCCGGTCGACCACGGTTTGCACCGCGTCGCGCAGGCTGTCCCGGTCGAGCCGGCCGGTCACGCTCATGTCCAGCTGCACCACATACAGGTCACTGGAATCCTGGCCGCCGCCTCGCGTGGTGGTGGCGTGGAAGAGCAGTCCCTGCTGCAGGGGGGTCAACGGCAACACGTCGGCGACCCGTTGTCGGCGTTCGAGTTCGTCGATCTCCCGCTGGACCAACCGGGCCGGAAGGATGTCCGACGGGGTCAATCCCCCGCCACCCGATCGCACGTGGGCGCAGATGCCGGTCAGCGCCTCGAACCACAGCTCGCTCAACCGGGTGAGCTGGTCACGGTTCAGCGCCGAGGGCGCCCATGTCCAGTTGGCGTGCAGCTGCGGGCCGGCCTCGGTCTCGGCGGTGCCCGCGTTGAGGTCCACGGTGTGCATGAGCGGCATGGGCACCGCCGTGCTGATGCCGGTCACCGACGAGCCGTCGCGCGAGATTCGCCACAACTCGTCCGACAACTCCGCCGCCGCGCCGCCCAGCCGGCCCAGGTAGTTGAAGCCGATCGTCGGGTCGGAGCCGTCCAGTTCGACGTCGTCGTTCAGGTAGCGCAGCAGCCCGTAGGTCAGGGGGTCCGGCAGGGCCCGCAGCTGCTCCTTGGCTTGCTTGAGCACCGCACCCAACGCGGGTCCACCGGAAAGCACTTGGGCCCAAGGCAATTCACCCACCGCCAGGGAGACGGGGTATTTGGTGGTGAACCAGCCCACGGTGCGGGACAGGTCCACTCCGGCGGCGAGCTCCTCGTGGCGGCCGTGGCCCTCGACGTCTATGCCGACCGGCGTGCCGCCACCCAGGAATTCCGCCCACGCCAGGGCGTACCCGATCAACAGGATGTCGTTGACGCCGGCGTGGAAGGCCGCCGGCGCCTCGCCGAGCAGCGTTCGGGTGGTCTCGACGTCGAGCGCCACCGACAGATGCTCGGCCGTCTCGTACGTGTCCGCCTCGGGGCGCACCCGCGGCAGCGCGGGCAGGGTCGCCGCGATCCGCTGCCAGGCGTCGGCCTGCTCGACCACCGCCGGCGCGTGCGCCTGCTCGCTCAGCAGGGCGGCCCACCGGGCGAACGACGTCCCACCCGGCGGCAGGGCCACCGGCTGCCCGCCGCGATGCTGAGCCCACGCAATGTTCAAGTCCTCCAACAGGATTCGCCAGGAAACCCCGTCGACGGCCAGGTGGTGAATGATGAGCACCAGCCGGTTTGTGGAGGTGACCCAGAGCGCGCTCAGCATCACCCCGTCGGCCGGGTTCAGCCGGGACCGCGCCGCCGTCACCGCGGCGTCGGACAACACGTCCACCGTGTGCAGGTGGCCGGCGGCGTCGACCGAACCGGCCTCGGGAACGGTCAGGGACCACTGGTCGTCCACACGTAGCCGCAGCATGGCATGCCGGTCCAGCAGGGCCTGCAGCACCGCCACCACATCGGCCTCGGTGACCCCGGCGGGGGCCTCCACGACCATGGTCTGGTTGAACTGGCCTACCGGACCCTCCACGCCCTGCAGCCACCGGATGATCGGCGTCGCCGGCAGTTCGCCGGTGCCCTCGTCGGTCACGCCGGCCTCGCGGTCGGCCGCGCCGACGACGCGCGCCAGCCGGGCGACGGTCTGCTCGACGAAGATGTCGCGCGTTCGGCACGTCAGGCCGGCGGCCCGCGCCCGCGTCACCACCTGCATCGACGAGATGCTGTCGCCGCCCAGGTCGAAGAAGGAGTCGTCGACACCGACCCGCTCGACGCCGAGCACCTGCGCGAAGATGCCGGCCAAGGTCTCCTCGACGGGACTGCTCGGGGCCCGGTAGCGATCAGCGTCCCGGAATTCGGGCGCCGGCAGGGCACGGGCGTCGAGCTTGCCGTTGGGTGTCAGCGGCAGCGCGTCGAGCGTCAAGACGGCCACCGGGACCATGTACGCGGGCAGCCGGTCGGCCAGCCGGGCGCGTAGCTCGGCGGGGTCCGCCGAGCCGGTGACGTAGCCGACCAGGCGCTTATCACCGGGGCGGTCCTCGCGGGCGACGACGGCCGCCTGCCGCACCCCGCGGAGCTCGGCCAGCGCCGCCTGGATCTCGCCGAGCTCGATGCGGTACCCGCGGATCTTGACCTGCTCGTCGGCGCGGCCCAGGTATTGCAGCTGCCCGTCGGCGCCCCAGCAGACCAGGTCGCCGGTGCGATACATGCGCGCCCCGGGCCCGCCGAACGGGCAGGCCACGAAGCGTGACGCCGTCAGCGCCGCCCGGCGCCAGTACCCGCGGGCCAGCCCGGCGCCGGCCACGTACAGCTCGCCGACCACCCCGGGCGGCACCGGACGCAGGGATTCGTCGAGCACGAACAACGCCGCCCCGGCCACCGGGGAGCCGATCGGCACCACGGCGGAACCGGGAGCGAGCGGCGCGCTGATCGCCGCGTACACCGTCGTCTCGGTGGGTCCGTAGGCATTGATCATCACGCGCCCGGACGCCCACCGGTCCACCAGCTCGGTCGGGCAGGCCTCGCCGGCCACCACCAGCGCCGCCGACTCGAGCCCGCGCGGGTCGAGCATCGCTGCGGCAGAAGGGGTTTGACTCAGGACGGTGACCCGCTCGGCGACCAGCAACTCATGGAGGTTCTCCGGGGACCGCACCACCGCATCGGGGACCACCACCAGCCGACCGCCGCGCAGCAGCGCGCCGAAGATCTCCCACACCGAGACGTCGAAGCCGTAAGAATGCCACTGCGACCACACGCCGGCGTCCGGCAGGCTGGCGTCCACGGACGCCATCAGCTGGGTCACGTTGCGGTGGCTGACCGCCACGCCCTTGGGCACACCGGTGGTTCCCGACGTGTAGATGAGGTAGGCGACGTCCTCGCCGCTCGGCGGCGGCAAGGCGGTGACGGGCTGAGCGTCGACGGCGGGATCGTCCACATCGACAACCGCCACGTCGTGCCCGTCCAGCCGCCCGGCGAGGTCGGCGGTGGTGACCACCGCGACCGGCGCGGCGTCCTCGAGCATGAAGCCGATCCGGGCCGCCGGGTGCGCGGGATCGATGGGCAGATAGGCCGCCCCCGTCTTGAGCACCGCCACGATCGACACGATCGCCTCGGCCGAGCGGTTGAACAGCAGCGCCACGCATTGTCCCGGGGCCGCGCCGTTGCCGGCCAGCAGGTGGGCCAGCCTGTTGGACGCCTCGTCGAGCTCGCGATAGGTCCACGACCAAGTACCGCTGCTGAGCGCGAGTGCATCTGGCGTGCGCGCGACTTGGGCGGCGAACGACTCGGGGATCGATGCGGGCGCGGTCGCCGGAGCGGTCAGCGCAGCCCGGTGGCCGATCTCGTCCAGCCGAGCACGTTCGGCGGCGTCGAGCAGGTCGACGGACGAAACGGAGCGGGTGGGATCGGTGGTCATCGTCGCCAGCACTCGCTGCAGCCGCCCGACCAGTGTCTCGATGCTGTCCGCGTCGAACACGTCGGTGCGGAATTCCACCCGCCCGCCGATCCCGGCCGGCTCGTTCGCCTCGGTCCAGCGCTCGGCGAGCGAGAACGTCAGGTCCATGCGGGCGACCTGGGTGTCCAGCGGTATCGAGGTGACCTGGACGTCGCCCAGGGCCAGCCCGGTCGCGGGGTCGTTGTCCTGCCCGCCGAAGTTCTGCCACGCCAGCATCACCTGGATCAGTGGGTGATGGGTGAGGCTTCGGGTCGGGTTGACCTTCTCCACCAGCACCTCGAAGGGCACATCCTGATGCTCGAAGGCCTCCAGACTGCGCGTGCGCACGCGGTCCAACAGCTCGGCGAAGCTGGGGTCGCCGGACACGTCGACGCGCAGCACTAGCGTGTTGACGAAGAACCCGACCAGGTCGTCGAGCGCGGGGTCGCGCCGCCCGGCGATCGGGAAGCCCACCGCCACATCGCTTGTCGCGCTCAGCTTGGCCAACAGCACAGCCAGGGCGGCCTGCACCACCATGAAGCTGGTCGCATTGTGTTCGCGGGCCACCGCCGAGACCTGCTGCTGCAAGTCGGCCGGCCAGTCGATCGCCACCGTTGCCCCACGCTGGTCGGCCACCTGCGGGTAGGGCCGATCGGTGGGCAGCTGCAACCGCTCCGGCATTCCGGCCAAAGCCTCTTCCCAGTAGCCGAGCTGTGCGGCGATGCGGCTGCCGCTGTCCTTCAGGTCGCCGAACTGGGCGCGCTGCCACAGCGTGTAATCCACGTACTGGACCGGCAATTCGGGCAACCCGGGAGCCTCGCCCGCGCACCGGCTCGCGTAGGCGACGCCGAGATCGGCGGCCAGCGGCCGGAGCGACCAGCCATCGGCGGCGATGTGGTGCACCACGGCCACCAGCACGTGCTCGTCGTCGGCGACGCGGAACAGCCAGGCGCGCAAGGGGATATCGGTCGCGAGGTCGAAGGTGTCGCGCGCCGCGGCCTTGACGGCCCCGTCCAGCCGGATCGCCGACCAACCGGTGGCGTCGATGACCTGCCAACCGAAGTCGGCCTGCTCCGCGGGGATGACCACCTGCTGGGGCGTTCCCTCGGGCGCCGCGAAGACGGTCCGCAGGCTCTCGTGGCGGGCCACCACGTCGGCCAACGCCGCACCGAGCGCGTCGGCGTCGAGGCGCCCGCGCAGGCGCATGGCCGCGGCCATGTTGTAAACCGGTGACGGGCCCTGCAATTGGTCCAGGAACCACAATCGGCTCTGGGCGAACGACAGTGGGACCACCGCCGGCCGCGGACCGGCCACCAGCGGCTCGAGCCGCCCGGCGCCCTCGCCGATGCGGGGTGCCAGCTGGGCAATGGTGGGCGCTTCGAACACGGCACGCACCGACAGGTACTCGTCCAGGTCGGTGTTGACCGCGGCGATCAGGCGCATCGCCAAAATGCTGTCGCCGCCGAGGTCGAAGAACGACTGGTCGATGCCGACCCGCTCGACGCCGAGTACTTGGGCGTAGATGCCGGCCAGGATTTCCTCGGTGGGATTGGTCGGGGCGCGGTACCCCGAGGCGGTGTATTCGGGTGCCGGTAGGGCGCGGGTGTCGAGTTTGCCGTTGAGGGTCATCGGCAGTGTGGGTAGGGCGATGACGGCTGTGGGGATCATGTAGCCCGGGAGCCGCTGGGCCAGCGCGGCGCGCAGTGCGGTCGGGTCGGCGGTGCCGGTGATGTAGCCGACCAGCCGTTTGTCTGCGGGGCGGTCCTCGCGGACGATCACCACCGCCTCCTCGACACCGTCCAGAGCGGCCAGCGCCGAACGGATTTCGCCGACCTCGATGCGATAACCGCGGATCTTGACCTGCTCATCGGCGCGCCCGACATAGCGCAACTGCCCCTCGGCGCCCCAGCACACCAGGTCCCCGGTGCGATACATCCGCTCCCCGGCCCCGCCGAACGGGCACGCCACGAACCGCGCCGCACTCAACCCCGCGCGGCGCACATAGCCCAGACCCACCCCCCGCCCGGCCACATACAACTCCCCGACCACCCCGACCGGCACCGGACGCAACCAGGCATCCAGCACGAACAACGCCGCCCCGGGCACCGCCGACCCGATCGCCGGCGGACCGGACTTGGCCACCAACGCCGCACTGGCCGAGGCGAAGATCGTGCTCTCCGTCGGCCCGTAAACGTTGATCATCGTGCGCCCCGGCGCCCACCGATCCACCAACTCCGCGCCCACCGGCTCGGCACCGATCACCAACGCGGTGCCATCCAGGCCCTGCGGAGAAAGCATCCGCACCGCCGACGGGGTCTGACTCAACACACTGACCCGCTCGGCCACCAACAACGCGTGCAAATCCTTGGGCGAGCGGGCCACCGCATCGGCCACCACCACCAGCCGCCCCCCATGCAGCAACGCCCCCCAAATCTCCCACACCGAGAAATCAAAGGCATAGGAGTGGAACTGGGTCCACACCTGTCCCGGCGCCAACGCCACCCCGACCGCCGGCGCGTCGAACAACCGGGTCACATTGGCATGCGTGACCGCCACCCCCTTGGGCACCCCGGTGGTGCCCGAGGTGTAAATGATGTGCGCCACATCCTCGGGCCCGGGGCCCGGCGGCGCCGTGGACGGCTGCGCGGCCAGCGCCGGGCTGTGCACATCGACGACCGGCAACACATACCCGGCCAACTTCGCAGCCAACCCCACGGTCGTCACCGCGGCCACCGGCGCGGCATCGGCGAGCATGAACTCGATCCGCGCCGCCGGCAACCCCGGATCGATCGGCACATACGCCGCCCCCGACTTCAGCACACCCAGGATGGCCACAATCGCCTCAGCCGAACGCCCAAACAGCACCGCCACCGACGCCCCGGGCCCCGCACCCCGACCAATCAGCCCATGCGCCAACCGATTCGCCGCCGCATCCAACTCCCGATACGACATCGACCGGCCCTCAAAACTCACCGCCACCGCATCCGGAGCCCGCGCCACCTGCGCGGCAAACAACCCCGGAATCGACGCCGGCGCCCACGGCTGGGTCAGCACCGCCCGATTACCGATCTTGTCCAGCCTGCGGTGTTCGCCGGCGTCCAGCGCGTCCGTCGCCGACAGCCGCCGCCCTGGGTCGGTCGTCATGGCCACCAGCACCCGCCGCAGCCGCTCGATCAGCGTCGCGATGGCGTCCGCGTCGAAGACGTCGGTGTCGTATTCGACGCGAAGGCGCAGTTCGTGCCCAGGCTGGGCCTGAATCGTCAGTGGGTAGTGGGTGGATTCCCGGCTGGCGATGTCGGTGATGGACAGCTCCTGGTCGCCCGACAAGGCGGCGGCGTCGATCGGATAGTTCTCGAAGGCGAACAGCGTGTCGAACAGCTTGTCCTGACCGGTGATGCGGTGAATCTCGTTGAGCGCCAGGTGCTGGTGGTCCAGCGTGTCGTTGTAGGCGCCCTGCAGCTGCTCGAGCAGGTCGGCGGCAGTGGTCGCCGGGGCGATGTTCGCCCGCACCGGCACCGTGTTGATCAACAGGCCGACCATCGAGTCGGCGCCGACGATCTCGGCCGGCCTGCCCGAGACCGTGGTGCCGAAGGCGACGTCGTGCTGGCCGGTCAGCCAGCACAACAGTTGCGCGTAGGCGGCCTGCAGCACCGTGTTGACGGTGGTATGGCACGCACGGGCCAGCTCGCCGACGGCCCGCGTGAGGTCGGCCGGCAGCCCGAACGTCCGAACGCCTTGCTCCCCCGGCTGCAGGCGGTCCTGGCGACCGACCAGGGCCGGGGCGTCGAAGCCGGCGAACACCTCGGCCCAGGCCGCACGGGCGGCGTCGCGGTCGCGGGTGGCCAGCCAGGTGACGAAGCTGCGGTAGGGCGCCGCCGCGGGCAGTCGCTGACCGTAGTAGCCGGCGAAGATGTCGCCGAGCAGGATCGGCATCGACCAGCCGTCGAGGACGACGTGGTGGTTGGTCAGCACCAGCCGGTGCCGGTCGGCCGCGGTGCGGATCAAGGCCACCCGGAAGGGCGGCTGATTGGCGAGGTCGCACACGGCGGCGCGTTCGGCGGCGCAGAGCCGCGCAACCTGCCCCTCGACGTCGAGGTCTCCGTCGAGCTCCAGGTACTGCCAGGCCGCCGCGGGATCGGCCACGATGACCTGCACGCCCTCGTCGAACTGGTCGAAGAACCGGGCCACCAGGTTCGGATGGCGCTCGACCATCGCGTGCACGGCCTCGCGCAGGCGGTCGGGGTCGAGCGGGCCGCTGACCGTGATGTCGAGCTGCCCCGCGTAGAGGTCGCCGGAGTCCTGGCCGCCCCCCTGCACGGTGTTGGCGTGGAACAGCAGACCCTGCTGCACCGGGGTCAGCGGTAGGACGTCGGCGATCCGGCATTGCCGCTGCAGGTGGTCGATCTGCTTCTGGCCGAGGCGCGCGGGAGCGATGTCCGACGGCGTCAAACCGCCGCCACCGCAACGCACGTGGGCGCAGATCCCGGCCAGGGCCTCGAACCACAGCCGGCTCAGCCGCGTGACTCGGCCCTCGTCGAGCGTCGACGGCGCCCACGTCCAGTTGGCGTGCAGGCGCGGGCCGGCCTCGGTGTCGACGGTGGCCGCGTTGAGCTCCAGCGTGTGCATCAGCGGCATGGCTATCGCCGCGGCGGCGGCGGTGACCGACCCTTGCACGGGTCGCCACATCTCCTCGGAGAGCTCGGCCGTCCCGCCCTGGCGCCCCAGGTAGTTGAAGCCGATCGGCGGGTCGCAGCCGTCCAAGTCGGCCTCGGGGTTCAGGTAGCGCAGCAGCCCGTAGGTCAGCGGATCCGGGAGGGCGCGCAGCTGCTCCTTGGCGTCCTTGAGCACCGCGCCCAACGCCGGGTCGCCGGAAACCACCTGCGCCCAAGGCAACTCACCCGTGGCCAGAGACACCGGGTACTTGGCGGTGAACCACCCCACGGTGTGTGAGAGGTCGAGGTCGCGACCCAGGTCCTCGTGGCGGCCGTGGCCCTCGACGTCGATGCCGATCGGCGCCGCGCCGGTGCCCAGGAGTTCCGCCACCGCGAGCGCGAAGGAGATCAACAGGATGTCCTGGACGCCGGCGTGGAACGCCGCCGGCACCTCGCCGAGCAGCATGCCGGTGGTCTCGGAATCCAGCTCCGTCGAGAGGTGTCCGGCGGTGGCGAAGGTGTCCGCCTCGGGCCGCACAGGGGGCAACGCAGCGGGGGTCGCCGTCACGTGCTGCCAGGTGCCCAATTGATCCGCGACGTCCGGGTGGTGCGCGCGTTCGGCCAGCTGCGACGCCCACCGGGCGAAGGACGTCCCCGCCGACGGCAACGCCAGCGGCTGGCCCAGCCGGTGCTGGGCCCAGGCAATGTTGAAGTCCTCCAACAGGATTCGCCAGGACACCCCGTCGACGGCCAAGTGATGGATGATCACCACCAGCTGGCCGGTGGAGGTGGCCCACAGCGCGCTCAACATCGCCCCGGCCGCGGGGTTCAACCGCGACCGCGCGTCGACCAGCGCGGCGTCGGACAACTCCGCCACGGTGTGCAGGCAGTCGCGGGCGTCCACGGAACCGGGCTCCGGCACGGTCAACGACCAACCCTCGGCATCCTTTTCCAGGCGCAGACGCAGCGTGCCGTGCCGGTCGAGCAATGCCTGCAGCACCACCAGCACGTCGGCCTCGTCCACCCCGGCGGGGGCCTGCACCAGCATCGTCTGGTTGAACTGGTCGACCGGCCCGCCTGCCCTTTCGATGCTCTGCAGCCAATGCATTATCGGCGTGGCGGTCACCGGGCCCACACCCTCGTCGACCGCGTCGACTCCGGCGTCGGCAACCTCGGCCACCCGGGCCAGCCGGGCAACGGACTGCTCGACGAAGATGTCGCGCGTACGGCAGATCAGCCCGGCGGCGCGCGCCCGTGTCACCACCTGCATCGACGAGATGCTGTCGCCGCCGAGGTCGAAGAATGAGTCGTCGACGCCGACGCGGTCGAGCCCGAGCACCTGGGCGTAGATGCCGGCCAGGATCTCCTCGACGGCGTTGTCCGGGGCGCGGTACTGCTCGCCGTCGGAGTACTCCGGTGCGGGCAGCGCGCGGGTGTCGAGCTTGCCGTTAGGTGTGAGCGGCAGCGCGTCGAGCACCACCACGGCGGCGGGGATCATGTACGCCGGCAGCCGTTCGGCCAGTGCGGCGCGGATCCCGGCCGGATCGGCGGTTCCGGTGACGTAAGCGACCAGGCGCTTATCACCGGGGCGGTCTTCGCGGGCGATGACCACCGCCTGCTCCACCCCGTCCAGCCACGCTAGGGCGGCCCGCACTTCGCCGAGCTCGATGCGATAACCGCGGATCTTGACCTGCTCGTCGGCGCGGCCGAGGTAGTCCAGCTGCCCATCGGCGCGCCAGCGCACCAGGTCCCCGGTGCGGTACATGCGGGTGCCGGCGCCGCCGAACGGGCACGCGACGAACCGCGACGCGGTCAGACCCGACCGCCGCCAGTACCCGCAGGCCACGCCGGCGCCGGCCACGTACAACTCGCCGATCACGCCGGCGGGCACCGGGCGCAGCCGCCCGTCGAGCACGAACAACGCGCCGCCGGGCACTGGTGACCCGATCGGCACCACACCTAACTCGGCGGACGCCGCCGTAAGGGGTTCGCTCACCGCCGCGTACACCGTGGCCTCGGTCGGGCCGTAGGCGTTGATCATCGCGCGGGCCGACCCCCACCGGTCGATCAGTTCGGCCGGGCACGCTTCTCCGGCCACCACCAGGGAGACCGACTCCAGCCCCCCGGGCGACAACATCGCGGCGGCGGACGGGGTCTGGCTCAACACGCTGACCTGTTCGGCCAGCAGCAGCGCTTGCAGGTCTTCCGGTGAGCGCGCCACCGACTCGGGCACCACCACCAGCCGGCCGCCGTGCAGGAGCGCACCGAAAATCTCGTGGACGGAGACGTCGAAGGCCAGCGAATGCCACTGCGACCACACCCCGGAGCGCGGCAGGCCGGCGTCCATCCGCGCGAGCAGCTGGGTCGCGTTCTGATGGGTGACCGCCACGCCCTTGGGGACCCCGGTGGTGCCGGAGGTGTAGATCAGGTAGGCGAGGTCCTCCGGCCCCGGCGCCGTCACTGCCGCGCCGGGCCGGTCGGCCAGGCCCGAGTCGTTGATGTCGAGGACCGGCACGTCTTGGCCGATGAGCCGGTCGGCCAGGTCGGCGGTGGTGATGACGGCCATGGGCGCGGCGTCGGAGAGCACGAATGCGATGCGTGACTCGGGCAGCGCCGGGTCGATCGGCAGATAGGCAGCTCCCGACTTCAGAACCGCCAGGATCGCCACGATCGCCTCGGCCGAACGCGAAAACAGCAGGGCCAGGGATTGTCCCGGGCCGGCACCGCGGCCGGCCAACACGTGCGCCAAGCGGTCCGCGGCCTCGTCCAGCTCGCGGTAGGTCATAGAACGGCCGGCACACACGAGTGCCACGGCCTCCGGTGTGCGGGCCACCTGCGCGGCGAACAGCGCCGGAATCGACGGGGGCGCGGCCACCGGTCCGGCCAGCGCCACCAGGTTCCCGATTTCGTCGAGGCGGGCGTGCTCGGCCTCATCGAGCAGATCCAGCGCCGACAACGCCTGGGTGGGATCGACGGTCATGGCCGTCAGCACCCGCTGCAACCGTCCGACGAGCGCTTGGATGCTGTCCGCGTCGTACACGTCGGTGCGGAATTCCACCGTCCCGCCGATCCCGGCGGGCTCACCCGACTCGCTCCAGCGCTCGGCCAGCGAGAAGGTCAGGTCCATGCGGGCGGTCTGGGTGTCGACCGGCACCGGCGTGATCTCGACGTCGCCCAGGGCCAGGCCGGCGACCGGGCCGCCGCCTTGCCCGGCGAAGTTCTGCCAGGCCAGCATGACCTGGACCAGGGGGTGGTGGGTCAGGCTGCGCGCCGGGTTGAGCCGCTCGACCAGCACCTCGAAGGGCACGTCTTGGTGTTCGTAGGCGGCCAGGCTGCGCTGCCGCACCTGGGACAGCAGGTCGGCGAAGGTGGGGTCGCCGGCTAGCTGTTTCAGGTCGACGCGCAGCACCAGGGTGTTGACGAAGAACCCGACCAGGTCGTCGAGCGCGGGGTCGCGCCGCCCGGCGATCGGGAAGCCCACTGCCACATCGGGACTGCCACTGAGCTTGGAGAGCAGCACCGCCAGGGCGGTCTGGACCACCATGAAGCTCGTCGCGTTGTGCTTGCGGGCCACCTCGCCGACCCGATGCTGCAGCGCGGTGGGCCAATCGATTTCGACGGTGGCGCCACGCTGATCGGCCACCAACGGGTAGGGCCGGTCGGTGGGCAGCGGCACTCGGTCGGGCATCCCGGCCAGGGCCTCTTCCCAGTACGCCAGCTGAGCGGCGATGGGACTCTCGTCGTCGTCGAGATCGCCGAACTGGGCGCGTTGCCAAAGCGTGTAATCGATGTATTGCACCGCCAACGGCGCCCATCCGGGGGCATGCCCGGCACAGCGGCTGGCGTAGGCCATGCCCAGGTCTCGCACCAGCGGGGTTATCGACATGCCGTCGGCGGCGATGTGGTGGACCACGGCCACCAGCACGTGCTCGTCCTCGGCGATGCGGAAAAGCTCTGCCCGCATGGGGATTTCGGCTGCCAGGTCGAAGGTGTAGCGCGCCGTGTCGCCGATGGCCTCGTCGAGCTGTCCGGCGGACCAGCCGCTCGCGTCGACGATCTCCCACCCGAAGTCGGCCTGGTGGACGGGGGTTACGAGCTGCTGGGGCGTTCCCTCGGGCGCGGCGATCAAGGTGCGCAGGCTTTCGTGGCGCGCCACCACGTCGGCCAACGCCGCACCCAGCGCGCCGGCGTCGAGCCGACCGCTCAGCCGCAGCGCGGCTGCCATGTTGTAAACCGGTGACGGGCCTTGCAATTGGTCGAGGAACCACAACCGGTTCTGCGCGAACGACAGCGGGACCACGGCGGGCCGCTCGGCGGCCACCAACGGCTCCAGCCCGCCCGTGCCCTCACCGACCCGCGGCGCGAGCTGGGCGACCGTGGGCGCCTCGAACACGACGCGCACCGGAAGGCCGACGTTCAGGTTGCTGTTGATCGCGGAGATCAGGCCCATGGCCGAGATGCTGTCGCCGCCGAGTTCGAAGAAGGAGTCGTCGATGCCGACGCGGTCGACGCCCAGGACGTCGGCGTAGATGGTGGCCAGGATTTCTTCGACGGGGTTTTGTGGGGCGCGGTAGTTCCCGGCGTGGTATTCCGGTGCCGGCAGCGCGCGGGTGTCCAGCTTGCCGTTGGCGGTCAACGGCAACCCCTCCAGCGCAACGATGGCCGCGGGC
Organism: Mycobacterium sp. E2733; assembly: GCF_001667585.1. Taxonomy (GTDB): domain Bacteria; phylum Actinomycetota; class Actinomycetes; order Mycobacteriales; family Mycobacteriaceae; genus Mycobacterium. Next base: position 165,171 of record NZ_LZJZ01000021.1, read on the forward strand.
ACCATGAACGCGGGCAACCGCTCGGCCAGCGCGGTCTTGAGCCGGCCCGCCTCGGCGGTCCCGGTGACATAGCCGACCAGCCGCTTATCCCCGGGGCGGTCCTCGCGCGCGATCACCACCGCCTGCCCCACCCCGTCGAGAGCGCTTAACGCTGTTTGGATTTCCCCGAGCTCGATGCGATACCCGCGGACCTTGACCTGCTCATCCGCGCGACCCAGATACCGCAGCTGCCCATCAGCACCCCAACACGCCAGATCCCCGGTCCGATACATCCGCTGCCCAGACCCACCAAACGGACACGCCACAAACCGCGACCCGGTCAGTCCCGCACGCCCCAGGTAACCGACACCCACCCCGGCCCCGGCCACATACAACTCCCCGATGACCCCCACCGGCACCGGCCGCAACCAGCCATCGAGCACAAACAACCCCGCCCCCGGCACCGGCGACCCGATCGGCGGCACCCCCGAGCCCGCCTCCAACCGGGCACTGATCGCCACACACATCGTGGTCTCGGTCGGCCCATAGGCATTGACCATCACCCGACCCGGCGCCCACCGGTCCACCACCTCAGCCGGACACGCCTCCCCGGCCATCACCAACGCCACCCCATCCAAACCGGCCGGCTCCAGCATCGCCACCGCCGACGGCGTCTGCGTCACCACACTCACACCCTCGGCAACCAGGACGCGGTGCAGGTCCTCCGGAGCACGCGCGGTGTCCTCGTCGATCACCACCACCCGGCCGCCGCGCAGCAGCGGGGCAAAAATCTCCCACACCGAGACGTCAAAAGCCAGCGAATGCGCATGCGACCACACCCCCGGCAACGGCAACCCCGCATCCAGCGACCCGAGCAACTGGGTGACGTTACGATGCGTCACCCCAACACCTTTGGGCACACCCGTGGTCCCCGAGGTATAAATCACATACGCCAGCGCCTCAGCATCGGGCTCAGGCAACGCCGTATCCGGCACAGCACCGATACCCCGATCGTCGACATCGATCACCACCACACCCCGGCCCTCGAGCCGCCCAGCCAAATCCGCAGTGGTCACCACCGCCACCGGCCGCGCGTCGGCCAACAAGAACCCGACCCGCGAATCCGGCGACACCGGATCAATCGGCAAATACGCCGCCCCGGTCTTCAACACCGCCAACATCGCCGCGACCGCCTCCGCCGACCGCGACAACAACAACGCCACCGTGCACCCCGGCCCCGCCCCCCGAGCCGCCAGATAACGCGCCAACCGAGTCGACGCCGCATCCAACTCCCGATACGACACCGACAACCCACCACACGTCACCGCCACCGCCCCCGGCGCCCGCGCCACCTGCGCAGCAAACAACGCACACACCGACACCGACGACGACCCCGGACCGGCCAAAACCGCCCGATTACCAAACACATCCAAGCGCGCACGCTCGCCACCACCGAGCACATCCACCGACGACAACGGGCGGGCGGGATCGGCGGTCAGCGCCACCAGCACTCGCTGCAGCCGGTCGATCAGCGTCTCGATGCTGGCCGCGTCGAACACGTCGGAGCGGAATTCGACGCGTCCACCGATTCCGGCGCCCCCGCCGGTTTCGTTCCAGCGTTCGGCCAGCGAGAATACCAAATCCATTCGGGCCGAATCGGTGTCGACCGGCACGGAGGTGACCTCGAGGTCCCCCAACGCCAGACCGGCGGCCGGATCGTCGTGCCCGGCGAAGTTCTGCCAGGCCAACATCACTTGTACCAGTGGGTGATGGGTCAGGCTCCGGGTCGGGTTGAGCCGCTCCACCAGTAGCTCGAACGGCACGTCCTGGTGTTCGAAGGCCTCCAGGCTGCGCGCCTGGACCCGTGCCAGCAGTTCGGTGAAGCTGGGGTCGCCGGCCACATCGACCCGCAGTACCAACGTGTTGACGAAGAAGCCGACGAGCTGGTCGAGCGCGCGGTCGCGGCGCCCGGCGATCGGGAAGCCGACCGGAACGTCGTAGCTGGCAGTGATTTTCGAAAGCAACACCGCGAGTGCGGCCTGCACCACCATGAAGGTGGTCGCGTTGTGTTCGCGGGCCACCCGGCGAACCTGGTGTTGCAGCTCCGCCGGCCAGTCCACGACCACGCTCGAGCCCCGCTGATCGGCCACGGGTGGGTAAGGCCGGTCGGTCGGCAGCTCCAACCGCTCGGGCATGCCCGACAGGGCGTCATGCCAGTAGGACAGCTGGGCCGCGATGGGGCTGTTACTGTCGTCGAGCTCACCGAATTGCGCGCGTTGCCAAAGCGTGTAGTCGACGTACTGCACCGGCAGGTCCGCCCAGCCAGGCGCCCGTCCCGAGGCGCGGCTGGTGTACGCCACACTGAGGTCCGTGGCCAACGGCGTGAGCGACAAGCCGTCTGCGGCGATGTGGTGGACCACGATCACCAGCAGGTGTTCCTGCTCGCCGAGGGCGAAAAGCTTGGCGCGCAAAGGGGTTTCGGCCGCCAGGTCGAAGGTGTGGCGCGTCGTCACTTCGATGGCCTCGTTCAGCTCGCCGGCCGAGAAGCCGGTGGCATCGACGACGTCCCAGCCGAAATCGACCTGCTCGGCGGGGACGACCAGCTGTTGAGGCGTTCCCTCGCGGGCGGGGAACAGCGTGCGCAGACTTTCGTGGCGACGCACCACATCGGCCAGGGCCGCGCGTAGCGCGTCGGCGTCGAGGCGGCCACCCAGCCGCAATGCGGCGGCCATGTTGTAGATGGGCGACGGCCCCTGCAGCTGCTGGATGAACCACAACCGGCTCTGGGCGAACGACAGCGGGATCACCGCCGGGCGCTCGACGGCCACCAGCGGTTCCAGCCGGCCCGCGCCCTCGTCGATGCGGGGTGCCAACTGTGCGACCGTCGGCGCCTCGAAGACGACGCGCACCGGTAGATCGGTGTCCAGCGCGGAGTTGACCGCCGAGATCAGGCGCATCGTCGACAGCGAATCGCCGCCGAGATCGAAGAACGAGTCGTCGACCCCGACGCGCTCGAGGCCGAGCACGTCGGCGTAGATGCCGGCCAGGATCTCCTCGGTCGCGGTGGTCGGGGCGCGGCAACTGTCGATGGTTCGGTAATCCGGTGCGGGCAAAGCGCGCGTGTCGAGCTTGCCGTTGACCGTCATGGGCAGCGCCGGCAGCACGACGACGGCCGCCGGAACCATGTACGCGGGCAGCCGCTCGGCCAGCGCGTTGCGGGCCTTCGTCGCGTCCACCGTCCCGGTGACGTAACCGACGAGGCGCAAGGCGGCGGGGCGGTCCTCGCGGGGGACGACCACCGCCTGCTCGACGCCTTCCAAAGCGCCTAGCGCCGACTGGATTTCGCCGAGTTCGATGCGGTAGCCGCGGACCTTGACCTGCTCGTCGGCGCGGCCCAGGTAGCGCAGTTGCCCGTCGGGGCCCCAGCACACCAGGTCGCCGGTGCGGTACATGCGGGTTCCGGGTGCGCCGAACGGGCACGCCATGAAGCGCGACGCCGTCAGGGCGGGTCGGCGCCAGTATCCGACGCCGACGCCGTCACCGGCCAGGTACAGCTCGCCGACCACCCCGGCCGGCACCGGCCGCAGCCATTCGTCCAGCACGAAGAAGGCCGCTCGTGTTGTCGGGGAGCCGATGGGCGGGAAGCCCGATCCCGCTTGCAGCGGCGTGCTCTTGCACGCCCACATCGTGGTTTCGGTTGGGCCGTAGACGTTTACCATCACCCGCCCCGGCGCCCAGCGATCCACCAGCTCCGGCGGGCAGGGCTCCGCGCCGATCACCAGCGCCGTCGCATCCAGGCCGTCCGTGGGAAGCATCCCGACCGCGGAGGGGGTCTGGGTGAGCACGGTGACTTGCTCGCTGACCAGCAGGGCATGGAACTCTTCCGGTGAGCGCGCCACCGACTCGGGCACCACGACCAGTCGCCCGCCGTGCAGCAGCGCGCCCCAGATCTCCCATACCGAGAAGTCGAAGGCGTAGGAGTGGAACTGCGTCCACACCTGTTCCGGCGACAACTCGATGCCGATCCGCAGCGCGTCGAAGAGCTGGGCAACGTTGTTTTGGGTTACCGCAACGCCTTTGGGCACACCGGTGGTGCCGGAGGTGTAGATGATGTGGGCAAGGTCGTCGGGGGCGGGTACCGGTGGGGCCGCGGTCGGTTGGTCGGCAACGGCGGGGTCATGAACGTCGATAACAGTTAGGTCGAACCCGTCCAGCCGGTCGGCGAGCGCCGCGGTGGTGAGCGCGGCGATCGGCGCCGCGTCGGTGAGCATGAACTCCATCCGCGCCGCCGGGAGGGCCGGGTCGATCGGCAGGTAGGCCGCCCCGGACTTGAGTGCGGCCAGGATCGCCACGATCGCCTCGGCGGAGCGCGAAAACAGCAGCGCCACTCGCTCGCCCGGTCGCGCGCCGTGATGCCTCAGCAAGTGCGCCAACCGGTTGGCCGCCTCGTCCAGCTCCCGGTACGTCATGGAGTGGCCGTCGCAGACCAGCGCCACCGCGTCGGGCGTGCGGGCCGCCTGTGCGGCGAACAAACCCGGGACCGAAACGGGCGGCACCGGCTGGGCCAACACTCCGGTGTTGCCCCACTCCTCCAGCCGGGCGTGCTCGCCGGCATCGAGCAGGTCCACGGCCGACAACCGGCGTTCCGGTTCGGCGGTGACCGCGGTCAACAGCCGCTGCAACCGCTCGATCAATCCCTCGACGGTCTTGCCATCGAAGATGTCGGTGCGATACTCCGCCGTCACGGCGATGCCGGCGCGCTGCCCGGACTCGGTCCAGCGTTCGGCCAGGGAGAATGTCAGATCCATGCGAGCGGTGTTGGTGTGCACCGGCATTGGTGTGACCTGCAGATCCCCCAGGGCCAGCCCGCCTGCGGGAGCGGTGGCCTCGCCGGGGAAGTTCTCCCAGCCCAACAACACCTGAATCAGCGGATGGTGGGTCAGGCTCCTGGTGGGGTTGAGCCGCTCCACCAGCAGTTCGAAGGGTACGTCCTGATGCTCGAAAGCGGCCAGACTGCGCCGTCGCACCTGGGCCAACAGCTCCGCGAACGTCGGATTCCCGGCCACGTCGACCCGCAACACCAGGGTATTGACGAAGAAACCGATCAGATCGTCGAGCTCGGGTTCGGACCGTCCGGCGATCGGGAAGCCAACTGCCACATCGTCGCTGGCGGTGATCTTGGCGAGCAACGCGGCGAACGCGGCCTGAATCACCATGAAGCTGGTCGCGTTGTGCTCGCGCGCTACCCGGCGAAGCTGGTGCTGCAGTTCCGCCGGCCAGTCCGTCGCCAGGCGGGCGCCGCGGTGGTCGGCGACCTGGGGGTAGGGCCTGTCGGTGGGCAGCTGCAGGCGTTCGGGCAACCCCGCCAGTGCGTCGGCCCAGAAGTCGAGCTGGGCCGAGATGCGGCTGCCGCTATCGTCCACGTCACCGAGATGCGCGCGCTGCCATAGCGTGTAGTCGACGTACTGCACGGCGAGCGGCGCCCACTCGGGGGCTTGCCCAGCGCATCGGCTGACATACGCCAGCCCGAGGTCACGCGCGAACGGAGTGATCGACCAGCCGTCGGCGGCGATGTGGTGCACCGCGACCACCAGCATGTGTGTGTCGTCGGCGACCGTGAAAAGCTCGGTGTGCAAAGGGCTTTCATTTGCCAGGTCAAAGGTGTACCGGGCCGCCGCCGACATGCGCTCCCGCAGCCGGTCTTCCGGCCACCCGCGCGCGTCGACGACGTCGCAGGCAAAGCCGATCCGCTCCGCGGGAACCACCACCTGCTGCGGGACACCGTCGGTTGCCGTAAACACCGTGCGCAGGCTTTCGTGGCGGGCCACGACGTCGGCCAGGGCGGCACCGAGCGCGTCGACGTCCAGGTGACCCCGCAGCTTCAATGCGACGGTGACGTTGTAAATCGGTGAGGGGCCTTGGAACTGGTCGATGAACCACAGCCGGCTCTGGGCGAACGACAGCGGAATCACCGCCGGGCGCTCCGCCGCCACCAGCGGCGCCGGCCGGTTGGCTTCGTCACCTATGAGAAGCACCAGCTGGGCGACCGTGGGCGCCTCGAAAACGGCCCGGACCCCGAGGTCGGCGTTCAGGCTGGTGTTGACCGCGGCGATCAGCCGCATCGCCGACAGCGAATCCCCACCCAGGTCGAAGAACGAGTCGTCGACGCCGACGCGCTCCAGCCCGAGCACCTGGCCGTAGATGCCGACGAGGATCTCTTCGGCGGCGGTGGCCGGCGCGCGGTAGCGATCCATGTCCTGGTAGTCGGGTGCCGGCAGCGCCTTGCGGTCGAGCTTGCCCGAAGACGTGAGCGGGAATTCCTCAAGGGCGACAATGTGTGTCGGCACCATGTACTCGGGCAGCCACGCGCCCAACCGCTCGCGGACCGCGGCGATCTTGGTGTTGGCGTGGGGGTCGTTGGCGGTGCTGCGTTGGTTCGGCCCGGCGGGCGGCAGGTAGAGGTCGGTCAGCGGCGGGCCGGCATCGGCGTCGGCGACGAAAACCGCGCTGAGCTTGCCTGGTTGGACCCCCCAGGTCACCGCGACGCGGTATCCCGCGGCTTCGCCGAGGCGATGCAGTTCCTCTGGCGCGCTGGCCTCGGTGGCCGGACCGGCTTGAGCCAGGGCGTCGGCCACCGGCAGCCCGGCGGCGAGTGCGGCTTCGACGTTGACGTCGGCGATGACTCCGGTGTGCGGGATGTCGGTGACGCGGACGACGGCGGGGCGTTGGGAGATCAGCTCCTCGTGCAGACCGCGCAGGCCCGCGCACTGGTCCCACGCCCAGGTGGCTGCGGCGGCCACCGAACGCACGCGGGCGGGCGCCTTGCGGATGGTGACGTCGTAGCGATACCGGTTCAGCTCGTTGTCGGCCAGGCCCCGCTTGAGTTGGATCTCGAGCCCGCCCGCAGACGGACATTCGGCTGCCCACTCGGTGAAAAACGCCGGGGCGAGCAGCAATTCGGCCTCGCCGAGCACGGCGTGGCGGACTCGCTGGCGGATTTCGGCCGTGTCGGCGGTCCCGGTGGCGCGGGCCAGGGCGATGCCGGTCTGGAAGGCGCCCTGCAGGGCGTGGTTACGGATGTCGCCGATGAACACCGACCCGCCTGGAGCCAGCAGCTCCATCGCCTTGTCGATGACGTCGGCCAGATATGCCGCGTTGGGGAAGTACTGGACGACGGAGTTGAGAATGATGGTGTCGAAGGAGCCCTGCGGCAGGCCCTCGGTGACGTGGGCGGGCTGGGTCAGCAGTTGGACGCGGTCCCGCCACGGGAGCTGCAACCGCTCCAGCGAGCGGGCCAGGTTTTCGATCGCCGTGGCCGAGAAGTCCGTGGCGACATACTGTTCGCACTCGGGGGCGAGCTGGGTCAGCAGCAATCCCGAGCCCGCGCCGATCTCCAGCACGCGCCGCGGCTGCAGGGCCATGATTCGATCCACCGTCGCCGAACGCCACTCGACCATCTCCTCGAGCGGGATCGGGTCGCCGGTGTAGCTGCTGTTCCAGCCCCGGAAGTCCATGCCGAAGTCCGACTCGACATCGGGGCTGTACAACTCGTCGTACAGGTGCTGCCACTGTTCGACGCTTTCGGCGTCCGAGGCGCTCCCGTCGGCGGTGGCGTTGGGGTCGAGGGTGACGTAGGCGACGAGGTGCGCGCCGGTGGCACCATCCTGCACGGTGACGGCGGCCTGGGTGACCTCCGGGCAGGCCAGCAGCGTGTTCTCGACTTCGCCCAACTCGATGCGCTGTCCGCGCAGCTTGATCTGGGTGTCGGCGCGCCCCAGGTAGTCCAAGGTTCCGTCGGGGGCCCAGCGGACCAGGTCGCCGGTGCGGTACATCCGCTCGCCCACGGTCCCAAAGGGATTGGCGACGAATCGTTCGGCGGTCAGCTCCGCCCGGCGGACGTAACCGTGCGCCAGCGCCGGCCCGCTGAGGTAGAGCTCGCCCACCACCCCGACCGACGTCGGATTCAGCCAGGCGTCCAGCACCAGTGCGCGCACCCCCGCTATCGGGGCGCCGATGCGAATCGGCTGCCCCGCCGACAGCCGCGCACAGGTAACCCAGATGGTGGTCTCGCTGGGGCCGTAGCCGTTAAACATCCGTCGCTCCGGCGCCCAGGCGTCCACCAGTTCCGGCAGGCAGGCTTCGCCGACCGCGACCAGCGTGTCCAGGTCGCCGAGCCGGGCCCGGTCCAGCGTGGACACCACCGTCGGGGTCAGGATGGCCGCGGTCACCCGCTGGCGTTGCATCAACGCGGTCAGCGCCTCACCGGCGTAGGCGCCCGGAGGGGCCACCACCAGCGCCGCCCCGCAGCCCGCCGCGAGCAACAGCTCGCCGACCGATGCGTCGAAGGTCGGCGAGGCCACCATGAGTAGCCGCGCGTCCGCGCCGAACCCGAACAGCGCGCGTTGCGCGGCGGTCCAGCCCAGCAGCCCGGAGTGGCTGACGGCCACGCCCTTGGGGGTGCCGGTGGAGCCGGACGTGAAGATCACGTACGCGCTGTTGTTCACGCCCAGTGGCGATAGCCGATCGGTGTCGGTGATCGGCGCGGCGGAGTACCCGGACAGGTCCAGCCCGTCGATCCGCAGCACAGGACGCGTGCCGGCCCCGGCCACTTCGTCTGTGCCGCAGGCCAAGACGCAGACCGACCCCGCGGCATCCAGCACCGAGGCGACCCGCTCGACCGGGTGGTCCAGGTCCACCGGCGCATGCACGCCGCCGGCCTTGACCGCCGCCCACCACGAGACCACCAATTCAACACTGCGATCGATCGCCACGCCCACGGCGCGCTCCGGGCCCACACCCGCGTCGGTCAGCTTGCGCGCCAAGCGGTTTGACCACTCGTCAAGTTCGCCGTACGACAGCTGACGTTCGCCGTCGACCACGGCCACCGCGTCTGGGTCGGCCGCCACGGCCGCCGCCAACAACTCCGGCGCCACCCCCACCGGCGCGGCCACACCCGCGCCGGACAACTGCGACAGCACGTGGTCGCGCTCGGCGTGATCAAGCAGCTCCACGGATGACAGGCGACGGGCGGGATCGGCCGTCATCGCCACCAACGCCCGCCGGAACCGCTCGACAAGCGCCTCCACGCTCGCCGAGTCGAACACGTCGGTGTCGAACTCGACGTGCAGACCGAGCTCGCGGCCCGGGAGGGCCTCCATCGTCAGCGGGTAGTGGTTGTACTCGCGATTGGTGAACTCGGCGATGGCCAGCCCGTCGGGGCCCAACTCCATGCCGTCGCCGATCGGGTAGTTCTCGTACACGAACAGGGTGTCGAAGAGCTGCTCGTGGCCGGTGAGGCGATGAATGTCGCTGAGCGCCAGGTGTTGATGCTCGAGCGTGTCGTTGTTGGTGTCCTGCAACTGGCGCAGCAGGTCCGCGGTGGTGGTGGTCGCGGTGATGGTGGCGCGCACGGGCACCGTGTTGATCAGCAGCCCGACCATCGATTCGGCGCCGGCCACCTCGAGTTGGCCCACGCGCGACCGCGGTGTACCGAAGACGACGTCGTGTTGGCCGGTCAACGAGGTGAGCAGCAGCGCCCAGGCGCCCTGCAGGACGGTGCTGACGGTGGTGTGGCACGAGCGCGCGAGTTCGCTGAGGGCTTGGGTGGTTTCCTCGGCCACGCGGAACGATCCTGATCCGCGCCGACCTTGCCCCAATCGATCCTTCGGTCCGACCAGTGTGGGCGTTTCGAAGTCGGCGAGCACCTCGGCCCAGGCCGCACGCGCGGCGTCGAGGTCTCGATCGGCCAGCCAGGTGACGAAGCTGCGGTAGGGCGCGGCCGGGGCGAGCGGCTCCCCATAGTAAGCCGTGAAGACTTCACGCAGCAGGATCGGCAGCGACCAGCCGTCGAGCACGATGTGGTGGTTGGTCAGCACCAGCCGGTGCCGGTCGGTCGCGGTGCGCACCAACGCAACCCGGAAGGGCGGCTGGTCGGCCAGGTCGCAGACCGCGGCGCGTTCGTCGGCGCACAGCCGCTCGATCTGCGCATCGGTGTCGAGATCGACGTACCGCCAGGCCACCACCGGATTGGCCGGGATGATCTGCACCGGCTCGTCGAACCGCTCGTAGAACCGGGCCGCTAAGTGGGGATGCCGGTTGATGAACGCGCGCACCGCATCGTGCAGGCGTTCGGGGTCAAGGGGGCCGGTGAGCGTGAAATCCAGCTGCACCGCGTACATGTCGTCGCTATCCTGCGCGGTGCTGGAATGGAAGAGCAGACCCTGCTGCAGCGGGGTGAGCGGCAGAATGTCTGCCGGTTCGTACCGAAGGTGTAGCTCGTCGATCTGCGGTTGGCTCAACCGTGCGGGTGCGATGTCCGACGGCGTCAGCCCGCCGCCGCCGGCTCGCACGTGCGCGCAAATGCCGGACAGGGCGTCGAACCACAGCCGGCTCAGCCGGGAAATCTGCGTTTCGTCGAAGGCCGACGGAGCCCAGGTCCAGTTGGCGTGCAGCTGCGGGCCGGCGTCGGTCTCGACGGAACCGGCATTGAGTTCGACGGTGTGCGCCAACGGCATTGGGATTGCCGCGGCGGCCGCGGTCAAAGACAGGCTGTCCTGGTGCAGCCGCCACAACTCGTCGGGCAGCTCGGGCCCGGCGACCAGGCGACCGAGATAGTTGAACCCGATCGCCGGGTCGGCGCCGTCCAGCTCCACGTCACCGTTCAGGTAGCGCAGCACGCCGTAGGTCAGTGGGTGCGGCACGGCGCGAAGCTGTTCCTTGGCTTCTTTGATCACCGCTCCCAGTGCCGGCTCGCCGGCCCGCACCTGGGCCCACTCCAGCCCTCGGGTCGTGAGCGATACCGGGTATTTGGTGGTGAACCAGCCGACCGTGCGCGAGAGGTCCACGTCGGGCGCGAGTTCCTCGTGCCGGCCGTGGCCCTCGACGTCGATGCCGATCGGCGCGGCGGCATCGCCCAAGAATTCCGCCCATGCCAACCCGAACGCGATCAGCAGAATGTCTTGTACGCCAGCGTGAAACGCCGCGGGCGCCTCGCCGAGGAGCGTGCGCGTAGTCTCGGCATCCAGGGACGCCGACAGGTGCCCGGCGGTGGCGTAGGTGTCGGTGTCGCGGCGCACCGACGGCAACGCCGACGGGGTAGCCGCGATTCGCGACCAGGCGTCGGCCTGTTCGACGACCTCCGGGCGGCGCGCATGCTCGTCGAGCAGCGTTGCCCATCGGGCGAAGGATGTGCCACCCGCCGGCAACGCCGTCGGCTGCCCGCCCCGGCGCTGCGCCCAGGCGATGTTCAAGTCCTCCAACAGGATTCGCCAGGACACCCCGTCGATGGCCAGGTGGTGGATGACCAACGCCAGCTGGCCGGTTGGGCCGGCCCAGAGCGCGCTCAGCATCGTTCCGGTGGCGGGGTTGAGCCGCGACCGCGCGTCCACCAGCGCCTCATCGGACAACGCGTCGACGGATCGCAGGCAGCGGGCCGCATCCAGCGAGCCGGGCTCGGGCACCCATAACGACCGCCCGTCGCTCTCGACGCGCAGCCGCAGCATCGCGTGCCGGTCCAGCAGGGCCTGCAAGGCGGTCACCACGTCGGCCTCGGTCGCTGCTGCGGGCGCCTGCAGCACCATCGTCTGGTTGAACTGATCGATGGGGCCGTCGACGCCCTGCAGCCACCGGATGATCGGGGTGGCGAACACCGGGCCGAGACCATCGTCGGTCACGTCGGTCTCGCCGTCGATCACCCCGACCACCCCGGCCAGGCGGGCCACCGTTTGTTCGACGAAGACGTCCCGGGGCCGGCATGTCAATCCGGCGGCCCGCGCTCGCGACACCACTTGCAGCGCCAGGATGCTGTCGCCGCCGAGTTCGAAGAAGGAGTCGTCGATGCCGACGCGGTCGACGCCCAGGACGTCGGCGTAGATGGTGGCCAGGATTTCTTCGACGGGGTTTTGTGGGGCGCGGTAGTTCCCGGCGTGGTATTCCGGTGCCGGCAGCGCGCGGGTGTCCAGCTTGCCGTTGGCGGTCAACGGCAACCCCTCCAGCGCAACGATGGCCGCGGGCACCATGAACGCGGGCAACCGCTCGGCCAGCGCGGTCTTGAGCCGGCCCGCCTCGGCGGTCCCGGTGACATAGCCGACCAGCCGCTTATCCCCGGGGCGGTCCTCGCGGGCGATCACCACCGCCTGCCCCACCCCGTCGAGAGCGCTTAACGCTGTTTGGATTTCCCCGAGCTCGATGCGATACCCGCGGACCTTGACCTGCTCATCCGCGCGACCCAGATACCGCAGCTGCCCATCAGCACCCCAACACGCCAGATCCCCGGTCCGATACATCCGCTGCCCAGACCCACCAAACGGACACGCCACAAACCGCGACCCGGTCAGTCCCGCACGCCCCAGGTAACCGACACCCACCCCGGCCCCGGCCACATACAACTCCCCGATGACCCCCACCGGCACCGGCCGCAACCAGCCATCGAGCACAAACAACCCCGCCCCCGGCACCGGCGACCCGATCGGCGGCACCCCCGAGCCCGCCTCCAACCGGGCACTGATCGCCACACACATCGTGGTCTCGGTCGGCCCATAGGCATTGACCATCACCCGACCCGGCGCCCACCGGTCCACCACCTCAGCCGGACACGCCTCCCCGGCCATCACCAACGCCACCCCATCCAAACCGGCCGGCTCCAGCATCGCCACCGCCGACGGCGTCTGCGTCACCACACTCACACCCTCGGCAACCAGGACGCGGTGCAGGTCCTCCGGAGCACGCGCGGTGTCCTCGTCGATCACCACCACCCGGCCGCCGCGCAGCAGCGGGGCAAAAATCTCCCACACCGAGACGTCAAAAGCCAGCGAATGCGCATGCGACCACACCCCCGGCAACGGCAACCCCGCATCCAGCGACCCGAGCAACTGGGTGACGTTACGATGCGTCACCCCAACACCTTTGGGCACACCCGTGGTCCCCGAGGTATAAATCACATACGCCAGCGCCTCGGCATCGGGCTCAGGCAACGCCGTATCCGGCACAGCACCGATACCCCGATCGTCGACATCGATCACCACCACACCCCGGCCCTCGAGCCGCCCAGCCAAATCCGCAGTGGTCACCACCGCCACCGGCCGCGCGTCGGCCAACAAGAACCCGACCCGCGAATCCGGCGACACCGGATCAATCGGCAAATACGCCGCCCCGGTCTTCAACACCGCCAACATCGCCGCGACCGCCTCCGCCGACCGCGACAACAACAACGCCACCGTGCACCCCGGCCCCGCCCCCCGAGCCGCCAGATAACGCGCCAACCGAGTCGACGCCGCATCCAACTCCCGATACGACACCGACAACCCACCACACGTCACCGCCACCGCCCCCGGCGCCCGCGCCACCTGCGCAGCAAACAACGCACACACCGACACCGACGACGACCCCGGACCGGCCAAAACCGCCCGATTACCAAACACATCCAAGCGCGCACGCTCGCCACCACCGAGCACATCCACCGACGACAACACCCGCCCAGGATCGGCCGCCAGCGCCACCAACAGCCGTTGCAATCGCCCGGCCAGGTCCGAGACGTCGAAGTTTGAAAAGGGTTGTCCGACACCGACCGTGCTCAGGTATTGCTGATCCCCGAATCCGAGGAAGAACAGCCCGAAGTGGCCGACCGGGCCGAACGTGGTGTACGTCGCGGTCGCGGGAACGCCCGCGAGGCTGAGGGTGAGTCTGGCCGGAACGAAGTTGACGACTACGCGATTGGACGCTTGCGGAGCGCCACGGAAACCGCCGTCGCCGCCAAGCATGTGCACAGGAAACCGCTGATGCCGCAACGCCTCTCGTGAGCGCGTATCGACTTGCTGAAGAAAGTCGGCGACTGTGGCTGTCGGTGGCGCATTCAGCACCAGCGGCACCACCCCGGCCAGCATTCCGGGATGCGTCTTCGACCCGGGATCCAGTCGGCGGCTGACCGGGAAGTCGAGCACCACTTCGTCTGAATTGTCAGCGCGGAACCCGCGGACCAGGAGCGCGCACGCGGCGGTGAGGACCGATGATCGGCGGATGCCCAACGCTTTGGACAACTGCTTGATCGAGCCGACCACCGACGAGTCCAACTGGACTGGCGCAGACGGCGTATACGGGTCCCGCTCGCTGGCGGCTTGGGTCAACCGATAATCGGGTTCGCTTGCCGAGGGCAGGTGCTCAGCCCAATAAGCCTGATCCGTAACGTAATCGGTGGATGCCGCGTACTCCAGCTCGCTGCTGACGAGGTCCCGCAACGAGCCGAAGAAGGCAGGGGATATGTCCGCCCCTGAGGCAAGCGCGGAATAGACAGCCGCTATCCGGCGGCCAAGCAGGGCGATGCCCAGCCCGTCGATGGCTATGTGATGACAGCAGGTGAACCAGTAGTACTCATCGGGCGCCGTTTGGAACAAGTAGAAGTTGATCATCGGGCCGGTGAGCGGCATCGGAGTCCGTTGGATCGCCGATGCCCTCTCCCGAACCTCGCGCTCGGGATCGGACGAGGCGCTCAGGTCGTAGAAGGCCAGCTCGACATCCGGGTCGTCGATCGCCTTCTGAAAGACCTCCCCGTCCACCTCGAAGAAGCACACGCGGATGCTTTCGGCCTCGCCCACCACGTGCCGCATGGCCTGCTCGAAGAGGGCGCGGTCGACGGTGCCCTCGATCCGCACGAGCACACCGAGCTGCCACGCCACATCGAAGTGACCCGTTTGCTGCGCGAGCCAAATGTCCAGCTGCGCCCGCGTCAGCGGTAGTGCCCGGTCACCGAATTCCACTAATCCCCCCGAAAGCTTTCCCGACTCCTTCATACCTAGACCGTCTACACATCACAAACCAGAAGCGGGCAACCTCTCCCGCATACTCCTCGGACGAATGTCGGGCCAGTTCTGTTCGATGTAGTCGAGACAGCCCGCGCGGTCGGCCTCTCCGTATACCACTCGCCATCCCGCTGGGACGTCGGAGAAGACGGGCCAAAGGCTGTGTTGTTCCTCATCATTGACCAATACGAAAAATTTGCCGCTGTCATCATCGAACGGATTGAGCTGCAACGGACAACCTCCTACACAGAGATGGAAAATGCAGAAACGCTGCGCGCAGCCCGAAAACGCTGCAGTGCTTCAGGATTGGCCGTTAGCTTCGACCAGTATGTCGACCTGCTCACAGACACACTGCGGTGTAAGTGAGCTCCGCGGAGATCCCCGTCGTGATGTGACCGTCGTGGCTGCGGTTTCTGGCCCCGGTTCTGTCCCCGACCCGAACCGGAATATCGTCCGTAACGTCAACGGTAACCCGGGAGCGGCATACGCCGCTCCGCGGGGGCTTCCGTCGGCGCACCAGCGGACCACTGACTGGCTGGCACTACGACTTTGGATGTCGCACTCCACGGCTCCGCAAGTACCCGGCGGTACCCGGGGCCAAACATATGAATTTCGTTCATACGTAAGAGATTCGCCTTGACGCATGTTGCACGCGTGTCACGCCGCTCAGCAAAACAAACTTGTCCCGCCACCTCTTTCGTTCTCATACCGGACGGGCGCCGCCGCGTCCCGAACCCGACATCGGCAGCGGTCGCCGTTTGCAGACCCCCGCGTATCAAAATTGCTGTGGCGGGCTCGGGCGCTTTGCGCCCGGGTTCATCCACGCCTGCGCACACTGATCGGCTGGCGCTTCGAAATTCCGATCTTTCACGTGCTAAGCGCCATGCGTCCGGTTCGCTTGCACAGGAAAAATGCGTCGCTCGTTCCCGGAGTCGACGGCGATCGAGGCTTGCTGTCGTCCGTCCCTCGCTTTGACCGAGGCTGACGTCGAACGTTGCTGCCGCCGGGCGGTGTATGTCCGAAGGTAATTCACCCAACCCAGGGTCGACGCAGCGGGAGATCTAGACACTGGGTATGCCGTTGCCGCGGCGGTGTCTCGCCGGCAGGCTCGGCTGTGACTGATCTGCCAAACCTCCACGCGCGCGTTCACGCCGCGTTGGTCGAACGTTCAAATTTCCGAGGTCGGGACTGCGCTCCTCGAACATGTTGAGCCGGAGCGGGATTCGGGGATCCAGACGGACGCGGTGGTGCGGAGATGTGAGTTTATGCACTGGGTCACGGTTCTCCGGTAGCCTTGTTTAGACCCGCCCGGTCGCGGGTAGAGCTGCGCCAATGTGGGGGTCAGTGCTGGGGCTGGGAATTCTGGCGGCGCTCAATCCGGTGCGTCTCGGCCTCGCGCTCCTGATGATCTCCCGGCCGCGGCCCGGGCCGAATCTGCTTGCCTACTGGCTAGGTGGCCTCACCGTATGTGTGCCCGAATTGGTGGCACCGCTGATGCTGCTGAACTTCACGTCCACGTTCGGCACCCTCGGGCACGGCTCGGCCGCCCCGGCCGCGAACTCCACCCTCCCCCACATCCAAATCGGGCTTGGCGTGCTCGCGCTGTCGATCGCCACGGTGATGGCCGTGCGCTTCTCAACGCGCGAGCGGGCGGAGGCCCGAGTATCGAGCCACGGAACCTCGACTGCCGCGCCGGCCTCGGATACGCCGATCGCGATCCCACGATTTCTGAGCCGGGCACAGGATGTTTCCGCCGACGAGCGTTCCGGAATGCGGCGCCTGCTCCACCGCGCGCACCGGGCGTGGGAGAAAGGATCGCTGTGGATTGCCTGGGTGATCGGGCTGGCCTCGGTGCCGGTCGATGGCGTGCTCTTCATCCTCGCGATCATCGTGGCGTCGAGGGCGGCCGTCGCCACGCAGGTAAGCGCTTCGATCGCGTTCGTCCTCTTGATGTATTCCGTCGTCGAAATGATCCTGGTCGGTTATGTCGCGGCGCCGGCCCGAACCCAGGCCGTCCTGCGGCAGCTGCACGACTGGGTGCGCGCCCACCACCGGCAGATTCTCGTCACCGTCTTCACCGTGGTCGGGGTCACGCAGCTGGCCCAGGGCATGCACATCCTCTGACCTATCGGGTTATAGCCCGGCGGGAACGGGTAGTGGTTGGATTGTGGAGAGCCAACACCGGTTCGAGGTGATAGCCCACGAGATGGACCGAAGCTCGTCGGGGGTCTCATTCCTGCTCCTGGATCGTGACCTGCGAATTAGGGCGGCGAGCGTCGCATACGAGCAGGTCACCTTGCGGGAGCCTGGCGAGCTGCCCGGGCAGTTCCTCTTCGACGCGTTTCCCGACAATCCCAACGATCCCCAGGCGAACGGCACGGCGAACCTCGCCGCGTCTTTGGAGACCGTGATGCGCACCCGCGACGCGCATGACATGCGGATACAGCGTTACGACGTCCGCGACCCGGTTTCGCCCGATCAGTTCGTGCCGAAGGTGTGGTGCCCCACCAACGCTCCCCTGGTCGACCACGGCGAGTTGGTCGGCGTGGCTCACCGCGTCGAAGAGGTTTCGGAAAGCAAGCAAATGCTAGCGGAGATGGCGCGCGTGGCCGGTCAGGGTGGCTCCTGGACCCCGGCCCAAGTCCTCCATACGCTCGAGGCGATCAACGCGGCGGAGTGTGCCCGCCTCGGTGAACGCCTGCAGGCGGTGGTCGCCGAGAACCGGCAGCTGCGGCGCGCAATCGAAACGCGAGACACGATCGGCCAAGCCAAGGGCATGCTGATGGAGCGATTCGACATCGACGCAGCGGGCGCGTTCGAACTGCTGGTGAAGCTTTCGCAAGACACCAATGCCCGGGTGGAGCAGATCGCCCTCAAGCTGGTGGAGATCGACCATCCCCCGAGCGCCCAGTGAGCTGACGCAGACGATGCGCCCGATGCGCGCGTCGTTGATCGGGCGCAGCCGCTCGCCTTGAACATCGGTGACACCAGCGCACGCGCCAAGCCCGGCTGCATCGGGCGCGAGGAAATTCGACAAATACAAGTCCTGACCGCGGGAAGATAAAAAGGCATCTGCGTCTCGTTTCTCGGCCGGGTTGGGAGCGCTCGTGATCACTTTGGACCGCTTGGTGAACGTGCTGGGTGGTTATGGGGTCCGGCTGGCCTGGTCATCGGTGCCCAGGTCCACCGAACTGCGCAGCGTGGCCCTACGCGAGGGCGAGCGTGCCGTGACCGGTGACGTCTTGCTGGCGATCGGCGCCGCTTCGGTCAGCGAGGCGGTCCGCTGGGCGAGCGCGGCGCACGCGGTCCTGGTATTGGCGCGCGACGACGGCGAACCGATGACGTCGAATGAGGACGCTGGGGTCGGCGCGGTGATGCTGGTCGACGAGACGCTGTCGTGGAGCGAGGCCGCCGCCGTCATCTACGGGCTGGTGCTGGAGGGCCGCGAAACCGCGGCCGGTCGAGGCCCGACCGATCTGTTCGCACTGGCCGACAGCCTGGCGGACACGGTCGGCAACGCCGTTGTCATTCACGATGCGCTGTTGCGCGTGCTCGCTTATTCACGGCTCCAGCAACACGCCGACCCGGCCCAGGTCGAGACCATCCTGGGCCGACAGACTCCGGATCGGCTGCGCGCCCTGTTCGATGCCCGTGGCGTATTCGCCCATCTGACGAACTCGGACGAACCGTTGTTCGTCGAGGGCGATGCGGAGTCCGGCGTGACCGGGCGCATGGTCGCGGCGGTGCGCTCCGGCCGAGAACTGATGGGGTCGGTGTGGGTGGCCTGCTCCGATCCGCTGGAGGAAACGCGGAGGGACGCCTTGGCCGAGGGCGCGCAGACGGTGGGCCTACACCTGCTGCGGTCCCAGGCCAGCGCCGACCTCGAGCGTCAGGTCGAATCCGAACTGGTGATCCGGTTACTGGAAGGCAGCGCTGACTCCGCCACGGCGGCAAGCAAGCTCGGCCTGCCGCAGAGCGGTTTGCGGGTGATCGCGCTGCAGGCGTCCGTCGGCGCCAAACGCGACGCCGCCCTGCTGTTGGCGTTCGAACGCGCCACCGCCGGCTTCGGCTGGTCGCGTCCCGGTCGCAGCGCCTTGGCAGGCAACACCATCTACACCGTGCTGCCCGCAGAGCAGGCCTCGGTGGCGCGCCACTGGGTCACCGGTCTCGGAGCGGCCCTGCCCGAAGGGGTGGCTTTGTTGGCCGGTGTCAGCGGGCCGGCCGCGGTGACCGATCTGGCCGCTGCGCGTCAGGAGGCCGACGAATGCCTGGCGTTACACGAGGCGTCGCCCGCATCCGCGCCCCCCGCCTACGACGAATCGTGGGACGACATCCTGCTCCAGCGGTTACGGACGGCGGCGCGAGCCGGCCGGTCTCCGACTCGTGGACCCGTGGCCGAGCTGGGACGCCACGACCGCGCTCATGGAACCGACTACCTCGCCACGCTGCGGGCGTGGCTAGGGGCGCTGGGCGACCCGGCCGAAGCCGGTGACCGTCTAGGAGTACACGAAAACACGGTGCGTTACCGGCTCCGCAAGATGGCCGAAATCACCAATCTCCCACTGGATGACGCCAGGAAGCGGCTGGCCATGATGATCGAACTCGCGGCCACCGATATCGATTGAGTCGACGCTGTCAGAATCCGACAACCGGCGGCGGCGCCATTGTCGGACTTCGGCAAGCCATGCGGCAACTGTGCGCGCCACCATTGAGGTGAACAACTTACGGCCTTCCCAATCCCTCGATAGGACATCCGATGACTGCCCCGCGTCACGATGATCGACCGCCGTGCCCGCGCAGAGCCGAGGATCCTGCCGTGCTGGAGACGTTCACCGTGCCGCTGCCGCGAAAGCTGTTCTCTCGGCTGTTCGGCCGCAACCCACTGCTACGGGCAAGCGACCGGGTTGAGGCGCTGCTCCTGGTGCTCGCCCTCGCGGTGTCGCTGTTCACCGTACCGATCGCCGCTGCCGTCGGCACCGCGGTCTATGACTCGCGGAGCCGCGTTTACGCGGAGCAGGTGCAAACTCGCAGCCCGGTGACCGCGACGGTCATGGGGGACAGCCACTCCCCTAGGAAATTTGACAGCCGGACGGTCCAGATGCCCGCCCGATGGGATTTCGCCGGGGCAGAGCGCGCTGGAGACATCGCCGCACCCCCCGCGGCCAAAGTCGGTGACGAGGTCGAGATCTGGGTCGATGCCCAGGGTTCGCCCTTGACCCGGCCGAATGTATCGCCCCGCACCGCGGCGGTCACCATCGCCTTCGCGATCTGGAGTGCCGTAAGCCTCGCGGTAGCCGCGTCCTTCGCCGGCGCCCGGCACGCCCTCGACCGAGCCCGTTACACCCGCTGGCAGCGCGACTTCGACCGCTTCGTCGGGCAACGGTGAGCTGAGGACCACCACCAGCGATCGGGCACCCGGTACCCGCAGCAGCCCCTGCGGGTACTGAGGTTGTTCCGCGCGGGTTCGTGGCAAATCGCGTTGTCGGCTCCGAACAACGGCGTAAGCCGGCGTTGTCCATTTCGGGCAAGCGCCTTGGCGCCCGCGCGGGCCACCATGGAAGTAGCAGTTCGGAATCCACAAGCGGAGGTGTGCGGTGAGCGGCGGAACGCAGCGTATCGCATTGGCCGACACCGCATCTGATCTTTTCCGCGTCCAACCGCGGAGCCGCCCCCGGGCTTTACCGCCCGTGGCGCGCCCGCACGATGACTCCGACGCACGCTTGCCCCCCACGGGCTCCGCGTCGTCAGGGACGGCTGCCACCCGCCGGCCCGTCCCTGACGACACCCCTACTCGATGAAGGAAATAACGCAATGACCAGATGCGCACCTGTCTCTATCACGCCGCAGCACCGGCGCCGACTGCAGGACGAGCTCGCCGCGCTGCGCTCCCGGCGCAGCATCGAAGTCCCCGACGACGCCATGGATTACGGCGGGCACCGCTGCACGCGACCCGCGGCACGACGAAAACGCATTCGCGAGATCGAGGACCTGCTGGCCACGGCCGTAGTGCGTGACGATCCCGCACGCGAACGGATCGCGGGCCCGGGCATGGTGGTGACCATTCGCCACGACGCCAGCGGTGAAACAGAAACGCTGCTGCTCGGCCGGCGGGGCGCCGAAAGCGCCGACATCAAGGTGTACTCGATGGCGTCGCCGCTGGGCCGGTGCATCGCCGGCGCTCGCCCCGGCGAGCAACGCATCTATGCGATTCCGCATGACACCGGGCGGCTCGTGACCATGCTCAAGGCCGTTCCGTACCGGGCCGCATCACGAGATGCGCAAGCCCGCAGCGATTGCGTCCATCGAACGCGCGGGAACGGCGTCCTGGACCGGCAGCCATTGACCACCATTGACGGAAAGGGGAACGACCATGACTAGCGTGCAGCCCGCGTGGCTTACGCCGCAGGCCTACGTGCGGCTCCAGCAGGAACTGGCTGACCTGCGAGAGTTGTGTGGCGGCAACGTGTTTGGCGAAGACGCCGATGAGAGCGCGGCCGCTGTCCAGCGCGCATGGCGGCTGCGGATTCAACGGATCCATGACCTGCTGCTCAACGCCGTCGTCGGCGAGGATCCGCCCGACGACGGGGTCGCCGAACCCGGCATGGTCTTGACCGTCCGCTACGACGACACCGGAGACATCGAGACCTTCCTGCTGGGCGCGCGCGGCGCCGAGTACGGCGGCGTGGAGGTGTATTCGGTTCATTCCCCGCTGGGCGCGGCCATCACGGGGGCGCGTCCCGGTGAGCAGCGCAGGTACGTGCCGCCCAGCGGCGTCGGGCTCACCGTCACGCTCCTGGACGCGGTGCCATACGGCGTCCACCTCGCCGGCATGAACTGATGCCGGCCGCGAAGCCTGCAGTTCCTGGCGCCTTGAGCCCGACAACGATGGTGCCGGCATGCTGTTCGAAGTAATCGACCCGTTGGCGATGATGTTCCTTCTGCTGGCGGTGCTCTTTCTCATGATGGCGGTCGCTTATGGACGAATGTGACGGCGCCTTTCCACTGCTTCGCGCGCGAGCACGGGAACATCGGGCAATCTCGGGCGGATAGTCTGGTGTCCTGGACTTCTGCGAGAGGAAGCGACATGTCTGCACCGTCAGCCGACGTCTTCGACCGCCTGCGTCAGCTCGCCGCGATCAAAGACGCCGCCGCACGCGAGACCAAGACGATCGACGAGGTGTTCACGGGCAAGCCTTTGACCACGATCTCCGTCGCCACGGCTGAAGACGTCGAAGCCGCATTCGCTGAGGCGCGGGCGGCTCAGGTCGACTGGGCGAACCGCCCGGTCTCCGAGCGCATCGACGTCATCAGCCGCTACCGCGACCTGGTCGTCGAGAACCGCGAGTTCCTGATGGATCTCCTGCAAGCGGAGGCGGGCAAGGCCCGATGGGCCGCGCAGGAGGAGATCGTCGATCTGATGGCGAATGCGAATTACTACGTTCGCGTATCGGCGGACCTGCTCAAGCCCCGGACAGTGCAGGCGCTGCTCCCCGGGATCGGCAAGACAACGGTCGCCTACCAGCCCAAAGGCGTGGTCGGGGTGATCTCACCGTGGAACTACCCCATGACGCTGACGGCGTCCGACTCGGTCCCGGCGCTGCTGGCGGGTAATGCGGTGGTGCTCAAGCCGGACAGCCAGACCCCGTATTGCGCGCTCGCGTGTGCCGAGCTTTTGTACAAGGCCGGCCTGCCGCGAGCGCTCTACGCGGTCGTGCCCGGCCCGGGCTCGGTGGTCGGCACCGCAATCATCGACAACTGCGACTACTTGATGTTCACCGGCTCGACCGCCACCGGCAGGCAACTCGCCGAACACGCGGGCCGCCGGCTGATCGGTTTCTCGGCCGAGCTCGGGGGCAAGAACGCGATGATCGTGACGCGCGGGGCCAACCTCGACAAGGCTGCCAGGGCGGCCACCCGCGCGTGCTTCTCGAACGCGGGCCAGTTGTGCATCTCGATTGAGCGGATTTACGTCGAGAAGGACATTGCCGAGGAGTTCACCGGCAAGTTCGGCGCCGCGGTCCGAAACATGAAGCTGGGCACCGCGTATGACTTCTCGGTCGACATGGGCAGCCTGATCTCCGCGGGTCAGCTGGACACGGTGACTGACCACGTGGACGACGCTAAAGCCAAGGGCGCCAAGGTGATTGCGGGCGGCAAGGCACGGCCCGACATCGGGCCGCTGTTCTACGAGCCCACGGTGCTGGCCGACGTCACGCCGGAGATGGAGTGTGCGGCCAACGAGACGTTCGGGCCGGTCGTGTCGATCTACCCCGTCGCCGACGTGGACGAAGCCGTCGAGAAGGCCAACGCCACCGAGTACGGGCTCAACGCCAGCGTATGGGCCGGTTCCTCGGCGGAGGGCGAGCAAATCGCCGCCCGGCTGCGGTCGGGCACGGTGAATGTCAACGAGGGTTACGCATTCGCATGGGGCAGCCTCAGCGCGCCGATGGGCGGGATGGGGCAGTCCGGAGTCGGCCGCCGACACGGTCCGGAGGGTCTGCTGAAGTACACCGAGTCGCAAACGATCGCGACCGCTCGCGTGTTCAATCTCGATCCACCCCTTGGCATTCCGGGAACACTGTGGCAGAAGTCGCTGGTTCCCGTCGTGCGCGCGGTGATGAGGCTCCCCGGTCGGAACTGACTACAGCCGGTCGCCGGCGTCGCAATCACCGCATCCGGTTCTGTCGCCGGGCCGGCTGGGAGATTTCGTCGGGATCTTCTGCCATCTGTATCGCAAATCCGCGTTACGCTCCTCGATGTAGCGTCACATCGCACGTCAGGAGTCCGCTATGAAGGCCGATGCGAAGCAATATGAGGAAGACGCTCGCCGGTTACGCCAGTACGCCACCTTCAATGACTTCTCGGATGCCGACCTGCAGCGTCTCGCCCGAGCAGCTCATCGCACTTCGACGTCGGCTCCTTTGCCGCTGATTCATGAGCAGACGCCGTCGGACGCCTGCTACATCCTGCTCAGCGGTGAGGTGGGCGTATACGTCGGGAGGGACCGCGTCGCCGTGCTGGGCCCTGGCGAGGTGATCGGCGAATCGGCGCTCCACCGTGGGAGACTGCGGTCTGCGACCGTTACAACGATCGGGCCGGCCGAGGTCTTGCGCATCGAACGCGCTGATCTCGCCAGATTGCTCGACGAGATGCCGGCGCTTCGCGAAATCATTGACGCATCCGTGGCGCGACACGTGCCCGTAGAGCTGCCGCCGAAACCAAAACCAGCGCGCACCAAGTTGGGCGCCTCGGTCCGCACCGAGTTGGTCGAGCGGTTTGAGGAAACCGCCAACCGTGCCGGCGTGGACGTCGCGACCGCGGTCGAGGACGCGCTTACTCAGTGGATCGAACGAAATAGCACGGCGTAGCCGCGATCCAGCCATTGACCGCTCGGCTGCCGTCCTCGTTGACCACGGCCTACTACAACGCGTAGTATCCCGGTATCCCGCCGCGCACAAGGGGGTGCAACGTGAGGTGGAGTTTCGCCCAGATCGGGCTGCTGATCATTTGCGCTTTTCATGTCATTCAGGCGGTGATCGGCCTCATCATCAATCCCAGTTTCGCGACCGGCCCCGCCGCGCCGACCGTCCAACTCCTCGGAATGGACTACAACGGCTGGCACGCCGTCGCCGGTCTCGCGCTATTCGCTCCAGGTCTGGTGTTCGCGATCCGCAAAAGGTGGGCCGTGCTCTATCTGCTGCTCGCCGCGATACCCGGTGCGCTGCCGGGCATTTGGGCGTTCTTCTCGCATCAGGTGGCCTTTGTCTTCACCTTTCCCAACAATGTCACCGACGCGGTGGTACACCTGGTGACCGCGGGGGTGATGGTCGCGGTGGCGGCTGTGCAGATCCGGCTGGATGGTGGACTGACGAATTCGCTCGGCGATCTCCGGAAAGCGCGGTAGCTACTCGGCGAGGCGCTAATCGGTGAACAGCGAGTTCAGCTCGTCGAAGCTCGCGGCTCCGGTTAGTCCCTCAAAGGACCCGTCCTCAACCAGCTTCCGCGCGGCAGCCAGGAACGCACCCCACGCGACCCGACTGAAAGCCGAGCCAACGCTGATCCGTCGCACGCCTAGCTGCGCAAGGTCCGTCACCGTCAGCCCCGTGTCCGACGACATCAGAACGTTGACCGGATACGGCGCAACGGCGTCAATGAGCATCGCGATGTCCTGTTTGGTACGGATCCCCGGCGCGAAGAGCACCTCAGCTCCCGCCTCGGCGTAAGCCTGCAGCCGCCGGACGGCCTCGGCGAGGGGATCGGGGTGCCCGTAGAGGAGGCATTCCGCACGGCCGGTCAGGATGACGTCGGCGCCCGAGTCGTCGATCGCCGAACGCGCAGCGCGGACGCGATCGGTGGCCTCGGCCAGTTCGAAAAGCGGCGTGTCGGCGACGCCCGTGCCGTCTTCGATCGAAAGCCCGGCTACGCCAGTGGTCACGCAGCGCTCCACATTGCGCGCGAGCTCGCCGGCATCGGAGGCGTACCCGGCCTGGAAGTCGGCGTTGACGGGCACGCTGACCGCAGCCACTATTTCGGCGATGTTGTCGAGTGCCTCGTCGACGGAGAGCGCGGCCACCGTGTCCGGCAGACCGCGTGCGAAGCACAGCCCGGCGCTCGTGGTGGCCAGCGCGGGGAAGCCAAGCTTTGCCAGCGCGATTGCCGACCCGGCGTCCCACGGATTCGGGATGAGAAAACACCCGTCCTGATGTAACCGGCGAAAATGCGCTCCAACGCCACCGCGTGAGTCCACAACCCGATTATGCTCGGGCCGACGCCGTGACGCCGCCTCCGATCGACCGAAGATGCGAAATGATCTGTGCGCCTTGGCCTCAAACCACGCATGGGGCGGCCACAAAGTGAAACCGCCTACGAGGCCGGCTAACGGCCAGCTGAAATCAACTGGGAGCGCCTGGGAACCCGGCGGGGCTCGGCGGCCCCCCAGGGACCGCGCCAGCCGGTCCGCCGGAACCGCCGCCCAGACGACTGGCGGCAAACGCCGCCCCCTGGTCGATCATCGCCGTGTTGGTCGAGTAGTTGTCATGTGCGGCGAAATTCATTCCGTCAGAGCAGATCGGATCGCCCTGCGCGCATACTTGGATGGTCTTGGCCTGATAGAGCGGACCGATGACGACCGGCGGCTCGCCGAAGAAGTTCATCGCCTTGTCGCTCGGCAGTGCGAAGAGCACAACCGAGGAAACGTGGTTGGCCACCTCGGGGTCCAACGGTTTGGGTACGGTCGCCGGATCGATCCCGGGCGGTACGGCAGCCGAGGTGACGAAGCCCATCACGGCAGCGCCTTGGGAATAGCCGCCGAGCACCATCTTGGTGTTCGGGCAGTCGTGCACCATTGAAACGACATGCGCGCTGGCGTCTCTGATGCCTTCCTCGCCCGCGTTCGTCCAGTCATGGGTGGCGGGGTAGTTGACCGGATAGACGTCGAAGGAACTCGCGCCGACGCGTGGGCGCAGGGAGTCGATAAACGCCTGCCCCGTCGGACCAAGACCCGGCGGGTCATCGGTGCCGCGGGCGAACAGCACTTGGACGTCCGGACACGGACCGGCGGAGGCAGCCGGTAATGCAGCAGCAAGGACCGAAGCGCTGACGCCCGATACCCCGACTGCCGCAGACGCAAGGAAACGGGAGAGGTGACGTGCGGTCATGGCGCTGTGTGCCCAACACATGCGATTTTTAAACCACGAGTTTTTCATGCGCTGACCGCAGTGGAACGCCATCGCAGAACGGTGGGCTGGCACGACGCGATCGCGGGTCAGCTGGAGAGGAATTTCCTCGATACGCAGGTCCGCGCGCCGAGCGAGAGGCAGAAAAGAGAGGCCGTTAAGGGCCATCCGCCCCTTTTGCATCAAAATACCCGCTGGCACCCTCAGCCCATGAAGCGCGGAATCTGTGTACTTTCGGCCCTCAGCTTGCTGCTCGTTGGAAACGCGTGCGGCAAGCGCGAGCGACCGGCCGCGACGACGTCGAAAACCACCGCGACTTCGACGGCACCGGCGACCACATCCGTCGCTGGTCCGGACACCTCGATGCGGCTCTACTTCATGCGGGCGGGCAAGGTAGCGGTCGCCGGCCGCAAGGCGCCCGCCCCCAACATCAAAGAGCAAGCGATGCAAGGGCTTCTGGCGGGGCCAGACGACTTCGAACGGAGCATCGGCATGTCGTCGGCGATTCCGAACGGGACTAAGCTGCTCAGCCTCAGCGTCGCCAACGGCACCGCCACGGTCGACTTGTCCAGCGACTTTCCGTCGGGCGGCGCCACCACGCTGCCGGCGGTTAAGACGCAACCACGCGTCGCCGAGGTGGTCTTCACACTGACGCAGTTCGATGACGTCCATGGGGTGAGCATCACGATCGATGGAAAAACCCTTGAGGGAGCCGCGGAGCTGAAACGTGCCGACCTGGAGGCTGTGACACCCAAGATCCTCGTCGAATCTCCGGTTCCCGGGGAATCCGTCGCGTCACCGGTGGAGGTTTCGGGATTCGCCAACGTTTTTGAGGGAACGGTGTCCTACTCGGTCAACGCACCGGACGGCGCAGAGCTCAATCACGGCTTCACAACCGCGACGGATCAGGCGTGGGGGCAGTGGTACAACTTCAAGTTCACCTCCCCCTTCACGAAGCAACAGCATGGCTTCGGCCACGTCATCCTCTGGGAAGTGAGCATGAATGACGGCTCCCATATGAACCTCTACGACGTACCGGTCAACATGTGAGCGAAGGGTCCCGTGCGGCAATCAGGGAAAGGTCGATCGGACCCCGCTTTAGGTGACACGGACAGGCGATGTGCCCGCGGCAGCGGTCCTCGCCGATCCAGCGTTGTTCTAGCCGCCACCTGCGCCACCCGGCACGGGCGCCCATCACCAAAACTTTGATCGGACGGCGAGTTAGTGGAACGGCTTCGGCCGGCCGCCGGTGGTCGCCATTGCCGAACGAGTGATCCGCCGAGCCCAAGTTGCAACTGTGTCAGAGGTTTTGCGCCCCCCGCGATACACAAATCCACAGCTCCGCTGCTGGGCGCTCAAGCGTGCAATACGAAGCTGGACCACCATTGCGACAGGCCGTTGACGTCGGGTTCGGGCAGGTGGTTGAGATCGGATCCCCCCAGTGGCAAGGGCGAGGAGTGGGCCGGAGTCGTTCGTCCACATCACGGCATAAATGTCACCCTCGACGGTGCCACACGCGATCGAGCCGGCCTTGCCGTTTTGTCCTGTCCACGTAGCCGGGCTGGCGGTCATTCCGGGGCACGTCACAGCCCTGAAATGGTGTGTGTCACGGTAGATGTCCGCGAATGAGTTATTCAGCGCCCCAACATCGCTGAGCAATGTGTGGCGCGCATCTGTTGGGCCGTTGGGCAGCGAATTTCCGGAATATTCCACCATTGCCAGGTCGTTGGGTTCGTTGAACGGCCCCTCGACCCGATGGCACGCGCCTGCGCTATACCCCGGCGGCAACATGCCGAACAGGTCAGCGGCCGGGTCCGCGCTTGATAAAAAGTCTTGATAAAAAGTCTTGTGCCACAGGCAGATTATCGCGCATCCATCGAAGGCAGCAACCGCCTTTTCGCATCCAGGGTCGTTCGCCTCGGCACGGTTCGGCGTGCGCGAGACCACTCCTGATCTGCACGCATTAGGCCGGCTTGCGTGAATGTCGGCGCTATTTTCCGTGTTAGGGCAATGGGGGGCTGATTATGGGTCCAAAGGCACTATCTAGATAATTCTTCGACCACTGACACTGAGTAGCCAGGATTGGGCGTTGGCGACGGCGCCTAATCCCGGCCGATTGTGCCGGAGGATCGCTGGGCACGAGCCGACTCCCAGATGATGCCTTGAAACTGCAAAGGTGTTGCTGCAAAGGAGCTCTCGGTGGAAGACATGACCGGACCCCACGCCGACGGTGAAGAACCGGATGCCGAACATCCGGCCGCGGTGGCTCAGCCTCAGCGCCCACGGGTGCTCGTAGCCGCACTCGCGCTGACCGCCGTTATCGCCCTGGTCGCCGCCGCGGTCGGGTTCGCCATGGCATTCCAGGCCAAGCGAGCGGCCGATCGGAATCTTCGCCAGGCCACCGGCCTTCGCCTGGTCGCCGAAGCTCAGTCGATCCTGGCCCGTACCCGGCCTGGGTCGGACGTCACCGCCTTTCAAGGACTGGTCGCGGCGGAGCGACTTTCGCAAACCGCTGACGACGGTCCCTTGCGCAGTGTGCTGCAAGACAACTACCGGGCCCTGAAGATCATCGAGACATCCTTCGAGCGACCCAGTTCAATCACCGGCGTCGCATTCAGCCGCGATGGGCGGCGGATTGCCGCAGGCGATGACCAAGGCATGTCTCTCTGGAATGCCGAAACCGGCCAGCCAATCGGCGAGCAGACACGACTCGACGGTGTCCGAACCGTGGTCCTCAGCCCGGACGGTACGCGGGCTGTCGCCCTGCGTCGGGACACCGCGCAGATATTGGACGCCGAGACCGGCCATCCGATCGGCGACCCATTGAAGCTGATCGGCATCGTGTCCAGCGTGGCGTTGAGCCCGGACAACGCGCGGATCGCCTGCGGCAGGAAGGACGGCACCATTCAGATCTGGGATTTGAACACCGGCCGACCCGCCGGTAAGTGGCTGGCGGGGCACCAGGACACGGTCGCCGCCGTGGCTTTCAGTCCCGACGGTAGCCGGATCGTCTCTGGCAGCGGGGACAAGACAGTGCGGGTCTGGGATGCGGCCACCGGCCAACCCGTCGGTCAGCAAATGACCGGGGGCTCGGTGCACAGCGTGGCGTTCGGCCCCGAGGGCAAACGGATCGCCTCCGGCAACGGCGAGGGCACCATACAGTTGTGGACCGCTGACGCGAGCCATGCTGTCGGCCCACCGATGACCGGCCACACAGGGAGCGTGTACGCCGTGGCGTTCAGTCCCGACGGCACGCGGATCGCCTCCGGCGGTGAGGACAAAACCGTGCGGCTGTGGAATGCCGACACCGGCCAGCCCGTCGGCCGCCCACTGGTCGGCCACCGATGGACGATCGGGACCGTGGCGTTCAGTCCCGACGGCAAGCGGGTCGCCTCCGGCGGCGGGGATAGGACCGTCCGCCTGTGGAGTGCCGAGCCCGGCCCACTGGTTGGCCAGGCGCTGTCCCCGGCCGGCTGGACTCCACTTTGGCCAGGCAACGTAGAGAACGTCAGTGTGGCGGTCAGTCCCGACGGCACGTGGATCGCCTCCGGCGGTGACGGCATCTCGCGGTGGGACCCCGTCACCGGCCAACCCGTCGGCGCCCCGATTACCGGATACGGGGGATTCGTGGCGTTGAGCCGCGATGGCAAGCGAATCGCCGCGCGGGGTGAAGGAAAAGTACAGGTGTTGGACGTGGCCACCGCCCAGCCCGCTGGCGCCCCGATCCGGGACTGGGAGGTGCGCAGCGTTGCGATCAGTCCGGACGGCACACGGATCGCCACGGGCAGTGACGACAAGACCGTGCGGCTGTGGGACGTGGCGACCGGCCAACAAATCGGTGATCCCATGACCGGCCACAGTTCCGACGTGAAAGGCGTTGCGTTCAGCCCGGACGGCACGCGGATCGCGTCCGGCAGTCAGGACGGCGTGCGGGCGTGGGACGTGGCGACCCGCCGACAAATCGCCGGTCCGATGCAGATCTCTGGCCCGGATACGAGGGGCGTCGAGAACGTGGTGTTCAGCCCCGACGGCAAGCGGATCGCCTCTGGCGAGGTTCTCGTCGGAGGCAACACGGTGCGCTTATGGGACGCGGCCACCGGCAAACCCATCGGCCGGCCGATGACGGCGGAAGCGTTGACCAGTTATCCGGGCCTGCTCAGACCCGACATGAGCGTGGCGTTCAGCCCCGACGGCAAGCGGATCGCCTCTAATACGTGGGATCGCACCGTGTGGCTGTGGGATGCCGACACCGAACAACCCGTCGGCGCTCCGCTCACGGGCTCCACGGCGGACGTAACGGGCGTGGCATTTAGCCCCGACGGAAAGTTCCTCGTATCTGGCAGTGAGGACGGGACCGTGCGGTTGTGGCTCAACTATCCGGACGCGGCATCGGCATTGTGCGCCAAGCTATCCACCAATATGAGCCGCCGGCTCTGGCAGACCTGGGTATCGCCCGATATCGACTACATCGAAGCCTGCCCGGGACTTCCGATTAAAAAGGAGTACGAATGGTAGGTAAGGCGGCCACCCAGGAGACCAGAACCATGCGCCGGCGCGGCGTTAACCGGTCGCGGGTCCTCATCGCCGTGCTGGCGGTCACCACGGTGATCGCCACGATCGCGGCAGCCTTCTATTACGTGCGGGCCGATAGCGCTCAAAAACAATCCACCGCACGTCTGCGTGAAGCCACGGCGCTGCGGCTGGTGGCGCAAGCCCAGTCCATGCTCGGCGGTACCCGGGCCGGCGGGGATGTTCGCGCGCTCCAGGAACTGCTGGCCGGATACGCGCTCGCACCCGAGTATGCCGAGGGCGCGCTGCTGAACGCCGTGATGGCGCGCCGACCGATGCTCAAAATCACCCTTATCGACAAGACCGGGCAAATCGCCGCAACCAAACCATTATTCGCGGTGCTGAGCCCGGACAGGCGCCGCATCGTCACCATCAGCGGCGACGACCACACGCCGCGGGTGTGGGAAGCGGCCACCGGCCACCCGATCGGCGCCCCGCTCACCAACGGCACCGGCTGGGTGGGAGGTGTGGCGTTTAGCCCCGATGGCACGCACATCGTCTCCCGCAGCGGCGACACACTGCGGCTCTGGGACGCCGCCACCGGCCAACCGATCGGCGCCCCGCTCACCGGCCACACCCGCCAGGTGCTCACCATGGCATTCAGCCCCGACGGGCGGCGCATCGTGTCCGCCAGTGCCGACACCACACTGCGGCTCTGGGACGCCGCCACCGGACACGCGATCGGCAACCCGCTCACCGGCCACACCGCCGGAGTGAACAGTGCGGCGTTCAGCCCCGACGGCAAACGGATCGTCTCCGGCAGCAGCGATAAGACGCTTCGGATCTGGGACGCCGCCACCGGACAGCCCATCGGCAACCCGCTCACCGGCCACACCGGCGCAGTGGACAGCGTGGCGTTCAGCCCCGACGGCAAACGCATCGTCTCCGCCAGCGACGACAAGACGGTGCGGCTCTGGGACGCGGCCACCGGCGAAACCATCGGCACCCCGCTCACCAGACTTTCCATGCTGTCGAGCGCGGCGTTCAGCCCGGACGGGCAGCGCATCGTTTCCCTGCAAGTTGACGGCACAGTACGCGAGTGGGACCCGGCTGCCGACGCACCGCTGACCGTCGGGTTCATCGGTGATGCCTTCAGTCCCGACAGGCGGCGCATCGCCGCCGGCAGCCGCGACAACATGGTGCGGATCTGGGACACGGGCAGCGGCCAGCAAATCACCGGCCCGCCGCCCGACGACCCCAACGAGCCCCACGGCAACATCAGCGGGGTGCTCCATGTGGCGTTCAGCCCCGACGGGCGGCGCATCGTCTCCGGCGGTACCGACAACATGGTGCGGCTCTGGGACGCCACTACCGGCCAGCCCATCGGGGGCCCGCTCACTGGCCACACCGGCTGGGTGTGGGGTGTGGCGTTCAGCCCCGACGGAAGGCGCATCGTCTCTGGCAGCGAGGACAAGACGCTGCGGATCTGGGACGCGGGCAGCGTCCAGCCCATCGGTGCCCCGCTCACCGGCCACACCGGCACCGTGAACACTGTGGCGTTCAGCCCGGACGGAGAGCGCATCGTCTCCGGCAGCGATGACAAGACGCTGCGGATCTGGGACGCGACCAGCGGCCAGCCCAGCGGCGGCCCGCTCATTGGCACCGGCGACGTGCTCAGGGTGGCGTTCAGCCCCGACGGGCGGCGCATCGTCTCCGGCAACCGCGACTCCACGCTGCGGATCTGGGACGCCGGCACCGGCCAACCCATCGGCGGCCCGCTCACCGGCCACACCGGTGCGGTGACCAGCGTGGCGTTCAGCCCCGACGGCAAACGCATCGTCTCCGGCAGCACCGACAAAACCCTGCGGATCTGGGACGTCACGACCGGCCAACCCGTCGGCAACCCGCTCACCGGCCACACCGAACCGGTGAACGTCGTGACGTTTAGCCCCGACGGGCGGCGCATCACCTCCGCCAGCGGCGACAAGACGCTGCGGCTGTGGCCGGGACCGGCAGCATGGCGAGACGAGCTCTGCGCCAAATTCACCACGAACATGAGCCATCAGCAGTGGCGCCAGTGGGTCTCGCCCGGCATCGACTACATCGAGGTATGCCCGGGTCTTCCGATCGCGCCGGATAGTTCGCAGTGATCGCGATCTGACGTCGAACGGCGTCTCTCGGGCAGCCGCGTGTCGGGGTGCAATGCACCCGGGAGCTCGCCGCTACTCGCCGTCACCCGTCGCCGCAAGGCGCTCGCTCACCCGAGCCAGTGCCTCGTCGAAGATCTCCACCTTTTCGCCCGCACTTTTCGTTGGCCGTCTGGGCGGAGCCGCGCGCACCTCGGCCTCCACCCGGGCCGCGCCCCGTCGCCGCAACAAGCTGAAGTTCTTATCGCGCGCCTGCCTCAGCCGGCTCTGCAATTCCTTCAGCGACTTCTCGTCCATGCGCATGAGAGCCGCGGGATGACTCTGGCCGATCAACGAACTTTCCTGCTGGGTCAGGTTCACATGGGGTGCTCACCATAGATTCATAGCCCGCGAGGGCACGCCGACGCGTCGAATGTCGACGTCACGCCGAACCGTCACGCCAGGGCCATCTTGAGTTCAGATCGCCGGCCGCACGCACACCATTTCCGTCCCGGGGTCTTCAGATCGTGCCGCGGCGGGTAGTCCTTCGGTCGACGAAGGAGGTTGCGATGGGCAAGCATTCGGCGAAGGACGACGACGAGCCCGAGGGTGGCCGCCCCGGCCCCGCGGATCACGGACGCGAAGGCGGAATGGCGACCCGCGAGAACGCGCCGGAACTCACCGAGCCGGACGATGAGGACTGAAGGGGCGACATCACCAAACGGGATTTGCTTCGAGCGGGTAGCCGAGAAGCCTCCGTCACCACGAAAATAGACAGATGCCATTCGAACAGGCGCCGCCCCCGCCTAAATCGGCGCCGGGCTGGTACCCCGATCCCGCAGGGGTAGGCCACGGGCTGCAGCGGTACTTCGACGGCACCAGCTGGACCAGCGAATGGGCGTTCGCCACAGAACCGCCGAAGAAGGAGACTCCCGGGAAGGCGGCCCTGGCCCTGGCGGCCCTGGGTTTCCTTGTGCTTCTGATCATCGTCGGCAAAACCTGGGTTTTCGACCCGAAGGACACCCCATCGACCCCGAGCACTTCCGCCACAGCGGCTCCCCCGACCGAGGCGGCGCCATCGACACCGGCCGGCCCCAAGAAGCCGGATGGCGTCACCTTCACCACTACTCCGGGCCCGAACGGCGACGTGGTCAACGCCCGATTCGCCATTCGCGACAACTACACCGAGCAGATGATCAAAGACGGCGCCCGGACGGACACCATCGACATCCTCAGATACGCGAGAGCCACGTATCCCGACGCTTCCGCGGTGAACGTGCAAGGCACCTTCCCCATGACCGACCCGTACGGCAACACCGCGACCCACGTCGCCATCGACCTCACGTATTCGCGAGAGACCTTGAACAAGATCAACTTCGATGGCATCACCAAAGCCAGCATCTGGGAGATTCGCGATTCCGGCACTATCCTTCCGGCCTTTCAGCCGTAGACCGGTGGGCGGATAATCGCCTGGTGCCCACCGAACCCCCACGTCGACCCCGGGCGGTGCCAAGCCCCCGCGGGTGCGCACCACGCCCGAGGATTTAGAGAGGTTCGCCGACGAGGAGCAGATGCGCGCGGCGTCGGACGAGGCCCGGCTCCGCGACGAGAGACCGCCGCATCACGGCTAGGCGCCGCTTTCCAGCTTAGTGTTCTTTGATCGGCCGACCGGGACTTGGATCCGAAGAAATTCCGACCAGGAGTCGTTGCGCCACGGCGACGCGGTGGGTCTCGTTGAAGTACTTCGCCAGGACTTCTGCGTAGCAGTTCTTGAACGCTGGAGTGCCGGTGAACGGCTCGTCGATGTTCGGATAGGTCATCTTCATGTCATCGGCCAGCATGTTGACCAGCTGCTCGACTGGTAGGTGGTCATTGGTGCTGCGATACCAGTCGGTGACCAGGTTGCGGACCATGGTTTCGTCGAGGGTTGGAGGTGTGACCGCGATGGTGGTTGCCACCGTAGGCGTTACCTCCAACCGTTGCCGCCGACCCAATTTGGTCACCAGCCATAGCGCTGCAGCCCTTTCTCCAGCACCTGGATCATGAGCTCGCCGACCAACTGGGAGTCTTGGGTGGAGCGCCCGGTCAGGAACGGAAAGTCAAGAATGGTCGAAATAGTATGTCCAATGCCGCCGTGATACTGGCCGTCTGGGCCGACGGCATCACGCAGGATGTACTCGAGCGGGTAGAACGGCGGGCCGAAATTGACTCCCCCCACCGAGGGATAGGCGAAACCGGTACCGTCTTTATAGTCGTATTCCCTGGCATGTCCGGTGACGTGTTTGCCGGCGATAATGCTCTTGCGGTCTGTCCAGTCTCGGGCGAAGGCGAGGCATGTCACGCAATAGCATTCGGCGGCAATGAGTTTGCCGTTGGCCAAGAATCCCAGGATGACGTCGTGGAGGCGTTCGTTGTTGACCATG
Organism: Mycobacterium sp. E2733; assembly: GCF_001667585.1. Classification (GTDB taxonomy): domain Bacteria; phylum Actinomycetota; class Actinomycetes; order Mycobacteriales; family Mycobacteriaceae; genus Mycobacterium. The sequence goes on from NZ_LZJZ01000021.1 coordinate 200,675, forward strand.
TCGACCATGGGGCCGCTGCCGCCGGGTAGCAGCAGTGCGTCATATTTGTCCAGGTCCTGCCAGCAGGTATCGCGCCGGTTGTAGTAATCCTCGAGGCCGTGGCCGAACTCCTCGCCGTTGAAGTACGGCATTTGTGGAAACCATTGCGCCAAATTGATCGGCTCGTTCAGGAGGCTGGAGTCCTGGATTTCCCGGGTGCGCTGCGCGAAATGATCGTTGGTGACCTCCTTGTCCAACGGTGTATCGATGAAGCCGGCCTGCATGCTGGGCGGCAAGGCAGGCGGCTTTTGACCAGTCGGAGTCATGAAGTCGACCTGGTAGCCATGGTCGGTCAGCACGTCGTAGGGACCGACCAGTTCCTCACCCCAGTATCCCCACTCAGACAGGCAGCACAGAATCGCTTTGCTCACGGTCGTTTCCCTTCGTGTTCATTGCGGTTGCAAACTGGCAGAGCGTCGGCAAAGCGGTGCACTGATCCGTCGCGTCAAGTCGTCACGCGTCAGTCATTCTCGCGACGGATGCGCCGGAAGACCACAAAGCCCGCGCGGGGTATCACCACATTCAATTGCGCTGCGTACGAGGGCAGGTCTCCGCCGGCGTTGCCGTCATTCCAACCGCCATACAGAGCGGCGTCGCTATTGAACACCTCCCGCCACGTCCCCCCGGCGACACCGTTGATGGTGTATCCGGACTGGAACGGCTGGTTGTTGAGACTGGCCACTACGAGCGCTTGGTCTGGACCATAGGTTCGGCTGAATGCTAGGACTCTGTTGCCATCGTGAACATGCACCACATCGATCGATCCCGACCGCAGCGCGGGCACAGTGCGCCGCAAAGTGATGAGTCCACGAAAGAAGGTAAAGAGATCGCCCCCGCCGTTGGCGGCCGCTTTAGCGAAATCGACGCGGTGATATAGGAAATCGTTGTAGCGGTACAGCTCGGTATCCCGGCACTCCTCGCCCATGAAAAACATTGGGGTGCCGGCCGACAACAGGGCCATGCCCGCCGAGAACCGGGTGCGAGCTTCGGCATAGCGACGGGTATCGAAGATGAGTGGTGCATAGTTAACGGAGATCGAGGGAGTGCGCCCGGAGTGGTGGCCGTCCCAAGTGGAGTTGCCGGCCTCGTCATGAGACTCGGGATAGACGATTGTGGATGCATTCGTCTGAGCCAATTTGCCAGCGAATAACCCCATGGCCAGGGCGCGGTCGTCGCCGATGGCGGCAGTGGAAAGTAGGTTGGCGCTCGCGAGCCCGTGGCCCGTGTCTCCGGAGAGATTGTGGTAGAAGTCGGCGTACCAGGCGGCGTCGAAACCCAGTCCGCCAAGGTCGGTCGGCTGCGTGACCCCCTTCCAGCCCGAGTGGTCCTCGGCGATGAGAAACACCTGAGGTTTGATCAGGCGAAGCGTCGTGGTCAACTCCCGCAAGAACTTCGCGCCGAACGCATTGGCAGCGTCGACCCGGCGACCATCGGCGTGAAGGACGTTGTACGAGTGGATCGACGTCGTCTGGTCCACCCGAAAGCCATCGATATGAAACTCTAGTACTTGGGCCACCGCGCTGGAGATGAACATTTGCCGCACGCGTTCTTCGCTGAAACGCGGCGCCCAGCCGGTGGAGTTGTTGTCGAGGTATCCGCCATCAGCATTGGCATACTGGGCGCACGAACCCTCGTACCAGTAGTAGATGTTGCGCTCGGGTTCGTCGGAGTCGTAGGCCCATTCGGCACGCTCGGCGTCCGGGTTGTAGTGGTTGTATACGACGTCGAGGATGACTGCGATGCCGCGACGGTGGCATGCCCGTACAAAGTATTTGAATTGGTCGCGGCCGCCGCCACTGAATTCGATGGCGAAGTAGTGCGAGGTGCCGTACCCCCAAGTCGCCCAGCCTTCGAACTGTGCCAGGGGCATCAGCTCGACCGCATTGACGCCGAGATCCACCAGATGGTCCAGCATCTTGATGGCGTCATCCAGGTCGCCGGGAATTGGCGTTCCGTCGGGTTCCGTTTTACCAGCGCCGAGGCCACCGACGTGCATTTCGTAGATGACGAGGTCCTCGAGCCGGGTCGGGACCGGCCGGTACGGCTCGAATTCTCGAGTCCAGAAGTCGCGCTCAGTGACCCACTCGGTTTCGGGCCAGTAGGGATCTTGGAAGTGCGCTGTGACCCATCGCGGGTCTACCACGACCGAGCAGCTGACGCTGCCGTCGAGATCCTCGCGCCGTCCGGAAAACAACTGGGGCTGTTTGGCAGGATTCACTGTGCCGCGGCCGATTTGACAGCGCGAGTACAGGTCGGTGCGGTATGTGACGCGCCCATTGTCCTTGGTGATCTGAAACATATACGGCCGGTGGTCGAAACCGATGAAACTCGAGAGTTGCGGGTCAGAAAGCTCGGTCTGCCAGAGCCCATCGCCAGCTGGGCGCATGGCAATTGCTGTCCCGACGACGCCACCCCCAGCATCCGTGATGTAGCCGCTTATCGGGTCGCCTAAGACCACGCTCACCGCCCGTGCGTGCGGCGCCCACACCGAAAACTGGATGGGTTCGGTACCGTCGGGCTTCCAGCGCGGATTGGCGCCCAACAGCCGGCTGGTGGATAGCCAGTAGTGCTGTTCGCGCCGGTCGGGGTCCAGGGTGAACGTCCGGTGTCGCGCGGTGGAATCCGGTTCGGAGATCTCGATCGGGATCGCCCACAGGTCGCGGCTGAAACCGCTGTCGACTATTACGCCCCAGGCGTATTCGGCGCCGACTTGGCTGTCGGGGAATTCGACGCTGGCGACATAGGTGGGGCATCCGTCGACGCCGACCAGCTGCTGCATGGAAGTGGTGTTCCATGCGGCTGCCGGCATTCCGCCGTGGTCCCAGCTACCGCACAGCCGCACGTTGGTGAACAGGTTTTGGTTGAGGCCAGTGTGGTAAACGAATTGAATAGCAACGCTGTTGGCGGCTGCGATGGCCTGCTTGGGCGGGGCCTGAATGTCGGGCCGAGGCGGGGCAGAGGTTGTCATGGTGTCACCGCAGCAGGAACGGGCGACGGCCCTGCATGTTTCCTGACGATGATGTCCTTGATCGTGTCGACAAGTTTATTCGAGGCGTGCCAACCGGTGTTGGTGACCAAATCGCCGTCCTCGCAGACCTGTTCGCTTTCTTCTGTTCCCGGAGGGAATCCGACGTAGTTGGCGCCGGCATTCAGCACGTCGGCAAGCACGACCGCATTGCAGGTCACCTTTCGTCCCTTCAGCACTTCCGGTGAGGGGGTCAGCAGCCACAAGGCGTGGCAGGGCGCCCCCTTGACGATCCGCGGGTTCCGCATCGCTTCGCGGAAAAAGCGCACCGCGGGTGTGTCGCGAATCTGCCGGCGCGGATCTTTTTTGGGGTCCAGGTTCTCCACGTAGCGCAGTCTGACTGTGGTGTAGTTGGCCGCGGCGATGATCGCGTCATAATCGCCGGGCTCGACGTCATCAAAATCGATGCTCACGTCCATATATTCGATGCTGTCGACAACTCCGGGTTCCACGGTGGAGTAGAACCGTTGCTTGGGTTGGCCCCACAGCCGAGAAATGAAGTCGACTGTGGCGCCGTAGCTTTCAAAGCGCTGCCGATAGATCTGCAACTCCTGAGGAATGAACTGGCTTTCGACGATCACCGCCACCCGCTTGCCCGCGAGCGGCTGGGCAGCTGTGGGCTGGGATTGGTTCATGGCGCTGCCTTCTCTTCAATGCACAAGGAATTCGACAACCAGGTCAACTGTTCCGTCTGAATTGGCGGCGGCGGCGTCGTCGATGCGCACCTGAAAATCTTCAGGGTCGTTGGGCTTGAGCTGCGATGTGAAGTCGTTGCCGGAAACTCGCACCGTCTTGATCTCCACGCGATGCCGCGGCAGAAAATCGGGGAGCACATTGATGGTGGTCTGCTGCGGGTTACGCCGAACCCGGAAGTACAGGCAGAAGCCGTGATCGCCATTTTGTTGCAAGCAGGTGCGCTGATACAGGTGGGCGAGATAGTTGAGCTCGAAAACGTGGTAACCCGAGATCGAGTGGCCGCCTTTTTGGCCGTACATGCCCTCAATGATGGGTAGCCCACCCTCGTTGGTGCGAAAGAAGATGCCCTGGTGGTCGCGGTCGAGGAAGAACAGGTTCCAAAAGGCCATACATTCGCGGGCCATCTCGAGGAACCTTTTCTCGCCTGTGTCGCCATAAAGCACCAAGTAGGCAAGGATCCCCTGCTCCTGCTGCCAGAAGTCCTTGGTGGCTCCCCAAGCGAATTGGGTTAGCATCCCAGTGCGGGGATGGCGTTGTACCGCGTCGAATACGCCACCGCGCATCATGTCAATACCGACATCGGCCATCTTGTCAGCGAGGTCCTGGGCGATTTTCTGGCAGTTCTTGGTCAGCTGCCTTAATCGTTCAGCCTCCTCGGGATTCTGTTGTTGAACTTGGTCCGCGCGAGAGTCGAAGTGGAACGCGCAGCGCGTGAGGTTCCAGGCGATCTTGAGGTTGTGTCCGACGACAGCCCGGTCCTGTTGCCATTTGTATTGGTGGTCGGGGGTCCAGTCGGCTTTGAAGCGTTCATTTACGTAGTTGCTTGTAGCGTCGGGAAACTTGTCGACGATGAGTGTGACGAGCTTGTCGAGCATTTCGATGGCGCGCTTGCCGAGGTCGGCTAGCCCGCCGGTCATCGCGCCGCCGCGAGGTGCCGGGTTCAGCGCTAGGACCAAATTGATCAGGTATGCGGGAATGTGGTCGCCGATAGAATTCCAGTTTTTGCGCGACTGGTTGTCCCCGAGTTGAGGGGTGTCGGGCCGTCGGGTGATCGGGTCGAGGTGTGAGAAGTATCCACCGCTGCCCGTCGCCCAGGGCTTGGTGACTGGTGACTTGGGGTCGGGCTTCTCGTCGAGGTAGTAGTCGTCGAAGGAGTTCATTGTGCGCCGGATGTCTTCGAGCACTTCCCAATCGGCGGTGATGCGGTAGTACTGTGCCAGGCCGGCCAGGGCGTAGATCTGTTCGTAGAGCGGGATGGTGCCCTTGTCGTCCTCGTTTTCCGATGCGAACACCACCACTTCCGTGCCGTCCTTCTTGCGGCGGCGGCCGAAGGCCCAGAAGCAATGCATGCCGTCACTGGTCAGGGTTCGAAATGCCTGCCGCTGGTATGAGACCGCGGCACGTGCGGCCAGGAAGTAGCGCTCGGCCCCAGTGAGCAGATAAGCCGAGGACAGTCCGTAAATCAACCGCGACAGGGTCGCGCATTCCTGCAGATCGTCGTCGGCCTTTTGCCCGACGATGTTGAGGTTGGTCTGATAGAGGGCTGCGAAGTCGGTGACGGTGTAGTCGTGGCGGGCATCGAACAAGTCGTCGAGCCACCGGTCTATCAGCAATGCCGTCTGGTTGAGCCACCAGTAGTTGTCCTCGAAAACGTATGGCAGGTCAGGCCTCGACTTCAGCAGGTAGACGATGCGGGCCTCGAATCGGTCGCGGTCGCCGGCTTGTTGATGAATGCCTCGCACGAATACCAGGTCGCCCACGGCGATGTAGCGCCGTAGGTTGGCGACGATGGGAACCGTGTCTTGATTTCCGTTGGCAGAAACGTCTGTCCGGTCGCGATTGACGCCGTCAACGTTCTGCAGCACTTGGTAAGTGGTCGAGTCCGGTGGCCCGACAAAGACATCGATGGTGTCTTTGCTGCGGCATTTAATCGTGAACGACGGACCACTCTCGTCGATGGCGGTGACATGTCCGGCGAAGGTGATGCTTTCAACGAGCCCTTGGAAAGTCACGATGTCCTCCTTATGGGATCGCCGAGACGCGGTAAAGCGCCCGCGCGACGGACCGCTGTCTGTATTCAGTTGATGTGCATAGTGGCCGGTGTCAGCCTGTGACCACCGGCCGCATCAGCGCACTGTCAGGTGCCGAAACGCTGGGATGAGCCCTTGTCGCGACCCGAAGCGGCGATATGGCGACGATTGGACCGCAGTACACATATGACGGACAAGATCGCGGTCCGCTGAGCGGACCGAATCGAGATCCGTCGCGTCGGAGGACGTCAACCGGCCGCGAGCGGAACCGTTGCACCGCAACGTTCCGGCGACTTAATACCAACTCGCCACACACCGCGCCACGGCCCAGTCAGATCACAATCGTCGCCGCTTTTACAGCAATCGCGCTCGCGCGAGACGAATGTTTCTCGTCGAGGTTAAGCGGACACGACAAGAGACATTGGTTGGGCCCGGTCAGCGAACCCGGCCAGCAGTTTCTTTGCTTGAAGTCAGGTTGCGTTCTTTGCTTGAAGTCAGGTTGCGCTCGATCTGGTGGGCGGCGTGCAGTATCCGATCGGACGAGCGCGGCAAAGATGTAGGCGCACAAATTGCCGAAGTGACCGCGCCCGCGCATAGGCCGTTGGGGTGCCACACAGGTGCGGCGATGCAGCTGATGGCGGGGATTGGACTTCGGTGCTCGGTGATGGTCGCGTGCGGGTTGCGGAGGGTGCCCCGCAGGTGCTGCCACTCACTCGGTGTCCAACAGGATGGTAGGACGACACCATCTGGTTGGGTGGCGTAAAGGATGCGTCCGGCGGCGGTGCGGGCGGCGGTGTCGGAGTCCAGCTCGCCCAGTGGCCAGGCGCGACCGCGCGATGCCGCGGCGGTGACTATGCGAATTCGGCCACCGTCAAGCACGCACATCGACGCAGCGGCATTCAGTTCAACGGCAAGCGCATGTATCGGATCGCGTGCCGCTCGACGCAGGATCGGATCCGGCTGCCACCGCTGCCCATATTTGGCCAGCCGCGACCCGACGTAGTAGCGGTGGTCGATGCGTTGTGCGGCACCCAATTTGACGAGTTGCTCGGCCAGGCGGTATGCGGAAGTCTTCGCTAGCCCGGTGGCGTGAACCAAGGCGGTCAACCCGATCCCGTCCTCGGCGTGGGCGACCGCGTCGAGCACTGCGAACGCACCGGCTAGGACGCCACGACCTGGCTCGCTGTTCAGTAGTTGCTCAGACAGGCGGTGCGAAGCGACCAAGCCATTCTCTGCGGTGGTAGCCGTCGTACCGACCGCAGCGGACCGAGGGGCAGATATCGAGACGTTCATCTAGTGCCGCCACTTTGTAACTCAAACCGCGTCGAACCTGCGGCGAGCAATAGCATAGGCCCGCCGCGCTTCGCAATCCGCAAGTTCGGCAGTTTAGGTAGGACGGTCGGCTAGCTGTTCACGTTTAGTTCACGGGCTGCAGCGGTACTTTGACGGCACCGGCTGGACCAGCGAGTGGGCGTTCGCCACAGAACCGCCGAAGAAAGACACTTCCGGGAAGGCGGCCTTGGCCCTGGCGGCGCTGGGAGTCCTGGGCCTCATCATCGTCGGCAAAACCTGGGTTTTCGATGCGAAGAAAGATGGCCAGTCGGCCCCGAGCAGTTCGGCCGCGGCCGGGCCACCGACGCCGGCCGAGGCGGCGCCGCCGACACCGGCCGGACCCAAGAAGCCGGACGGAGTCACCTTCACGACTGCTCCGGGGCCGAACGGCGACGTGGTCGACGCCCGATTTGCCATTCGTGACAACTACACCGAGCAGATGATCAAAGACGGTGCCCGAACGGACACGTAATAGGCCGGGGCGCGATGCCGGGCCGGAACTCTCCGCCCGAAGCTGACATAATCGCTTCGTGCCCACCGAACCCCCACGTCGACCACGGGCCGCGCCGGAGCCGCCGCCGGCGCATACCACGCCCGAGGATCTGGAGAGGTTCGGCGACGAGGAGCAGATGCGCGCGGCGTCGGACGAGGCCCGGCTCCGCGACGAGAGACCGCCGCATCACGGCTAGGCGCCGCTCTCCCGACAACTAGCGGTTCAGCCGGCGGCGACGCGGTCGATGTGGGCGAGGAAGTGCGTCAACACCGCGTCGGGCGCCTCGAGTTGTGGCCAGTGTCCGATGTCGTCGGCGAGCATCACGACATTGGGTTCGGGAATCACCTCGGCATAGCGGCGCGCCATGTGCGCACCGGAGTTGGGGTCGACCGGCCCATCGATTAAGCGCATGGGAACCGCGGTCTGCCGCATTGCACGCACCCACCGGTTTCGGTGCGTGTAGCGATCGTTGATGAAGCGGCCGACTTTGTGCAGCACCCGGCGGCCATCGTTGTAGTCCAAGATCTGGTTGAACACGTCCATCATGTGCCGGGTCGGCTTCGTATTCGGGCCGAACATCTCGCGCAGCGTGGGCTCCAGCAGCCGGCGGGACACCGGACTGCCCTGCACTTGGCTGAATACGTCGCCCAACGGAGTACCGGACATCAGCTTCTGCGCCAATCTGGGCGTGTATGCCTCGATGAACATTCCTCCGTTGAGCCAGGTGATGGAGTCGATGCGCAGCGCGCCATACGCTTGCTGACCGAACTCATGACGAGCCAACAACTCCTGGCCCACAGAATCACCGATGTCGTGGGCCAGGATGTGCACGTTGCGGATGTTCAGGTGGGCCAGCAAAGCTTCGTGCATGTCGGCGTGGTCCCCCACCGAGTACTCGTAGGCCACCGGTTTTTCGGAGAACCCCATGCCGATCATGTCCGGCGCGATGACCGTGAACCGTTGCGACAGCGCAGGCCAGATCCGCACCCAGTCAAAGGAATTGAACGGATAACCGTGGATCAACAGCAGCGGAGGACCGCTGCCCTCTACGCGGTAGAAGATGTCGAAGCCGAGGTAGTCGAAGGACTCCCCGGCCGCCAGCCAGCGTTGCAGTTCGGCGTCCATGGGGTCATCATCCCCTCGGCCTGAGGGCATCGCCCGCGTCGGGCTGTGTTCCCCGCGGGGTTACGCGGTGCGCCGACGCGTGCGGCTATGCGTGTCGGTCGACCAGAGGTGACCGCAATCCGAGCACTGTAGGTGTACCAACGTCCCCTTGTTGCTCAGCAGGTACTGCCAGTGCGTATCGCAATTTCGCCGGTCCCGGCAATCACCACAGCTGGCGCGGTGATCGCAGCGCGGGCAAGGCAGCCATGCGCGGCGGCTACGGTCGGCGGTCGGATCAATCGGTAACACGATCAGCCGTCCGTGAGGGTAGGACGCCGGCGCGGACCAACTCGTCGTAGACCCGCTGCTGCTCCACATCCAGATTCGAGTACAGCATGTCGTAGGCCTGCTGTTCCTCGGCGAGCACGGCGACAGGGTCCCAGTCCTCACCGATCGCTTCGAGCACGGCGCTGCGTCGGCGCGCCTCATCGAAGGTCAGGTCATAGGCAAAATCGAAGTTGGCCATCGCGCTCCCAGCCGTTAGAGATCCAAACGAATGGTTAGGACGCCCTAATTCAGGCTGGTCAAGCTATGACGCGCGTCACTTTTGCCGGCTGAAGTCCGTCACATTCGGCCTAGCGACCGGCGTCGACCGGTCAGGGTCTTGTCGGCCTCGGTAAGCCCGGGATGACCAGGGTGGGCGCGCTGACGCTTCCGCCACGGCATGTGCGTACTCCGTTCTCGGGCATCGTCTTTGGAAATGGTTTTTGGAGGTACGGTCGGCCACGAATCGGGCGAGGTTTGGCAGGTCAACGGCAAACGGGTATTGGATTACGCACCCTTGCCTCACATCTCCGTGCGAATATCGGCGTCGAGGGCGTTTGTGGGGCAGGAAAGGTGAGCCACGATGACCAAACTTGATTCGCGCCTCCGTAAGGCGCTGAGCGCTGCGCGTGATCTGAGCGGCGCTGCGGATGCGCCACGCGGCGCAGGCGATTCGACGAGAGGGCTGCAGCTTCCGCGGAGCACGCGGGTACGCGCTCTGGCCGCCGAGCAGCTTGTCCGCATGGGGTTTGACGCCGCGGCAATCGACCGCGAACTGGCCGCGGAACGAGCGGAGAGCCACCGCCGCCTGGAAAGGCTCAAGGCGGAAGCGGTCGCCCAGTCCGGTGTGCGGGCCGACTCCCTGGCCCGGATGGTCGACGCCCACCGCGAAGCGTGGGGCGGGGTGATCGGCGTCGGGCCGCCGACGACGCAGTACCTCACCCTCGACAGCCCGGTTGAAATTTGGGCGACGGACGGCGTGAGCCTCGAGTCAACCACCATCGAGCCGTACAAGAGCCGCGCGCAGATTCGCCTCGACGCGAGCGAGTCCCACGATTGGTGGCACGGCGCATACCTTTTCACCACGAATTACGACTTCCTTCACTTCTACTTCCTCTGGCAGAACCAAGAGAGTGAATCCGCCGTCGTCGATGTCAATGCGTTTCTCAACGGCTTCTGCTCGGCGCACTCGCACGGCGGCTGGTTCTTCGGCGGAAAGGGGGAGCTGACGCTCGACCCGACTCTCGACCTCATTCAGACTTGGACGCAGCCGCTATCGTCGGCGCCGCCCCAGGCCGGCGAAACGTGGAACGTCCTCGACCTCGTCGCCGACTCGACCGGCTTCGACACTGATGACAAAACGAACTACGACGTGGTGTACCGGGGAACCCTCGTGGGCTATCAGCAGGAGATCGTGCCACCCGGCGAATACCTCATTATCGACGTCGCGTTACGGCTGGGCTCCTACGTCGACAACTCCGAAGTCAGCGCGGACTTTGCAACAGGCGAGTTCTACGTGATGAGCCCATTGGTCAACCTGACAATCCTGTACCCGGCAATAGGCCCAGTTTCCGCAGCGGAGTGATCACCCGACGTCCCGGCGAAGTCATGTTCGACCTGCGCCGGGCTGACATGTGTCGGGCTGACAGGATTTGAACCTGCGACCACTTGACCCCCAGGCTTAGCGGCAGTATCCGTAGGCGTCCGTAGGTGTATTACTTAAGCGTTGTGCCACAACGGATTAACGTTTCCAAGCGCAGCTACGAACAAGCACGGAAATTCACGGTCAAATTGAGCGAATGGCGGTACAAATGGCGGTACGGACGCCCTGCACGCCGAGGTGCGTTCGCGACTCGCGTCGGACGACGCTCGATTGGTCGCTGGTCTTTCGATGCCCGCACCGAGGCGGAGGCAGCTGAATCGCTGCGCCGTCGTGCCGCCACGGCGCGCTCCGGCCGCGGCCCTCGTTGCGCCGACCCGGCCGGGATCGCGGCTGCGCTCGACGTCGCCGCGACCGCTTTAAAACTGATGCGAAAGTGGGCGTCGGGCAGTCTGGCGCGAGACGGAGAGCACCGAGGGTCTCGATGAACAACTGCCCTCGCAGCGACGCGGACGTCAGACGACAATCCGTATGACCATGGCAGGCAGCACGTATGCTTAACTGCGAGGATACTGTCATGCGTTGACGTGCTCAGAGTTATGGTCATACACTGTGGACGCAGTTGTCCGTGCCTCGGCCCGTCGGGGCATCAATGGAATGTGAGATATCGCGATGAACGTAAGTAGCGCCGCTCCCAACGTCTTCGAAGCTGGCCTGCCCACGTTCAGCTACGACTTCACAGCCACTCCGCAGGACATCCTCGAAGACGTGCGAATTGCGCAATCGTGTGCGCCCATCGCCATTGGTCCTCTCGGTCCGGAAATACTGTCCTACGGCCTGGCGCGGGATATGCTGCGCGACAGTAGATTCAGGCTGCCACCCGGCTTGTCGCTGGCAGCACAGGGCGTCACCTCAGGCCCGCTGTACGACAAGCTGATGAGCAGCCTTCTGGGTCTCGATGGCCCGCCACATACTCGCTTACGCAAACTGGTGTCGAGGGCGTTTACTCCGCGCGCGACGTCGCCTTTACAGGACACGATTCATGAGGTGGTGAACGGGCTGATCGATCAAGTAGTAGAGGTCGGTCGTTGCGACGTCGTGACCGACATCGCGCGGCCCTATCCCACCCCGATCATGTGTGCGCTGATCGGTGCGCCTCGGGAAGACTGGCATCTTTTCGCACAGTGGACCGATGAAATCTTCAAGGCTTTCAACATTCAGCCCGACGCCAACTTCGATGAAGCCGCGATCATGCGGTCGTGGAGTGAACTGGACGCCTATGTCGATGACATGGTCGCTGCACGCCGGAGCCATCTGACTGATGATTTGCTGTCTGAGCTTATACGGGCCGAAAGCGAGGGCGACCGGCTCAATCTCGATGAACTGCGCATGCTGGTGGCTGGCTTCCTGATGGCGGGGACGGACACCACCCGACACCAACTGGCCGCCTCGGTGCAGGTGCTGTGCGAGCATCGGGATCAATGGGCGAAGCTGGGCGACGAGCCAGAGCTTGCGATGCAGGCGGTCGAGGAGACCATGCGGCACTCGCCGGCGGTCTGTGTCGCGGTGCGAGCCGCTACCGAGGATGCCGAATTTGGTGGGTACACGTTCCCGGCGGGGACCTTGGTAGTCGTGAACACCTTTGCAGCCAACCGTGATCCGGCGATTTATGAGAATGCAGATCGGTTCGACATCGCGCGTAAGGACTTGCCCGCGATTCTGACTTTCGGTGGGGGCGCGCACTACTGCCTAGGGGCGAACCTCGCACGCCGGGAATTGGCGGAAGCACTTATAGTCCTCACCCGACGTCTCACCGCACCCCATCGGACCGCTCCTGCGCCGTGGAAATCCCTGCTCGGTATGACCGGCCCAACGACACTTGAGATTGAGTTCGACAGCGAAATGGTTGTGGCAGCGGATGCGTAGTCGCGGCTGGGCGGGCGTCACACCCGCCTCGGACGAGGAGGCAATTGCCCGCATTCTGGATGCGGTAGACGACGTGATTGCTGAACACGGGTCGGCGCTGCGGCTTGCCGACGTCGCCCGAAGACTCGGGGTCACTCGTCAGACGGTGTACCGGTACTTTCCCAACGCCGACGCGCTCCTTATTGCCAGCGCAATGCGCGCGGTCAACGGTTTCATCGACCAAGGTGTACACCACGTCAGCGGCCTCAATGACCCGGTCAGTGCGATCGTCGAAATAATTTCGTTCGCAGTTGAAAACCTTACCGGCGATCCACAGTTGGAGAGCTTGCTTACCCAGACCCCTCAGGGCGAAGCTGCCATCTCGCTCACCTCCGACACAGCGATCATTTTCTGCTTGTCGGCCTTCCACCGCCTCGATGTCGATTGGAAGCTTCACGGCTTCGACACCACCGCGCTCAATGAGCTTGCCGAAATGACCTTGCGCACAGTGCATTCTCTTTTGACCGATCCCGGGCAGCGGCAGCGCGACGGAATCGCACTACGCCGCTTTGTTGCGCGATGGCTCGGTCCAGCGATCCTCTATCCACGGATGACGTCGTTGCCGGTCCACGAACGGCACGCATCATCGGACGAGCACATCGAGCCGGACAGGTGCGCTGAATCGTGAACTTCGGACGAGAGGCCGCCGACGGTGCCACTATCTGACGGACAGGCTTGCAATTACCCTGCAAGGGCGAGCGATTATCCTTCGTCAAGGGCATCGAGCGTGTCGGGGAAGGTTGCGTTCGTTACCGGCGGGGCGTCCGGCATTGGCGCCGCGTTGGCGACCAAGTTGGTTGATGGGGGCGCCGAGGTCTGGATCGCCGATCGTCAGATCGGCCCCGCGCAGGAACTGGCGCAACGCCTCAACAGGGGTGGCACAAAGGCGCACGCGATTGAGCTGGATGTGCGCAGCTATCCATCGTTTGAGCGTGCCGTCGCCGAGGCGGTAGGGCAGTCCGGGCGGATCGACTACCTGTTTAACAACGCAGGCATTTTGGTCGACCGTGAGGTCGACTCGTACACGCTCGATGACTGGAACGACGTGTTCGATGTGAACCTGCGCGGTGTGGTGCACGGCATCCAGGCGGTCTATCCGATCATGATCGGGCAGCACTCCGGCCACATCGTGAACACAGCCTCGATCGCCGGTCTCGCCGCCGGCGCAGTGCCGGCCAGCTACGCCGCCACTAAGCACGCCGTTGTCGGGATCTCCAAGTCGTTGCGCATCGAGGCCGAGCGCCACGGCGTGCAGGTATCGGTGCTTTGTCCTGGCATGGTCTCGACTCCGATGGTGCTAACGGAGAGACATCGGGGGATGGCACCAGGACCAATAGAACGCTTTCTAGAAACGTCAAAACCCGAACGGTTCGCCGAGCGCGCCCTTCGTGCCGTGTTGCGGGGAGACGCGATCATTGTGTTGCCGACGTGGTGGAAGGCATTCTGGTACCTGGAGCGGTTCTCGCCCGCGTTGTCGATACTCGTCGCAAAAGCCATGCTTAAGCAAAAACGTCGGATGCAGTCCACCGCCGCCTGATCTGCTGTCTTAATGGCTAGGCACACCGGGTTCTAAAACTCGCGTGGGCCGGTACGGTGGGTAATCTTGCCGCAGGTTGTGACAACGTCGTGACAACGCCGGCGTTGGAGTCCGTTGGTGCGGGGGTGTCTGCACGATTTGCTGGCTCGCCTCGACGCCGTTCGGGATTCCTCTGATGCTAATCGGGCGCAATGTCGGCGGCAGTTGGCGGTCTGATCGGCCGAAGCAGTCGAATGCTTAGCACCGACCTACTCGATGCGAACGAGTCCACTTGGGCGTTTGGTGTCACTGACAGCGTTGACGCTGATGTAGGCCAGCAGGTCACGGCGTTGGCGACGTTGGCCAATGAGGGCCGCTGTTTGGACCTACTCCGGACGGACTGCGGACGCTTCGTCCGAAGCCATCTCTCCGGAGAGAGACGGTGCTCGCCACGAGGCGCACGTCAGTCGGTCGAGCGGGCACCCCCCACCCCTATCGATCCCGCCCGACTAGATCGGAGGGGGTTCGCCTTCGACTTCGCGGAGGTAGCGCTCGACGAGTCCGACTATCTCGGTGTGCCCTGCGGTGATGTCGATTTGGTCCTCCATGAATAGCACTGGCGGGATGACGGTCATCAGGAATGCCACCGCCATGGGCGGAACGCTTTGTTCATCGACGTCGTACTTCTTCAACACGGCGGCGACCATCTCAGCTTGCTGGGCGCGGAACGTCTGTGCGTAGTGGCGTAGTTCGGCTGCGAGTTGCGGACGATGGTTGGCCAGGGCAAGAACCTCGATGGCCCACTTACCCCAAGGGGCATCGCGAATCATCCGCCAGAGTGCCCACAGCGGCTGCGGCGATTCAAGGGCTTCGGCATGTGCTGAGGACCCTGTTTCGGCTTGGCGTTGGAAAACCGCCCGAAGGAGATCGTCCATGGTGCCGAAGTGGTAGTGCACGAGCTGTGAGCCAAGACCGGCTCTCTCAGCAACCCGGCGGCCAGTGACGGCTGCCCAGCCCTCATCGAGCATAAGTTGCTCGGCTGCATCCAGTATCACGGTGCGTGTCTTCGCGTTTGGCGACGCGATCCGTCGTGGCGATGCCATTCATGACTCGCATTCTTCATAAGTGCTGACAGGTCAGGCTATCGGGTTGACCAGCTTCACCTCGGCATGTTAAGCATGTGCTTAACTTTTAAGCACATGCTTAAAAGTACTGCACGACACGGCTAGCGGCAACTAACCGCACGTCGGCGAGGTAGAGGAGCGACAAAATGTCCCGCAACACGACTGGTGAGCTTCGTTTCGACCCTTACGACGTCGACCTTGTCGCCAATCCTTACCCCTTGTACCAGCGGTTACGAGATGAGATGCCGCTCTACTACAACGAGCAGCACGACTTCTTCGCGCTGAGCCGGTACACAGATGTCGAGAAGGCTCTCTTCGACAACAAGACGTTCAGTTCCGCGCGCGGCGACATCTTGGAGTTCATCAAGGCGGATATGGAGATTCCGTCAGGGCTTATCGTCGCGGAGGACCCACCCCGACACGACATTCACCGAAGGCTGTTGTCGCGGATGTTCACTCCGCGCAAGATCAGCGCGTTGGAGCCGCGGATTCGAGAGTTCTGCGTGCGCAGCCTCGACCCGCTCGTCGGTGCAGGCGGATTCGACTTCGTCACGGACTTCGGCGCGGAACTGCCCATGCGGGTCATCGGCATGCTGTTGGGCTTCCCCGATGAGGATCAACTGAGGTCTCGCGACCACGCGAACGAGATTCTGACCACCGAGGCGGGTCGGCCCATGGAGTCCGCGTCGACCGGATTCGATGACGGTCAACTCTGGGCGGACTACATCGACTGGCGAGCGGACAATCCGTCCGACGACATTGTCACCGAACTGCTGAATGTGCAGTTCGAAGACGAGCAAGGCGTCACCCGCCACTTGGAGCGCGCCGAGCTGCTCATGTACGTCAACATGGTCGCCCTGGCGGGCAACGAGACCACAGCACGGCTGATCGGATGGGCGGCAAAGGTGCTCGCCGAGCATCCCGACCAACGACGGGAACTCGTCGCCGATCCGGGTCTGATCCCTCAGGCGGTCGAGGAGTTATTACGTTTCGAAGGTCCCGCTCCGTTTGTGTCGCGTTACGTCACACGCGAGGTCGAATACTACGGCCAGCAGGTGCCTGCCGGCAGTGTGATGACGCTCCTCCTCGCTTCGGCGAATAGAGACGACCGCCAATTCGGCCACGACGCCGAGGTGTTCAACATTCACCGCCAGACCCGGTCACACATCGCCTTCGCCGTCGGTGCGCATTTCTGCATTGGTGCGGCCTTGGCGCGCCTGGAAGGGCGCATCGCACTCGAAGAGATCTTGAAGCGGTTCCCCGAGTGGGACGTCGATCTCTCGGCAGCACGGATGTCGACCACCTCGACCGTCCGAGGCTGGGAAACCATGCCCGCACTCGTCAGAGATAAATCGTGACACCCACCGACCGGCAGGCCGCGAGCGATCAGGTCGACTCGGCGTGGCCCGACCACCCGGACTATCGGATTGACGTCACGCCCTCTCAGCACACCGGTCAGGTCTGGCACGGTGACGTGCTCATCGCCGAAAGTGACGGCTGTCTGGTGGTGACCGAGACCGATCATGTTGACCGACTGTATTTCCCGAAGTCCGACGTCCGTTGGGACCTGTTGACGCCCTCGGATCGGACAACGGAATGCCCGTTCAAGGGTCGCGCTGCATATTGGGACCTCGCAGGTGCCCACGACCACGCGGACAGCGTCGCGTGGACCTACCGCACTCCGCTTCCCGAGGTCGCAGGGATCGCGGACTACGTGTCGTTCTACGACACGCCCTGTCGCGTCGAAATCGTCGAGCGGTGGCCTGACGGCAGGAGCGTTCCAGCCTCCTTCCCGCTGTGGGGCGACGCTGCCGAGCTGGTGCGGATCGTTGATGTCGAGCCCGCCGGTGAGGGCCGGTTCGTCGGCCCCGCGCACGGACCTACCTGGCGCAACGTTGTGGAGGGTGGCCAACTCGTCGCAGAGTCCGTCGTCGCGGTATCCAAGTCGCTTCCGGGCCAACGAGTTACCTCTGTATCGACCATTTTCACAAAATCAGCAGCCTTCGATGGCCCGGTCGATCTAACCGTCGAGGTGCTGCGGCACGGCAAGACCTTCTCTACGACGCAAGTCCACGCCACTCAACGCGGTGGGCTGTGCTGCGCGGCGCTAGTGCTCGCCGATTCCGGCGCGCCCGACCTGATTCGCGACCAGCCACCCATGCCCGACGTGCCAGGACCCGAGGCGGCGGAAAGCTTTCCGGGATTCGGAGTCACCGGACGCGAGATCCGAGTCGTCAACGGAGCCTACGATTCCGACCCCGACCGCATCGGACCGCCCCACATCGATGTGTGGGTCCGCTTCCGGGATGCGCCTGACGAGTCGTATTTGCACGCTGCGCTTCTTGCCCAATCGACCACACATTGGACCATTGCGGCGGGCATGGCACCGCATCGGGGCTTCGGTGAAGCCCAAGCACACGACACCATCTCGACCGCAGTCATGATGAGCACCATCGCCTTTCACGACGACGTCGATGTCAGCAACTGGCTGCTGTACAGCAATGACGCCTTCTGGTCGGGACGTGGACTGATCCAAGGCAACGGCAAGGTCTTCACCGTCGACGGTCGCCTCGCAGCGTCGTACACAGTGCAGGCCATGGCACGCGCCTTCGACCGCACCCCGGCAGCTATGGGCCGCGACAATCGCACTGCGATGTGATGTATCCGAGGTACTGGAGGGTGCCATGACGACCGCAGAAATCGTCTTCGATCCGTTCTCGGAGGACTTCTTCAACGGGGCCTACCAGACCTACCGACGCATGCGCGATGAGCAACCGGTCTACTACAACGCCGACCTCGACTTCTACGCACTGACCCGCCATGCCGACGTCGCGCCCGCGTATAAAGACGCTGCGACATACTCGTCGGCCCGTGGAACCGACCTCGCCTCGATCCGCAATGGACTACCCGTCGACACCGGCCCACGCATGATCATCATGATGGACCCTCCCAGCCATCGAGACATGCGCAGCTTGCTCAACAAAGTCTTCACGCCCAGAGCAATCCAAGCCCAAAAGGCAATGGCGACCGAGAAGATCGACAAGTACCTCAGCCGGGTCGACCCCGACGGGTTCGACGCCGTCCAAGACTTCGCCGCACCGTTTCCAGTGGAAGTCATCACCAGCATGCTCGGCGCACCTGAGGACGACGCACAAAAGGTGCGGCACTGGGTCGACTTGTCCTTAACGCGCGAGATCGGACAACTCGAACTGACCGAGAAGGGCACCCAAGCCTCCATCGATACTGCGATGTACTACTACGGGCTAATCGAACAGCGCCGCGCCCAACCCAGAGATGATCTGCTCACCAAATTGCTCGAAGCCGAGTTGGTCCGTGACGACGGCAAGAAGACTCGACTCGACGACATCGAAATCGCCGCATTCGCAACGATGCTCGGTGGAGCGGGAGCCGAAACCGTGACCAAGCTCGTCGGCAGCGCGATCTACCTCTTCGCCCGGCACCCACACCAATGGCAGAAGTTGCTCGATGATCGAAGCCGCATCCCCGCTGCGGTCGAAGAACTACTGCGGTATGAGGCACCGTCGCAATACAACGTGCGCGTCGCGACGAAAGACGTTCACCTGCACGGACAAACGATTCCCGAAGGCGCCCCGGTGTTCCTGATTGGTGGGTCTGCCAATCGTGACCACCTGGTGTGGACTAACGCCGACACGTTCGACATCGACCGAGACCGCACCGAGGCTCAGAATCTCGGCCTCGGCTACGGCATCCACAGTTGCCTCGGCGCCGCCCTGGCTCGCATGGAAAGCGCCATCGCGTTGGAGAAGCTCCTCGACTTCATGCCGCGATACGAAGTCGACTTCGACCGGTGCGAACGGGTTCACATGGCGAACGTGTTCGGCTGGAAGACAATACCGGTACGGGCAATCAAATAGGTGGCTACACGATGACCGTCCTTAATGATCCGATTCACTTTTTCGGTGTCGACGCCCTACAAGATCCCTATCCGCTCTACGACCGTATGCGCGCCGAGGCCCCGCTGCATCGAATCGGTGATTCAGTGTTCTATGCCGTGTGCGGCTGGGATGCGGTGATGGAGGTCCTCCTGGGTAGTGCGGCGTGGATACTTGCCGTGCGGCCCGAGATTCAGAGGCAAGTCCGTGAGAAGTCCGAGCTGTTGGGCACTTTCATCGAAGAAGCTCTGCGCTACGAGCCACCGTTTCGCGGTCACTACCGACACGTTTTGCGCGACACCACCCTGGCTGATGTGAAGTTGCCGGCCAACTCCCATTTGCTGTTGATGTGGGGGGCGGCTAACCGTGATCCCGCGCAGTTCGACGCGCCCAATGAGTTTCGTCTTGACCGCACCAGCGGCAAGGGTCACCTCGCATTTGGCAAAGGCGTGCACTTCTGTCTGGGCGCTGCGCTGGCACGCCTGGAGGCGAGGATCGTGCTGGGGATGCTATTGGGACGCACTGAGTGGATTGAGGCGACCGATGTAGGCGAGTGGCTGCCCAGCATCCTGGTTCGCCGCCTGGAACGCCTCGAACTGGCCTGCGAATAGATCTGGTGATCGGCCGGTTGGCGCCGCGAGAATCACAAAGTGAGACAGTTGCCTCTGCTCCGCAGGCGGTATCCGCTGGGGTTGGCGGGCCGGGCCCTTCTTGTGTCCGGCGCCGGAATAGTCCCGACGGTCCTAGCGTGCGCGTTGATCGCCGCAACGATGTTCTGGGCACTTCCCACCGGCGCCGCCCTGAACGAACGACATGTGCTGTTACTCAATGTCATTACCGCCTTCATCTACTCCGCGATCTCGATTCCCAGCGCGATCGTCTGGGGCTACCTCTGGCTGACGATCCCCGCCAGTGCCGACGAAGGCATCGAAGGGCGCACAATCCTTGCCGCGCCGTCGCGGATGGCCGTGATTCACGGAACGGTCTGGCTGACAGCAACGCTGGTCATGGTTGTGATCAACGTCGAAACACCCCTGCTGGCAACCACGGTGGGGGTCTCGTTGCTCGTTGCCGCAACGGTGACCACCGCGATGTCCTACTGGATGTGCGAACGTGCCCTGAGGCCATCCGTCGCGGAAGTGCTGACCAAGAACCCGCCGACGACACCGCGCGGGCCTGGGCTCCGACTGCGTGCCGTGAGCGCGTGGGTGGTGGGCACCGGCGTTCCCATTCTCTTTCTGATGCTGGTTGCCGCCAGCGCGCTGGTCGTCGACTATCCCGGGCACCGCCTCGCGTGGGTGGTGCTCGCATTCGGAACCGGTGCCATCGCCAGCGGGCTGACGGTCGCGGCGTTCAGCGCGGCCACCACGGCGGACCCCATCGACGAAGTCCGGCGGGGCATGCAGCATGTAGAACGCGGTGACTACGACGTGTCTGTCCCCGTATTCGACGCGTTCGAACTCGGGTTGTTACAGGCAGGCTTCAACACCATGGCTATGGGACTTCGCGAGCGCGAGCGACTCCGCGACCTCTTCGGTCGTCACGTCGGACGCGACGTCGCCCGACTCGCCGAGGAGAGCGCATCGATGGATGGCGCGCCGACCCAGATGGGCGGCGTGAACTGCGAAATGGCAGTGCTCTTCGTAGATGTGGTGGGCTCAACGGCGCTGGCAGCTGCGCTTCCGCCGCACGAACTCGTCGCGATACTCAACGACTTCTTCGCGGCGGTGGTCGACGTCGTCGAACAGCACAGGGGCTCTGTGAACAAGTTCGAGGGTGATGCCGTTCTGGCGATCTTCGGTGCCCCGCACGCCGATCCTGACTGCGCTTCGCACGCCCTGGCCGCCGCCCGTGAGCTCAACCGCAGGCTGAATCGGCCCGATGCCGACCTGACGGTGGGCATCGGAGTGTCGGCGGGCATGGCCGTCGCCGGGAATATGGGTGACCCGAGCCGCTATGAGTACACGGTCATCGGCGATCCGGTCAACGAAGCCGCACGCTTGACCGAGGTCGCCAAGCGGTCGGGCGGCGTCGCGGTGTCGGGAGCCGCACTGGGCCGGGCGCACCAGTCAGAGGCGCAACGGTGGCATGTTATCGAATCGAAAGTGCTTCGGGGCCGGAATATCTCGACGGAGATTGCTGTCCCACGCGATGATGAATGAGGTGCCTTGAGTTGGAACGCTACAACGACCGGGCGATGGCGTTCGCGCAGGCTGTCGTCCAGATGCGTGGAGACTCGATAGGGCAGTGTTTGGTGTCGATCAGGTTGCACTTTCGCTGCTGCTCAAAAAATCTGACTCACCGCCGGGAGTCAGGCCCCCGGCCCCTCGATAATTTCGGGTACGGGCCACGCTTCCATCACAAGCGGGCACCGCGCACAAGTGACACGGTTCGCCGGGCCATCCGTAACGCAGGGCTGCTCCCAATCGCACTAATCTGGCTCAGCCAGCACGCGATAGACCGTCGCTCTGCTTACGCCAAGCGTCGTGGCAATCATGGTCGCCGATTCCCCACTCGCGTGCATCCGCTGAGCCAGCGCGGCTTTCGAGCCATCAAGTGCCTTGGGTCGCCCAACGGATTGGCTGCGCGCCCGCCGCGCCTCACGGGCAGCAGCACGCCGCTCCCGACTTAATTCCAACTCAAGCTCGGTCAGGCTCGCCAGCACGCCAGCCACCATCCGACCATCTGCTGGTCGAGGGACTGGTGGCCGGTGCTGACGCGGGCGTAGCCGAGTTGGGTTCCAATCGCACCGGGTGCGGTCGTCGATGCCGGTCAATATGAGACTAGGCCTTTGAGTCGATTCTTGAGACAGATCGAAATGGCACTTTCTCAGCCGCAGAACATCCCGACGGGCAGTCTCAATACTTTAGATCTGCGACTCGTCCCAGGGCTCGTCGGGCATCCTGGCGATCACCGACTTCGGACCCGAACGCGATGAGCCGGCATCAGCGGCGAGGTCAATCGCGTGAATCTTGGCCGCAATGTCCATCTGCTGCCGGATCAAAGCCGCCAGCGCCGCCGCCGGCGTCTTTGGGTCGTCGATCGCCTCCGCGATCCGATTGCGGAGCGCGACGAGCATCTGACGAAGATCACCACTCGCCGCGGCCGCCACCACCGACTTGCTCGACGCCGACAACACCCTCACCGACACGGGGAAGCGGGCCAAACTCGACAGCGAGCACGCACAGGTGAGCGCCAAACTCAGCGACCTCCGCAAGAAGGAGAAGGAGCTCATCACCGCCAAGCGGCAGTCACTAGAGAAGTCGCTGTTCGGGCTTTCCAGCGTCACGAGCAGCGATCCCGGCCAGATCATCGCCTATCGCGACGCGCAAGACCGCGCAGCGCGACTCACCCAAGCCGACGAAGCGGGCGACGCATTCGCGGCAGCAATTCGTTCCGACGACAAGACCCTCGCCGCCGCAATACTTGGGCGAGCACTTGAAGCCGGTTGGAGCAGCATCGTCGCCGAATTCGTCAAGCAAAACCCGAGCGCCAAAGAGCAACTCGACGACCTCGCCAAGATTCAGGACTACGACTCGTTCGGCGCGAACCTGTCCTACGCCAGCCTGAGCCCGTCATTCCGCGGCGGCTGGTAGCCCTGACGACCGCGCTGCTGGTGCTGGCGACCGCGTTGTCGGTGCTTGCCGCGCCGCTGCTGG
>NZ_LZJZ01000022.1 GCF_001667585.1 Mycobacterium sp. E2733
ACCGAGAGCCGGCTCGCCATCAAGACCGACACCATCCTGGGTAAGAAGGTGCTCGAGATCGAGCCGCGGGGAACCCAGACGTTGCGGCCCGGGGCCGTGTTGCCACTGGGCCAAAGCACCACGCCCTATCAGCTCTACGACGCGAACTTCGACATCACGAAGGCCGCCACCGGCTGGAACATCGACACCGTCAAGCAGTCACTGAATGTGTTGACGCAGACCGTCAACCAGACCTACCCGCATCTGAGTGCCACCCTCGACGGGTTAACCAAATTCTCCGACACCATCGGCAAACGAGACGAAGAGGTCAAGCACCTACTGGCTCAGGCCCACCAAGTGGCCAGTGTGCTCGGTGACCGCAGCGAACAAGTCAACCGGTTGTTGGTCAACGCGAAGACGCTGCTGGTGGCGTTCAACGAACGCAGCCGCGCCATCGGCGTTCTGCTGCAGAACATCTCCGCCTTCTCGGCCGAGGTGCAGGGGTTCATCAACGACAACCCGAACCTTAATCCAGTACTGGAACAGCTGCGTGCGATCAGCGACGTGCTGGTGGAACGCAAAGACGACCTGGCACAAACCCTCACGTACGTCAGCCAATTCGCCGCATCGCTGGGGGAATCGGTGGCGTCGGGGCCGTACTTCAAGATTGTCCTGTCCAATCTGCTGCCGTATTGGATCTT
>NZ_LZJZ01000023.1 GCF_001667585.1 Mycobacterium sp. E2733
CCAGTATGCGCACGGCGCTGAGCCGCCGCTATGGCTTACCTTTGCGCCCCCTGTGAACGGGATCGCGCGACTGCTCAGCAGTCGCGCGATCCCGTTTCCCGGCGAAGTGGCTAATACCAGTAGCGCCGGCCGGCGACTGGGCGGCCAATCGAGCCCATGATCCACAACACGGCGCCGATGATGAGCACGACGATGCCGATCTCCCACAGCAATGGGACGCTGAATACAAACCCGAGAATAAGTAGGATCACGCCTAGGACAATCATCACGACTCCTTTAGGTGAGGGGCACTAGGACACCAGGCATTGAACTTGGCTGCGGAACATGGCAGTCCTTGACTTTCGGGTTGACGCCCCCGTAATTCAAAGGCCCCGCGATGACGGTCAACGCGATGTTTCCCGCCGTGACACAACTGGCTGAGTCACCTTTGAAGTAGTCGCGTTGCCATGCCGCAAACACCCCGATGAGCAGCCATACCAGGGCAAGGGTGCCGATGATTCCGCTGCCACGCATGGTGACCTCCAATGTGGTCGAGAAAAATTTCTCGTGGACGATAGTTACCCATTCGACTTATGTCTAAACATTGGCCATCGGTGAATTCGGCAGTGTGCCAGCGGAGCCCAGGGGACTAACCGCGGTCGGCGAGCCACGCCGCGGCCCGCCTCTTCGACGCCCGTGAAAGCCACGCATCCTGGATCAGCTCGGCCAGCTCCGTCCTGCCGATTTCGGGCAGCCGGGCGGCCCGCACGAGTACCGATGGATGTCCGGCAAAGCGGTCGGTGGTGAAGAACGGCGAATCGGGATCCTGCGTCAGCGCCAACTTGTCGCTCTCCGACTCCACCCAGAGCATGATCACGTCGGCGTAGCGCTCGCCGGTGTCCGGATCGGTCGCGTCGGGCTGTGGCGTGCGGAAGAACACGAACGACTTACCGCCGACCTGATAGATGGCGTTGCCCTTCGGACCCTCCAGGCGCTGGACGTGCGGCATCGTCGCGGCGATCTCGTGTACGTCGCTTACTCGCGCGGGTCGATCAGCCACACCGGCGAGGGTAGCGGCACCTACGCCCTAGTCGCGCCGCTGCGCGGACACGTACAGCGTGGGCGGCATCGTGTGTTCGGTGTCCTGCGGAACGACGCGGCCGTAGCGAGCCATCAATTCCGAAAAGGTCGCCGTGGCGACGTCCCAGCCGCGGTCGCGCAACCAACCGTCGACGGGGGTGCGCTCTTCGGGATACCAGAGGTCGTCGAAGTCGGTGATCTCGGAGTCGACCAGCTTGGCGGCGGCGGCCCGCATGCGCTGCATATCCTCGCGCTGGCGCCGGACGAGCTCGGGATCGGTGAATCCGGCGCTCGGCACGTTCGAAGCCAGCCAGCTGCCGGCCGCGCTGAGCGAATGGATGCGCTCGAACAACAGGTCCTGGGCCTGCGCGGGCAGGTAACGGACCAGGCCCTCGGCCGACCATGCGGCGGGCTTGGTCGCGTCGAATCCGGCTTCCCGCAACGCCTTCGGCCAATCCTGCCGCAGATCGATCGGTACGTTCACCAGTCGCGCCTTCGGCCGCGCGCCGTGCTCGCGCAGCGTGTTGGATTTGAAGTCCAGCACCTTGGGCTGGTCCAGCTCGTAGACGACCGTGCCGTCGGGCCACGGCAGTCGCCAGGTGCGCGCGTCCAACCCGGCAGCCAGGATCACCACCTGCCGAACCCCGGAGTCGGCCGCGCCTAGGAAGAACTCGTCGAAAAACGCTGTCCGCGTGGCCATGAAGTCGATCATCAGCTGGATGCGCGTGCTAACCCCTGGCTCCAGCTCGACCGCCTTGGCCAGCAGCGCGGGATCGGCGTAGATGCTCCACATGCCTTCGCCGGCCGCGTCGACGAACACGCGCGCGAACGGGTCGTTGATGAGCGGGTCGGCGCTCTCGGTCTCGGCGGCCCGCGCCGCCGCGACACCCAGGGCGGTGGCTCCCACGCTTTGGGTGATGTCCCAGGAGTCGTTGTCGGTACGCGGCATCGCCAGTCCCCTTCAGCGCGAGAGTCAGTTAGTTGCGCACACTATTGTTCCAGCCTCCGCCGCCCGAGGCCGCTTCTCGGCGGTGGCCTACGCTTTTTTCCAGACGGCCCACAGGGCTGCAGAGGAGCGCTGGCATGACGCGTACGCCGCAGGACGCGTTCGCCCCGATCGCGAAAGGCGGAGCGTGGACGCGGTGAACCTGGATGCCGTCGCGGCGTGGATGTCCGAGCAAGGACTCGGCGAGGGCCCGCTGGAGGACGTTTCCGCCGTCACCGGCGGAACCCAGAACGTCATGCTCCGGTTCACCCGGGCCGGCCGGCCCTACGTGCTGCGCCGCGGCCCGCGGCACCTGCGGCCGCGGAGCAACAACGTTATCCTGCGGGAAACGAAAGTCCTTGCGGCCCTGGCTGGTTCCGACGTTCCGCACCCGCACCTGATCGCCGCCTGCGAAGATCCCGCCGTGCTGGGCGACGCCGTCTTCTACCTGATGGACCCGGTCGACGGGTTCAACGCCGGCGAAGGACTGCCACCGCTGCATGCGAGCGATCCCGGCGTGCGGCACGGCATGGGCCTCTCGATGGCCGATGCGCTGGCCAAGCTCGGCGCCGTCGACCACGTCGCGGTGGGTCTCGCCGACTTCGGCAAGCCGGAAGGCTTCCTCGAGCGTCAGGTGCCGCGTTGGCTTTCGGAGCTCGACTCCTACAGCGACTACGAGGGCTACCCGGGACCGGACATCCCGGGCATCGAGGAAGTGTCGGCCTGGCTGGAACGCCATCGCCCGGCGACGTGGACGCCCGGCATCATGCACGGCGACTACCACGCCGCGAACGTGATGTTCTCCCGGACCGGGCCGGAGGTGGTCGCCATCGTCGACTGGGAGATGTGCACGATCGGCGACCCGCTGCTGGACCTGGGCTGGCTGCTGGCCACCTGGCGCCAGCCCGACGGTTCGAGCGTGTTCAGCCACGCCCTTGGCGGTCAGGACGGGCTGGCGAGCACCGACGAACTCTTCCAGCGCTATGCGGCCAACACCACCCGCGACTTGTCGCATATCTCGTGGTACACGGTGCTGGCCTGCTTCAAGCTGGGCATCGTGATCGAGGGGACGCTCGCCCGGGCGTGCGCGGGCAAGGCGGAAAAAGAGGTAGGCGACCAGCTGCACGCGGCCACGGTCCACCTGTTCCAGCGCGCGCTGGGCCTGATCGAGGACCAGCGCTGATCCACTAGCATTTCGGTTCGTGCCGCCTTATCCCGAGGAACCCGACTACTACTCCGAGCCCACCCAGGCCGCGCGGTATGGCGGTGGATATTACGACGAGCCGGCGCCCCAGCCGGAGCCACCGACCCCGTGGTACCGCCGTCCGGCGGCGCTGGTCGCGGCCGGCGCGATCGGGGTGATCGTGCTCGCGCTCGCGGCGTACGCGGTGGTCCAGCTGGTGGCCGGGTCCCCCGCCCACAGCCCGGCAGCGACGACGACGACCACAACGGTGACCACGACCACCACCACGGAGGCACCTCGGCACCACGGCGGCGGGGGCGGCGGTGGCGGTGGCGCCCCGACCGAGACCGTCACCGAAACGGCTCCGCCACCGAGCACCGACACCCCTACCACCACGGAAGCGCCGAGCACCGTCACGGTCTCGCCGAGCACCGACACCAGCACCGTCACGCAAACGGTGACCGTGCCGCCCCGCCGCGGGCCGTTCGGCGGCCCGTTCGGCGGACGCTAGCTTGGGCGCGTCACACTTTGGCGCTCAACCCGGCGATCATGTTGATGGTGACCGCCAGGATTACAGCACCGAAAAGGTACGACAGCAGCGCATGGCGTAACACGGTCACTCGCAGCCGAGAGGCGTTGATCTCGGTGTCGGAGACCTGAAAGGTCATGCCGACGGTGAACGCCACGTATGCGAAATCGAGGTAGCGCGGCGGGTGCTGGTCGTGGAAATTGATCCCGCCGACCTCGTCGGAGTAGTAGAGGCGCGCATAGTGCGCGGTGAAAAGCGTATGCACGGCGAACCACGATGCGGCCACGGCCAGAACGCCGACGCCTGCCGCTGCGAGGGCTTCGCCGCCCGAGTGTGTGCCCGCGGCCACGACGTATCCCACCCCGCCGAGGCTGCCCAGGCTCGCCGAGACGATGACCACGTCGGCGAGCAACCGGGTGGCGTCCTCGCGTGTCGCATGCCGAGCGGTGCGTTCCGCATCCATCGGGGCGATGATCAGCCAGCTCCATGCCACATACACCGCCGCGGCGACAACCCAGCCGAGGAGAGCGAACCTCCAGCCGAGTACATCGCCGATCGCGACGGCAACCGCCGTTCCGGCTAGCAAGGCGACCAAGAGCCGCACCGCGACGGTGTCACGGAGAAGGCGCACATAGGACGTCACAGCTCGACTTAAGCAGATTGCGCCGATCCGACGGCTCGCAAGAGGTCCTTACAGTGCGCCCGAAGGAATTCGCCCCCTAACTGTCCATTGTGATCGCTTATCGCCCAACGTATTTCACCCTGCGGTCTGTCTCCCGTCGTACGCGGCCTTCTTCATGCCTTTTCGATGGGGAAAGTGATGGGTGAACGAATCACCGAAAGGGGATGGTGATGAAGTCTTCATCGCGAGCGATTTACCCAATATCCGCAGCTCGCGGCGTTCATACTGACCACCGTGAAGCACCTAACCCGCGTTGGATTCCACGGCGTCATTGCTGCTTGCGTTGTTTTCGCCGGTGCCGTCGGCTGTGGGGGCGACCGTAATCATGCCGGGTCCACATCAGGTCAGGCATCCGCGCCCCTCACGCGGTCAATCCTTCGGTACAACAACACGCCCGGCGTTAGTCCGGCTGATGAGCAATCTTTTGTCGACGCCACCAACGGTTTTGGGCTGGATCTGTTCAGGCGCATGTCGGCGGCCAGTGAAAAGAATTTGGTCTTGTCTCCGCTGAGCCTCGGTGTCGCGTTGTCGATGGCCTATGCGGGTGCCGCCGGTGACACAGCGACCGAACTGAAAACCGTTCTGCGCGATCCGTTCGGCAATGACACCTATTACCGTGCCATGAACCAACTGCTGCTCGATCTGCGCTCACGCAACCGCGCCGCGATCTCCGCCGAGGATCCGAGGAGTATCGAGCTGGCGATGGTCGACGCGGTCTGGCTGCAGCGTGGCATGTCGGTTCGCGCGCCGTTCCTGGACATCCTGGCGTCTCACTACGACGCCGGCGTGCACCTCGCCGACTTCAAGGGCGACCCCGACGGCGAGCGAGTCACCATCAACCGTTTCGCCGGCGACGCGACCAAAGGGCAGATCAAGGACCCGATCCCGCCGGGTGCGATAGACGGGTTGACGCGTTTCGTGTTGCTCAACGCGGCCTATCTCAAGGCGAGCTGGGAGCACCCATTCGCGAAAGAAAGTACGCGAGATGGCGACTTCCGTGTGGCGCCCGGCACGCAGATCACCGTGCCGATGATGCAAAGGGTCTCCGGGGCGATGCCCTACGCTTCGGGGCCGAATTTTCAGGCTGTGGAACTCCCGTACCTGGGCGGCGACCTCAAGATGCTGATCGTGCTGCCGGCGGAGGGGCAGCTGCAGGCGGTTCGCAACAGCATGGACGACGCCTGGTTCCGTGCCCTGACCTTCGAGAACAACGCCGTCTTCCTGACCTTGCCAAGGTTCCGGATCAGCTGGGGACCCGAGGAATTCAAGGAGACGTTGGCAGCGATGGGGACGCCGCGCGCATTCGACCAGAATCGGGCGGACTTCTCCAACATCACAACCGACGAAAAGCTGTACCTGACACACGTGTTGCAGAAGGCCTTCGTCGGGATCGACGAGTCCGGGACGGAAGCCGCGGCCGTTTCGACGCCCGTGGGGGGCGGGCTGGGTTCGCCCGAAGCGGTGAAGGTCGATCACCCGTTCCTGTTTGCCATCGTCGACAAGACCGGCGCGGTGGTCTTCGCGGGGCAGGTGATGGATCCGAGGTGACCCCCGCGTTATCCGCGGTGGCCGTTTAAGCCGGTGATTGCGCGGGCTTTTCAAGAGCGCGCCCGAAGGGATTCGAACCCCTAACCTTCTGATCCGTAGTCAGATGCTCTATCCGTTGAGCTACGGGCGCCCGTGTTCAGTTGTCTTGCTTCGTTCCTCGAAAAGACCCAGCGGAGGCGAGAGGATTTGAACCTCCGGTCCCCTTTGAGGGGGACAACTCATTAGCAGTGAGCCCCATTCGGCCGCTCTGGCACGCCTCCCTTGGACTGTTTGAGGGTACCCGACCCCGTTACGGTCTCGCGGAACCGGCCATAGCGTACACATCCGCGACATAAACTGTCGAAGTGACCGCTCGCCTGCGTCCCGAACTGGCCGGATTGCCTGTCTATGTGCCCGGCAAGAACGTGCCGGGCTCGATCAAGCTGGCCAGCAATGAAACCGTGTACGGCCCGCTGCCCAGCGTGCGGGCGGCGATCGAGCGCGCCGTTGCCGTCGTCAACCGGTATCCGGACAACGCCTGCGTGGACCTCAAGGCGGCGTTGGCCATGCACCTCGGCACCAACGTCGCACCGGAGCACATCGCGGTCGGTAGCGGTTCGGTCACCTTGTGCCAGCAACTGGTGCAGATCAGCGCATCCGCCGGCGACGAGGTGATGATGGGCTGGCGCAGCTTCGAGTGCTATCTGCCCATCGTCCAGGTCTCGGGCGCGGCCGCGGTCAAAGTGCCGTTGACCGACTACACGCACGACCTCGACGCCATGCTCGCCGCGATCACCGACCGCACCCGGCTGATCTTCGTCTGCAACCCGAACAATCCGACCTCTACGGTGGTCGATCCGGGCGCCCTGGCCCGCTTCATCGAGGCCGTGCCGCCGCACATCCTGATCGCCATCGACGAGGCCTACGTCGAATACATCCGCGACGGCATGCTGCCCAACAGCTTGGAGCTGGCGCTGTCCCGCAGCAACGTCGTTGTGCTGCGGACCTTTTCGAAGGCCTACGGGCTGGCGGGCCTGCGCGTCGGCTACGCGATCGGCCACCCCGACCTGATCACCGCCCTGGACAAGGTCGTCATGCCGTTCGCCGTGACGAACGTCGCACAGGCGGCCGCCATCGCGTCGCTCGAGGCATCGCACGAACTGGCGGCCCGCACCGACGCTCTGGTGGCCGAGCGCACCCGGGTCAGCACCGTGTTACGCGACGCCGGGTTCACCCTGCCGCCGTCGCAGGCCAACTTCGTCTGGCTGCCGCTGGGTGTCCGTACCACGGACTTCACCGAGCAGGCCGCAGAAGCGCGGCTGATCGTGCGGCCGTTCGCCGGCGAGGGGGTGCGCATCACCATCGGTGCGGTGGAGGAGAATGACGCCCTGTTGCACTTCGCCTGCGAGTGGATTACCCGCACCGAAACGTAAGGAGTGGTCCGTTGGACTTGGCGCGCAAACTGTTCACCGAGTTCAAGGAGCGCGCCGGCGACATCCCCGACAGCGAGCTCGACGACTTCTGGGCCAGCCTGGAACCCGCGACGATCGAGGGGATGCTGGGCGAGTGGAAGGGCGGCGAGTTCCGCACCGGCCACAAAATGAACGGACAGCTGGAGAAGGCGGGGTGGTTCGGCAAGACCTTCTCCTCGGCCCGCGACGTGCAGCCGCTGGTCTGCCTCGACGCCGACGGCAACAAGTTCTCGAACAAGGAGATGGGCAAGGGCGAGGCCAGCCTGTGGCTCGAAGAGTTCCGCGGGGAGGTCACCGCGACGATGGTCTACGACGGCCAACCCGTGCACGACCACTTCAAGAAGATCGACGACGAAGCCGTGATGGGCATCATGAACGGCAAGGGCGTCCGCGATAACGGCCGGTACTACTACTTCTACCTTGAGCGGGTGTAGGCCCCCGCTGTCGCCGAGCGTGACGTGACGGCGAAAATCCGCAAGGATTCTCGCCGTGAGAACACGCTCGGTGAAGGCGCTAGGTGTAGCTAGCGGGTCGGGTTGCGGCCGGTGAACGCGACCAACTGCTCGAGCGCGCCCGCGTCCTCGGGCACGTCGACCGGGTCGTCGAACCCGGCGCCACCGCGAAATTCCGGCCTGATGACCTCACGGGCCAGCCCCAACACGTACTCGGACAGCGGTTCGGGCGCGTGGATCTCGTGCCCCACGGCGACGGC
This sequence comes from Mycobacterium sp. E2733, assembly GCF_001667585.1. Taxonomy (GTDB): domain Bacteria; phylum Actinomycetota; class Actinomycetes; order Mycobacteriales; family Mycobacteriaceae; genus Mycobacterium. Next base: position 8,150 of record NZ_LZJZ01000023.1, read on the forward strand.
GTAATCCCAAGCGTGCACCAGGAATTCGACCGATAGGACGGCGCACGCGCTCTTCGCGGGCAGCTCGCCCTTGCCGAACGGCACGCACCCGTCCAGGCCGTGGCGATGCCAGGCGTCCAGCGCGGGCCGGGCCGCCGCGACCACCTGTCGTTCCACCGAATCGCCTTCGGTGCGCTCCGGAATCTCCGCGCCGACCATGCCGCCCAGCGCCGTGATGGAGTTCAGCAGGTGATCGGTCAGCTGCGCGACGTCGAACTCCGCACACGGCGTCGGCCGCGACAGGTCGTCGGCCGCAATCGGGTGCAGCACCCGCTGCAACACCCCGAGCGTGTCCTCGGCGCTGTGCAGTTCGTCGGTGGGCGGCGAATGAGGGCCGGGCCGCAAATCAGGAGCCATATTTGCCACGCTACGGTCTCGATATGGCGCAAGCATACGAATCGGTCACGGTGGAAACGAAAGATCACGTCGCGCAGGTGACGCTGATCGGGCCGGGCAAGGGCAACGCGATGGGCCCGGCGTTCTGGTCGGAGATGCCGGAGCTGTTCGCGGCGCTCGACGCCGACCCCGAAGTGCGGGCGATCGTCATCACCGGCTCGGGCAAGAACTTCAGCTACGGCCTGGACGTGCCCGCGATGGGTGGGGCGTTCACCCCGCTGCTGTCCGGCGACGCGCTGGCCGGCCCGCGCGCGGTTTTCCACGCCGAGATCAAGCGCATGCAGAACGCCATCACCGCCGTCGCGGACTGCCGCACCCCAACCATCGCGTCGGTGCACGGCTGGTGCATCGGCGGCGGCGTCGACCTCATCTCGGCGGTCGACATCCGCTACGCCAGCGCCGACGCCAAGTTCTCGGTGCGCGAGGTCAAGCTGGCCATCGTCGCCGACGTTGGCAGCCTCGCCCGCCTGCCGATGATCCTGAACGACGGACACCTGCGCGAGCTGGCGCTGACCGGCAAGGACATCGGCGCGGCCCGGGCCGAGAAGATCGGCCTGGTCAACGACGTATACGACGACGCCGACGCGACGCTGGCCGCCGCGCACGCCACCGCGGCCGAGATCGCCGCCAACCCGCCGCTGACCGTGCACGGCGTCAAGGACGTCCTCGACCAGCAACGCGTCGCCGCGGTGGCGGAGAGCTTGCGCTACGTCGCCGCCTGGAACGCCGCCTTCCTGCCGTCGAAGGACCTGACCGAGGGCATCGCGGCGACATTCGAGAAGCGCGCGCCGCGGTTCACCGGGGAGTGATCCGGCGCCACGTACCCTCGCTGAGGTGACACCAGACGGCAGAATCCGCGTCCCGGCCGACTTGGACGCCGTGACGACGATCGGCGAGGAAGACCACTCCGAAATCGACAGCGCCGCCGTCGACCGGATCTGGGGGGCCGCGCGGCACTGGTACCAGGCCGGCTTCCACCCCGCCATCCAGCTGTGCATCCGCCGGCACGGGCGCGTCGTGCTCAATCGCGCGATCGGTCACGGCTGGGGCAACGCGCCGAGCGACCCGCCGGACGCCGAAAAGGTCCCCGTCACGCCGGACACACCGTTCTGCGTGTACTCGGCGGCCAAGGGAATGGCGGCCACCGTGGTGCACATGCTCGTAGAGCGCGGCGTCTTCTCACTCGACGACCGCGTCTGCGACTACATCCCCACCTTCACCAGTCACGGCAAGCATCGGATCACCATCCGGCACGTGATGACCCACAGCGCCGGGCTGCCCTTTCCAACCGGGCCCAAGCCGGACGTCAAACGCGCGGACGACCACGAGTACGCCCAGCAGAAGCTGGGCGAGCTGCGCCCGCTCTACCGGCCGGGGCTGGTGCACATCTATCACGCGCTGACCTGGGGCCCGCTCGTGCGCGAGATCGTTTACGCGGCCACCGGCAAGGAGATTCGCGAGATCCTGGCCACCGAGATCCTCGACCCGCTCGGCTTCCGGTGGACCAACTTCGGTGTCGCCAAGGAGGACCTGCCCCTGGTCGCGCCCAGCCACGCCACCGGCCGCCCGTTGCCGCCAGTCGTCGCGCAGATCTTCCGCAAGGCGATCGGCGGGACCGTGCACGAGATGATCCCGATCACCAACACCCCGATGTTCCTCACCACCATCGTCCCGTCGTCCAACACGGTGTCGACCGCGAACGAGATGTCCCGGTTCGCCGAGATCTGGCGCCGCGGTGGAAATCTCGACGGCGTGCGAGTGATGAGCCCGGAGACGATGTACGGCGCGATCAAGGAATGCCGGCGCTTGCGCCCCGATTTCGCGGTCGGGCTGCAACCGGCCCGGTGGGGCACCGGGTTCATCCTCGGAACGAACCGGTGGGGGCCGTTCGGGCTCAACTCGCCACACGCGTTCGGCAATCTCGGCCTGGTCAACATCGCAATCTGGGCCGACCAGGCGCGGGGCCTGGCAGCAGGCGTGGTGAGCAGCGGCAAGCCCGGGCGCGATCCGGAAGCCAAGCGCTACACCGCCCTGATGGACACGATCACCGCCGAGATCCCCGCCGGTTGAGGGTGCCCTCCGGTGGGAACTCTGCCGCCATGGCTACCTACCGAGTGCTCAACCCGAAGGGCGACGTCGTCGCGACGAAGGACATCGAAAGCGCCGACAAGGCGCACGCGTGGTTCGCCGACGAGGCGGTCGAGGGCAACGAACTGGGCTGGCGCATGGAAGTCGAAGCCGACGGCGAATGGCGGTTCTTCGACAACAGCGAAGGCGATCGCAGCTACTAGCGTTTGCGGCCCGCCGCGTCGGGCAACCAAAGACATGGATTCTGAACGCTTCCGCAAGCTGCTAGGGGCCCCCGCGCCGTTCGCGTCGGTCTACTTCGACGACTCCCACGACACCCACGACGCCGAAACTCAACTCGACCTCAAATGGCGGGCGCTGAAGGAAGACCTGGAACGGCAGGGCGCCCCCGCGGCGGTGATCGAGGAAATCGGCCGTGCCGTGCAGGATTTACGCCCCCCGATCGGCCGCAGTGGCCGCGGCGTGGTGGCGAGCGCCAAGGGCGTGCTGCTCAACGAACACCTGACCCGGCCCACCGCCGAGACGGTCGTCCGGGTCTCCGAATTGCCCTTCGTCCTCCCGATCGTCGAGCTCGGCTTCGACTACGCGGACTATCTGCTGGCCGTGGTCGACCACACCGGCGCCGACATCACCACACACGTCAACGGCACCCTGCGAACGGAAACCGTCGACGGCGGGGGCTATCCCGTGCATAAAGCCGCCGGGGCCGAAACCGCCGGCTACGGCGATCCGCAATTGCGCACCGACGAGGCCGCCCGCAAGAACGTTCGTGCCGTCGCAGACCGGGTCGGTGAGCTCGTCGACGACAAGTCGATCGAGCTGATCTTCGTCGTCGGTGAGGTGCGGTCGCGCTCGGACCTGCTGGCCTCCCTGCCGGATCGCTTGCACGACAAGGTAATTCAGCTACAGGTGGGTGCGCGGCACAGCGGTCACGACGACGAGGAAGTGCAGCGGGCCATCGAAGCCGAGTTCGCCAAGCGACGGTTGAAGGTGATCGATGATGCCGCCGACCGCTTCACCGCGGAGGTGGGCCGGCAATCCGGGCTGGCCGCCGACGGGCTCGACGCGGTCTGCTCCGCGCTGCGCCAGGGCGCGGTCGACACGTTGATCGTCGGCGACGTCGGCGACGCCACCGTGGTCACCGACGAGGGGCTGACGACGGTCGCCCCCAACGAAAATGTGCTCTCGGAGCAGGGCGCGGCACCCGCCAAGACGCTGCGCACCGACGAGGCGCTGCCGCTGTTCGCGATATCCGTGGGGGCGTCACTGGTGCGCACCGACGAGCAGATCGACCCGGCCGACGGCGTCGGTGCACTGCTTCGCTACGCGCCGACGCTGCACCAGCCCGCCGGCTGACACGCGCGGTGGCGGAGGGATTTGAACCCCCGGACGGTGTTAGCCGTCTCTCGCTTTCAAGGCGAGTGCATTAGGCCGCTCTGCCACGCCACCGGGAATAAGGGTAACGGGGGTCGGTAGCGTGGCCATCATGCGCGCCATCGTCGCCGAATCCCCCGATCAGCTGTCCTGGCAAGACGTCCCGGACGTGTCCGCCGGGGCCGGCGAGGTGCTGATCAAGGTCACCGCGGCCGGCGTCAACCGTGCCGACCTGCTGCAGGCCGCCGGTAAATACCCACCGCCGCCGGGCGCCAGCGAAATCATCGGCATGGAGGTGTCCGGCGTCGTCGCCGCGATCGGCGAGGGCGTTGCGAACTGGCCGGTCGGACAAGAGGTTTGCGCGCTGCTGGCTGGCGGTGGATACGCCGAGTACGTCGCGGTTCCCGCCGGTCAGGTGATGCCGATTCCCTCTCGTGTCGACCTCGTCGACGCGGCCGGGCTACCGGAGGTGGCCTGCACCGTGTGGTCCAACCTGGTGCTGACCGCCCACCTGAGCAAGGGGCAGCTCCTGCTGGTGCACGGCGGCGCCAGCGGAATCGGAAGCCACGCGATCCAGATCGCGCGGGCGCTGGGCGCCCGGGTGGCCGTCACGGCCGGATCGGCGGAGAAGCTGGAATTCTGCCGCGAGCTGGGCGCCGAGATCGCCATCAATTACCGCGACGAGGATTTCGTCGAGCGGCTCCGCGATGAAACGGGCGGCGCCACTGGGGCAGATGTGATCCTGGACATCATGGGCGCCGCCTACCTGGACCGCAATATCGACGCGCTGGCCACCGACGGGCAGCTGGTCATCATCGGCATGCAGGGCGGCATCAAGGGCGAGCTCAACATCGGCAAGCTGCTCGGCAAGCGCGCGCGGGTAATCGGCACCACCTTGCGTGCCCGCCCGGTGACCGGGCCCAACAGTAAGACGGAAATCGTGCAGGCGGTGATCGGGTCGGTGTGGCCGATGATCGCCGAGGGCAGCGTCCGGCCGATCATCGGCGCCCGCATGCCCATCCAGCAGGCGGGCGAGGCGCATCAACGGCTGACGTCGAGCAAGGTGACGGGGAAGATAGTGCTGACGGTCTAGCTAGCGTTCGCGAGCGTAACGCGGCTGCGATTGTCGGCCGGGATTTTCGCGGTGTGGTTACGCTCGCGGAATGCTCAGCCCAGGGAAGCGAGCGCGCGAACCAGCTGGTCGACCTCGGCCGTCGTTGAGTAATGCGCCAGCCCGACGGTCACCGCGCCGCCGACGTCGTTGACGCCGAGCACGTCGAGCGCGCGGGAGTTCTCGTTGGTGACCGCCAGGATGCCGTTGTCCGCCAGCCGCTGCACCACCCGCTCGGCGGGCACGCCGTTCAGGGCGAAGCTCACCACGGGGATCCGCACCTCCGGACGGCCGATCACCATGACCAACGGCAACGACCGCAACGACACCATCAGGTAATCGAAGATCCGGTTCAGGTAGAGGCTGGCCGATTGCATCGACACCGACAGGCGCTCGCGGCGGGTACCGCGGGCGGACTCGTCGAGCGCGGCCAGGTACTCGATGCTGGCGACCACCCCGGCGAGCAGACCGAACTGGTGCGTGCCGATCTCGAGCCGCGCCGCGCCGGTCGCCTTGGGGTCCGTCGAGATGGAGCTGAACGAATTGAGCAGCGCCGGGTCTCGGAACACTACCGCGCCGATCGGCGGACCGCCCCACGCCAGGGCGTTCACCGCCACCACGTCGGCGTCGCTCTCCTTCACGTCGAGCAACCGGTACGGCGCCGCGGCGGAATGGTCGACCACCACCAGCCCCCCGACGTCGTGCACCAGCTTGGTCATGGCCCGCAGGTCGGTGACCGTGCCCAGCGTCGCGGACGCGGAGGCGACGGCCACCAGCCTGGTCGATTTGCCGATCAGGCCTTCCCACTGCCAGGTCGGCAGCTCGCCGGTCTCGATGTCGATCTCGGCCCACTTCACCTTGGCGCCGTAACGGTGCGCCGCCCGTAGCCACGGGGCGATGTTCGCCTCGTCGTCGAGGCGGCTGACGATCACCTCGTAGCCCAGCCCGGCGCGCGAGGACGACGCCTCGGCCAGCGCCGACAACAGGATCGCGCGGTCGGCCCCGAGCACCACGCCCGCCGGGTCGACGTTGAACAGGTCGGCCACCGCCGCCCGCGCCGCCTCCAAAATGGCGGCGCTGCGCTGTGCGGACGGATGCGCGCCCACCGTGGTGGCGCTGGACCTCCGGAAGGCCGTCGACACGGTGGTCGCGACGGAATCGGGGATGAGCATCCCGGCCGGCGCGTCGAAGTGCACCCACCCGTCACCCAGCGACGGGTGCAGTCCGCGCACCCGGGCGACGTCGTAAGCCATGCCAGCCACCTTAGAGCTTGCGCATTTCCGCGAAACCGTGACCGTAGCGGGTGCCCGGAAACGCTCGAGCCGTTCGAGCCGGCCGGTGGCATCCCGAGGCAGGACACCCGGCCAGCCATACTAGTCGAGTGGGCCTCTGGTTCGGAACGCTGATCGCATTGTTTTTGCTGATAGCGCCGGGGGCGATCATCGCGCGAATCAGCCAGCTGAGTTGGCCCATCGCCGTCGCGGTGGGTCCGGCGCTGACCTACGGTGCGGTCGCGCTTGCGATCATCCCGTTCGGTGCGGTCGGCATCCCGTGGAACGGCTGGACCGCGCTGGCCACGCTGGGCGGGGTGTGTCTGGTGATGACCGTCCTGCAGCTGCTGCTCGGCCGCTACCGCGACACCGAGGCCGAAGCCCGGGGAATCGGCCGCTGGCCGGCGGTGACGGTGGCGGCCGGGGTGCTGCTCGGGTCCCTGCTGATCATGTGGGCGGCCTATCGCGGCCTGGCCACCCATTGGCAGACCATCCCCAGCACCTGGGACGCGGTCTGGCACGCCAACGAGGTGCGGTTCATCCTCGACACCGGGCAGGCGTCGTCGACGCACATGGGCGAGCTGCGCAACGTCGAAACACACCAGACGCTGTACTACCCGTCGGTGTTCCACGCCCTGACCGCGGTGTTCTGTCAGCTCACCGGCGCGGCGCCCACCACCGGCTACACGGTGAGCTCGGTGGCGGCCTCGGTCTGGCTGTTCCCCGCCGGCGCGGCGATGCTGACCTGGCGGCTGATGCGCGGGACCTGGTGTGAATGGCGCACCGCCGCCGCGGCCGCGACCACCGCCGCGCTGTCGGTGTCGTTCACCGCCCTCCCCTACGTCGAGTTCGGCGTCGCCGCGATGCCCAACCTGGCGGCCTACGGGGTCGCCGTCCCGACGTTCGTGCTGATCGCCTCAACGCTGCGGCACCGCGACCGCATCCCGGCGGCGGTGCTGGCCTTCGTGGGGGTGATGTCGGTCCACCTGACCGGCGGGTTCATCGTCGTGCTGTTCGTGGTGGCCTGGTGGCTGCTGGACGTGCTGTGGCGCCCGGTGCGCGGCCGGGTCGCCGACGCCGTGACGCTCGCCGGCGTGACGACGGCGACCGGGCTGATTTTGTTGCCGCAGTTCATCAGCGTGCGGCAGCAGGAAGACATCATCGCCGGGCACTCGTTCCTGACCCACCTCAGCAAGAAGCGGGGCCTCTACGACGCCGTCTTCCAGCACTCGCGTCATCTCAACGACTTCCCGTACCAGTACGGGCTGATGGCGCTGGCGATCATCGGCGGGATCCTCTTCGCCTACAAAAAGATCTGGTGGCCGCTGGCGGTCTGGTTGTTGCTGGTGGTGGTGGACGTCGACGCCGGAACGCCGCTGGGCGGCCCGCTCGGCGCGATAGCGGGTGCGTTCGGAGAGTTCTTCTACAAGGATCCGCGCCGGATCTCGGCGGCCATCACGCTGCTGCTGCAACCGATGGCCGGTGTCGCCTTGTTCGTGATCGTCACCGGGCTGGTCGCCGGCGCCAAACGAGTCGCCGACCGGTCCAGACCGCTACCCGCGCCGGCCTGGACCGCGGCGACGGCCGTCCTGCTGCTGGCCACGACCGTATTCACCGCCCGCCACTACTTCTATCGACACCTGGTCCTGTTCGGCGACAAGTACGACTCGGTGATGATCGACCAACGCGACCTGATGGCCATGGCCTACCTGGCCAGGCTGCCCGGCGCGCACACCACCGTGATCGGCGACGCCAACACCGACGGCACCGCGTGGATGTACGCCGTCGCCGACCTGCACCCGCTGTGGACCCACTACGACTACCCGCAGCAAATGGGCCCCGGGCCCAACCGCTACATCTTCTGGACCGGCGCCCGCAAAGGTGAGTCCGATCCGCGGGTGGTCGAGGCGATTAAGGCACTCAATATTCGGTACATCTACACCAGCACGCCGACGGTCCGGGGCTTCGCCGTACCCGACGGACTAGTGTCACTGGATAAATCGAAGTCGTGGGCGCTGATCTACGACAATGGTGGAGCCCGAATCTACGAATGGCGCGGAAACGGCGCGGCGCCGCACTCTTAGTCCGCAAAGGATGGTGATGTATTGAGTACCCGCAACGACGACGATGACATCGAGATCATCGGCGGCGTCGACCCGCGGATGATGGCGGTAACGGAGGACGACTCCGACGAGCGCTCCCTGACCGATTTGGTTGAGCAGCCCGCCAAGGTGATGCGCATCGGGACGATGATCAAGCAACTGCTCGAGGAGGTGCGCGCCGCACCGCTCGACGAGGCCAGCCGCAACCGCCTGCGCGAAATCCACGCGACCAGCATCCGCGAGCTCGAAGAGGGCCTGGCGCCGGAGCTGCGCGAAGAGCTCGACCGCCTCACCCTGCCGTTCAACGAGGACTCGGCGCCCTCGGACGCCGAATTGCGCATCGCCCAGGCCCAGCTGGTCGGCTGGCTGGAGGGATTGTTCCACGGCATCCAGACGGCGCTGTTCGCCCAGCAGATGGCCGCCCGCGCGCAGCTGGAGAAGATGCGCCAGGGCGCGCTGCCGCCGGGAATGGGCAAGCCGGGCGCGTCCGGACACGGTCAGTACCTGTAAGCGAAGCACGGTGGCGGGTCCTCACATCGAGACGCACAACGCGTGGGTGGAATTTCCCATTTTCGACGCGAAGTCGCGCTCCCTGAAGAAAGCCTTCCTGGGCAAGGCGGGCGGCACGATCGGCCGCAACAGCTCCAACGTGGTCGTCGTCGAGGCGTTGCGCGACATCACCATGTCGCTCCAGCTGGGCGATCGGGTCGGCCTCGTCGGTCACAACGGTGCCGGCAAATCGACTCTGCTGCGCCTGCTTTCGGGCATCTACGAACCAACCCGGGGCTGGGCGAAGGTCACCGGCCGGGTCGCACCGGTCTTCGATCTGGGCGTCGGCATGGACCCCGAGATCTCCGGCTACGAGAACATCATCATCCGCGGGCTGTTCCTCGGGCAGACCCGCAAGCAGATGCTCGCCAAGGTGGACGAGATCGCCGAATTCACCGAGCTGGGTGACTACCTGTCGATGCCGCTGCGCACCTACTCCACCGGGATGCGGGTCCGGCTCGCGATGGGCGTCGTCACCAGCATCGACCCGGAGATCCTGCTGCTCGACGAAGGGATCGGCGCGGTGGACGCCGACTTCCTGAAGAAGGCTCAGTCGCGGCTGCAGGGCCTGGTGGAGCGATCCGGAATCCTGGTGTTCGCCAGCCATTCCAACGAATTCCTGGCCCGGCTATGCAAGACGGCGATGTGGATCGACCACGGGGTGATTCGCCAGGCCGGCGACATCGAAGACGTGGTGCGCGCCTACGAGGGCGAGGACGCGGCACGGCACGTCCGCGAAGTGCTGGAGGAGACCCGCCTGCAAGGCCGCACCGACCAACCGCTGGCGCAGAGCGCATCCGGGGATGAGTGAATCCCTCGTCGCCGTCGTGGTCACGCACCGGCGCGCGCAAGAACTCGCCAAGTCGCTGGACATGCTCAGCGCCCAGACCCGGCTGCCGGACCATCTGATCGTCGTCGACAACGATGGTGGTGCGGATGCCCGGATCGGCGAACTGGTTGCGGCCCAGCCGATCTCGACAACGTACCTGCCCTCACGCCGAAACCTTGGCGGCGCAGGCGGTTTCGCGCTTGGCATGCTGCACGCGCTGGCGCAGGGCGCCGACTGGGTATGGCTGGCCGATGACGACGGTCGCCCGCAGGACTCCCGGGTGCTGGCAACGCTGCTGGGCTGCGCCCAAAAGCACGGCCTGGCCGAAGTGTCGCCGATGGTGTGCAACTCCGACGACCCGGAGCGCCTGGCGTTCCCGTTGCGGCGTGGCCTGGTATGGCGCAGGCGGGCAAGCGAATTGCGCACCGAAACGGGACAGGACCTCTTGCCCGGAATCGCTTCGCTGTTCAACGGCGCGCTGTTTCGGGCGTCCACCCTCGATGCGGTCGGCGTCCCGGACATGCGGCTGTTCATCCGCGGCGACGAGGTGGAATTGCACCGCAGGCTGGTTCGGTCCGGCCTGCCGTTCGGCACCTGCCTGGACGCGATCTACTTGCACCCCTGCGGATCCGACGAGTTCCGCCCGATCCTGGGCGGCCGAATGCACACCCAGTATCCCGACAATCCGACGAAGCGTTTCTACACCTATCGCAACCGCGGCTACCTGCTGTCACAACCCGGCCTGCGCAAGCTGCTGCCGCAGGAGTGGGTGCGGTTCGGCTGGTACTTCCTGATCACCCGCCACGACCCCAAGGGGCTGGCCGAGTGGATTCGGTTGCGCCGCTTGGGGCGTCGGGAGCAGTTCGGCCGACCCGGAGGATCCGCGTGACGCGCGCCAACGACGATGCAGAGCGGAGCGATGTGGGGGTACCTCCCGCTTGCGGGGGAGAGGAGGGGCGCATATGACGTTCATCGACGCCGCCGCCCAGTCGCGGACCTTCACCCGCGCCCGGGGCGATCTGGTCGCCGGCTTCCGTCGGCACGAGCTGTGGCTGCACCTGGGCTGGCAGGACATCAAGCAGCGCTACCGTCGCTCGGTGCTGGGGCCGTTCTGGATCACCATCGCGACCGGCACCACCGCCGTCGCGATGGGTGGCCTGTACTCCAAGCTGTTTCACCTCGAGCTCTCCGTGCACCTGCCGTACGTCACGCTCGGGCTGATCATCTGGAACCTCATCAACGCGGCCATCCTCGAGGGCGCCGACGTCTTCGTCGCCAACGAGGGGCTGATCAAGCAATTGCCGACGCCGCTGTCCGTGCACGTCTATCGGCTGGTGTGGCGGCAGATCATCTTGTTCGCGCACAACATCGTCATCTACGTCGTCATCGCGATCATCTATCCCAAGGCGTGGTCGTGGGCGGATCTGTCGGTGATCCCGGCGCTCGGGCTGATCGTGCTCAATTGCATCTGGGTGTCACTGTGTTTCGGCATCCTGGCGACCCGCTACCGCGACATCGGTCCGCTGCTGTTCTCCGTCGTACAGTTGCTGTTCTTCATGACCCCGATCATCTGGAACGACGACACGTTGCGGCAGCAGGGGGCCGGGCGGTGGTCGAAGATCGTCGAGCTGAATCCGCTGCTGCACTATCTCGACATCGTTCGCGCCCCGCTGCTGGGCGCTCACCAGGAGTTGCGGCACTGGGCCGTGGTCGGGGTGCTGACCGTCGTCGGCTGGGTGCTGGCGGCGTTCGCGATGCGCCAGTACCGGGCGCGGGTGCCGTACTGGGTCTAGCCCGGCGACGATGCAGTCACATGAGTGGCGGCAGCGGATTCAGCCAGTCCAACGAATCGTCGATCTGCCCTTTGTATTGCGGGCAGTAGGCGGACACGGAAACGCCGACGAAGAACCCGGCTTGCCGCGCCGAGAGGTTGGCGTCTTTCATCACCTTCATCGCCAGCACGCTCGATCGTTGGTTCCGGTCCAGCCCCGCGCACACGCTTCGCGCCATTCCGATCGCGGTGCCAGGGTCGTTTATCGCTATCCCGTTGTCCGCAAGGGCCCCCAGGAAGGCGTCGTCGGGTGGGTCCGCGGATGCCGGCGCCGCGGAGAACACCGCGGCAACGGCCACCAGAACCGCCACCGGTGTCGCCCACTTCCTGCGACCGACGTTCATACCCACCACGATAGGCACCCGCCGCGCTCGAACGACGGCTCCAAGAATCCTTCAAGGATCCCGCAAGGCGCGCACCATCCTCCTCGAGGGCGACCGCGTGGCCACCATGCACAGCGCCGACGCCCCCCTGGGCCGCACGGCCAGGTTTCACCTCCGCAGGTTGTTCGACGACTTGCCCTGCTGCCACCGCTCGTGGGCCAATCAAGGCAAACGATTCTTCCTGCATGGCTACGAGCGGGCTTTCGACATCGAGTTCGCCTGTGCCGAAACCGAAGCCGGCACCGACGCGGTGCTCGACGAGGGCACCCTCGACGAGGTCACGGCGGGGCCCGTTTAGACGAAACACGACGCCCGCATTGCCGATGCGGGAGTATGCGTTCGTGAGCGACGCCGCGGCGATCGGCTGTGTGGGGACGTTGACCGTGGCAACCCGCGGGGAACGCGGCGCCGGTGAGGTGCTGGTCACCGTGCGGGGTGCCAAGGAGGCGTTCCTGGCGTGGTCCGACGATCCCCTGCCCAAGGGCGCCGAGGTGCTGGTGGTCGAAGTCAGGGGCCCGCGGGCGGTGGTCGTCGAGCCCTGGCAGGGCCTCGCCTGACCTGAATTGACGCCCCAAAGGGCCAGAGATAGAACAGCGAAACCCGAAAAGGAGTCCCCATGCTCGGTTACAAGGTGCCCGCCCCCGATGAGGCGATGCTCGTCTCCGGCGCCCGAACCAAAAGCAACGCCCCGTTCCGCGTCGTGACCGGTCACGGCGCGTTCATCATGCCGTTCTTCCGCAAGGTCCGATTCCTCACGCTGGCCATGTGCGAGGCCGAGGTCGCCGAGAAGTGCGTGACCCAACAGGGCATCACCCTCAACGTTCGGGCGGTGATCGCCTTCAAAGTCGGCAACGACACCGAGAGCATCATCAGCGCGGCGCAACGGTTCCTGTCCGAGCAGGACCAGATGTCGGTCTTGACCGGCCGGATCTTCGCCGGTCACCTGCGCTCCATCATCGGGTCGATGACCGTCGAGGAGATCATCCGGGAGCGCCAGAAACTGGCGACCGAGGTCCTCGACGGGTCCAAGGAAGAGATGGCCCGCATCGGGCTGGCCGTCGACGCCCTGCAGATCCAGTCCATCGACGACGACGGCCTGGGCTACATCGACGCCATGCCGGCGCCGCACAACGCGGCGATCCAGCAACAGGCGCAGATCGCACAGGCGAAGGCCAATCAGGCGGCCGCCGAGGCCGAACAGGAGTCGCAGCGCAAGCAGGCCGAATTCGCCCGTCAAACCGCCATCGTCAAGGCGCAGTACAAGGCCGAGGTGGACAAGGCTCAGGCGGAAGCCGCGCAGGCCGGGCCGCTCGCCGAGGCCGAGGCTCAGCGCGAGGTGCTGCAGATGCGCACCGAACTCGCCGAGCGCGCGGCCGAGCTGCGCCAGCAGGAACTGGTCGCCGAGGTGGTCAAACCCGCCGAGGCCGAGGCCGAACGCGTCCGGATCCTGGCCGTCGCCGACGCGGAGAAGATGAAGATCCAGGCCGAGGCGGCGGCTTCGCACGACCGGGTGGCGCTGGACAAGGCGCTCATCGACCAGCTGCCCGAGATCGTGGAGAAGGCGGCCCGCGGGCTCGCCAACGCGAACGTGACCGTGCTCAACGGCGCCGAGGGGCTCACCGAGGTGGCCAGCGGCTTGGTCGCGCAGGGCAGGGCGATCTTCGACGCCCTGCGGGGCACCGTCGACTACTACGACGACGGGGAAGCCGCCCCGCCGCTCACCACGAACTCCGAATCCGGCTCCGCCAGCCACTGAGCGTGACCCGCCGCTTGCCCGATAATGGTGGCGGCCGCCTCGCCGTGGTGCGACACTGGAACGCCACTTGAGCAAACTGGGCGAAAGGTCCACCGACGTGAGCAAAAAGGTCCAATCAGCGGCGGACGCGGCGCGGGAGAACCTCGCCGCTGAGCTGGAACGGCTACGGCAGCGGCGGGACCGCCTCGAGGTCGAAGTCAGGAACGACCGCGGCATGGTGGGCGACCACGGCGACGCCGCCGAGGCGATCCAGCGCGCCGAGGAGCTGGTTGGGCTCAGCGACCGGATCAACGAGCTGGACCGCCGGCTGCGGACCGGGCCGTCGCAGCCCGACGCATCGGAAACGCTGCCCGGTGGCACCGAGGTGACCCTGCGGTTCTCCGACGGAGAAGTGGTCACGATGCACGTCATCTCGATCGTGGAGGAGACTCCGGTCGGCCGGGAAGGTGAAACGCTGACGGCGCGCAGCCCCCTGGCCCAGGCCCTGGCCGGACACAAGGCGGGCGACACGGTGACCTACTCGACGCCGCAAGGCGAGGATCAGGTCGAGCTGATATCGGTCAAGCTCCCCCGCTGACGCGTCCCGGGGCAGGCCCGCGGCCCCGTTAGACTCCCCCCAATGGTTGCCCCGCTGCCCGACGCCGCGCCGCCGAGCCCGCAGTTGAGTCTGACGACACAGGTGACGCGGTTCGTCGTCACCGGCGGTCTGGCGGGGATCGTGGACTTCGGGCTGTACCTGGCGCTGTACAAGGCCGCGGGCGTCCAGGTCGACTTGGCCAAGGCCACCAGCTTCATCGTCGGCACCATCACCGCGTACCTGATCAACCGCCGGTGGACGTTCCAGGCGGCCCCGAGCACCGCGCGCTTCGTCGCGGTCATGATTCTGTACGGCATCACCTTTGCCGTGCAGGTCGGGCTCAACCATTTGTGCCTCGCGCTTCTGCACTACCGCGGGTGGGCGATACCGGTGGCGTTCGTGATCGCGCAGGGCACCGCGACGGTGATCAACTTCGTCGTGCAGCGAGCCGTTATCTTCCGCATCCGCTGAGCCACTTGCGCAAGCGGTACCCTCTTTGACGATGTTGAGCACCGATCTTCCGACCACCACCACCCGGCTGACCGGCTTTGGCCGCACCGCGCCGTCGGTGGCCGAGGTGCTCTCGACCCGCGATCCCGAGGTGATCGCCAAGGCCGTCGTCCGGGTGGCCGAATCCGGCGGCCCGAACGGGCGGGGCGTCATCGCGCGCGGGTTGGGCCGGTCCTACGGCGACAACGCCCAAAACGGCGGCGGCCTGGTGATCGACATGACCGGCCTGAATCGCATCCACTCGATCAGCGCCGACACCCGGCTGGTCGACGTCGACGCCGGCGTCAGCCTGGACCAGCTGATGAAGGCGGCGCTCCCGTTCGGGCTGTGGGTTCCGGTGCTGCCCGGCACGCGCCAGGTCACCGTCGGCGGCGCGATCGCCTGCGACATCCACGGCAAGAACCACCACAGCGCGGGCAGCTTCGGCAACCACGTGCGCTCGATGGACCTGCTGATGGCCGACGGCAACGTCCGCACCCTCACCCCGGACGGTGACGACGCCGAGCTGTTCTGGGTCACCGTCGGCGGCAACGGCCTGACCGGGATCGTCCTGCGGGCCACCATCGAGATGACGCCGACCGAGACGGCCTACTTCATCGCCGACGGGGTGGCCACCAAGGACCTCGACGAAACGGTCGCCGTGCACCTCGATGGCAGCGAGGCGAACTACACCTACTCCAGC
This sequence comes from Mycobacterium sp. E2733, assembly GCF_001667585.1. Lineage (GTDB taxonomy): Bacteria > Actinomycetota > Actinomycetes > Mycobacteriales > Mycobacteriaceae > Mycobacterium. The sequence continues at coordinate 23,648 of NZ_LZJZ01000023.1, forward strand.
GCCTGGTTCGACCTGATCAGTCCGCCGCCCAAGCTCGGCCGGGCCGCCGTCAGCCGCGGGAGCCTGGCGAAGCTGGACCAACTGCCCGAGAAGCTGGCCAGGAATCCGCTGAAATTCGATGCGCCACAACTGTTAACGGTGCCGAACATATTTCCGGTCAGCGCAATGAACAAGCTGTCCTTCATGGCCATCGGCGAGGTGTACTACCGGCTGGGCGGCACGTACACCGGCAAGATCATGAATCTGTCGCAGTTCTACCACATGCTCGACCTGGTAAGTGGTTGGAACAACGCTTATGGCCCAATGGGTTTCGCCCAACACCAGTTCTTGGTCCCACCGGATGCGATGGACGAGTTCAAGGCCATCATCCGCTGGATCCAGACCCGCGGCCACTACTCGGCGTTGAACGTGTTCAAACTGTTCGGACCGGGCAACCGCGCACCACTGAGTTTCCCGATGGCCGGCTGGAATGTCGCGATGGACTTCCCCAACAAGCCGGGGATCAACGAGTTCCTCAACGAACTCGACCGGCGCGTACTGGAATTCGGTGGCCGGGTGTACACCGCCAAGGATTCCCGCGCGAGCGCCGAGACCTTCCACGCCATGTACCCACGCATCGACGAGTGGATCGCGGTGCGCCGCAAGGTGGATCCCGCCGGGGTGTTCGCCTCGGACATGGCCCGACGTTTGGAGCTGTTGTAAATGGTGCTGGACGCCGTCGGAAACCCGCAGACCATCCTGTTGCTCGGCGGTACCTCCGAGATCGGGCTGGCCATCTGTGAGCGCTACCTGCAGAACGCCCACGCCCGTATCGTGCTGGCCGCCATGCCCGACGACCCGGGCCGAGACGCCGCCGTCGCCCAGATGAAGGCGGCCGGCGCGCGGTCGGTGGAGCTCATCGACTTCGAAGCCACCGACGCCGACAGCCATCCGAAGATGATCGATGCGGCATTCGCCCACGGTGACGTCGACGTGGCCATCGTGGCGTTCGGATTGCTCGGCGACGCCGAGGAACTGTGGCAGAACCAGCGCAAGGCCGTGCAGATCGCCGAAATCAACTACACCGCAGCGGTTTCGGTAGGGGTGCTGCTGGCCGAGAAGATGCGGGCCCAGGGCTTCGGCCAGATCATTGCGATGAGCACGGTGGCCGGGGAGCGGGTGCGGCGGTCCAACTTCGTCTACGGGTCCACCAAGGCGGGGCTGGACGGCTTCTACCTGGGCCTGGGGGAGGCGTTGCGCGAGTACGGTGTTCGCGTTCTGGTTATCCGGCCCGGTCAGGTGCGTACCCGGATGAGCGCGCACATCAAGGAAGCCCCGCTCACCGTGGACAAGGAATACGTCGCCAACCTCGCGGTGACCGCGGCCGCAAAGGGTAAGGAATTGGTTTGGGCGCCAGCAGCATTCCGCTATGTGATGATGGTGTTGCGACACATCCCGCGGAGCGTCTTCCGCAAGCTGCCAATCTGATCATGCGTAACGCGCTGGCCGGGCTGGGCCAGATGGCTTTGGCGGTGGCGGTGGCCGTCGCCGTCGCGGTGGTCTCGCTGGTCGCGATCGCTCGCGTGCAGTGGCCGGCTTTCCCGTCGTCCAACCAACTGCACGCGTTGACCACCGTGGGGCAGGTCGGCTGCCTGGCCGGTCTGGTCGCCGTGGGTTGGGCATGGCGGCGGTCCGGCCGGCTTCGGTGGCTCGCGCAGTTGGGCGGGCTGGTGTTCGTGTCCGCGTTCACCGTCGTAACGCTCGGCATGCCGCTGGGTGCGACCAAGCTGTACCTGTTCGGCATCTCCGTCGACCAGCAGTTCCGCACCGAGTACCTGACCCGGCTCGCCGACAACCCGGCCCTGCGCGACATGACCTATATCGGGCTGCCGCCGTTCTATCCGCCGGGCTGGTTCTGGATCGGCGGGCGCGCGGCGGCGCTGAGCGGAACACCGGCCTGGGAGATCTACAAGCCGTGGGCCGTCACCTCGATCACCATCGCGGTAGCCGTCGCCCTGGTGCTGTGGTGGCGGATGGTCCGCTTCGAGTACGCGCTGATCGTCACCGCCGCGACGGCGGCGGCGACCCTCGCCTATGGCTCGCCCGAGCCCTACGCCGCCATGATCACCGTGCTGCTGCCGCCGGTGCTGGTGCTGACCTGGTCGGGTCTGCGCGGCGGCGAGCGCAACGGCGGCTGGGGCGCGGTGGTTGCCGCGGGCCTATTCCTCGGCTGGACGGCTACGTGGTACTCGCTGCTGCTCGCCTTCAGCGCGTTCACGGTGTCGCTCATGGCGCTACTGCTGGCCGGTGCGCGCTGGCGGCGCGGCGGCGTGGGGGCCGCGCTCGACCCGCTGCGCCGGCTGGCCGTCATCGCGGTCATCGCCGCGGCCATCGCGAGCACCACCTGGCTGCCGTTCCTGTTGCGGGCGGTCCGCAGTCCGGTCAGCAACTCCGGCAGCGCCTTTCACTACCTGCCGGCCGACGGCGCCGTGCTGACCTTCCCGATGCTGCAGTTCTCCCTGTTGGGCGCTGTCTGCCTGCTGGGCGCCCTGTGGTTGGTGGTGCGGACCGGATCATCCGTGCGGGCCGGGGCCCTGGCCATCGGGGTGCTGGCCGTCTATCTGTGGTCGCTGCTGTCGATGCTGACCACGCTGGCGCGCACCACGCTGCTGTCGTTCCGGCTGCAGCCCACGTTGACCGTGCTGCTGGTCGCCGCCGGGGCGTTCGGCTTCGTCGAGGCCGTCGGGGCGCTGTCCGCGCGCGGCCGGGCCTGGGAGAAAGCGACAGTGCCCGTCGCCGGGGCCGTCGGACTGGCCGCCGCGATCGCGTTCAGCCAGGACATTCCCGACGTGCTGCGCCCGGATCTCACCATCGCCTACACCGACACCGACGGCAACGGCCAGCGCGGCGATCGGCGCCCGCCGAGTTCGGAGAAGTTCTACCCCGACATCGACCGCACCATCACGACCGTGACCGGAAGGCCCCGCGACCAGACCGTCGTGATGACCGCCGACTACAGCTTCCTGTCCTTCTATCCCTATTGGGGATTCCAGGGGCTGACGTCGCACTACGCCAACCCGCTGGCGCAGTTCGACCTGCGGGCCGCCCAGATCAACAAGTGGTCCAAACTCAAGTCCGCCGACGACCTCATCCACGCGCTGGACACCTGCCCCTGGCCACCGCCCACGGTGTTTCTGATGCGCCGCGGCGCGAACGGAAATTACACGCTGCGGCTGGCCGAGGACGTGTATCCCAACCAGCCCAATGTCCGTCGCTACACCGTTGACTTGCGGGCCGCCCTCTTCGAGAGCCCGCAGTTCGTCGTCCACAGCGCCGGCCCGTTCGTGGTGGCCATCCGCAAGCCGGCTCCAAGCCACTGAGGGGCCGTTGATGAGCACCGACACCTCGCCGCCGCGCGTCGAAGAACTAGCATCTACCACCGTGACCGACACGGGAGCGAACCACCGGATCACTCGGTTGGTTGCTACCGTCGCCGGGCTCCTCGGGGCTCTGCTGGCCATCGCCACCCCGCTGCTGCCGGTCAATCAGACCACCGCTTCGCTGAACTGGCCGCAGAACGGCACATTCGAGAGCGTCGACGCGCCGCTGATCGGTTATGTGGCCACCGACCTCAACATCACCGTGCCGTGCCAGGCCGCCGCCGGGCTGGCCGGCCCGGCCAATGCGGCGAAGACGGTGCTGTTGTCGACCGTGCCCAAGCAGGCCCCGAAGGCCGTCGATCGCGGCCTGCTCATCCAACGCGCCAACGACTACCTGGTGGTGGTGGTGCGCAACGTCGCGGTGGTGACCGCCCCGTTGAACCAGGTGCTCAGCCCCGCCTGCCAGCGGTTGACCTTCACCGCGCACGCCGACCGGGTCACCGCCGAGTTCGTCGGGCTGACCCAGGGGCCCAACGCCGAGCATCCCGGCTCGCCGCTGCGCGGGGAGAAGAGCGGGTATGACTTCCGACCGCAGATCGTCGGCGTCTTCACCGATCTGGCGGGTCCGGCGCCGCCGGGCCTGAGCTTCTCGGCGATCGTCGACACCCGCTACAGCAGCAGCCCCAGCCAACTGAAGATGGCGGCGATGATCTTGGGGGTCGTGCTGACGGTCGCCGCCCTGGTCGCGCTGCACCTGCTCGACACTGCGGACGGCACCCGGCATCGCCGCTTCCTGCCGTCGCGCTGGTGGTCGGTCGGCGGGCTGGACGCCCTGGTGATCGCCGTGCTGGTGTGGTGGCAGTTCGTTGGCGCCAACACCTCCGACGACGGCTACATCCTGACCATGGCCCGGGTCTCCGAACACGCCGGCTACATGGCCAACTACTACCGCTGGTTCGGCACGCCGGAGGCGCCCTTCGGCTGGTACTACGACCTGCTGGCGCTGTGGGCCCACGTCAGCACCGCCAGCATCTGGATGCGGTTGCCCACCCTGGCCATGGCGGTGACGTGCTGGTGGGTGATCAGCCGTGAGGTCATGCCGCGCCTGGGGCACGCCGTGAAGCTGAACCGCGGCGCGGCGTGGACGGCGGCCGGCATGTTCCTGGCCGTGTGGCTGCCGCTCAACAACGGCCTACGGCCCGAGCCGATCATCGCCTTGGGCATCCTGCTGACCTGGTGCTCGGTGGAACGCGCGGTGGCCACCAGCCGCCTGCTGCCGGTGGCGGTCGCCTGCATCATCGGGGCGCTGACGCTGTTTTCCGGGCCGACGGGCATCGCCTCGATCGGTGCGCTGCTGGTCGCGATCGGGCCGCTGCGCACCATCCTGCATCGCCGGTCCAAGCGATTCGGTGCGCTGCCATTGGTGGCGCCGCTGCTCGCCGCCGTCACCGTCACCGCCATCCTGATCTTCCGCGACCAGACCCTGGCCGGTGAGGTTCAGGCCAGCATGCTCAAGCGCGCGGTCGGGCCGAGCCTGAGTTGGTTCGACGAACACATCCGCTACGAGCGGCTGTTCATGGCCAGCCCCGACGGGTCGGTCGCCCGCCGCTTCGCCGTGCTGGCGCTGGTCCTTGCGCTCGGGATCACGGTCGCAATGTCGTTGCGCAAGGGCCGGATTCCGGGCACGGCCGCCGGGCCGAGCCGCCGCATCCTCGGGATCACCATCATCTCGTTCATCGCGATGATGTTCACCCCCACCAAGTGGACCCACCACTTCGGGGTGTTCGCCGGGCTGGCCGGACCGCTGGGCGCACTGGCCGCGATCGCCGTCACTGCCGTGGCGATGCGATCCCGGCGCAACCGCACCATGTTCGCCGCCGTGGTGCTGTTCCTGGTGGCGTTGTCGTTCGCCAGCGTCAACGGCTGGTGGTACGTGTCCAATTTCGGTGTGCCATGGTCGAATTCGTTCCCGGCATGGCATTACGCCTTCGCCACCGCGCTGCTCGGGCTGACCGTCCTGGTGCTGCTGCTGGCGGCGTGGTTCCACTTCGTTTCGCTGGACGACGGGCCGCCCAAGACCCGGTACGGGGCACGCGTGGCCGGAATCGTCCAGTCCCCGTTGGCAATCGCGACGTGGGTGCTGGTGGTGTTCGAGGTGGCGTCGCTGACCCTGGCGATGACCGACCAGTATCCCGCGTGGACGGTGGGCCGGTCCAACCTCGAGGCCGCTTTCGTTTTCAAGACCGGCCACACCTGCGGACTGGCCCAGGACGTGCTGGTGGAACAGGATCCCAACGCCGGGACGCTGTCGCCGGTGAGCGCCACGGTGGGTGACGCGCTGGGCGCCGGCCTGTCGGAAGCCTTCACGCCCAACGGGATTCCCGCGGACGTCCGCGCCGACCCGGTGATGGAGCGGCCGGGTGACCGCAGCTTCATCAACGACGACAAGCTGGTCACCGGCGCCGAGGCCGGCACCGAGGGCGGCACCACTCCGGCGCCGGGAATCAACGGTTCGGTCGCCCAGCTGCCCTACAACCTGGATCCGTCGCGCACGCCCGTCCTGGGCAGCTGGCGCCCCGGCATCCAGGTGCCCGCCCACCTGCGATCGGGCTGGTACCGACTGCCCAGCCGCGACGGGGCCCGGCCGCTGTTGGTGGTGAGCGCGGCCGGCCGCTTCGACCCCCGCGAGGTCCAGGTCCAGTGGGCCACCGATGACGAAGCGGCGAACGGACACGCCGGCGGGTCGTTCCAGCTCTCCGATGTGGGGGCCTCCCCGGCGTGGCGCAACTTGCGGCTGCCGTTGTCGGCCATCCCCGCCGGCGCCACCCAGATCCGGTTGGTCGCCGACGACGAAGACCTGGCACCGCAGCACTGGATCGCGCTCACGCCGCCGCGGATTCCCCAGCTGCGCACGCTGCAGGACGTGGTGGGGTCGCGGGACCCGGTGTTCCTGGACTGGCTGGTCGGGCTGGCGTTCCCCTGCCAGCGGCCGTTCGGCCATCAAAACGGAGTCGACGAGACGCCGAAATGGCGCATCCTGCCGGACCGTTTCGGCGCCGAGGCGAACTCGCCGGTGATGGACAACAACGGCGGCGGGCCACTGGGCGTCACCGAGCTGCTGGTGAAGGCGACCACCATGGCCACCTATCTGAAGGACGACTGGTCGCGCGATTGGGGCTCGCTGCAACGCCTGACGCCGTATTACGCAGATGCGCAGCCCGCCCGCCTGCAGCTCGGCACGGCGACGCGCAGCGGACTGTGGAGCCCCGCGCCCCTGCGCAAGACCTAGCCGTCACAACCCGGGCAGGCAGTTGATGAACGGGATGCACGGAGGCGAGGGCGGCCGCGGCGGTGGAAAGCCTTCGATGATGGCCGAATTGGTCAGCGGGCTGTTCTGATCGAAATACCAAGGGTGGCAGACATTTCTGTCCCAGTTCGGCATATTTTTGAGCTCCGGTGACCCCGGGCACCATTGATAGGTGCAGCTGTTGGTGGGGCTCGGTCCGCGGCTTGGGTCCTGACACACCATCGGGGCGGGCTGAGCGTGGCCGGTTCCCACGACCAGCCCCGACCCGACGGCGGCGAGGCCGCCCGAGAGCAACGCGCCAGCGAGCACCCGCTTTGTGTTGTGACCGATGTTCATACCGCCAGTGCAGGCGGTCGGGGTCGCTACCGATCCCAAGGTCGCGGGCGACCGGCCGATGGCCACGGTCTCCCGGGCGGTGCCGGCCTGTCCCCGGTCAGCGAGGCATGCGCCGTCGGCCGCCTTCGCAACTGTGTGATCGCGTGACATCGCCTGTCGCCCTTTCTCACGCCGGCGATCAGTATTCGCCTGTAGCCACCCGGTCGTGTGGCTAATGGGCCACTCGAGTCGGCGTGCCGGGGAGGCGTTGCCGCGATCTCGGAAGTCGCGGGGTTGGCGCTCACAATTGGTAAGTGTAGGCTTACGGTTCGTGATGGCTTACCAAACCGACCGAGATGTGTGGGACGCCCTGGCGGATCGGACGCGGCGGGCCATCTTGGAGCGGCTTACACACGGCCCGGCCGCCGTCGGTGAACTGGCGCGGCAGCTGCCCGTCAGCAGACCGGCCGTTTCACAACACCTCAAGGTGCTCAAATGCGCGGGGCTGGTGCGCGACCGTGCGGCAGGCACCCGGCGCGTTTACCAACTCGACCCGACGGGCCTCGAGGCATTGCGCGCCGACCTCGACAGGTTCTGGGCGCAGGCATTGGCCGGCTACGCCCGAAAGATCGACGAAAATAGAGGAGAAGACTTGTGACGCAACGGATCCCGGACGTTACCCACCACGTCTTGGTCAACGCCCCGATCGAGCAGGCATTCGCCGTCTTCACCGAGCAGTTCGGCGACTTCAAACCCCGTGAGCACAACCTGCTCGCGGTACCGATCGCCGAGACGGTCTTCGAGCGCCGGGTGGGCGGGCACATCTACGACCGCGGCGTCGACGGCAGCGTATGCCGCTGGGCGCGGATCTTGGCCTACGAGCCACCCCGCCGCCTCGTGTTCACCTGGGATATCGGCCCGACCTGGCAACTGGAACCCGACCAGTCGAAAACCAGTGAAGTCGAGGTGCGCTTCACCGCGGAGTCTGACGACCGCACCCGGATCGATCTCGAGCATCGCCATCTGGACCGCCATGGACCCGGATGGGAATCCGTCGCCGAGGGCGTCGACGGTGACGCGGGCTGGCCGCTGTACCTGGACCGCTATGCCCGCCTGCTGCTCGCCGGGGCCGCGCAATGACGGCCACCCTGATGAGCATGGCCCGTGACGAGCGGGCCGATCTGGCGGATTTCCTGGCCACCCTGGCGCCGCGGGAGTGGGACGCTCCCAGCCTGTGCTCGAGGTGGACCGTCAAAGACGTTGTCGCGCATGTGATCAGCTACGAAGAGCTCGGCACGCTGGGGTTGCTGAAGCGCTTCGCGAAGGGCTGGGTCGTGCGGGCCAACCAGGTCGGCGTCGACGAATTCGCCGAGCTGGGTCCTCAGCAGCTGCTCGACTTTCTGCGCGCTCATCTCCAACCACGCGGGCTGACAGCGGGTTTCGGCGGAATGATCGCACTCGTCGACGGCACCATCCATCACCAAGACATCCGCCGCGCGCTGGGCCGGCCGCGCAGCGTGCCGGCCGATCGGCTCGAGCGGGTTCTCGGCTTGGTGCCCGGCAACCCCAGGCTCGGCGCCGGCCGCCGGATCAGGGGCCTGCGCCTGCGCGCCACCGACGTCGACTGGGAACACGGCCACGGGCCGGAAGTCACCGGGCCCGGTGAGGCGCTACTGATGGCGATGTCCGGGCGCCCCGCGGCGCTGGCCGACCTGGCCGGTCCGGGCCTGGACACACTGGCCGCCCGGATCACCCGCTGAGGCCCTCCGGCCCCGCGTCCTCATCGGACAAAGGAGCTTCGCTTACGATCGAGCCTCGTGCCCCACGACGATGATCAGCGTTCGCAGCGGATCCCTCGCTTGGTGGCCATCATCGCGGGCCTCGTGGGTCTGCTGCTGTGCGCGCTCGTCCCGTTGCTCCCGGTGAAACAGACCACCGCGACGGTGCTGTGGCCGCAGGGCACCACGGATGGGCACGTCACCCAGATCACCGCGCCCCTGGTGTCCGGGGCGCCGCGCGCGTTGGACATCTCCATCCCGTGCGCGGCGATCGCCACCCTGCCGGCCGCCGGCGGCCTGGTGGTCTCCACCCTGCCCGCCGGCGGGATGGACGCCGGCAAGAACGGGCTGTTCGTGCGCGCCGACAAGGACCTGGTGGTGGTGGCGTTCCGCGACACCGTGGCCGCGGCGGCGCCGCGCCCGGCGGTCGCCGGCGGGGCCTGCAGCGTGTTGCACGCCTGGGCCGACGCGGGCGCGGCGGGCGCGGAGTTCGTCGGCATGCCCGGCGCCGCCGGGATACTGCCCTCGGAAAAGAAGCCCCAGGTCGGCGGGATCTTTACCGACCTGAAGGTGCCCGCCCAGCCCGGGTTGTCGGCCCGCGTCGACATCGACACCCGGTTCATCACGGCCCCGACCGCCCTCAAAGAGCTCGCCATGGCCGTGGGCGTGCTGGCCGTCCTGACGGCCGTCATCGCGCTGGCCGCGCTCGACCGTCGCAGCCGCGGCGGCGGCACGCTGGTCAATTGGCGGTCCCCGATCGCCAGGCTGTCCCGGTACCGCCCTCGGGCGCGCTGGAGTTCGTGGCGGCGCGTCGGCATCGCCACCTGGATCGCCGACGCCGGAGTGATCGCGACGCTGCTGCTCTGGCACATCATCGGCGCGACCTCGTCCGACGACGGCTACAACCTCACCATCGCCCGGGTCGCCCCGAAGGCCGGCTACATCGCCAACTACTACCGCTACTTCGGCACGACCGACGCGCCCTTCGACTGGTACCTCGGGGTGCTGTCGAGCCTGGCGTCGGTGAGCACCGCCGGCGTGTGGATGCGGCTGCCCGCCACGCTGGCCGGCATCGCGTGCTGGCTGGTGATCAGCCACCTGATCCTGCGCAGGCTGGGGCCCGGCAGGGGCGGCCTGGCGGCGAACCGGGTGGCAGTGTTGACCGCGGCCGCGGTGTTCGTGGCCGCCTGGCTGCCGTTCAACAACGGTCTGCGGCCCGAGCCGCTGATCGCCCTCGGCGTGCTGGTCACCTGGATCCTGGTCGAACGCGCGATCGCGCTGCGGCGCCTGGCCCCGGCCGCCGTCGCGATCTTCGTCGCGATGCTCACCGCGACACTGGCGCCGCAGGGCCTGATCGCCGTCGCGGCCCTGCTGACGGGGGCGCGGGCCGTCGCCCAGACGATCCGCCGACGCCGGGCCACCGACGGCCTGCTCGCTCCGCTGGCGGTGCTGGCGGCGTCGCTGTCCCTGATCACCGTCGTGGTGTTCCGCAGTCAGACGCTGGCGACCGTCGCCGAGTCGGCGCGCATCAAATACAAGGTCGGGCCGACGATCGCGTGGTACCAGGACTGGCTTCGCTACTACTTCCTCACGGTGGAGTCCAACCCCGACGGGTCGATGGCGAGGCGATTCGCGGTATTGGTGCTGTTGCTGTGCCTGTTCGGGATGCTGGTCATCCTGCTGCGCCGGGGCAGGGTGCCGGGGGTGGCCAGCGGCCCGGCCTGGCGGCTGATCGGCACCACCGCCGTCGGCCTGTTGCTCTTGACCTTCACCCCGACGAAGTGGGCGGTTCAGTTCGGCGCGTTCGCCGGACTGACCGGGGCCCTGGGCGCGGTCACCGCGTTCGCCCTCGCGCGGATCGGCTTGCACAACCGCCGCAACCTGACGCTGTACGTCACGGCCCTGCTGTTCGTGCTGGCGGTCGCGACCTCCGGCATCAACGGCTGGTTCTACGTCGGCAACTACGGGGTGCCGTGGTACGACATCCAGCCGGTGGTCGCCAGCCACCCGGTGACTTCGATGTTCTTGACGTTGTCCATCCTCACCGGCCTGCTGGCCGCCTGGCAGCACTTCCGGATGGACTACGCCGGGCACACCGAGGTCAAGGACAGCCGGCGCAACCGCGTGCTGGCGTCGACGCCGCTGCTGGTGGTCGCGACCATCATGGTGGTCGGCGAGGTCGCCTCGCTGACCAAGGGCGTGGTGTTCCGCTACCCGCTCTACACCACCGGCAAGGCCAATCTCGCCGCCATCAGTTCGGGGCTGTCGCCCGCCAGCTGCGCGATGGCCGACGACGTGCTGACCGAGCCCGACCCCAACGCCGGCATGCTGCAGCCGGCGCCTGGGCAGACCTTCGGCCCCGACGGCCCGCTCGGCGGCGCCAACCCGGTCGGCTTCAAACCCGACGGCGTCGGCGACGACCTGAGGTCGTACCCGGTCGTCACCAAACCCGGGGTGGTGAACTCCGACGCGTCACCGAACAAGCCCAACGCCGCCATGAGTGACTCCGCGGGCACCGCCGGCGGGAAGGGCCCCGCCGGCGTGAACGGCTCGCACGCCGCGCTGCCGTTCGGCCTCGACCCGGCCCGCACCCCGGTGATGGGCAGCTACGGCGAAAACTCGCTGGCCGCCACCGCCACCTCCGCCTGGTACCAGCTGCCGGCCCGGACCCCGGACCGCCCGATCGTCGTGGTGTCGGCGTCCGGCGCCATCTGGTCGTACAAGGAGGACGGCACCTTCACCTACGGGCAGTCGCTGAAGGTGCAATGGGGCGTCACCCGCCCCGACGGCACCACGCAGCCGCTGGGCGAGGTGCAGCCGATCGACATCGGCCCGGAGCCGGCGTGGCGCAATCTGCGGTTCCCACTGACGTGGGCGCCGCCGGAGGCGAACGTGGCGCGCATCGTCGCCTACGACCCGAACCTGAGTTCGGATCAGTGGTTCGCGTTCACGCCACCGCGCGTCCCGGTGCTGCAGACGCTGCAGCAATTGATGGGATCGCAGACACCGGTGCTGATGGATATCGCGACCGCCGCGAATTTCCCGTGCCAGCGGCCGTTCTCGGAACACCTCGGCGTTGCCGAACTTCCGCAGTACCGCATCCTGCCCGATCACAAACAAACGGCGTCGTCGTCGAACGGGTGGCAGGCCAGCGAGGCCGGTGGGCCGTTCCTGTTCCTGCAGACCATGCTGCGCACCTCAACGATCTCGACGTATCTGCGTGGCGACTGGTATCGCGACTGGGGATCCGTGGAGCAGTACTTCCCGTTGGTGCCGGCTGATCAGGCGCCGGAGGCCGTTATCGAACAGGGTGTGATGACAGTGCACGGCTGGAGCCGGCAGGGACCGATTCGGGCGCTCCCATGAGCATGACGACCGTCAAGGACGTGCGGGTGACGCGCTGGGTGGCGACCGTCGCCGGCCTGATCGGGTTCGTGCTGTCGGTGGCCACCCCGCTGTTGCCCGTCGTGCAGACCACCGCGACCCTGAACTGGCCACAGAACGGCCAACTGAATAGCGTTACCGCACCGCTGATTTCGCTCACCCCGGTCGACGTGACGGCAACCGTGCCGTGCTCTGCGGTGCGCGGCCTGCCGCCGGAGGGCGGCGTGGTGTTGAGCACTGCCCCCAAAAAGGGCAAAGATGCCGCGCTCAACGCGTTGTTCGTCGTCGTCAACGCCAAGCGGGTGGACGTCACCGACCGCAATGTGGTGATCGCCAGCGCTTCCCGAGATCAGGTGGCAGGAGCCGCAGGTGCCCCCGGCTGTTCCAGAATCGAGATCACCTCGACCAAAGCCGGCGCCTTCGCCACCTTCGTCGGGCTGACCGATCCGGCGGGGAAACCTATCAGCGGCGGTTTCCCCGATCCGAACCTGCGGCCACAGATCGTGGGAGTGTTCACCGACCTGACCGGCCCCGCCCCACCGGATTTGAAGCTCTCGGCCACCATCGACACGCGGTTCTCCACCACCCCAACGACTTTGAAACTGGCCGCGATGGTGGTGGCGATTCTGTCCACGATCGTTGCGCTGGTCGCGCTGTGGCGCCTCGACCAGCTGGACGGTCACCGGATGCGCCGGCTCATCCCCGCGAACTGGCGCACCTTCACCCTGGCCGATGTCGTGGTGATCTTCGGCTTCCTGCTCTGGCATGTGATCGGCGCCAACTCGTCCGACGACGGCTACATCCTGGGCATGGCCCGGGTCGCCGACCACGCCGGCTACATGTCGAATTACTTCCGCTGGTTCGGCAGCCCCGAGGACCCCTTCGGCTGGTACTACAACCTGCTGGCGCTGATGACCCACGTCAGCGACGCCAGCCTGTGGATGCGGTTGCCGGACCTGATCGCGGGAATCGTGTGCTGGCTGCTGCTTTCGCGTGAGGTGCTGCCCCGGTTGGGGCCCGCGGTGGCCTCCAGCAAGGCGGCGAACTGGGCGGCCGGCATGGTGCTGCTGACGGCATGGATGCCGTTCGACAACGGTCTGCGCCCTGAACCGATCATCGCCGTCGGGTCGCTGATCACCTATGTGCTGATCGAGCGCTCCATGCGCTACAGCCGGCTGACGCCGGCCGCGCTGGCCGTCATCACCGCGGCGTTCACCCTCGGAGTCCAGCCCACCGGGCTGATCGCGGTGGCCGCGCTGGTCGCCGGTGGCCGCCCGATCCTGCGCATCCTGGTCCGCCGCCATCGCCTGGTCGGCACCTGGCCGCTGGTGGCACCCATGCTGGCCGCCGGCACGGTGATCCTGACCGTGGTCTTCGCCGATCAGACGCTGTCAACGGTGTTGGAAGCCACCAGGATTCGCACCGACATCGGGCCCAGCCAGGCCTGGTACACCGAAAACCTGCGCTACTACTACCTGATTCTGCCCACCGTCGACGGATCGCTCTCCCGCCGCTTCGGCTTCCTGATCACCGCGCTGTGCCTCTTTACGGCCGTGTTCATCATGTTGCGGCGCAAGCGGGTTCCCGGTGTGGCCCGCGGACCGGCGTGGCGACTGATGGGCGTCATCTTCGGCACTATGTTCTTCCTGATGTTCACGCCCACCAAGTGGGTGCACCACTTCGGGTTGTTCGCGGCGGTGGGCGCCGCGATGGCCGCGCTGACGACGGTGCTGGTGTCGCATGAGGTGCTGCGCTGGTCGCGCAACCGGATGGCGTTCCTGGCGGCCGTGCTTTTCATTTTGGCGCTGTGCTTCGCCACCACGAACGGCTGGTGGTACGTCTCCAGCTATGGCGTCCCATTCAACAGCAGCATGCCGAAAATCGGCGGAATCACGGTCAGCACAATCTTTTTCGCTTTATTCGCCATTGCCGCCCTGTGGGCGATGTACCTGCACTTCGCATCCAGGAGCCGCGGCGAAGGACGACTGGCACGGCTGGTGACGGCAGCGCCCATCCCTATCGCAGCGGGATTCATGGCGGCGGTATTCATCGCGTCGATGACGGCCGGCATCGTGCGGCAGTACCCCACCTACTCCAACGCCTGGGACAACCTACGGGAATTCAGCGGCGGTTGCGGTCTGGCCGACGACGTGCTCGTCGAACCGGACAGCAACGCCGGCTTCATGGCGCCCCTGCCCGACGATTACGGCCCGCTGGGCCCACTGGGTGGCGTCAACCCGACCGGGTTCACCCCCAACGGCGTACCGGATCGTACGCTGGCCGAATCGGTCAAGGAGACGTCGGTGCCGCAGCCCGGTACCGACTACGACTGGGACGCGCCGCTCAAGCTGACGACACCGGGCATCAACGGATCGACGGTGCCGCTGCCGTACGGCCTCAACCCCGAACAGGTCCCGCTCGCGGGCAGCTACACCAGCGGCCCGCAACGACAGAGCAAGCTGACCTCGGCGTGGTACCAGCTGCCGAAGCCCGACGCCGGACACCCGCTGGTGGTGGTGACCGCCGCAGGGACCATCGCCGGCAACAGCATCCTGCACCACCACACCAATGGACAGACCGTGGAATTGGAATTCGGCAGGCCAGGCCCCGGCGGCGCCGTCCTTCCGGCCGGCCGCCTGGTGCCTTATGACCTGTACGGCGAGCAACCGAAGGTGTGGCGGAACCTGCGCTTCGCGCGCTCCCAGATGCCCGGCGACGCGGTCGCGGTGCGGGTGGTCGCCGAGGACCTGTCCCTGACGCCGGACGACTGGATCGCACTGACCCCACCGCGGGTGCCGGAGCTGCGCTCGTTGCAGGAGTACGTGGGCTCGACACAGCCGGTTCTGATGGACTGGGCGGTCGGGTTGGCCTTCCCGTGTCAGCAGCCGATGCTGCACGTCAACGGTGTCACCGAGATCCCCAAGTTCCGGATCACCCCGGACTACAACGCCAAGAAGCAGGACACCGACACCTGGCAGGACGGGGTCAACGGCGGCCTGCTGGGCATCACCGATCTGCTGTTGAGGGCTCATGTGATGTCGACCTACCTGTCCCATGACTGGGGCCGCGACTGGGGATCGCTGCGCAAGTTCGACACCATCGCCGATGCGCATCCCGCGCAGATCGACCTCGGCACCGCTACGCGCAGCGGGTGGTGGTCCCCGGGGCCGATCCGCATTAAGCCCTAGCGCTTTTTAAGGCTTCGCCCTTAATTGGTCAGCCGCCAAATAGCCGCTCAAATTAACGGTCGAGTAATTGCCGGAAAAAGGTTTAATCCCGCCGATTGTGGGTTAATACCTATTCCGCTGTGATCCAGTTCACACGGACAAATAGGCGGCCCAATGCACGCGCTGACGCGACTCGGGACATGTGCGGCGGCGATCACCGTGGTGATCACCCCGGCGGCGACGTTCGAAATTACCAAAGCCGCCGCCGAGGGCGGCACCACGGTGGCCCTGGACAACTATTACCGGCGCTGCGATTTCAGTCGCGTCAGCGTCGCCCCCAAGGTGCCTCGCCCGGGGCTGGGCACCGGGTCGGCCCTGATCCATACCTCCGGGTCAAGAGCGGTCGCGGAGGTGCATCTGTACGACGAGCCCGAGCCGGGCAGCCACTTCGACGTCGGGCTCATCCAGATGCCGCGGCCGTCGTCGAGCACCTGCGGGCCGGGTGATCCGGGCACCGCCTTCTCCGGCATGGACATCGACGCGGCGGGCAACGGAACGGCGACGGTGCAAGACACCATTCGGCCCGGCACCACGGGCGTGTGGGTGATTATCGAGCGGGCGAACACCAACTCGCAGAATCCGGCGGAGTTTTACACCTCGGAGTTCGTGGCACCGGTATAAGCCGGGGCCGCCTGCAGCGAGTGCCATAAGTCCCTATCTCGACGCCGTGGCGAAGTGCTCCGATAAAGGGGACCGCCGAATGACCGGCGCCGGATGAAAGGTACGGCAATGAACGCTCCACACGAATCGCAGACCGCGACACGCTTTTTCTCCCGCGTGCTCGGTCCCTTCCTCATCATTGTCGATGTGACCGCGGTGGCGCGCTCGTCCGACATGCAGTCCCTGCTGTCGCAGTTCGAGGCGAACTCGATGTGGACGTTCGTCACCGGCGCCTTCATCTTGCTGCTCGGCCTGACCATTGTCGCCGCTCACCAGAGCTGGCGCGGCGCCGCGGCGATCATCGTCTCCCTGCTCGGCTGGCTGATCGTTCTGCGGGGTCTGCTACTGGTGGCCTTCCCCAAGTTCTTCGCCTCGCTGGCCAACGACATGATCGGCGCGCAAGGCTGGTGGATCACCGCGTGCATCGTCTTCGCCCTGGTCGGTGTCTACCTGACCTACGTCGGCTGGGCACCGGCACCCACGCGGCCGACTTCGCAACCGGCAGCGACCAACCCGGATCTGCCGCGAGCCGCGTGAGCAACACCGGGTCTACACCGAACCGGCCGACCCAGCGCGAGGGCTCGGAGGAACTCACCGGCGACATCGGCACTGAGTTGCCGACCGAGTTCGCCGCACCGGCCACCGCCGCCGCGGCGCTCGAGGACACGCCGACACTGAGCCCGGGCTCGGCGTTGCTCGTCGTCACGCGCGGACCCAACGCCGGCTCACGGTTCGCCTTGACCCAGCCCGTCATGTCGGCGGGCCGGCATCCGGAAAGCGACATCTACCTCGACGACATCACCGTCAGCCGCCGGCACGCCGAATTGCGCAGCGAGGGTGGCCAATTCCGCATCGTCGACGTGGGCAGCATGAACCACACCTATCTGAACCGGGAACCCGTCGACTCGGCGGTGCTGACCAACGGTGACGAGATCCAGATCGGCAGGGTTCGTCTGGTCTTCCTCACGGGCGCGTAGCGTCTCTCTCATGAGCGACTACCCCGTAGAGGCGGTGGACAGGCTGCCCTTCTCCACGGGGGAGAAGTCGCAGCGCTACCAAACCGAAAACTACCGCGGGGCCGTGGGTCTCAACTGGTACGTCACCGATCCCACCCTGCAGTTCACCATGGCGTACTACCTGCAACCGGACGAACTGGCGGTCGTAGAGCCGCATCTGGTGCGCATGGGCGAGCTGATGGGCGGTCCGGTCGCGCGCTGGGCGGAGGAGACCGACCACAACCCGCCCCGCCTGGAGCGCTACGACCGCTGGGGACACGACGTCAGCCAGGTCGTCATGCCGGCCTCCTTCACCCAGTCCAAGCGCGCGGTCCTGGATGCCCAGCAGGCCCTGCGTGACGACGCGCGCGCCGCCGAGGTGAGCTCGGGCCTGGGCCTGTTCGCGTCCAACTATCTGCTCAACCAGGCCGATATCGGGATGGGCTGCGCGCTGGGCACGGGCGGCGGCATGGTCCAGTCGCTGGTGGCCGCGTACGCGCCGGCCGACGTGCGAGAGCACGTGCTGGCCAAGTTCGCCTCCGGCGAGTGGGCAGGCGAGACGGCTCAGCTGCTGACCGAACGCACCGGCGGCTCGGACCTGGGCGCGCTCGAGACGACGGCAACCCGCTCCGATGATGCGTGGATCCTCAACGGCCTCAAGTGGTTTGCCTCCAACTGCGCGGGCCAGGCGTTCGTCGTGATGGCCAAGCCGGAGGGCGCGCCCGACTCATCGCGTGGCGTCGCCAACTTCCTCGTGCTGCACACCCGCCGCGACGGGTCGCGCAACGGGGTGCGGGTGCGCCGCCTGAAGGACAAGCTCGGCACCCGATCGGTGGCCTCGGGCGAGGTGGAATTCGTTGACGCCGAGGCCTTTCTGCTGTCCGGCGAGCCCACCGGCGAGGCAGGGCCGTCGGACGGCAAGGGGCTGGGCCGCATGATGGAGCTGACCAACGCCGCGCGCCTCGGCATCGCCCTGTTCGGGCTGGGCAACGCGCGCCGCGCCCTGGTCGAGTCGCTGTGTTACGCCCGGCGGCGGCACGCGTTCGGGGGCGCGCTCATCGACAAGCCGCTGATGCGGCGCAAGCTCGCTGAACTGGTCGTCGACGTCGAAGCCGCGCAGGCAATGGTTTTCGACGGCACCGGCGCCACCAACCACCGCCAGCCCCGCAGCATGCGGCAGCGCATCGCCGTGCCGGTCACCAAGCTCAAGGTCTGCCGGCTCGGGATCACCGCCGCGTCCGACGCGATCGAAATCCACGGCGGCAACGGCTATATCGAGACCTGGCCGGTGGCCCGGCTGCTGCGCGACGCGCAGGTGAACACCATCTGGGAAGGGCCCGACAACATCCTCTGCCTGGATGTGCGGCGCGGCATCGAGCAGACCCGCGCGCACGAGACGTTGTTGGCGCGCCTGCGCGACGCGGTGTCGGTTTCCGATGACGAAGACACCACCCGGCTGGTCGCCGGGCGCATCGAGGATCTGGACGCGGCGATCACGGCGTGGTCCAAACTGGACCGCGACGTGGCCGAGGCGCGGCTGTTCCCGCTCGCCCAATTCATGGGCGACGTGTACGGCGCGGCGCTGCTCACCGAGCAGGCCGCCTGGGAGCGTGCGACCCGCGGCGGGGAGCGCAAGGCGCTGGTCGCCCGGCTCTACGCGCAGCGGTATCTCGCCGACCGCGGGGCGCTGCGCGGCATCGACGCCGACGGCGACGAGGCGTTGGAGCGATTCGACGAACTGATCGACGGCGCGCTGACCTGCTAGCGAGCTGGCGCTCGCGAGCAGACACAAAATAGCCCAATCCGGATGTCGTAAGGGCGATTTTGTGTCTGCTCGCGGAAAAAACTAGACCGGGATCAGCCCGTGCTTGCGGGCCGTGCGGAACCACAACTGCTTGTCCCGCAACAGCTTCAGGGACTTGCGCAGCAACAGCCGGGTCTGGTGCGGGTCGATGACCGCGTCGATGAAACCGCGTTCGGCGGCGGTCCACGGGATGGCCATGTTGAGGTTGTAGCCCTCGATGAAGTCCTTCTTGATCTGCTGCGCCTCGGGCGTCGTCGGATCGGGGAACCGCTTCATCAGCAGCTGCGCGGCCCCCTCGGCGCCGATCACCGCGATGCGCGCGGTGGGCCAGGCGAAGTTGAAGTCGGACGTCAGCTGCCGGGACCCCATCACGGCGTAGGCGCCGCCGTAGGACTTGCGGACGGTGATCGTCACCTTCGGCACGTCGGCCTCGACCACCGAGTAGAGGAACCGCCCGCCGCGCTTGATGATGCCCCGCTTCTCCTCCTCGGCACCCGGCAGGAAGCCCGGGGTGTCCACCACGAAGACCAGCGGGATGTTGAACGCATCGCAGAACCGGATGAACCGCGCGGCCTTGTCGGACGCCTCGTTGTCTATCGACCCGGCCAGGTGCATGGGCTGGTTGGCGATGACGCCGACGGGGCGCCCGTCCACCCGGGCATAGCCGGTGATGATGGCCGGCCCGTGCTGCGAGGCGACCTCGAGGAAGTCGCCGTCGTCGAAGATCCGCAGCAGGATTTCGTGCATGTCGTAGGCGGCGTTGTCGGAGTCCGGCACGATCGCGTCGAGCTCCAGGTCGGTCGGCGTGACCTCCGGCTCCAGCCCGGGGTTGATGATCGGCGGACTGTCGAAGCAATTGGAAGGCAGGAACGACAGGAAGTCACGGACGTACTGGAACGCCTCGGCCTCGGAGTCCACCACCTGATGGATGTTGCCGTAGCGGGCCTGCGCGTCGGAGCCGCCGAGCTCGTCGAGGGTGACGTCCTCGCCGGTGACCTCACGGATCACGTCGGGACCGGTGACGAAGAAGTAGCCCTGGTCGCGCACCGAGACGAGCAGGTCGTCCTGGATCGGCGAATACACCGCTCCCCCAGCGCATTTGCCGAAAATGAGGGAGATCTGCGGCACCAGCCCGGACAGCGCCTCGTGGCGACGGCCCAGCTCGGCGTACCACGCCAGCGAGGTGACCGCGTCCTGGATCCGGGCGCCACCGGAGTCCTGGATGCCGATGATCGGACACCCGACCATCGCGCACCACTCCATCAGCCGCGCGACCTTGCGGCCGAACATCTCGCCCACCGTGCCCTGAAACACGGTCTGGTCGTGGGAGAACACCCCGACTGGCCGGCCGTCGATCATGGCGTGCCCGGTGACGCAGCCGTCACCGTAGAGCGCGTTCGGGTCGTTCGGCGTCTTGGCCAGCGCCCCGACCTCGAGGAAGGTGCCCGGATCGACCAGCGCGTGAATGCGGGCGCGGGCACTGGGGATGCCCTTCTTGTCGCGCTTGGCGACAGCCTTCTCACCGCCCGGCTCCATGGCCAATTCCAGGCGGGCGTGCAGCTCGGCCAGCTTCTCGGCCGTGCTGTGCTGGATGGGGGCTGGCGCCATCTCCGTCACTACTTGCCTACCTCACTCGTGTGGCTGGTGTCGGCCTCGATCTCGTTCAACGCCTCGGTCATGTGTGCGCCCACCTTGGCGATGATCGGCTCGTCGATGGCCTGGATGTGCTCGCCACCGATCGGCACGATCTCGAGATCGGCTACGTACTCGCCCCAGCCGCCGTCCGGCTGGCGAACGGCATACCGCGGCTCGAACATGATCGCGTCGTCATGGTAGCGATCGGCCATGTAGAGGGTGACATGCCCGTCGTAGGCCTGGATCTGGGCGGTGTCGATGGCCCGGTTGTCCAGGTACGACGTGCGCTGGTGCTCGATGATCCCGGCCGGGATCTGCACCCCGCTCTGGCTGACCGCCTCGAGCACGAACCGGATCTGGCCCTCGTCGTCGAGCTCCTCGAGCTGCTCGTAGGGAATCTCCGGGATGGTGACGTTGAAGGTCCGCTCGGCGAACCGGGCGTAGCGGTCCCAGCGCTTGCGGATCTCCTCCTTGGTCTGCGGCACCTCCTCGCCGGCCCGGACGGCGTCGATCAGCCCGACCCACCGAACGTCCTTGCCGAGCCGCTTGAGCCCGATCGCGCACGCATAGGCGAGCACGCCGCCGAGGGACCAACCGGCCAGGATGTAGGGCCCGTCGCCCTGCATGTCGATCAGCTTCGGCAGGTACTGCGCCGCGCGCTCCTCGATCGAGCCCTCCACCCGCTCGAAGCCGTACATCGGGGTGTCGGCCGGCAGCCGGTTGAGCAGCGGCTCGTACACCACCGTCGAACCGCCGGCCGGGTGGAAGACGAACACCGGCGGTTTCGTGCTGCCCTCGGGCCGCGGCCGCAGGGTGCGGACGAACCCGTCGACCACGCCGGCCTCCAGGTACTCCCGTACCTTCTCCGCGAGCGCCTCGATGTTCTCCGACGTCACGACGTCCTCGACGCTGATCGGGCCCTCGGCGCGCTCCGACAGGCGCTGCGCCATCTTGGCGGCCTGGTCGTCGTCCAGCTTGGGCAGCGGGTTGAAGATGCCGCCCGGGGACTTGCCGGTGACGATCGCCCACGTGGCGAACGTGACCCGCTCGGCCGCGTCGCGCGGCGGCACGTCGGAGTTGAGCGCCGCGGCGACCGCCTGCTGGTTGAGCGCTTCGGCGGCCCCGGCCAGGTTGGGTTGCGGCTGCGCGGCCCCATTGGGTCCGGCGGCCTTGGGCCCCAACGGGTCCGTGGGCGGCGGCGGGACGGGAACGTCCGAGGCCGGCGGCGGCGCTTGTTGGGTTTCCGGCTCCGCCTGCGGGTCGGGCGCCGGCGCCGTCACCGTGCCCGGCGTCGCCCCGCTCAACATTTCCGCCTGCATCCGGGCGATCTCTTCGGATGACTGCGTCTGCTGGTACTCGTGCAGCTGCTCGACCTCGTCGCGGTGCTCGACCGCGTACTCGATCAGCTTCTCCACGTTGTAGAGGTTGGCGTCGCGCACCGCGGCCAGCTGGATCGGCGGCAGGTCGAAGTCGTATTCGACGCGGTTCTTGATTCGCACCGCCATCAGCGAGTCCAGGCCCAGCTCGATCAGCGGCACCTCCCACGGCAGGTCCTCGGGCTCGTAGCCCATGGCCGCGCCGACGATCATGCCCAAGCGCTCCGCGATGGTCTCGCCCGAGTCCGGTGACCACTTGCCCACGCTGCCCGAGAAGTACCGGTTGGTGAGGCTGTCCGTCAGGGTTTCGGCGTCCGCCTCTTCGGTGGGCGCCTCGGGCGCGGCCGCCGCCCCGTTGGACCCGGCCGTGACCGCCGCTCCCGCGCCGACCGCGGCAGGCAGGGCGACGCTCGCCTCCCCGCCGCGGGTCACCAGCGCGTCATACACCAGCGTGAAGGACTCGTCGATGCGCGCGTGCACCTGCACCGAGGCGCCGCCGGGGTGCCGGGTCAGCGTCGTCACCAGCCGGGCGTTCTCGCCGGGAACCGCGCGCTGCTCGGCCGCGGCCAGCTGCGCGTCGGGCAGCACCGCCGCCGCGGCGGCTTTCACCAACGCCGGCAGGTCCGCCTGGCCGCGGGGGTTGTGCTCCCACACGTGGCGGCCGTCCGGCAGCGCGACGTGGTTGCCGGGCATCATCACCGACGCGTCGCCGGAGAAGTGCACGTCCAGCCAGTGCTCCTTGCGCTTGAAGCGGGTCGGCGGGATGTTCGCATAGTCCGCCGGTCCGGCTGCGCGCGTGAACAGCGTCCAGATGTCCAGGTCGTGGCCGTAGGCGTAGAGCTGCGCCATGGTCGAGATCATCGACTCGACCTCGTCCTGCTTGCGGGCCAGCGTCGGGATCAGCTGCGCGTCGTGCAGCCCGGCGGCGGCCGTGGTCAGCCCGACCTGCATGAGCGCCACCGGGTTGGGGGCCAGCTCCAGGAAGGTGGTGTGCCCGCTGTCGACCGCGTTGCGGACGCCGTGGGTGAAGTAGACGCTGTGGCGCAGGCCCTTCTTCCAGTAGTCGACGTCGTGGATCGGCTCACCGCCGGGCTTGATGTAGGTGCCCTCGTGCACCGTCGAGTAGATCCCGACCGTCGGGCTCGTCGGCTGGATGCCCTGCAGCTCCGCCGCGAGCTCGCCGAGCAGCGGGTCCATCTGCTGGGTGTGGCTGGCGCCCTTGGTCTGGAACTTGCGGGCGAACTTGCCTGAAGATTCCGCGCGGGCGATGATCGCGTCCACCTGCTCGGGGGGACCGCCGATGACGGTCTGGGTGGGGGCGGCGTAGACGCACACCTCCAGGTCCGGGAAGTCGGAGAACACCGTCTTGATCTCCTCGGCGGAGTACTCCACCAGCGCCATCAGCCGGATGTACTCGCCGAACAGCATCGCCTCGCCCTCACCCATCAGGTGCGAGCGGGAGCAGATGGTTCGGGTGGCGTCGCGCAGCGACAAACCGCCGGCGAAGTACGCCGAGGCGGCCTCGCCCAGCGACTGACCGACCACCGCGGCGGGCTTGGCGCCGTGATGCTTGAGCAGCTCGCCCAGCGCGATCTGGATCGCGAAGATGGTGACCTGGGTGGTTTCGATGCCGTAGTCCTGCGAGTCGTCGAGGATCAGCTCGAGCACCGAGTAGCCCAGCTCGTCCTGGATCAGCGCGTCGACCTTCTCGATCCACTCGGCGAAGACCTCGTTGCGCAGGTACAGGCTCTTGCCCATCTTGCGGTGCTGCGCGCCGAACCCGGCCAGCACCCACACCGGGCCGTTCGTCACCGGCCCGTCGACGCTGAACACGCCCGGCCGCTGCTTGCCCTCGGCCACCGCGCGCAGGCCCTTGATGGCCTCCTCGTGGTCATGGGCCAGCACCACCGCTCGGGAGCGGCCGTGGTTGCGCCGCGACAGCGCCCGCCCGATCGATTCCAGCGACGACGCCTGCCCCTCCGGGCTTTCCATCCAGTCCGCCAGCTCTGCGGCCGCCGCCTTCTTGCGCGAGGTCAGGAACGCCGACACGGCGAGCGGGATCAGCGGCTTGGTCGGCTCCTCCGCCTCCTGCGCGGCGAGCTCCTCCAGCGCGATCTCTTTCAGCCGCAGCGCCTCGTCGGTGACGCCGGGCAGCTCGTAGGCTTCGTCCTCCTCGGCCGCGCCGGCGTCCGGGATGATGTTGCCGAAGTCGTCGAACCGCAGCGCGTGGCCCTCCATGGTGGGGGCGTCAGCGGTTTCGGCGGCGGCCTGCGGTTCGGGCGCGGGCTCGGGTTCGCGTGCCTCTTTTTCAACCACGTCACGTGGCAAGGTTTCACGCACCACCAGGTGCGCGTTGGCGCCACCGAAGCCGAAGCTGGACACCCCGGCCAGCGCGTAGCCGCCGTACCGCGGCCAATCGGTGGGCTGGTCGATCACCTTCAGGCGCATCGCGTCGAAGTCGATGTAGGGGCTGGGCCCGGCGAAGTTGATCGACGGCGGCAGCTTGTCGTGCTGCAGGGCCAGCACCACCTTGGCCATGCTGGCCGCGCCGGCCGCCGACTCCAGGTGGCCCACATTGGTTTTCACCGCGCCGAGCAGCGCCGGGCGGTCGGCGGGACGGCCCCGGCCGACGACCCGGCCCAGGGCCTCGGCCTCGATCGGGTCGCCCAGGACGGTACCGGTGCCGTGCGCCTCGATGTAGTCGACGGTGCGCGGGTCGATGCCGGCGTCCTTGTAGGCCCGGCGCAGCACGTCGGCCTGCGCGTCCTGGTTCGGCGCGATGAGGCCGTTGGACCGGCCGTCGTGGTTGACGGCGCTGCCCGCGATCACGGCGAGGATCTGGTCGCCGTCGCGGCGGGCGTCGTCGACCCGCTTGAGCACCAGCATGCCGCCGCCCTCGGAGCGGGTGTAGCCGTCGGCGTCCGAGGAGAACGACTTGATCCGGCCGTCGGGAGACAACACCTGGCCGATCTCGTCGAAACCGAGCGTCACCACGGGTGTGATCAGCGCGTTGACGCCCCCGGCGATCGCGACGTCGGCCTCGCCGTTGCGCAGGCCCTGCACGGCCTGGTGAATCGCCACCAGCGAGCTCGAGCACGCGGTATCCACGGCGACCGACGGACCGCGGAAGTCGTAGAAGTAGGAGACCCGGTTGGCGATGATCGACGTCGCCGTGCCGGTGATCGCGTAGGGGTGGGCGACGGTCGGGTCCGACACCGCCAGGAAGCTGTAGTCGTTGTTGGAGACGCCGACGTACACCCCGACGGACTGGCCGCGCAGGCTCGACGCCGGGATGTGGGCCTGCTCGAGCGCCTCCCAGGTCAGCTCCAGCGCCATCCGCTGCTGCGGGTCGATGTTGTCGGCTTCGGTCTTGGCCACCGCGAAGAACTCGGAGTCGAAGCCCTTGATGTCCTTCAGGTAGCCGCCGCGGGTGCGGGCGCTCGCCATCCGCGCGGCCAGGCGGGGCTCCTCGAGGAACTCCTCCCAGCGACCCTCCGGCAGGTCGGTGATGGCGTCGCGGCCCTCCATCAGCGCTTGCCACGTCTCGTCGGGGCTGTTCATGTCGCCGGGCAGCCGGGTCGACAGGCCCACGATCGCGATGTCGACACGCTCGGCCGGGCCGTTGCGCGTCCAGTCCGACACGTCGTCACCGGTGGTGTCGATTTCAGGCTCGCCCTCGATGATCCGGGTGGCGAGCGACTCGATGGTCGGATGCTGGAACGCCACCGCGACCGAGAGGGTGACACCGGTCATGTCCTCGATGTCGGCGGCCATCGCCACCGCGTCGCGCGACGACAGGCCCAGCTCGACCATCGGCACCGACTCGTCGATGTCGTCCGGTGACTTCCCGACGGCACGGCCCACCCAGTTGCGCAGCCACTCGCGCATCTCGGGAACCGTCAGGTCCGTCTTCTTGGCGGGCAGATTCTCCTGCTGGTCTTGGGGGTCGTCTAGTTCAGCCATGGTTCCCGGGTTCAGTCGTTAGCACCGGCGAAGGCGGTCGGCGAACCGACACCGCTGCGCAGGCTGCCGTCGAGGTAGGCGGCGCGGCACGCGCGGCGCCCGATCTTGCCGCTGGAGGTGCGCGGAATCGTTCCGGCCTGCACCAGCAGGAGGTCGCGAATGGTCACCCCGTGACGGACGGCGATGGCCGCCCGGATCTCGTCCGCGATGGGCTGGTAGTCGAGCTTGTGCGTGCCGGGGGCACGCTCGGCCACGATCACCAGCTGCTCGGAGCTGTCATCGGGGTCGTGCTTCAGGCCGGTGTGCGGGTTGTCGAACACCACCTGCGGCAGCTGGTTGGCCGGAACGGAGAACGCGGCCACGTAGCCGGTGCGCAGGGCGCGGCTGGCCTCCTGGGCCGAGTACTCGAGGTCCTGTGGGTAGTGGTTGCGGCCGTCGATGATGACGAGGTCCTTGATCCGGCCCGCGATGTAGAGGTGGCCCTTGTGGTAGGTGCCGTAGTCGCCGGTGCGCACCCACATGCCGTCGTCCGGAGCGCCCTCGGCGTGCGACTGGCTGATGCGCGACTTGAGGATGTTGCGGAAGGTCTCCTGGGTCTCCGCCTCCCTGCCCCAGTAGCCGGTGCCCATGTTGTTGCCGTGCAGCCAAATCTCGCCGATCTGCCCGTCCGGCAGCTCGCTGGCGGTGTCGGGGTCGACGATGACGGCCCACTCGTCGACGCCGATGACGCCGGCGGAGACCTGCGCGACGGCCGTGGGCGCATCGGGGGCCACCTCGACGAAGCGCTGCTTGTTCAGCTCGTCGCGGTCGACGTGGATGACCGTGGGCGCCTCGTCCATGGGCGTGGTTGAGACGAACAGCGTGGCCTCGGCCAGGCCGTAGGACGGCTTGATCGCCGTCTCGCGCAGGCCGTAGGGCGCGAACGCCTCATAGAACTTGCGCATCGATGCCGGGGACACCGGCTCGCTGCCGTTGAGGATCGCTTTGACGTTGCTCAGGTCGAGCGGTTGCTCGCCGTCCTTGGGCACGCCGCGCACCGCGGCGTGCTCGAACGCGAAGTTCGGAGCGACGGTGACGACCTCGCAGTTCGGGGCGTCTTCGGGCTTGCGCGCCATCTCCCGAATCCAGCGGCCGGGCCGGCGCACGAACGCGGCCGGGGTCATGAACGTGAAGTTGTAACCGAGCACCGGCGACAGCAGCGCCGTGATCAGGCCCATGTCGTGGAAGAACGGCAGCCAGGACAGGCCCCGGTCGCCCTCCTTGCCCTCGAGGCCGTTGAGCACCTGCAGCACGTTGGTGGGCAGGTTCAGATGGGTGATCTGCACGCCGGTGGGGGTGCGCGTGGAGCCGGAGGTGTACTGCAGGTAGGCGATGGTGTTCTCGTCGGCCTCCGGCTCCACCCAGGTGGAGGCCACCTCGTTGGGCACCGCGTCGACGGCGATCACGCGGGGCCGTTCCTTGGCCGACCGGGCGCGGATGAACTTGCGGACACCCTCGGCGGCCTCGGTGGTGGTCAGGATCGTGGAGGGCGTGCAGTCGTCGAGGACCGCGTGCAGGCGGCCGACGTGGCCCGGCTCACCCGGGTCGAACAGCGGCACCGCGATCCGGCCGGCGTACAGCGCGCCGAAGAAGGCGATCAGGTAGTCCAGGTTCTGCGGGCACAGGATGGCGATGCGGTCACCGGGCTGGGTGACCTGCTGCAGCCGGGCGCCCACCGCCCTGTTGCGGGCGCTGAAGTCGCGCCAGACGATGTCGCGGTACACCCCGTCGCGCTCGGTGGAGTAGTCGATGAAACGGTAGGCCAGGTTGTCGCCGCGTACCCGCGCCCACTTCTCAACGTGCTTGACCAGGTTGGTGTTGTCCGGGAACCTGATCTTTCCATTCACGATGAACGGGTTGTGGTACGGCATTCCGCTCTCCTGTCACACCTGTTTTAGGTCGGCGTACGCCGACGTTTGTCTTCTGGTCGGCGGACGCCGACGGTTTCCATCTCTACGCGGACCAGCCCTCGCGCGGCGTCACGGGCGCCGGCGTCCTGCTCATCACAGGCCGGCGTCTACCAGGACCGGGTCCGCAACAAAGTCTTTTAGCTCTTAAATTCCTCTTAATGTTAAGGGGCTGCCCGCAGCACACCAAATCACAAGGTACCGCTGATCTGCACCGGCAACCGGCTCCTGGCTGCTGTGTCCCGCGGCCGGTCATCCATGTTTGGGGTGCGGCGCATTATTGATCAGTCCTTGAACCCAATTCAAGGTCCAATCCGTCGCCGCCTGCCCGTCGGCGTTCCAGAACTCCGTGGTGGCGTACAACGCGTGGATGGGCTGCCCGGCATTCCCCGCCAGGGTGTTGAGCGTGTTGGGCAGGTTGGTCACGCTGAATGCCTCGTTCGGCGCGGCGCAGATGAGGTCGCCCGGAGCGCAGATCTCGTTGGTCTTGCCGTTGAGCGCCCCGAACCCGCCGGGCCGGGCCCCGGTCATGGTCAACCCCAGACCGGACAGCACGGGCACCTCATGCAGCGTGATCTCGGCGCCCTGCCCCGGCGGGTTGGGCCCTATGTCGTTGCCCACCCCGGGCTGGCGGCGACCGTCGGCGATCAACGTCACACCGAGCACCAGGTCGTCGTCGACGGGTCCGCGCCCGTTGCCGATGTCGCTGGCGATGTCCCCGGCGATCACCGCGCCCTGGGAGAAACCCATCAGCACGTAACTGGTCAGCGGGCACTTGGCGTTCATGTCCGTCATCGCCTGGACCGTCGCGCGGGTGCCTTCGGCGCGGCTTTCGTTGTACGACATCTGCGTGTCGCCGCTGAGCGGGTTGTGGAATTGGGCGGTGTAGGGGGTGGTGTACTCCTGCACCCGGGACGCAGGGAACTGCTGGCTGACAGTCGCGGTCACCTTGTGCAGCAACGCATTGGGGAATTGCATCGGGTTGACCGGATCGTCCTGCGGGGCGGATTCCCACGTGCCGGGGACATTGACCAACTGGACGTCGGGACATGACGCGTCCTGCGAAGCGGGCCGGGGCTTGTGCGGGTGAGTGGTCGTGGTCGGCGAAGGCAGGACGCCGGGCGGCACCGCGCTGGGCGGAGCCTCGCGGTTGCGCAGCAAGACCACCACCGCCACGATCACCAACAGCACCACGACCGCCATCGCGCACGCGGCGGCCCAGGCGAGGATTCGGTGGCGCTTGCGCTGGGCGTTGGTAGCCATGTTCTCCTGCTAGCAGAGGGATTGATCGCGGCGACGCGGTCCTCCCGACCCCTGCCGCACCTCTACACGGTACCGGCTCGCCCGACTAGGTCAGTCCCGCAGCGATCGGCTACCGGATTGCGCCGACGATGTCGCCCGACATGGCTCCCAGTTGCCCCGACCACGAGCCCCAGCCGTTGTCGCCGCCGGCCGGGAAGTCGAAGTGACCGTTGTGCCCGCCGTTGCTGCGGTACTGCTGATAGAACTCCCGGGAGCTACCCATCGCCGCACCCGCCTGGCCGATCATGGCGGCGTCGTCCCCGCCCATGTTCGTCGGGCTGTAAACCCAGACCCGGGTGTTGTTCTGCGCCAGCAGCGAGGCGTGCACATAGGGGTCGTGCCATTTCCACCGGCCCAGCTGCGGGGCGCCCCACATCCCGTTGCCGTCCACGCCGCCGAACTGCTGCAGGCCGGCCAGGATCGCGCCGTTGTAGTTGGTGCTCGACGGATACAGGAATCCGGACAGCGAACCGGCGAAGCCGAAGCGGTCGGGGTGGAAGGCGGCCAGCGCCATCGCGCCGTAGCCACCTTGCGAGGCGCCGACGGCGGCATGGCCACCGGGCGCCAGGCCCTTATTGGCGGACAGCCAGTTGGGCAGCTCGCTGGACAGGAAGGTGTCCCACTGCTTGCTGCCGTCCTGCTCCCAGTTGGTGTACATGCTCCAAGCGCCGCCCGCGGGCGCCACCACGGAGATGCCCTTGCCGCCCAGGGTGTTCATCGCGTTGCCCGCGGTGACCCAGTTGCTGACGTCCGGGGCCGCGTTGAAGGCGTCCAGCAGATAGACCGCGTGCGGACCGCCGGCCAGGAAGGCCACCGGGATGTCGCGGCCCATCGCCGCCGACGGCACCATCAGGCTCTCGTAACCGGCCGCCCGCGCCTTGCCGGCGGGTCCGCCCGTCACCGTCACACCGATCAAGCCGACCGCCAGCGCGGCCACGGAGATCACCCGAAGAAGCGCTGGCATACCCCGCACGACCCTCATGTCCACCCTCCATCGTCTAGTCGCTGTCTGCACATTAGCCAGCGCCGTAGTTCCCCCGCCCGCGGGGTAGTGAAACAAATCACACACCAAAACAACCAGCGGCGGAAACCCCGCGGGGTTTCCGCCGCCAGTCGCGTCGTTCTTGGGCTTAGGTGCCCTGGCCGGTCTGACCGTTCCCGGCAGCGGTCGCG